>CAVYMJ010000001.1:0-869753 GCA_963769585.1 uncultured Actinomycetota bacterium
CTGCGACCTCTGGATTTGAGGTCGCGACCCCCGCGGCTGCGCTCGGGCGTCGCAAGGTCGCGAGGTAACAACTGCACACCTTCAGGACGAGGGCAACCCGGCCCGCGTCACGGAAGGGGAGCAGTCGATGAACAGCACCATCACCCCGCAGACGACCGTCGTCGACCTGGTTGGCTTCTGGCTCAACCAGCTTCGAGGCGAGCAGCGGCTCGACCGGACCACGATCGATGAGTACGAGCGCGTCCTGAACAGACTTGTTGTCCCGAGTTTCGGCACGACGATCATCAGCGACCTCACGACAAGCCTGGTCGACGGACTACTCGTTGAGCTGGGCGCCGCGAGCCTGAACCGCCAGCGCAAGGCCAAGGTCGTCCTGGGCGCGATGCTCGAAACCGCCGTCGAGGTCGGCGCCCTCGCCGTCAATCCGGTCCGAGGGTCGCTAAGCATCAAACGGCCTACGCCCGACCACCGGTCCCTTACCATGGCCGAGCTCGAGACCGTCCGTGCGGCAGTCCGGGCATGGCTCAACAAGGACCGCTCCGGACCGAAGTCGTCGGACGACATCGCCGACATCATCGAGGTGATGCTCGCGACCGGAGCTCGCATCGGTGAGGTGCTCGCGCTCCGCTGGGCTGACATCGACCTTGGCGCGAGGGTCATCGACGTCAACGCGACCATCAAGACCGAGTCCGGCATCGGGACCTATCGGAAGGCTCTGGCGCGTCCCCGACTGGTCGCCCTGCCCGAGCGGGCGGCTGTGATCCTTCAGGGACGGTGCCGTACGTCCCCTGACGAATTTCCTCGACGCGGTGTTCCCCACCCGAAATGTGACGTGGCAGCAGGTCAACAACGTCGAGCGTCGGTGGCGGCAGATCGCCGTGAGACGGGCCTGAAGTGGGTCACCCCCGACCACTTCCGCCGCGTCGCTGAAGGGAGTCCTCTGCACGAGCGGCAGTTGAGCCCCCAAGACGGCTGACGCCGTTACGCCACGGCGTCGTCATCTCTCTCATGGTCGACAGCAGCGAGCAACGCGTCCTCCCCGACTGCAGCCGCCTGCACCAGAAGGGCATCATCGGGCCGGACAGGGCGAAGCGTCCGCTCCAGGTGCGCAGCCGGGGTCCGATCGACGGTCGGGTCGCGCTCGATGTAGTGGCCTTCTGTGATCGCCGTCGAGGAGTGGCCGAGGAAGGCTGCCGCCGCGTCGCTTCCCATCCCTCGGGCGATGACCGTGGCGCCGGTGCGTCGGTACCAGCGGAGGCTGATTCCGGAGTCACCGAGACCGGCCTCGACCAGGAAGTCCCGGAACGTGCGCCGGACGTTGTACGGGCTCAGTGGGCCGCCGCTGCGGTTGGCGAAGATCGTCCTGCGCCTCGCTGACGCCGGTTGCGCGTCGCCGCAAGACACTGGCCGCGAACTCCGGCACCGGGATCCACCGGATCGAGGCTTCGGACTTGGGCCGGTCCTGGCGGATCGCACCCTGGCCTTTGCGCTGGACAACGGTGCCCGTCACCGCCGCGACCATCCCGGTCGGGCGGTCGTCGAGATCGCACGGGCGGAGCGCCAGGACTTCGCCTGTGCGCATGGCGGTTCCCAGGAGCACCTCGATGATGTCGCGCACCTGTCCGTCGGGTTTCGGGCCCGGCAGGCCCGGTTCGCTTCTCCAGTTCGCGGCGGCCTCACGGATCGCGGCGATCTGGTCAAGCGTGAGGGCCCTCGGTTGACTCTTCGGGTGGCGCAATGGCGAGGTGCCGGCGACGGGGTTGCGCGACACGGCGTCGTGCCGCAACGCGAATCCGAAGAGCAGGTTCAGCAGGGTCCGCGACTGCCGGGCCCGCGAGGGGGAGATAGCGGCCTGCGACTTGAGGAACCACTCGACTCGACCCGTGGTGATCTCCGCGAGCGCATACTGCTCGAACGCCGGCAGGACGTGCAGGCGGACCTGGTCGCGGTAGTTCTGCTTGGTCCCTTCAGCGAGCCGCTGAATAGCGAGGTCGGCCAGCCACACCTCGACCAGATCAGCGAAAGTGCTCTGCGGCGTGAGGACCCTGGTGCTGCCGAACGCGGGGCGATCCAGCAGTCGTGCTTTGAGGACTTGCTGTGCTCGGGCGGCGCTCCTTGCGGTCACCCTGACATGCCGGATCCGACCGTCCGCGTCGCGAATCCGCGTCTCGGCGATGACCCGGTCGCCGCGGCGGCGCACCGCGATCGAGCCATAGGCGCCGACCGGGGTCCGTGGTCGTGGCATCAGCGGACCCCCAGCTGGTGTCGTCGGTCGTCCTCGGCCTCCAACCGCGTCAACCAGGCATCGATCTCACTGACCCGGAACCGCAGCTCGCGGCCCACCCGGAAGCCACGAGGACCGCGCCCTTGGCTTCGCAGGTCGTAAATCGTCTGGGCGCTCACGTGCAACTGGGCGCAGAGCTCGGAGAGGGACAGGACGCCGTCGATGAGCGCCAGTGTCGGCGTCGTGGCAGAGGTGTCTCGGATCTTCTGGGTCTTCATGACCCTCAGGTGTGCGAGGACTTCCGGGAGCCAACGAGAGCGCCCGAGATGGGGCGATGAGTGCGGCCCGGCTGGGCCCAATGTGCGGAGTAAACGCGGAGTGGCCATGCTGTCTCCCTGTTCGGGATGACGGACATCGGCCCTGACCAGCAAGTTTGGTGGAGCTGAGGGGATTCGAACCCCTGACCTTCTCATTGCGAACGAGACGCGCTACCAACTGCGCCACAGCCCCATGCGCCTGCTCGGCGCGACGGAAAACATATCACCCGATTATCGGGGGTTCCGAATCGGTCAGGAGTTGACTGCGCGCTGCTGCTGGCCCTCTGCGGCAGCCGCTTCGGCCACCTCCGCCTCGGCTACGAGCTGGGAGTCGGCGGCGTCGCGGCCCGAGCTGGAGACGCCCGGTTCGGACAGGTCGATGGTGCGGACCGTGCGCGCAACCATCGGCTTGCCGACGTACGTCGGGAGCGTAACCGGCAGCGGGTCCCACAGCGACTCCCCGTCGAGAGTGGGTAGGGCTGCGGCTAACGCGGAGACGCTGATCGCCGCAGTGTCCTCGTCCTGCGAGACCTCCTCGAAGCCCTGCGGGTTGCGCATCCGGACCGCCGGTGGCTCGACGACCTCCTCGGGCAGCCCACGACCGCGCCCGCGGTCCGACCTGCCGACCTCGAGGTCCCAAGCCAGGTGCTCGCGGCGGACCAGGGTCCGGCAGAGCAACAGGTAGACCAGCGTGAGGCCGGCGGGGATCGCCACCGACCAGCGCTGCAGGGTCCCTACTGTGACCAGGACGCCGACTGCGACGTCGGCGAGCAGGAGCACGATGAGGATCCGCCGGCGGCGACGAGCGGCCGCGGCGGCGGCCTTCCGGCGGGCCTGGAGCCGGGCCCGCGACGGCCGGTCCATCGGTACGACGACCAACGGGTTGTCGTCGCCGCGCCGCGGGGTGACCACCAGGCGGGCGTCGCGCGTGCTGACCGGCTCGCGGCGGGCGAGCACGCGCATGGTCTGGGAGAAGCGGTCGATGGACCGGGTCTGAGCGAGTTCGTCGTGGTGCTTGAGGGCCCGGGGAATGAGGTAGCCCGCCCATCCGAGGGCGAGCACGACGAAGATTCCTGCAGACATATCCACAGGGACAACCGTAAAAGGGCGTGACGGAACTGGGCCGCAGGTTAACCGGTGTGTCGCAACAAGACTCGTGTGACTCATGTGATTAGCCGGCGGAGCAGCCCGCCAGGGACTTCCTCGACCGTCACAGCGAAAAGTCGGTGGTCGCGCCAACCGCCGTCGATGTGCAGGTACCGCGGCGCAAACCCGATCTCGGTCAACCCGAGCTTCTCCACCACTCGGAGACTCGCGACGTTCTCCGGTCGGATCGCCACCTCGATCCGGTGCAACTCGAGCTGGACGAAGCAGTAGTCCACCATCATCGCCACGGCGACCGGCATGAACCCGCGCCCGGCGTACCGCTGGTCGATCCAGTAGCCGATCTGCCCGAACCTGGCCGACCCACCGACGATGTTGCTGACCGTCAGCTGCCCGGCGAACGAGCCTTCGACGGTGACCGCCATCGGCAGGGCACGACCCTCGCGGGCTTGTCGGTAGAGGTCCTTTACCATCCCCCGAAACGTCCGCGGCACTGTCGCGTCACCGGCGGGAACGGTCGCCTCCCATGGTTTGAGCCAGTCGCGGTTTCCCAGCCGGGCCTCCCTCCACGCTGCGCTGTCGGCCATCAGCAGGGGTCGCACGCCGACCTCGCCGTGCCTGAGGGCGACCGAGCGCCAGGCGTTCAGTGGTCGCTCCCGACGATCTGCTCCAGCGCGTGCTGCAGCAGGGGCAGGACGACCTCCAGACCGTCCTTGACTCCCCCACGTGACCCCGGCAGGTTCACCACGAGCGCGCTCCCCGCGACCCCCGCCAGCCCCCGGGACAGAGCGGCCGCCGGAACGCCCTTGGCGATGCCGTGCGCCCGGATCGCCTCGGAGATACCAGGCACCTCGCGGTCCAACAGCGGCCGCGTCGCCTCCGGCGTCAGGTCGGTCGGCGTCAGCCCCGTCCCACCGGTCGTGAGTACGGCGCGGGCACCACCGGCCACGGCCTCCCGGATCGCGGTAGCCACCGGCTCCCCGTCCGGTACGACGACCGGACCGGTCACCTCGAAGCCGGCCTCCTCGAGCGCCGCCACGATCAGTGGACCGGTGGTGTCCTCGTAGACACCGGCGGCCGCACGGTTGGAGGCACTGACCACGGTGGCCTTCACCGGCGTACCCAGTCTCCGGACTTGCCGCCGGACTTCGACTCCACTCGTACGTCGGTGACGGTCGCCGCCTTGTCCACAGCTTTGACCATGTCGATGACGGTCAGCCCGGCGACCGCTACGGCGGTGAGCGCCTCCATCTCGACTCCGGTGCGGTCGTTGGTCCGCACCGTTGCGGTGATCTCGACCGCGTCGTCGGCCACCGACAGGTCCACGGTCACCCCGCTGATTGCCAGCGGGTGACACAGCGGGATGAGGTCCGGGGTCTTCTTCGCGGCCATGATGCCAGCGACCCGCGCGACGCCGAGAGCGTCACCTTTGGGGACTCCCTCCCCGCGCAGCAGCCCGATGACCTCGGCCGAAACCAGCACCCGGCCCGTCGCTACCGCGACGCGCGTACTGACCTGCTTGCCGGACACGTCGACCATCCGGGCGGCGCCCGACTCGTCGAGGTGGGTGAACTCGGTCATGCAGGCACTCTAGTGGCGCTGCCCGCGCCGACTAGAAGTCTCGGTCGAGCACCAGGACCTGCACCTGCTCCCCCGCCTGGACGGAGGTGACCTCCTCGGGTACGACGATGAGTGCGTTCGCCTCGGACAGGTCGCCCATCAGGTGCGAGCCGTGCCCGCCCACCGGTACGACGTGGGCACCCTTGCCGTCGATGTCGAAGTGGGCGCGGACGAACTGTCTGCGCTCCGGAGCCGAGGAGAACCCCCGCGACAGCATCGCCCGCACCAACGGACGCCGATGCGGGATCCGGCCCATCATCCGGCGGATCGCGGGCAGCACGAACACCTCGAAGGAGACGTAGGACGACACCGGGTTGCCTGGCAGCGTGAAGATCGGGGTGCCGTCCTCCCCGACGAAGCCGAAGCCCTGCGGCTTGCCGGGCTGCATGGCCACCTCGCAGAACTGCACGGTCCCCAGCTTGGACAGCACCTCCTTGACGACGTCGTAGTCACCCTTGCTGACGCCGCCGCTGGTCACCACGATGTCGGCGCGCACCAGCTGGTCGGACAGCGCGTCCGCGAACTCGGTGGGGTCGTCGGAGACGATGCCTACCCGGTAGGCGATCGCGCCGGCGTTCCGCACCGCGGCGGCGAGCATGTAGGAGTTGGAGTCGTAGATCGAGTCGTGGCCGAGCGGGCTGCCGGGCTCGCGTAGCTCCGAGCCGGTCGAGATGATCACCACGCGGGGGCGCGGACGTGCGCTCACCTGAGACCGACCCACCGAGGCCAGCAGCCCGACCTGACGAGGCCCGAGGATCCGGCCGTCCTCGAGGATCACATCACCTGTCTTCACGTCCTCGGCACGCCGGCGTACGTGCTGGCCTGCGGTTGGCGCCTGGGTGATCCGCACGCTGGCGATCCCGGCATCGGTCCACTCCACCGGCACGACGGCATCGGCACCTTGGGGCACCGGAGCGCCGGTCATGATCTTGACTGCCGTTCCGGAAGACATGGCGAAGAGCCTGGACTGCCCTGCGGCAGACTCCCCCACCACCGGCAGGTGCACCGGGTGGTCCTCGCTGGCGCTGGCCACGTCCTTGAACGCGACGGCGTACCCGTCCATGGCGGAGTTGTCGAACGACGGCAGGTCCATCGGCGCGGTGATGCTCTCGCAGACCGGGAGGCCCAGCGCCTCGATCAACGGCTGGTCGTACGGCGGCAGCGGCTGGATGGCCTCGAGGATTCGCTCGAGATGCTCGTCCACGCTGATCGGTTCACCCATGCGCACGAGCCTAGGTCGTCATGCCACGGCAACCAGCACATGGCACCCTTGTCGCGTGTCCGAAGAAGTCATCACCATCGTGGTCCTCGGGGTGCTCCTCGTCCTTGCACTGGTCGACGTCCTGGTCACACGGCTGCGGCTGCGTCGCGCCCGGCGACGGGTCTCCTCGCTGGAGGGAGAGCTCAAGATCCACGCGCGGCCCCGCAGACGCAGGGTGGCGGGCCTGGCGGTCAAGGCCCTCACCGAGACCGCGACCCGCGTTCGCGAGGGCGGTGTCAGCGGGATGCTGATGACCTCCATCGAGGACATCACCCGCTGGGCGACCGAGGACCGCGCTCAGATCGTGAAGATCGCCGCGGCCGACGGCACGGTCACGATCTTCTTCTCCGACATCGAGGACTCGACCGCCCACAACGAACGCCTCGGCGACGACGACTGGGTGCGGCTGCTCGACGTACACGACCGGCTGGTGCGGGACCAGATCAAGCGGCACCGCGGCCACGTGGTGAAGAGCCAGGGCGACGGGTTCATGGTCGTGTTCCGCGAGCCGGCCGAGGCGGTGAGAGCGGCGATCGACATCCAGCGCGGGCTCCACAGTGCCACCGGCCGGCACTTTCGCCGTACGCCGATCCGGGTGCGCATCGGCGTCCACACCGGGACGGTGGTCTCCCGCGAGGGTGACTACTTCGGCCGCAACGTGGCGATGGCCGCGCGGGTGGCTGCCCAGGCCCAGGGCGCCGAGATCATCGTCTCCGACGACGTACGCACTGCACTGGAGGGCTACGACGAGTTCGCGCTGACCCCGGCTGCCGAGCTCGAGCTCAAGGGGCTGTCTGGCAGCCACCAGCTCTGGGACGTCGACTGGACCCCTTAGCCGCGGGGACCAAGCTGGTCGATCCGGCCGGGTGAACCCTCCGCGTCGATGGTCACGTCCCCGGTGACCACCAGGTCGGGACCGAACGTCCAGTCCCCCCGGACCACGAAGCGCGTCGCGTCCTTCAGGCTCGGCGGCCCCTCCGGGAAGCGCTGCTCGAACGGCCCCACCAGCTTGTACGCCGGGTCGAGGTCGACGAACGGGACGTGGTCAGGAACCTGCTCCAGAACCGAGTCGTCGTCCAGCCGGTAGCAGTCGCTGCGCAGCACAAGCAGGTCGTTGGTGGTCTTCACCGGTACGAAACGGTCCCGGCCGACCTCGATGGTGGTGGCGCCGTCAAAGACCTCGATCGCGGCCCCCATCGCGGTCTCGATCTGCACCACCTCGGGACTGCTCGGGTCGGCAGGGTCGACGGTCTTGGTGTTCTTGATCATCGCCAGCCCGAGGATCCCCTGGGTCTCGGCGAGCTTGGCCTGCATCGCCGCGAGGTTGAACCAGAGGTTGTTCGTCGACATGTAGCGGTGCCGGGTCAGGTCCGAGAAGGCCTCCTGGTCCTCGGCCAGGATCTGCGCGGTCTCCCGCAGCACGATCCGGCCGTCGGACCTGCGGCGGGCGAAGTGCCCGCCCTTGCGGTCGCTCGGCGTACGCCGTACCGCCTCGATCGCAAAGGGCGCGCCGCTTTGGGCGAACCACCCCGCGACCCTCGGCTCCGGCACAGCTCCGAGGTTGTCGGAGTTGGAGACGAACACCTGGGTGTACCCGGCCTCGACCAGCCGGTCCAGCAGGCGCGTGCCGACCAGGGCCGTATAGAGGTCCCCATGTCCGGGCGGGCACCATTCCAGGGTCGGGTCTGCTGGCCACTCGACCGGCGTCAGGTCGTCGACTCGCAGCTTGGGCTCCTTGTTCTGCAGGAAGTCCAGCGGCAGCCCGTCGACCGCCAGGTCGTGGTATCGCTTGAGCGCGCCGAGGGTGTCGTCCCTGGTGCGGAAACTGTCCATGAGGAGCAGTGGGAGCGGTGCGTCGTACCTGCGCCGCAGCGCCAACACCTGCCGGGCGATGATGTCCAGGAAGGTCAGGCCCGGTCGTACCTGGAGCAGCGACTTTGCCCGGTCCATCCCCATCGACGTGCCGAGACCGCCGTTGAGCTTGAGCACCACCGTGCCGGCCAGCGCCTGCGCGGCGACCTCGTCGGAGACCTGTACCTCGGAGAGCGAGTCCATCTCCAGCGGGTCGATCGTCGACTCGGGCACCATGCCGGTCTCACCAGCCTCGACGAGCCGGTAGTAGTGGGAGAAGACCTCGATCGCGACCGGGTCCACCCCGGCAGCGGCCATCTTCTCGCGTGCCTGGCCAAGCCCCGGTCCACTCATGACAGACGATCTTAGAGGCGCCCATGGTCACAAACAGCCATAGCCAGGTCAATGCTCTCGTACCAGGCTCATGTCGGTCAGCACTCCAACGAAGGGAATCGCACCGTGCGTGTCAATCGAACCCTGTCCGTCATCGTCGCGGCCGGCCTGCTGCTCGGTGGCGCGAACCTAGCGGTCTACGCCGCCAACGGCAGATCGCTGGTACTCGGCAAGGTCAACAAGGAGAGACCCGCCCGGCCACCGTCAAGAACACCGGCGCCGGTCCGGCTCTGAAGCTCAAGACCCGGGCGTCCGCACCGCCGCTGTCGGTCTCCTCCAGCAAGAAGGTCAGGCGACTCAACGCCGACAGAGTCGACGGCCTCAACGCAGCGGCGCTGCAGTCGAACGCGATCGTGCTGACCGACACCGACACCACGAGTTCGCGAGGAGGGTTCGAAGCTTGGGATCTCTCGAGTGTTCCAGCGGGACGCTACGCCGTCTCCTGGGAGGCGAGCTTTATCCCACTCCCAAGCGGCACGGAGATGGTGTGCGCGATCACGACCCAGGACTTCAGCCGCCAGTTCGCCGCCCACCAGGTCAATGTCGGCCCCGGAAGTTTCATAGCTACCTGGCTCACCGGCGCAACCGTCATGGAGTTCAACCCAGCGACGATGTTCTTCTTCTGCCAGACCGCCGACGGAGACGACCTCAAACTTCTGCAGCCCCTGACTGTGGCCTTCCAGAAGGTCGACCGCGTCCGTGGACCTGCCCTCGTGCGCTCCGGCAAGCGCCACGAGCAGACGGGCGCGGTCTGACCAACTGACGTCGCTCCGGGCTAACGTCGCCCTGTGGACGATGCCCTAGCCGCACAGAAGATCGCCCTGCGCGACCAGCTGCTGACCGCACGGCGACGCCGGTCGCTGCTGGAGGTCGGCGAGAGCGCGCAGGCGATCGCCGAGCACCTCCTCGCCACGGCGGTGCTGCAGCGTGCAGCCACCATCGCGGCGTACGTGTCCATTGCCGGCGAGCCGGGAACCGGCCCGCTGATCGACTCGTGGTTCGAAGCCGGTCGGCGCGCGCTGCTGCCCGTGCTCCTCGCGGACAACGACCTCGACTGGGCGACCTACCGCGGACCGACGAGCCTGCTCTCCGCCGGTCGTGGCCTGCTCGAGCCGGCCGGCGAACGGCTGGGTCGCGACGCCCTCGCGACGGCGGACGTCGTCCTCGTGCCGGGTCTGGCAGTCGACCGCACTGGGATGCGGCTCGGTCGCGGTGGTGGCTCCTACGACCGGGCACTGGCCCGCGTCCCGGTCGGCACCCCCGTAATCACCCTGCTGTACGACGAGGAGTTCCTGGACGCAGTGCCGGGCGGGAGCCAGGACCGGCGCGTCTCCGGTGTCGCGACACCGAGTCGCATCATCTGGATCGGCTAGACGCTCCCTTTTGGTCATATCGGGCATTGCCATAGAGGCGCACGACGTCTAGACAATGCATGTACCTGCCACTCCTACGAGGGGAATCCCCGATGTCTCGGCTCCGAAGTCGCACCACCGCCATCCTTGCCGCCGCTGTCGTGCTCGTCGGCGGCGCCAACCTCGCCGCGTACGCCGCCAACGGCCGGCCACTGCTACTCGGAAAGGTCAACACGGAGACCCGCTCCGCCACCATCAAGAACACCGGCGCCGGGCCCGCCCTGAAACTCAAGACCCGGGCCTCCGCCCCGCCACTGGCAGTGAACTCCCGCAAGAAGGTCACCCGACTCAACGCCGAC
Organism: uncultured Actinomycetota bacterium; assembly: GCA_963769585.1. Classification (GTDB taxonomy): domain Bacteria; phylum Actinomycetota; class Actinomycetes; order Propionibacteriales; family Nocardioidaceae; genus SSC3. The sequence continues at coordinate 10,482 of CAVYMJ010000001.1, forward strand.
CTCGTAGACGGAAAGAACGCAGCCGACCTGCAGACAGTGACCAAGTCGTACGCCATCCCGCCGTTCGCAGGCGACACCCTGGTGCTCGACCTGCCGGGTCTGCGCCCAGGCCTGTACGACGCCAGCTACTCGGTCTTCGCCGTCCAACCCGCGGGCAAGGCGCTCCAGTGCTGGTTCGAAGACGAGGACTTCAACTTCTCTCATCTCGACTTGGTCGATGGTGTCGACGATCAGTACACGGTCAATGCTTCGGGTCTGCTCGACACCCGCACCGACCCCGTGCAGTTCATGTGCGCCGCCACGGGGGACATGGTCTTGTACAACCAGCAGTCCCTGCTGACCTTCACTCGCGTTGACCGACGCCTCTCTATAGCCGCCACTCCGGCGCCGCGCCAGCTTCCAAGTCGGAAGGCGCCGGGGCTCGGCTGACTCTGCAGGCTGGGTCTCGGCGATTCGGTGGGAACCGCCGGCCAGCCCTGATTGGGGCTGACCGGTCGGTCCCAACCAGCGCTCAGATGACCCCTTGGTCAAATCGGGCTATGTACGCGGGGCCGTATGGGGTCTAGACAGGGCCGGGTAAGTAAACCTCAACGAGGGGATCCCTCCGTGTCACTACTTCGAAACCGAACCACCGCCATCCTGGTCGCGGCCGGTCTGCTGGTCGGCGGCGCCAACCTGGCGGCGTATGCCGCCAACGGCAGGCCGCTCCTGCTCGGCAAGATCAACAAGGAGACCCGGTCGGCCACCGTCAAGAACACCGGCGCGGGGCCCGCCCTGAAGCTCAAGACGAGGGCATCTGCCCCACCACTCGCGGTCAGCTCCAGCAAGAAGGTGAAGCGGCTCAACGCCGACAAGCTCGACGGCCTGAGCAGCGGAGCGCTGGCTACGAACTCCGTCGTTTACACCGACACGGACCACGCTACGGTGCATACAAGTAGTCCTTTTTGGCAAGTCCCCATCCCCGCGGCCGGCACCTACCAACTCAGCTACTCGGTGGGAATCAAGCCGTCGTCATCTCCCAACGTAGTCCTATGTGGCTTCTACCTCTCCCCCGATAGTTTCGGCTGGAGTTCGTCCTACTACGCAGGCGCCTACAATGGTGCGTGGCTCAATGGGGCTGGCACGCGGACCTATACAAGCCCGACTAACGTCAATTTCTTCTGCAACTCAGGAGCCGCGTCCTTCAAGCTCGAGGACAATGTCAGACTTGAGATAACGGTCACCAAGATCAATGGCCTGACTGATGGCGGCAGCCTGGGCATTGCTCCCCGCAAGGCAGCGCGAGTCGGCAAGTAGTTCCGGTTTGTTAGGCGCCTAGTTGGGGCTCCGCCTTTGGGGATGACACCGTCCCCGAAGGCGGAGGCCGCATCAACACCTAGCTGGTCGGGTCCGGGACCATGTTGAGCACCCGCCCACCCTCGAGCCTCTCGCGAGAGAAGCGGAACGGCAGCGTTTCGCCCGACCGCGGTTGGGTTGCGCGGAACGGGGTCGCGATCTACTGGGATACAACCGCTGCCAAGCCGAATGTCCGCGGCAGCTGGACCGTCCGCGCGCCGCTCGTGGCGTCGAAGCGACAGGCACCCGAGAGAGCCGCTCCCGGACCACTGACCCGATAACCGCCTCCCGGCACTAGCTAAGACCTCGGTCTTCTCTCGCGTGAGAACAGCCACCGCAAGCGACTGTCCGCAGACCGAACTTGCGCGACCCCGGCGCGAGGTCTAGGCAGGTGGGGTAAGTACACGTCAGCGAGGGGATCTCCCATGTCACTGCTTCGAAACCGAACCACCGCCATCCTGGTCGCGGCCGGTCTGCTCGTCGGCGGCGCTAACTTGGCCGCCTACGCCGCCAACGGCCGACCCCTCCTGCTCGGCAAGATCAACAAGGAGACCCGCTCCGCCACCGTCAAGAACACTGGGGCCGGACCAGCCCTGAAGCTCAAGACTCGGCGCTCCGCCCCGCCGCTGGCGGTGAACTCGAGCAAGAAGGTCACCCGGCTCAACGCTGACAAGCTCGACGGCCTGAACGCTAAGGCTCTGCAGACTCACAGCAGGATCTACAGCCTTCCGCCACAGGCGGGTGTGTCGGACTTTGCGTTCGATATGGGTCTGGCACCGGGCGTCTACCAAGTCAGCTTCTCAGTGGTCGCAGCAATGTCTGCGACTGGGGCAACGATCAACTGTTACTTGCAGCACGGGTCTGGCTACGAACTTCTCGCCTACGGGAGCACCTACTTGTCCTTCGCCACATCGAATGCCTCGGGGATCATCGACACCCGAACCGCGCCAAGGACGTTCACGTGCTTCACAACTGGAGGAAACGCAACGATAAACCCCGCGTCTCAAATCGTGGCGACACGCATCGACGGACTCTCCACCGGCACCTTGACTCCCGCTGCACGAAAGCCTGCTCCGCGCGTCGGCGGCGGCCGCTAGTCAGGCGAGAAGCGAAGCATCGCAGGAGGGTCGCCTTCGGGCGGCCCTCCTCGCGGGTCACCGCAAGACCGTCTCCTGAGCCCTAGCCAGCGCTAGCTGGTCGGGTCCGGGACCAGGTTGAGCACGCGCCCACCCTCGAGCCTCTGCGCGGGAGAACAGGAACGGAAGCGTCTCGCCCTCGGCCCAGAGTTCGGTTTGGTCGGTGTAGTGGTCGGAGAAGGCATGCCCCGAGGCACCCGTCAGGTTCACCCACCGCGAGTCGTCCAGGTCGCCCAGCGACACCACCATCCGCATCGACGGGGCCCACACCACGTCGTACCCGGCAGTGGCGTCCCAACCGGTGGCGTTCACCACCGAGTCGCCACCGCTGACCTGGAAACCACCGCGGTTGAGCAAAGCGTTGGCGATCGGCGCTGCCACCGGCTCCCATGACCTGGTTCTCGAGGTTCAGCACGTGCTCGTTGCCCCACCGCCACTTCGCGGGGTCGCGGTCCTGGAGCCGGATGAGCTCATCACGCGCGTCGAGCATCGCCTGATGCAGGATGTCGTCGCGGGTCTCCACGACGTCCTTGGTCTCCCAGTCGTCCCACCACGGACTCGACGACTGCTCCAGTAGTTCTTCGACCACGGCGTACCAGCGGCTGCCCCGCTCGGGCCACTGCGACTCAGGCAGGTCGTCGTGGAAGGTGAGCGAAACCAGGTTGCGCCACACCGCGTTGAAGTACGCCGCCGCGGCGGAGCCCTGCGGTTGGGTGAAGTCCCAACCGCGGAGCAGTTTCTGTCCGATCGCGTCGAAGCCGGTGCCGAGGTCGAGCCGGAGCAGATGCCGCACGAGCGTTGGCGCGAACTCGTTACGGTCGTCGAGCTGCAGGGCCGTCATGTCGGCGAGGCTGAGCTTCGCTTTGGAACTCAATAGATCCGTGATCCGCTGGCTGCGGTAGCCGTGGTCCCACGCGTCGCCAAGGAAGAAGCGATACATCGGACCGACTACAGCCTGGTTGGCGCTCACGACGAAGCCGTCCTCAGGGTCGAGGACCTGGGGAAGGGCATCGAAAGGCACGAAGTCGCCCGTCCAGTCATCGCGCTTGAGCCACCCTCGAGCGGGGTAGTCGCCCGAATCTGCACGCTTGCGGATCGGGATCATCCCCGAGGCCTGGTAGCCGATGTGGCCACGGCGGTCGGCGTAGACGAGGTTCTGGCTAGGGGCCTTGAAGTCACGAGCGGCAGCGCGGAAGCTCGCGAAGTCATCCGCCGTGTCTAGGGCGAAGACCGCGTCCATCGTGTTGCCGGGGATCAGCCCGGTCCACTTGATCGCCACAGCAAAGCCGTTGCCCCGCTCGGGTGCCGAACGCGGTGCAGGTGCGTTCGCGCCGGCCGTCGACCACGTCCGATCCACGTCGGACATGAGCGGGCCGTGCCGGGTTTCACGCACTGTGTAGCGGAAGGGCTCGTCCTCGCCCAGGATCTTGATCGCCTCGTCGCGCTCGACGAGGACTACGTGGCCGCCCGTCGTAGAGGTAGGTGTGTCCGTCGACCTTCTCCAGGAAGAGGTCGGCGACGTCCGCCTCGAGGTTAGTCAGCCCCCAGGCGATGTCGGCGTTGTGGCCGATCACCACGCCGGGGACGCCGGCAAAGGTGAAGCCGGTGACATCGTACGGGCAGGCCGGGGTGACCTGGTTGCAGTGCAGCCCCATCTGGTACCAGATGCCCGGCATGTCGGGGCCAGGTGCGGGTCGTTAGCCAGCAGCGGCTCACCGGTCGGTCGAGTGCGCGCCGCCCACCACCCAGGCGTTGCTCCCGATACCGTCGCCCCGGCCGACGAGCTCAGGCAGCGAACCCATCACCCTTGCCGTGCGGTCCAGCGCGGCCGCGGCCGCCGGCCGCGCCAGCAGCCCGGGCGTGGATGGCTGCTGCTGCCAGGTGTCTGCGACCAGGCGGCCCTCGTTGACGACCGGGACGATGCTCGTCGTACGGGTAGGCCGGGTAGAGGTCGGCGATCTGCTTCGCGGTTGAACCGCGAGGAGAGGATCGCGCGGTTCAGCTCGTCGAGCGTGTTGCCGTGCAGGTCCCACGCCATCGCCTTGAGCCAGGCCAGCGAGTCGATCGGGCTCCAGTCCGTCGGGTTCGTATCTGAGCCCGCGAGTGGAGAGCAGCGAGTACTCCAGCGAGAGATCCGCTTGACCGTGCGTGCGGAGATACTCGGTGACCCCGCGGCTGAACGCCTCGAGGTTGGCCACGGTCGAACGGTCGAGCAGCTCGAGCTCGCGTGCGGCGACGCGCCGCCAGCCCATGGTGCGGGTGAACTTGTCGACATCGAGCGCGTCCTTGCCGACCAGCTCGGAGAGCCGACCCGCCGTGATGTGCCGCCACGCGTCCATCTGCCAGAAACGGTCCTGGGCCTGCACGTAGCCCTGCGCGTAGAAGAGGTCGTGCGCTGGTGTCGGCGTACAGCGTGCGGGATGCCGTGGTCGTCACGCAGCACGCGGACCTCTCGCGTCCAGCCCCGGCGAGCTCGATCGTGCCCGTGGTCTGGGGGAACGACCGTCGCACGGTGACCAGCGCACTGGCAGCACGCGGCGACCAGCAGCAAGCGAGAGCAGGATCGCGACGTAGGTCGACCAACGGGCAGCACGAGGCCAGGAGCGAAATGGCGTACGGGCGGAGGTCACGCGCTCAAACTAGTCGGGCGCACCTGACCCATCGCTCAGGCGGCAGGGGTGTTGGACGTCGCCGCTTTCGCGGCGCTACCCGAGGACTCGGTCTTGGTGGCGGTCGACGACTCCGTCTTCGGGGCGCTCGCAGGATCCGCCTTCGCGGCGCCGGTTGGCGCGGCGTCACTGGTGGCCGTCGTCGAGCGGGAGTCGTTGCGGTAGAAGCCCGACCCCTTGAAGACGACCCCGACAGCGTTGAAGACCTTGCGCAGCCGGCCTGAGCACTCCGGGCACTCCACGAGCGCGTCGTCGGCGAAGCTCTGGAACTGCTCGAAGAAGTGGTCGCACTCGGTGCAGGCGTACTGGTACGTGGGCAACGGGTCTCCTCCGGTGTTCTGCGCAGCCGCCGAGCTGGCACTCTCACGGCTGGACTGCTAATTCTTCCAAAGAACCGTCCCTGGCGCCAACTTCCCGAGATCGGCGTCGCCTGTGGATGGAGAGTCCGGCCGAGGCTGGTTCGCACCTAGCGTCGGTCCATGACCGCTCTCTCCCTGCTCCACCGCCGGGTACGCCGGGCCCTGCTGGGTCGTCGACGGCCGCTGGCTGCCCTCTTCGCCGCCGTCACGGTCGCCGCCGCCCTGCGTGTGGTCAACCCGGGGCCGCCACCGACAGCGCCGGTTCTCACCGCCACCCGGGATCTCCCCGCGGGCAGCGTAGTGCGCTCGAGCGACCTTCAGCAGTCGGCGTTCGCGCTAGGAACCGTCCCGGCGGGTGCGCTGAGCGCCTCGGAGGTGGTCGGCCGTACGACAGCTGCGCCGCTGCGATCCGGTGAGGCTCTCACCGACGTACGACTCGTCCAGGGCTCGCTACTGGACGGCTATCCGGGGATGGTGGCGGCACCGGTTCGGATCGGCGACGCCGACGCGGTCCGACTGCTCCGCGTCGGCGACCGGATCGACCTGCTCGCCGCAGACCAGGGACCCTCGGCAACCCTGCTCGCCTCCGACGTACCGGTGATCGCGCTGCCGCCTGAGCGTTCAGCGGGCGGGACGGTCGAAGGAGCCCTCGTTATCGTCGCAATATCGGACATAACCGCGCGACGCGTGGCCGCGCATGCCCCGACGTCTCTCGTCTCGCTGGTGATTAGACGCTAGCGTCGTGAGCAACCCCACTTCGCTAACAAGCAGGTCGACCTGGGCCACACGCTCCGGGCTCGGGGACACCAGAGGAGACTCAATGGACGGCTTCAAGAACTTCATCCTGAAGGGCAATCTCATCGAGCTTGCCGTTGCTTTCATCATGGGCGTCGCCTTCGCCGCGGTGGTCACCACCTTCACCGACGTCGTCACCGGAACCATCGGACGCATCTTTGGGGCCAACCCGAACTTCGACTCGGTTCAGTGGTTCAGGAACGACAGCGGGGTCGGGATCCCGGTCGGCCCGTTCTTCACCGCCCTCATCGCGTTTCTGATCATGGCGGCCGTCGTCTACTTCGGCATCGTCAAGCCGTACAACAAGGCCAAGGAGCGGTACTTCCCGGCGGAGCCCGAAGGCACCCCGGCTGACATCGCGCTGCTCACCGAGATCCGCGACGCGATCCAGACCAAGGGCGTCTGACCGCTACGCAGCGATCCGGAAAGGGCCGTTCCCAGCAGGGAGCGGCCCTTCTCGTTCAGCCGTGGTGGGGTGGGACCTGCCGCTTGAGCCACTCGTCCGCGGAGCCACCGGCGTTGCCGTCGGACTCGTCGGCAGCCTCGTCGGTGGTGGTGTCGGGGAGCACATCACCGAAGATCTCTTCGCGTTGCCTGAGCTTGCGGTCGGCGTCGTGCTCGGACCCACTCATCGAGACATCGCCAGCGGCGCTGCGGCCGCCTCGAGCCAGGAGACGTCGAAGTCCCTGCGCTGCGGCACCCAGCCGGTGCTCGCGGCGAAGGCCGACGAGGAGACCCGCAGCGACCGGGTCAGCGGCTCCGTGCGCGGGCCGGCCAGTCTCAGCATCAGCGGGCCGAGGAAGTCGCCACCGCTTCGGCCCACTGCCTGGGCGTAGCCCTGGACCACGTCGGCGCGGCGGACCGGTGAGGCGCCCACGTTGTAGACCCCGCTCGGGGCGGTCAAGGCAGAGAGTACGGCGGGGCCGATGTCGTCGGTGTGGACCAGGTGCGCCCAGCCCTCCGGCGCGCCGAGACCGATCGGTCGGCCGTGCCTGGCCGCGCGCAGTCGCCCACGGGTCAGCCCGTCGTCGCCGACAACTGTGCCGAACCGGAGGACGATCCCGGTCCGGGAACCACAGGTGAAGTCCTCGACCAGCGACTCGCCGACCGAGGCCGACTCGGTAGCTGGGTTGATGCCCAAGAGCGACCGCTCATCGATCCAGTCGTCACCCGCGTCGGCGTACAGGTAGGACACGCTCTCCTGTACGACGCGCCTGACCCCGGCGCTCTTGGCTGCGGCGAGCAGCCGACGTACGCCGTCCGTGCGGAGCCTGTCGTTGACCTTCCAGGCCCACGGCAGCGCCGTGGTGTAGCCGACCGGCACGTGCGAGGCGAGGTTGCATACGGCGTTGCAGCCCTCGAGCAGGCCAACGAGTCCATCGGCGTCGAAGATGCTGCCGACCCGGCTCTCCGCGCCCAGTCCCTCGGCGACGGCGGCCCGTTGCGGTGTCCGCGCCAGCGCGACCACCTGGTGTCCGGCTTGGACGAGCGCGGGCACGACGGCACGCCCGAGCACCCCAGTCGCACCGGTAACTGCGACCCTCAACGAGGACCCACTTCCCTTGTTCCCCAGCCTGCGTCGGTGAGGTACCTCTCTCCCGTCACCGACGGTTACGCTGCTCTCTTTCGCCCAGTCTGTGATAACGGATCCGTAACGGCAAGTCAGCGCCCCGTCAGGATTCAGGAAATCCTTAGTGAAGACAAGGGTGTGGTAGCAAAATTCGGCGCCCTGGTCCGCTTCTGGCAGCACGAGGTGCGGGCAGCGCCGCTCCGACCTGGCAGGTCTACGATCCTCCAGGGTGAGCCTGCCGCAACGGCGGCCGAGAGTCGTGGTTCGCTTCTCCCAGCACCCCAGCGCCGGGATCTGAATGCGCCTCATATTCGCATTCGCGGACCTAGAGTGGAGACCATGTCCGTCGAGCTCAACGAGACGACCAACAAGAAGCGGCGCGTGCCGAAGCAGAGCCGCAGTCGCGTTCGGGTCGTGCGCATCCTGGATGCCGCCGCAGCGCTGGTCTGCGAGCAGGGCGTGGATGCGCTCTCCACGCGCGGCATCGCCGAGCGGGCCAGCGTCCCGGTCGCCTCGCTCTACCAGTACTTCGCCGACAAGGACGAGATCCTCCTGGCGCTGGTCGAGCGGGACATCGAGGAGATGGACGCCCAGATCGCCACGGACGTCGGCGGCCTCACCGTCCTGTCGATCCGGACCATCGTCACTGCCACGATGGACGCTTTCGTCAAGGTCTACCTCCAGCGGCCGGCGTTCGTGATGATCTGGCTCCGGGGCCGTACCAACCAGGCCATCAAGGAGTACGGCAGGGTGCACAACCGCAAGGTGGCGAGCGAGCTGTTCGACCTCGCGACCGCAGCGGGCTTGATCGACTCCCGCACACCGCTGGTAGCCGAGCTCGCCGTCGAGGTGGGCGACCGGCTGTTCCAGCTCGCCTTCGAGAACTCCATGACCGGAGAGCCGGAGATCCTGGTCGAGGCCAAGGAGCTCGTCGTGACCTACCTGGAGCGCTACGCCACGCCGGCTGGCCTCGCCGGCGTCAGTGTCTAGGCACAGAGCCCGTTGCGTTCGGCGTCGTCGGTGGCCGTCTCGCTCGGCGTACCAGGCGTGGTGCCACCGGGCTTGGACGCCTTGACCACGCCGGTCTTCTGAGCCTTGGTGAGCGGCATGTCCAGCCGCAGTCGCTTCCACAGGTCGTCGGCACCTTCGCCGATGGCCAGGCGGTTCGGATCGGGCTCGTACGTCGTGATCGGCATGGTCAGGAACTGGATCCTCGACAGGCCGATGCCCTTGAACTGGTTGGCCAGGTTCACCAGCCGACGGAGCTTGTTCAACGTGTCGTCGGTGGTGACCGACTTGGTGACGGCGTCGAGGAACTTGTAGAGCTTCACCGGGTTGAGCAGGGTGCCGGCCGAAACGGCCTTGTTCGTCATCGCTGCCAGGAACGCCTGCTGGCGGCGCATCCGGCCGATGTCGCCGTTGTTGGAGATGACATGCCTGACCCGGACGTAGTCGAGGGCCTGGGTGCCGTTGACCTCATACGATCCGGCGGGCAGGTGGATCCGGCCGATCTCGTCGTCGATCTGCTTGGGCACGCAGATGTCGACGCCACCGAGGGCGTCGACCATGCTCTTGAAGCCGTTGAAGTCCACGACGACGGTGTGGTCGACCCGAATGTCGGTCATCGCCTCGAACTGCGCGACGGTGCAGACCGGACCGCCGTACGAGTACGCCGCGTTCCACTGCCCCAGACCGCCAGGGATCTCGCCCTCCCCGTCGTCGTCCGGACAGGTCGGCCGTTGCACCATCAGGTCACGCGGGATGCTGACGCCGTAGGCCCGGGTACGGTCGGCGGACAGGTGCAGCAGGATCGTCGTGTCCGAGAGGCCGCCCCCGGTGTTGCCGAGCACCGCGCTCTGGCCGACCCGGGTGTCGGAGCCGAGGAGAAGGATGTTCAGCGCCTTGCGTGGCTTGCCGCTGTCCATGTCGTCGGGTCGGTCCGTCAGGGCGCCGTCCATGTCGAACGCGGCGATGTTGCCCTCGAGATGCCGGTAGACGGCGTAGCCGCCAGTAGCAAGCACAAGAAGGACCACCGCCAGTGAGGTGGCGATGGCCCGGACGACGCGCCTCTTGGGTTTGACGTCCCGGTGCTTACCGACGTATGCCATGCGGTCCCTGGATAGCCGAGCGTATGAGCGCCCCATGATGCCAAGAAGCGGGCCGAGCGGGAAATCCTGCCGGAAATTCTTAGGAGCAGAGCCCCACGGCCTCGCGGGCCTGCGCTTGGCTCGACGGGGTACCGGAGGGGGTGGGCGTCCCCGACGGACTCTGGGTAGGACCGCCACCCGGCGGCTCGGAGGCGGCGATCGACCCGTCCAACTGGGCCTTGGACAGCGCTACGTCGTTCTTGATACGCCGCCAGAGCTGGTCGGCCCCCGCGCCCGGAATGCGACGGTTGATGTCATCGGGCGGGATCGCGATCGGCATCGTCAGGAACTTCACGTTGTCCAGACCGATGTTCTTCAGCTGGTCGGCCAGGGACTTGAGCTTGCCGAGCTTGGCGAGGCCGGGGTCGGTCTGGATCGAGTCCGTGACGGCCTCCAGGAAGCGCACCAGCTTGACCGGGTTGATCAACGTCCCCACCGACACGGCCTTGTTCGCCATCGCGGCCAGGAAGGCCTGCTGCCGCTTGATCCGGCCGATGTCCGTGCCGTCGCCGATCCCGTAGCGAGCCCGAACGTAGGTGAGCGCCTCGTCGCCGGAGATGTCGTAGCTCCCTTCGCGAAGGAAGATCTGGTGCTCTTCGTCGTTCACCGCCCGGGGCACGCACACGGGTACGCCGCCCAGGGCGTCGACCATCCGCTTGAACCCGTCGAACTGGACGACCACCACATGGTCGATCCTGACGTCGCTCATCGCCTCGACCGTGCGCCAGGTGCAGCTCGGGCCGCCGACCTGGAACGCCGTGTTGAACTGCACCAAGCTGGCCGCAGGAGTCTCGGGGCCGCCGACCTGTTTCGGCCCGCAGGCAGGCCGGTCGACCAGCAGGTCACGCGGGATGCTCACGCCGTACGCGCGCGACCGGTCGGCGGACAGGTGCAACAGGATCGTGGTGTCGGACAGGTCCCCGCCCTCGCCGAGCACCCCGCCACCGGCGACTCGCTCGTCTGAGCCGAGCATCAAGACGTTCAGCGGGCCCTTGGGGCCGGGCTCGGGCCGGTTGGCTCCCAGGTCGAGCGGGATGCGCTCGATGTTCCCTTCCAGGTGCCGGTAGAAGAAGAACCCGGCAGCCCCGAGGCCGAGCAGCAGGACCAGGACCACGCTGCCGACCCGCCTGACCAGCCTCCGACCGCGATGGGGTTTCCGGGCCCGATGGGCCCCGCTGTCACGGCTCACTTGCAGAGGCCGTACTCGTCGCCGACCAGCCCCTCCTCGTCGCGCACCGAGGCGGAGGTAGCTACGAAAGATCCGAAGGAGCCTCCGAGGAGCCCCAAAGAGTTGTCCAGAGAGTCGTCCAGCGGGCTGGTCCCGGTCGGACTGCGCGCCGCGGAGGTACCGCCCTCGAGCTGGGCCTCGGTCAACGCGCGGTCCTCCCGCAGCCGGGTCCAGAGCTGGGCTGCCCCGGGACCGATGGCGAGCCGGTTCGGGTCGGGAGCGTACGGGCCGATCGGCATGGTCAGGAACTGGACCCTGTCCAGCCCGATGTCCTTGACCTGGCTCGCCAGGTCAGCGAGACGCCCCAGGCTGGCCAGTCCTTCGTCTACCTCGACCGCGCGGGTGGCCGAGTCGAGGAAGTTGTAGAGCTTGATCGGGTTGGCCAACGTCCCGAGGGACATAGCCTTCCTGGTCATCGAGGCAAGGAAGGCCTGCTGGCGCTTCATCCTCCCGACGTCGCCACCGTTGCCGACGCCGAACCGGACGCGGACGTAGCTCAGTGCCACGTCGCCCTTCGCGTCGTACCGGCCCGCGGGGAGCTCGATCTTGTTGGCGTTGTCGTGGATCGCCTTGGGCACACAGACCGGCACGCCACCGAGCGCGTTGGCCACGGCCTTGACCCCGTCGAACCTGACAACGACGAAGTGGTCGATCCGGATCCCGGTCATCAGCTCGACCGTGCGGATGGTGCAACCCTCACGGCCGACGCCGTACGCGGTGTTGAACATCGCGGCTGCACTTCCAGGCACGGTCCCTACGCCTGACTTCGACGGGCAGTCAGGACGCTGCACGATCAGGTCGCGCGGGATGCTCACGCCGTACGCACGGCTGCGGTCACCCGACAGGTGCAGCAGGATCGTGGTGTCGGACAGGTCGCCACCGCCACCGGTAGCCAGAGCGTTCTGGCCCTCCCGGGTGTCCGACCCGATGAGCAGGACGTTCAGCGGCTGGCGCGTGCCCAACACGGTCACCCTCGGCGGCCGGTTGGTCCCGAGGTCGGGGTGAAGCGCTCTGATGTTGCCGTCGAGGTGCCGGAACGCGAGGTAGCCGCCGATACCCGCGACCACCATGAGCAGGGCGACAGTGGCGCTGGTCCAGCGAACGATCCGCCAGAACCGTCGTCGCCGCGGGTGCGCGCGATCCGGCAGCGCAACCTCCACTTGCTCAGTCATCGAACCCCCATGTGCGTGCCCATGTCGCCTCACAAGGGCCGACACATGACAAGATACCTGCCGGGCCAGGCACGCCTGACCCGAACAGAGGAGCCCCAGTAGCTCAGTGGATAGAGCAGCCGCCTCCTAAGCGAAAGGTCGCCAGTTCGACTCTGGCCTGGGGCACCACGGTGTTTCCCGGGGGGCGCCCCCCCCTGGATGAATCCCACGGTCCCGTGTGAACCCTCCACTTCCCCAACGTCACGACACGGGGAAGTGGATGAATCCCACGGGACCGTGGGATTCATCCACCAGGCGCCTCAAGCGAAGGAGCCGTCGGCGAAGCGGTAGTTCTTGTCACCCACGACGTACACGACGGCCACACCGTCGACGAGCTGGTACCCGAGGCGTACGTCGGCAGCGGACTCGGCCAGGCCGGTGAACTCGTCTGCGTTGGTCTCGGTACTGCCGTCGGAGTCGTAGTCGTGGGCCGCGTGACGTGCCAGCTGCGAGTCCGGTCCGAGGCCGAGCTTCTGGCCGCCGAGGCAGTATGTGTCGCCGCAGGCGCTGAACGGCCCGGTGCTGAAGGTGAGCGGGACCGGCGACGGAGACGGGGTCGGCGACGGTGCACTCGGCGATGGCGGAGGAGGCGGGGGCTTCTTGACTCCCCCGGGGGCGGGCTTGCTCACCGAACCGCTGCCGCTGGTCCCCTTGTGGATGCCGGCAACAGGCTTCGGCTGTGGCTTCTTGACCGACTTGGCGGAGGCTGGTGCGGGCAGCCCATCGTCGGCGCCTGGAGGTGCCGGTGGAGACGGGAGGACGAAGACGCCGGTCTCGTACCCGCGCTGGAAGGCCATCACCAACGCCACGTAGTAGTCGGAGTGGTTGTAGCTGTAGACCGCCCGCGCCATCCCGGACGGGTTGCCGACGCTGAAGCCGCCCAGGCACAGGTAACGGCCCGCCGCCAGCGCGGCATCGTCGATGTCGTTGGGCGAGGCCTGCCCGTCGCCGTCACCGTCCGAGGCGACCATCCGCCAGGTGCTGGGGATGAACTGCATCTGGCCGACGGCACGGTCCCACACCTTGTCGCCGTCCAGCTTCCCGGCATCGGTGTCGCGGATCGCCGCCACAGGCCCGGCCCCGTTGAGCTGAAGGCCCACGATGGCCGGCCGAGAAACCCCGTCGATGCCGAGCGCGGACCCGCCGTACCGGCCGTGGTCGGACTCGACCCGGCCGATCGCGGCGACGAGCGTCCAGGACAGCTCGCAGCCGGGGCGGCTCGCCTGCAGGGACGAGCCAGCGTTGCGGTAGGCCCGCAGCGCGGCTTCGGGTACGTCGTTGCTGCCGGTCGCGCTGACCGCCATGAACCGGTCGCCACGGACCGACTTCGCCTTCCGGCGACTCAGCGGGCTCAGCAGCGTGACGGGCTCGGTCGCCACGACCACAGCGGTTGTCAAGGCATCAGCCGCGGTCGCCTCAGCGTCGCGGAAGCTCGCGGCCTCAAGCAGGGGCTGGGCTGCGCCGTCCGCCGCCAGACTCGCCGCCACCGGGAGGGCCGTCAGCAGCACCCCGGTGGCTACCACCACCTGCTTGAACTGCAAGGAATACATCCGGGCGACCCCCCAAACCGACGTACATCGGCCTCCGAGACTAGGAGGAAACTCGTCAAAAGGGCATAAATCCGCCCCCAACTACCCAAACGGGTCCCGCCAGATGGCCCTACCGGGGGGTCAGTTGTCCTTGACGACCTCGAAGGTCAAGCCCGCCTTCACGAGCCGGTCCATCAGCTGCTCGCCCATCGCCTCAGCTGTGGTGACCTGGCCGGCAGTCGGGGGGTTGTCGTCGAAGGCCAGGCTCAGCGCGGACTCCGCGAGCATCTTCGAGGTCTCGGTGTAGCCCGGGTCCCCGCCCGCCACCTTGGTCCGCACCGTTCGCCCGCCGCCCTCGCCGATGAAGGTCACGGTGAACCATGACTTGCCGCGCTTCTCCTCACTCGGCCCTTCGCCCTGGGGAACCCGGCTCAGCAGGAGACGCTTCAACGGCGGCACCTGGACGGCACCGACGAGACCTGCCAGCCCAGCGCCCAGACCCGCGACTGTCGCGAGCCGCTTGAACCCGAAGTAGTGGGCGTAGCTGAAGTCCGGGCCGTACGCCGGCAGCGCCCGCGCGGAGCGAACCACGATCTGAGGGTCGACCGTCGCCAGCGGCAACAGCCACAGCCCGAGGTCCTTGTCCTTGTGCGGCTTGCCTGAGACGCCGTGGACCTTGCGTCCGGCCGGTCGGGGCTCCTTCTTCTTCCGCGCCGCTGCAGCCTTGGCCGATGCCCGCAGGCTCGACATCTGGGTCACCGCCGAGTGGAACGTGCCACCGGAGAAGGTCGCGCCCAGTCGAACCACCCCCCGCAGCTTCACCGGTACGCCGGGCGGCAACTGCTGGACGGTGAAGAACGCGCCGAGGTCATGCGGAATAGAGTCGAAGCCGCAGGCGTGCACGATGCGTGCCCCTGAGGCGACTGCCTGGTCGTGGTACTTCAGGTACATCTCGTCGACGAACTGCGGCTCGCCGGTCAGGTCGACGTAGTCGGTCCCGGCCGCTGCACACGCGGCCACCAGAGGCTCACCGAACTGCAGGTACGGGCCGACGGTGGTGATCACGACCCGGGCGGCCTCGGCGACCTTGGCCAGCGACGCGGGCTCGGTGATGTCTGCCGCAAGTAGCGGGAGGTCGGCCAGGCCGGGATCGATCTCCACCAGTCGCTCGCGCACCGCCTCGAGCTTCGCCGGGTTGCGCCCCGCGAGCGCCCACCGGCAGCCCTTCGGCGCGTGCTCGGCCAGGTACTCGGCGGTAAGCGCTCCCGTGAAGCCGGTGGCTCCGAACAGCACGATGTCGAACTCTCGGCCTTGTGGCACGTTTCCTCCGGTACTTTGCGGGTCCTCGTGTGGGCCACTCTGCCACCCCCGGGGAACCCGCTCCAGACCGGCTGCGTCCAAGCCGACATGAGAAAGCTCGCACTTGGCGCCATCGCTGTCGCTGCCACCGGTTTCCTCGCGGTGCCGGTGATCGGGCTCGCCGGAAGTACGGGCACCACGGCGCGCCCCGGGTTCTTCAAGATCCCGTCGGCCGCGGCCGACGAGCTTCCGGCCTTCACCGACTGCGACGAGCTTCTCGACTGGTACATCACCAAGTCCCTGCCCCAGGTGGGGCCCTGGGGCTTCGGCTACCCCTACCTGATGGGTGACAACGTCGGTGGCTTCGCCAGGTCCTACGCCGGCCAAGGCGCCCTGGACACAGCGGCGGCAGTGCCCCAGCCCAGCTCGTCGGAGAAGGGGGTCGGCAACAGCGAGACGGGGACCAACGTGCAGGAAGCCGGCGTCGATGAGCCCGACGTCGCCAAGACCGATGGCCGACTGGTCTTCCGCATCGATGGGCGCGACCTCGTCGTCACCGACGTCACCGGCAAGGAGCCGGTCGAGCTCAGCCGTACGCCGCTGCCCAAGCAGTTCTGGGGCGAGCAGTTGCTCCTGGTCGGTGACCACGTCGTGGTGCTGGGCCAGGCGCCCGACGGCTACCGCGGTCCCGCGTTGCTCGACTCGGCCTACCTGCGCGCAGCGGGGAACAGCCGGGTGCTGAGCTACTCGACCAGCGACGCCACGAAGCCCGTCCTGCTCGACGACCAGGAGTTCGAGGGCAGCCTGGTGGAGACCCGTCAGTACGACGAGACGGTCAGGCTCGTGCTGCAGACCGGCCCGCCGGCGTTGGACTTCGTGCAGCCCAACGGCCGGCGCACTGAGCAGGAGGCACGCCGGGCCAACCGGGAGATCGTCCGGACCAGCAGCGTCGAGGACTGGCTGCCGAGTGTAGTCGTGGACGGCGAGCGCAGCCCATTGGTCAGCTGCGAGGACGTCCGCCACCCGAGGACGGACTCCGGTTTCGGCACGATCACCATCGTCACCTACGACGCGGCCACCCCCGCCGCGCGGGAGACCGTGGCCGTCACCACCAGCGGTAACCTGGCCTACTCCTCCGCGGACCGCCTCTACGTCGCGACCCCGGTCAACCCGGACGTCCAGCCGTGCTTCGACTGTGGCTTCTGGCGCAGGCTTGGCCCCGGCTCACCCAAGGCTCCGGTCCAGGCACCGGCCGAGACAGAGGTCCACGCGTTCGCCCTGGACGGCACCACGACGACGTACGTCGCCTCGGGAACGGTGGCCGGCAGGGTGCGCGACCGCTGGTCCTTCGACTCCCACGACGGGTACCTCCGGGTGGCCACCGCTCTGACCAAGGACTGGCAGACCACCGACAACGCCGTCAGCGTGCTCCGCGAGAACGGATCCCGGCTCCGGGTCGTCGGCTCGGTCCGGCACCTCGGACCCGACGAGGAGATCCAGTCCGTGCGCTGGTTCGACGATCTCGCCGTGGTGGTGACCTTCCGACAGATCGACCCGCTGTACACCGTCGACCTGACCAACCCGACCCAGCCGAAGGTGCTCGGCGAGCTCAAGATCCCCGGCTTCTCGTCGTACCTGCACCCGCTCGGTGGCGACCGGCTGATCGGCCTGGGCACCGCTGCAACGAACAAGGGGCGGAGCCTGGGCGCACAGCTCGCCACCTTCGACATCAGCCGGCTACGGCACCCGGTGCAGCTCTCCGTGCTGCGCCTTGGGCTCCATGACGAGCTCACCGTCTCCTACGACCCACGGGCTTTCACCTACCTCGAGGCCCCCTGCCCGGACAACGCCCGCTGCACCTCAGCGACCGCGCAGCGCGTCTTCACCACCGTCAGCAACTGGGACGGGCGCGCCAGGGTGCTCAAGCTGGGTATCTCCGGGTCGGGGTCGATCAGCCGGCTCGACGAGTACCCCGCCCGCTCCACCGCTCGCGTGCTGCCGATCGAGGGTGGCCGGGTGGCCCTGGTCGGGGACGTGATCCGGTTGGAGCCCGCCTTCTAGGTCCTGACTCGTCCGCCCGCCGGACGTAGGCTCGAGGCATGTGCCGCAACATCCGACCGCTGAACAACTTCGAGCCGCCTGCCACGACCACCGAGGTCGAGGCGGCTGCCCTCCAGTACGTCCGCAAGGTGAGTGGGACGACCAAGCCGTCTCTGGTCAACCAGCACGCCTTCGACCACGCCGTTCGCGAGGTCGCGATCGCCACGCAGCGGCTTCTGGACTCACTGGTCACCACGGCTCCTGCCAAGGACCGCGAGACGGAGGCCGCGAAGGCGAAGGCCCGGTCGGTCGCGCGCTTCGGGTAGCCATGTCTGCCCGGGTGCAGGACGCCTTCGCGGCAGTACCGAGACACCGGTTCCTGCCCCGGCGGCAACGACGGTTCGCCGGCCAGGACGCTGCGCTCGACCTCGGGTACGGCGTCACGAACAGCCAGCCCACCACTGTGCGGAACATGCTGGAGCTTCTCGACGTGCAGGCCGGGCACCGGGTACTCGACGTCGGATCGGGGTCGGCCTGGACGACCGCGCTGCTGGCCGAGCTGGTAGGCCCGGACGGTGAGGTCGTCGGCGTCGAACGCATCCCCGAGGTGTTGGAGATGGGTCGGGCCAACCTTGGCGTCAGCTACCCGCGGACCTCGCTGCACCTCGCGACCGAGGGGGTTCTCGGCTGGCCCAGCGGTGCGCCGTACGACCGGATCCTGGTCTCGGCCGACGCGACCAGCGTCCCCGAGGAACTGGTGAGCCAGCTCGCGCCGGCCGGGGTGATGGTGGTGCCGGTCAAGGGCCTGATGCTTCAGGTCACCAGGCGGGCCGGCGAACTCAAGGTCCAGGAGTTCGGCCGGTACTCGTTCGTGCCGCTGATTCACTGACCGCCGTAGGCTGGCTGGCGTGACGACGACTGCTCCCACGACGGGCCTAGGGCAGGCCCTCGACCTGCTCGCCGGTGGGTTCGTCGCTCTGACCGGGGCAGGCATCAGCACCGACTCCGGGATCCCCGACTACCGCGGGCCCGGCTCGGTCGCCAGGATGCCGATGACCTACCAGGACTTTCTGTCCGGCTCGGCGGCCAGGCAGCGCTACTGGGCACGCTCGCACCTGGGCTGGTCGAGGATGAAGGGCGCGCTGCCCAATGCGGGCCATCGCGTGCTGGCAGCACTGGAGGCGCGCGGCCTGGTCAGGCTGCTGATGACACAGAACGTCGACGGACTGCACGAGGCCGCGGGGTCGGAGAACGTCTGCGCGCTGCACGGCCGCATCGCTGACGTGGTGTGCCTGTCCTGCCGCGCTACCGGCAGCCGCGCCGCGCTGCAGGCCTCGCTGGAGACGCTGAATCCCGGCTGGCTCGCCGAGCACTCGTCGGTCGAGCTCCGACCGGACGGTGACGTCGCCCTGGAGGAGACCACCGGCTTCGCGGTGCCGGCCTGCGCCTGTGGTGGAGTCCTGAAGCCTGACGTGGTCTTCTTCGGCGAGAACGTGCCCAAGGACCGGGTAGTGCGCTGCTACGACGCGGTGGAGGACGCCCCCGCCTTGCTGGTGCTCGGCTCGTCGCTGGCGGTGATGTCGGGGCTGCGCTTCGTGAAGGCAGCGGCCCGGCAAGGAACGCCGGTGGTGATCGTCAACCGGGGGCAGACGCGCGGCGACGAGCACGCCACCATCAAGCTGGAGCTCGGGACCAGTGAGTTCCTACAGGCGGCGTACGAAAACGTGTGAGGCGATCTCCGGGTCGATCTCGGCGGTCTCCCCGCCGCTGCCCACCAGCAAACCCTCCGCACCGGCAGTGACGCTGACCTCTCGGTCCGGCAACGCACCGACGCGACGCATGGTGGCCATCAGGACCTCGTCCTTCTGCACCTCTTCGCTGATCCGCGCGATCCGCACGCGAACGTCCATCCCCTCCTTCACGACCGAGTCCAGCGACTCCACTCCCTCCATGAACCCCTCGCTGGCCCCGGTCTCGCCAAGCTCGAGCAGACCCGGGATCGGGTTGCCGTACGGCGACTCGGTGGGATGGTCCAGCAGCTCGAGCAGCCGGCGCTCCACGGCCTCGGACATGACGTGCTCCCAGCGACAGGCCTCGGCGTGCACGAGTTCCCATTCGAGACCGATGACATCGGCCAGCAGCCGCTCGGCGAGCCGGTGCTTGCGCATGACGCGGGTAGCCAGCCGGTTGCCCTCGCCGGTCAGCTGGAGGTGGCGGTCCCCCTCGACGGTCACCAGTCCGTCGCGCTCCATCCGGGCCACTGTCTGCGACACGGTCGGGCCGCTCTGGTGCAGGCGTTCGGCGATCCGGGCGCGGAGCGGTGGGATGCCCTCTTCGACGAGCTCATAGATCGTCCGCAGGTACATCTCAGTGGTGTCGATGAGGTCGCTCACGGGGACAAACCTACAGTGGCAGGGATGTCCTCAACCTCCGTGATGTGGTTCCGCAGGGACCTGCGACTGGCCGACAACCCGGCCCTCGCGGCGGCCTGCGCGGCTGCCGAGACCGTCCTGCCAGTCTTCGTCGTCGATCCGGTGCTGTGGGACGCGGCCGGGGAGCCGCGACGGTCCTACCTGGCGTCCTCGCTCAACGCTCTCTCCGCCTCGATGCAGGGGGCGTTGGTGGTGCGCCGGGGAGACCCGGTCACCGTCGTCCCAGCGGTTGCCGCCGAGGTGGGCGCCGAGTCCGTCCACGTCAGCGCCGACTTCGGCCCGTACGGCGCGAAGCGTGACCAGTCCGTCGAGGCCGCGCTGGCCGACCAGGAGGTGCGGCTCGAGCGTGTCGGCTCGCCGTACGCCGTCGATCCTGGCCAGGTGCTCAACGGCAGCGGCGAGGGATACCAGGTCTTCACCGCCTACTACCGGGCCTGGCTCTCGCAGGGCTGGCATGGTCCCGCGGACGCTCCTTCCGCCTCCTGGGCCAGTGCCCGCTCCGACCAGCTCCCCGAGGCCGGTCAGCGCGCAGGCGAGACGGTCGCAGGCGCACGGTGGCGGGACTTCCTCGACCAGGTCGACGACTACGCCTCCGACCGCGACATCCCCGCCCTGGACGGAACCTCGCGAATGTCGGCCCATCTGAAGTGGGGCGAAATCCATCCGCGCACGATGCTCGCCGACCTGGCCGACCGGAGCACGGACGGCGCGGCCACCTATCGCAAGGAGCTGGCCTGGCGGGACTTCTATGCCGACGTCCTAGCCCGCCGGCCCGAGACCGCGCGCGGCTACTATTCACCCGCCTTCGCCCGGATGGAGTACGACGAGCCCGGCGAGCAGCTCGAGGCCTGGCGGGAGGGGCGCACCGGCTACCCGCTGGTCGATGCCGGCATGCGGCAGCTGCGCGAGACCGGCTGGATGCACAACCGGCTCCGGATGGTCGTGGCCAGCTTCCTGGTCAAGGACCTGCACCTGGAGTGGACGCACGGCGCCCGGCACTTCATGCAGTCCCTGGTCGACGGCGACCTGGCCTCCAACCAGCACGGTTGGCAGTGGGTCGCCGGGTGCGGGACCGACGCCGCGCCGTACTTCCGGATCTTCAACCCGACGGCACAGAGCAGGCGGTTCGACCCCGCCGGTGAGTACATCAGACGCTGGGTCCCGGAGCTGGCACACCTCCCGGCCAAACAGATCCACGCGCCCGGTGAGGTCGAGGGCTACCCTCCTCCGATGGTGGACCACGCTCGAGAGCGGGCCGAGGCGCTGCGCAGGCTCGAGCAGCTCAGGCGCGGGTGAGTTCGGGCGCTCACGCCGGAGACATTCGACGACTTCGCCGCTCTCGTCGAGCGGAACAAGGGCAGGTTCGCCGACTGCTGGTGCGTCAAGTTCCATCCCGACTGCGCCGAGAAGGGGTGGGCGAGCCGAGGGAAACCGGGCGCTCAAGCAACGTCTGGTAGCAGCGTGATGGTGCGCGAGGTGGATCGGCCGCGCTGACTGTCACACGTCTGTCGCACCTTGCTGCCGGACTCAGGAGAGGATGAGGCCATGTACGCGACGCTCTTGATCCCGAGCCGCTTCAACGGCCCCGCCGGCTCCGGCAACGGCGGCTACTGCGCCGGGGCGATGGCCGAGGCGTTCCTGGCTGGCTCCCCCGGCGCTGTGCAGGTCACGCTACGCCGGCCGCCGCCGCTGGAGACGCCGATGTTGCTCACCGAGGACCGCACCTCCTGCATCGCGGGTGGCGCAACCGTGATGGAGGCTCGCAGCTTCGGCGACGAGATCGAGGCGGTCGAGCCCGTGTCGTACGACGAGGCCGCCGAAGCGGAGACCCGATACGCCGGGCACCTGAGCCACCCCTTCCCCGGCTGCTTCTCCTGCGGGACGCAGCGGCCCGACGGGCTGCACATCTTCCCGGGGCTGGTCGACGAGACCCGGGTCGCGACGACCTGGACACCGGACCGGTCGCTCTCGGAGAGCGACGCCGTCGGACTGCCGGTCACCTGGGCCGCACTGGACTGCACGGGCGGATGGGCGTGCAGCGACCTGGACGGGGAGCGACCCCTGGTGCTGGGCCGGATGGCCTGCGTCGTCGACGTGCCACCTTCGATCGGCGAGCCGCATGTGGTGATAGGGCGCCGCACAGCCATAGAGGGCCGCAAGAACTACACACTTGCGACGCTGTACGACTCCGACGGCCGGGTCGTCGCCCGGGCCAGCCACACCTGGATCGCGGTCGACCCTTCGGCCTTCGCCCCGGAGGGCGCGGCGGCCGGCCCAGCCTAGATGGCGACCGGAAGCCGGTAGCGCAGCGCGTGCTCGGCGATGAGGTCGGCAATCAGCTCAGGCGCCTCCAGCATGGGCACGTGCCCGATGCCTTCCAACCTCACGGTGTGGACGTTCGGCAGCTGGGACTCGTAGAGCTCGCCGTACTTCTCCGGCGGGATGATCAGGTCCTTCTCGCAGAGCACCAGCCGGACCGGGACATGTACCTCGTCCAGGTCGCGCATGCCTCCGTGGCGGAAGCCGTTGGCCAGCACCGCGAGATAGCCGGCACAGTGTGTCGACGCTCGCAGCATGCTCAGTGAGTCCTGCCGTTCCACCGCCCGCGGCTGGCCGGCAACGATGGTGAGCATCAACCGGTGAGCCAGCGACCAGTCCCGGACCACGGGCTCGGCGAAGTGGCCGAGCAGGGCCAGGGGCGCGATCGCCAGGAACTTCGCCCCCAGCGGGAGCGTCCGCCTCAGGTCGAACCTGCCGCGCCAGCCGCCGGCCGGTGCGATCGCGGTGACGCTTCGGGCTCTACCGCGGGCGCCGAGCTCGAGGGCGAGCCAGCCGCCGAGCGAGTTGCCGGCCACGTGGGCTGTCCTCCAGCCGGCTTCGTCCATAGCTGCCTCGACAGCGTCGGCCATCTTGGTGATCGTGATGTCTGCGAAGGCGGCCTTATCGGCGCCGTAGTGCCCGGGGAGCGTCACCATCAGTACGTCGAACTGGTCGGCCAGCTCCTGGGCGACCCCACGCCAGATGCGCGCGTTCGTGGTGAACGGGTGGATCAGGACCAGCGGCTCACCCTGACCCACGCGTAAGGACCGCACCGGTCCTGAGTCGTCGAGATTCGCCATGCCAGCCCCCTTACCCCGGGACGCGTGAACAGCGCCTTAGCCTCATAGTGCTCATTCACAAGGCGTTTCGCCAGCGTTACAGCGTCAAATGTGGATGCGTGTCTAAGCGGTGGGGTGCTGCGCGTCGTAGGCCAGGAACCGTTTCTGGACCACGACGGCAAGGAGCACGCCGACGATGCAGGCGATCCCGCCCAGCACCAGCGCCAGCTGTTCGCCCGTTGCCGAGGCCACCGACCCGGACAGGAAGTCGCCGGCTCTCGGCCCACCGGCCACCACGACGATGAAGACTCCCTGGAGCCGGCCACGAAGCTCGTCGGGTGCGGCGACCTGCAGCATCGTGGACCGGTACGCCGCGCTGACCATGTCCGCGGCACCGGAGAGAGCCAGACACAGGACACCGAGCCACAGCATGCTGGTGAGCCCGACGCCACCCACCACCGCGCCGTACCCGAGCACGGCGACCACGATCGCCAGCCCCTGCAGCCGAACCTTGCCGATCCAGCCGGAGAACAGGAAGGCGACCAGGCCGCCCGCCGCGGGTGCCGCCTGGAGCAGGCCCACGGTGGCCGCGCCGCCGCCGTACACCTTGAAGGCCAACGCGGGGAAGAGCGCGCGGGGCTGAGCGAGCACCATCGCGCAGAGGTCGATGACGAAGGTCATCCTCAGGTTGGGCGCGTTCCTGAGGAAGCGCAGCCCCTCGACGACCGACTTCAGGCCCGCGCGCGGGCTGTCCTGCGACGGCGGCATCGGGGGTAGGCGGAGCAGGGCGTAGTAGGCAGCTGCGAACGTGAGCACGTCGATCGAGTACGCCGCTTCGAAGCCGTGCCACTTGATGACGAGGGCGCCGAGCATGGGCCCGAGAGTGAACCCGAGGTTGAACGTGGCCATGTTCAGCGCCTGCGCGGCAGGGATCAGGGCTGGCTCGAGCAGCCGGGGGATCATGGCGGCCCGGGCCGGGTTGTTCACGGCGTAGAAGCCCGACTGCACCGCGATGCAGCCGTAGAGCACCGCGAGACTGTCCAGCCCCAGGAAGGCCTGCACGGCCAGGGCCACCGAGACCGCCCACAGTCCGGCACTGGCGACCAGGGCAAGGGTGCGCCGGTCCATCGCGTCCGCGATGGCGCCGCCGTACAAGCCGAGGACCACCAGGGGAACCAGCGCGAAGACGCCGACCAGCCCGACGTAGAACGAGGACTCGGTGATCGCGTAGACCTGGATGGCGACCGCGACTGCGGTCATCTGCTGGCCAAGCTGGGCGACCGAGTTGCCGAACCAGAGCCTTCGGTACGCCGGGCTCACCTGGAGGGGCCGGATGTCGGTGAGCAGGCCACGGAGGTGCCGGCGCCTGGTCACCGGACCACCCTAAATCTCTTGTCCGGGCCGGAGCCTTGGACGTACCGTGGCTGGACACGGGAAAGGAGGTGGTCCAGAAGATGAAGTCTTTGAGGACACGTGAGGTGGCTGCTCGCTAGCAGCGCACCGTGCCAGCCCAGCTGCATCGGGCGAGCTGGCAATCCACAAGCAGTCACCCGGCCCGCAGGCGCTCCGGACAAGTCCTACCGGAGATCACCACGCCTGCGGGTCGTCTGCGTTGGGAGGGCCCTGGACGTCAGGGGGCGAGGCGCTCCAGCCTCCAGGCCCCGGCGTCGCGCCGGTACCTGAGCCGGTCGTGCAGCCGGCCGAACCGGCCCTGCCAGAACTCGACCAGCTCGGGGACGACGCGGTAGCCGCCCCAGAACCCGGGGAGCGGCACCTGGTCGGGGAACTCGGCCGCAACCGCGGCCAGCCGGTCGTCCAGCTCGTCGCGGTCGCTGACCACGGCGGACTGCGGTGAGGCCCAGGCGCCCAGCTGCGAGTCCCGCGGTCTCGTTGCGAAGTACGCCGCGCTCTCCTCGGAGCTGAGCCTGGAGGCAGTCCCTTCCACCCGGACCTGTCGCCCGACCGGATGCCAGGGAAACAGCAGGGCGCACTGGGGGTTGGCTGCGAGCTCGTCGGCCTTTCGCGACTCGTAGTTGGTGTAGAAGACGAACCCCTCGTCCAGGCCCTTGAGCAGGACCAGCCTGCTCGACGGCTGCTCCCCCGCGATGGTGGAGACAACCATGGCGTTGGGCTCATGCATCGGTGAGGCGATCACCTCCTCCAGCCACCGGCGGAACATCGCCATCGGGTCGGCTGCCGCGTCGGCCTCGTCGAGCCCGCCCTCGGCGTACTCACGACGTAGGCCGGCCAGGTCGTTCATGTGCCCAACCTAGTGGGCCGGCCCCTGCCTGAGCTCTTCGTGGGGTCCCGCAGTGCCCTCGACCCCCGTTCCAGTCCCTTGGGGTGCAGAATGCAAGCGAACCGTTGGAGACGAAGGAGTCGCAATGACCGAGGTGCGCCACGGTCTCGAGGGCGTCGTGGCGTTCGAGACCGAGATCGCCGAGCCCGACAAGGAGGGCTCTTCGCTCCGCTATCGAGGCATCGACATCGAGGAGCTGGTCGGACGGGTTCCGTTCGAGAACGTGTGGGGCCTGCTCGTGGACGGCTCCTACACCCCTGGGCTTCCGCCCGCCGAACCGTTCCCGCTTCCGGTGCACTCCGGCGACATCCGGGTCGACGTACAGAGCGCGGTTGCCATGCTCGCCCCGGCCTGGGGCATGCGCGCCACCTACGACATCGATGAGCGCCAGTGCCGTGAGGACCTCGGCCGCGCAGCCGTGATGGTGCTGTCCTACGTCGCTCAGGCCGCGCGTGGGCTCGGCCAGCCGATGGTGCCGCAGAGCGAGGTCGACAAGGCGCAGTCGATCACCGAGCGCTTCATGACCCGGTGGAAGGGCGAGATCGACCCCAAGCACGTGAAGGCCGTGGACGCCTACTGGTCCTCGGCCGCGGAGCACGGCATGAACGCCTCGACCTTCACCGCGCGAGTGATCACTTCGACCGGAGCCGACGTCGGAGCGGCCCTCTCCGGGGCGATCGGCGCGATGAGCGGCCCGCTGCATGGCGGCGCCCCGAGCCGGGTGCTGCACATGATCGACGAGGTCGAGCGGACAGGCGATGCAGTGACCTACGTCAAGGGCCTGCTGGACAGTGGCGAGCGTCTGATGGGCTTCGGCCACCGCGTCTATCGCGCCGAGGATCCCCGCGCCCGCGTACTCCGCCGTACGGCCAAGGAGCTGGCGGCCCCCCGCTACGAAGTCGCCGAGGCCTTGGAGAAGGCCGCCCTGGAGGAGCTGCGGAACCGGCGCCCGGACCGTGTCCTCGAGACGAACGTGGAGTTCTGGGCAGCGATCGTGCTCGACTTCGCCGAGGTCCCCCCGCACATGTTCACCTCCATGTTCACCTGTGCCCGGACGGGCGGCTGGGCGGCGCACATCCTGGAGCAGAAGCGCACCGGCAGGCTGATCCGGCCCTCCGCGATCTACACCGGGCCTGCTGGACGCAAGCCCGATGAGATCGACGGCTGGGACCCGTCCTGGGCCTAGTCCTGAACGTGCTCGCCCTGACTAGTGGCGGTGCCCGCACTCGCAGCTGAGGTTGGGGTTGAAGCCGGCGAAGAGTCCTGCCGGATTGGACTTCCACAGCCACACGTGCAGGGCGTAGAAGGCCGGCAGCTCGTAGCGGTTCGGGGCGTCCACGCGCATGAAGTCCTGTCCGAAGAGGCTCGGCGGCTCGGAGTGGGTGGCGTCCCAACCGTCGGCGAACACGACGTACTCCAGGGCTCCCAGCCTCAGCTGGTGGTCGCCGTTGCGGTAGTACACCAGAGCCTCGGGCTTGGTCGCGGTGACCTCGTTGTCAGAGACGTTGGTGCCGTTGATGTAGTGGTAGCCCATCGCGCCGGTGTTGTCGTAGCTGCTGATGCACTGCTGCAGCGGGCCGCTGTCCGGCAGTGCCCAGCCGTCGTGCTCGGCTGCCGAGACCCGCTGGTACTTGGCCGTGGCCCGCTTCGCCTGGCGCAGGTCGGCGCGCTCGGAGTCGGACAGGGTAACGGTCCCGCTCCCGTGGTGACTGGTTGCCGACCGCCCGGAGTGCTCGGCCGCCCGGTGGGCGTCGTCGGGCCGCGCCGCGGCGGTCCCGACCACCGCGCCGGTCAGCCCGACCAGGACCAGGGCCCCAAGGGCCACCGCAGCGGCGCGGCGAGTGGGTTGGTTCATTGCTTCCTCCTGAGGAGAGTCCGATGGTTTCCGGACCTCAACCTAGGAATCGGCCTACCCCGACGACATCCGTGAGGCGTGCCCATATTGGGGCGCCGCCCTGCCCACTCCGAGCACGAGAAGCCCCTGCTCAGGCGTGGGCGCGGGCGATTGCGACCATCTCGTCACGACTCGGCCCGAGAGCCCGGCGAGGCAGAGCCGCGAACTGACGTTCCATCGACTCCCTCAGCTCCAGGTCCTCGTCGAGGACGCTGGTCCGGTCCAGCAGCCCGATGCGGCGTACGAAGCTGCGGAAGACCCCCGGGTCGGCCGCCGCCACGGCACCCCCGGCGACCAGTGAGAAGAGGGCATAGTCACGCTTCAGGTCCACGTCACCGCCGCGCCACGCCCTGAGCCGTTGCTCGTCCAACGCGGTGCAGGCGTCGAACCGCTCCCGCAGCTCAGGCCGTACGGCGGCCAGGTACGCTGCGGCAAGGTCGCCGACGTCGTCGAACCACCGCGCTGCATCGCGGACCGCGCGCGCATGGACCAGGGCGAAGGCAAGCCCGTGGGCCAGCACCGGGTCGGTGTGGCCGAGCGCATCACCCACCGCCGCATAGCCAGGGTGTAACTGGTCCGGAGGCGCGACGTTGCGCAGCCCGGCCATCGCCAGCACACCAGTCAGGGGGTCGCAGCCGGCTGGGTCAGCCCAGGCGGCGAGGCTGGGGATCGAGGCCACCGCTGCGTCGTACACCTGCGGGTAGCGCAGGGCCTTCCAGTCCGGCTCGCCGGGAGGGACGGCCAGCAGAGTGGCGAAGGTGTCGTTGTCTCCCGGGAACGTCGAGAAGGCGAAATACCCCAGGCTGCCGCGAGGCCCCAGCAGCCACGGGCCGTCGGGCAAGCTGAAGCCCGGCCGCTGCTGGTAGTACCGGCTGTAGTAGACGACGCCGCAGTCGCTCGTCTCCGGCTCCTCGACTCGCAGGCAGGTGTGGCGGCCGAGCGCATCGACGACCAGGTCTGCCTCGGGAAGCTCGGTGACGCGTCGGCTCCGATGCCAGGTGATGCGGGGCTCGGCCAACACGGCGCGGCGCAGTGCCGACTCGAGCAGCGGCCTCCGCGCGGCGACGTACTGCAGCAGCTCGTCCTCGTCCTGCAAGGGTCCGGGCAGCTTCGGACGCAGGTCGACCTCCCAAGCGCCGTGGGCGATCAGGTCGTCGTAGACGTCGGGCAGGGACTCACGCAGCTCGAGGCGGGCACGCGGCGACAGTGCGTGGGGCTGGACGTAGTGAGGAACGCCGCGACGTTCCTCGGGAGTGGCCTCGGCCCCGGCAGGCGAGTCTCGCTCGAGCAGCTCGACGGCGTGGCCGTCTCGCGCCAACAGCAGCGAGGTCGCCAGCCCTGAGACCCCGGCGCCAGCCACGACGATGCTCCCCGAGAACATGGCCTCAGGCTAGACCGGCTTCCCGTAGCAGCGCACCCCCGGCGCGTCTCGGTAGTGGCCGAAGGCGGTGATCCGCCGGTAGCCGCAGGACTCGTACAGCCCAATCGCCTCGAGCTGGCGAGGCCCGGTCTCGAGCACCATCAGGTCGGCTCCGGCAGCTCGGGCCGTCGCCTCGAGGTGGGACAGCACCAGGCGCGCGAGCCCCCGACCCCGGGCATCGGGGACGACGTACATCCGCTTGACCTCTGCCGCATTCGTACGGTCGAACGCCGTGACGTCGGTTCGGAGCCGCCAGCCCCCGATCGCGACCGGCCGCTCGGACTCGTAGCCGACGAAGAAGGCGCCGGTCGGTGGGTCGAATTGGGTCGGCTCCAACGGGGACTCATCAGGTGACCCGTAGATCTGCACGTAGCCCGCCTGGACCTGCGCGACCAGCGCCTGGGCCGCCGGATCCGTGAAGGTGACGCGGCGCAGGCCGAGTGCGGCGTTCTCGTGCGGCGCGTTCACCTGGTCCTCCGCCCCGTTTCCTGTCCTGCCCGAGCGGGTGTCAGAATAGGTCACTCACGCTGACAACGCTGTCAGGTCACCCCACTGACACATTCACGAGGTACTCGTCGTGACCGACGCGATCACCATCCCCGACTCGCTCAAGCCTGCCGACGGCCGCTTCGGCGCCGGACCCTCCAAGGTGCGCGTCGAGGCTCTCGAGGCTCTCGCCGCCACCGGCGCCTCGCTGCTGGGCACGTCGCACCGCCAGGCTCCGGTCAAGAACCTGGTCGGCAGAGTCCGGGAGGGCGTCAGCAGCCTGTTCTCGCTCCCGGAGGACTACTCGGTGGTCCTGGGCAACGGCGGGGCGACCGCGTTCTGGGACGTGGCGACGTTCGGCCTGATCCTCCAGAAGAGCCAGCACCTCTCGTTCGGCGAGTTCTCCAGCAAGTTCGCCACCGCGGCCAAGGCTGCTCCATGGCTCGCCGAGCCGAGCATCATCAAGAGCGAGACCGGAACCCGCCCCGCTCCCGTGGCCGAGGTCGGTGTGGACGTGTACGCGTGGGCCCACAACGAGACCTCGACCGGCGTGATGGCTCCGGTTGGACGAGTCGAGGGCGCCGACGAGGGTGCGCTCGTGCTCGTGGACGCCACCTCCGGCGCCGGCGGCCTCCCGGTCGACATCCGCGAGGTCGACGCCTACTACTTCGCGCCCCAGAAGAACTTCGCGGCCGACGGTGGGCTGTGGATCTCGGTGATGTCCCCGGCGGCCCTCGCGCGGGCGGACGAGATCGCCTCCAGCGACCGGTTCGTGCCGGCGTTCTTCGACCTGAAGACAGCCATCGACAACTCGGCGCTGAACCAGACCTACAACACCCCGGCGCTGTCCACGCTGTTCCTCTTCGCCGAGCAGCTCGACTGGCTCAACAGTCAGGGTGGCCTGGACTTCGCCGTGGGTCGTACCACGGACAGCTCGAACCGGCTCTACGAGTGGGCCGAGAAGACGGCGTACACCTCGCCCTACGTGGCGAACCCAGACGAACGTTCGCTGGTCATCGGGACGATCGACTTCGATGACGCCATCGACGCCTCTGCTATCGCCAAGACGCTGCGCGGCAACGGCATCGTCGACACCGAGCCTTACCGCAAGCTCGGCCGCAACCAGCTTCGCGTCGCGATGTTCCCGGCCATCGACCCTGCCGACGTCGAGGCGCTCACGGCCTGCGTCGACTACGTGGTCGAGAGGCTCTGACCCGAGGCGCACGTCACGGACGCGCTCAGGCGAAGACGCCCTTGGCGTGCTCGCTGAACTGCCGCATCGGCGCGACCGGCCCGATCTCAAGGAAGACCGCGCCGGCCTCGCTGCGAGCCGAGTGCCCTGCGGGCCAGTAGTAGACCTCCCCGGCGTTGGCGGTCTCGACCGAGCCGTCCGCGTGGTACAGGTCTATCGAGCCCTCGAGCACGATCCCCCAGTGCGGACTCGGGCAGCGGTCACCGGGCAACCCCTGGAGAACCGGACCCATGTCGGTGCCGGCCGGCACCCGGGCATGGCGCAGGGCCATCTCTCCCAACTCGACGTAGCGCGTCTCCAGGTCGCCCGCGGCGAGCTCGAGCGGTAGGTCTGCGATCGGTGTACCCATGGTCTTTCCTCATTTCCTAGTTCGTCCGGCAACGGCCCGCCAGAGCGAGTCGTCCCCCGGACCGTTCTTGGCCGCCTCTTCGACGGCGCGGGACTCCTCTGGCGTGAGGACGGTGATGACGCAGAACTCGTTCCCGAACGGGTCACGCATGACCGCCCAGTCGAGCTGGGGCGGCTCGCCCGGGTAGGAGCCGGGCCAGGGGTAGATCGTGGGCGCCCTCTTGAGCGTCCCGCCGAGCGCCTCGATCGCCTCGATCGCCTCGTCGACGTAGGTCACCCAGATGTCGACGTGCGATCGGTTCACGATGTCAGGCGACTTCTCCGTCTTGACGAGATGGAGGATCAACTCGTGCCGCAGTGGCTCCAGTCGTCCCAGGTAGCCGTAGCGCCCCGGGAAGTACGACGGGAGGATGTCGAACCCGGTCACCTCCGACCAGAAACTCTCGCCGATGGCCAGGTCGTCCACGTCGATGACCTGGCTGCGCAGCTTTCCAACACCCATACGGCGAGGATACCGCACAACTACTCGCAATGCGAGTAGTCTGGCGACATGACTGCCGCAAGTCCCGCCACCTACGGTCTGCTCGGGATGCTTGCTGTCCGTCCTTGGACGGGCTACGAGCTGACCCGACAGGTACGCCGGAGCCTCCGCTTCGTGTGGCCGACGTCTGAGGGCCACCTCTACCGGGAGCAACGGCGACTGGTCGAGCTGGGCTGGGCACGGGTCGAGCGGGAGCCCGCCGGGAAGCGGACCCGCAACCGCTACTCCATTACCGATGAAGGAAGGGCGGCGCTCAAGGACTGGCTCGCTACCGAGCCGGAGGAGCCGCACTTCCAGATCGAGGGCGTGCTCCGGGCGTTCTACGCCGACCAGGGCTCCCCCCAGCAGCTGGCAGAGTCGCTGGTCGCCACCGCGGCGAGGGCGCGGGAGATGCTGACCGAGCTGGTCGGCTACGCCGACGAGTACGCCGACGAGGAA
Source organism: uncultured Actinomycetota bacterium (assembly GCA_963769585.1). Taxonomy (GTDB): domain Bacteria; phylum Actinomycetota; class Actinomycetes; order Propionibacteriales; family Nocardioidaceae; genus SSC3. The sequence goes on from CAVYMJ010000001.1 coordinate 42,008, forward strand.
GGCCCGCTGTGGCTGCTCGAGCGCGGGGCCGGCGGACCCGGGGACCGCCGGGAGTTCCGTGGCAGGGCGCTGTACCCCGAGCGGCTGCACGCTGTGGGACTCGCGCTCGACGTCACGACCGAGCTCCTTGAGACGCTGGAGCGGTTCTGCCTGCGGACCGCGGGCGAGGCCTCGACGTGGCAGTCGACCACGGATGCCGCGCTCGTCCCAGCAACACGCGCACGCCTGGAACGAGTGCGCTCCCGACGGGAGCGGGCTAGCGACGCCGTCTGACGAAGCGAGCGACCAACACAGTCAGCAGCACCACCCAGGCCGCGGCGAGAGCAACCGGCACCAGCCTCGACGGTGCGTTCTCGGGAGCGTCCACGTCGACGCGCGGCACCGGGCTGGGTGGCACCGGGCTGGGTGACACCGGGCTGGGTGACGGCGAGGCAACGACCGGACCCGGCCCGATCAGGCGTAGGACCCGCGCCGGGATAGCGGTACGCCACACCTCAGCGCCCTGCCCCTCCGAGCTGGTCAGCACGGTGGCCCCGTCCGTACCGATCCCCTCGCCCTGCCTCTGGGCAGGCAACCCGAAACGGGTCACGCCGGCAAAGCGCTCTCCCCGGAGCAGGATCGCGTCGGAGTAGTCGCGCAGGAGCACATGTCGTCCGTCGGGCAGATAGACGCCGTCAGTCACCAGTCCCGGCGCACCGGCCACCGGCTGCAGCACGTTGGTCCGGTCCGCACGGAGATCGCCCGGGGCGGCGTAGACCGTGCCACCGAGAAGCCCCTTCGACACGACGTAGAGCCGGCCGGTCCGGGGGTGCACCAGCAGGGTCTCCGCGTCTCGCGGGCCATCGCTGTAGACGAGGTCGAACGTGGTGGGGACCACGGTGTGGTCACCGCGCGCCGGCGTCGGAATCCGGTACAGGGTGACGCGGCTGCGCTGGGCGGAGTTGTCGCCGATATCGGCCACCCACAGCACCCCACCTGGTCCCGCCGCGAGCGCCTCCACGTCGACCGGGTCATGCGCGCTGTAGGTCGTGACGCCGACGGTCCTGCCGGTGGACTTCTCCACCACGAAGACCCGCGCGCCGTCACCGGAGTCGTTGACGGTGAAGACGACGTCGTCTCCGCCGTCCACCAACGCACTCGACTCGGTGATGGAGGGATCCTGGAAGTGGAAGAGGACCCGGGACCTCGCGGCGTACGACGGCGCCTGAGCGCCGACGAGGAGCGCGACGACTCCCGCCGCCAGAACCGGCCTCCAGGTCAAGGTGCGCACGTCAACGTCCGAGCTGGTCGTGCAGGAGCTCGGCCAGCTTGGGCCGCACGCCCCAAGTGCCCAGGAGCTGGTCCAGCTCCTCGCGTGCCCCCTCCCGAGCCGGCGTCCCGGTGCGGGTCGCCCTTACCAGGGTGTTGCGGGGGGTGTGCTTGCTCTCCACGAACTCCATCACCTCGACGCGGTAGCCGACCTGGCGGAGCACTGCGGCTCGCAGGGCATCGGTGAGGGTGTCGGCGAACCGCTCACGCAGGATGCCGTGCCGGGTCAGCATCGCGTACGGCGCCGGAGTCGTCGTACGCCTTAGCTGCAAGGCCACGTCGTGGTGGCAGCAGGGTGCCGCCAGGACCAGCGGCGCCTGCCAGGTGACAGCCGCTGCCAGCGCGTCGTCGGTCGCGGTGTCACACGCGTGCAGCGCTAGCACGATGTCGGGGGGCTCCCTGAGCGCCTCGGCCGAGATTGGAGCCTGGACGAACTCCATCGAGTTGCCGATGCCGAGCTCCTCGGCTACCGCGGTGTTGTGCGCCATCGACTGCGCCTTCATGTCGACCCCGGTCACCCGGACGTTCAGCCCGCGTACTGCGGTCAGGTACCGGTGGGCCGCGAAGGTCAGGTAGGCATTACCGCAGCCGAGGTCGGCCACCCGGACAGGCCGATCCTCGGGAAGCGAGACCTCGTCCAGCGCGACCGCGAGCGCACGCACGAACTCCTCGACCTGCCGGTACTTGGCTCGTCGGCTCGGCTTGACCCGGCCCGACGCGTCGGCGATCCCGAGCGCGAACAGCACCGGGTCGTCCTCGGGCAGCAGCCGTGGCTTCTTGCGGTCGTGCGCCTTCTCGGCGGCCACGGGGGAAGTCGTCGCGGAGACATGCACCATCGCCTCGAGCTTCTTGGTCACTCGAAGCTGGACGGTCTGGGTCGCAGTCTCGACATGCCAGTTGCCGAACGGCTCGTCCAGCAGCGCCTCGACCGCGTCGCGCGCGGCGGCGCCCACCGGGTGGTTGGCCGTGTGGGCCTGGGTCTGGTCGAACGCCGTCACCTGGAGGTGCGGGCCCGCCTTGAGCTCGACATAGCGAAGCTCCACCCGGCGCCAGGCAGGTGTCCGGCCCTTCTGACGTCCCGAGCCGAGCGCGCGGATCAGCCCCGCGTCGTCCAGCAGGAGACCCCGGACCCGGGCGAGGGCTCTGGGGAGCGGCTCAGCCACGGACCAGCGACCGGATCGCGACGATGACGATCAGCAGCACCAGAGCCGCAGGGATCACCAGGCGCCGGTAGCGGGGGTTCATGCCGGGAAGTCTAATTTGCCAGGGTGGACCCCTACGCCAGGCGGGTCTAGCGTTGGCTGCGAACACAGACCACTTCACCGGGAAGCGGCCTGCTGACAGCGGGAGGTCCCCAGTGTTCATTCAGATCATCCAAGGCAAGTGCACCCGCAGCGACGAGCTGCACGCGATGTCGGACCGGTGGGTCGACGAGCTCGGTCCTGGCGCCGTCGGCTGGCTGGGCGGCACGTACGGCATCACCGACGACAACATGTTCGTCGGCGTCATCCGGTTCGAGTCGCGAGAGGCGGCGATGGCCAACTCCCAGCGGCCGGAGCAGGGCCAGTGGTGGGCCGAGATGGAGAAGCTGTTCGACGGGCCGGTGGAGTTCCACGACTGCGACGACGTCTCGATGATGCTCAACGGCGGGTCCGACGAGGCCGGCTTCGTCCAGATCCTCCGCGGCAAGGTCGAGGACCCCGAGCGGCTCAAGGCGATGATGGCCGACACCGACACGCTTCACGAGCGGCGTCCGGACATCCTGGGCGCAACGCTGGCGATCGAGGATGACGGGACCTTCACCGAGACCATCGCCTTCAGCAGCGAGGAGGAGGCCCGCAAGGCCGAGGCGCAGCCGATGCCTGACGAGATGGCCCGCCAGTGGGACGAGCTGATGCGCGACGTGACCTACCTCGACCTGCACCAGCCCTGGTTCGCCTCGCGCCGGTAGCCGGAGCAGGGGTCTAGGCCGAGACGAGCTCCTCGCTCCTGGCCCGGAGCGTGGCCCGCCGCGCGAAGAGCGCGGCGGCCACGAGCGTGCCCAACAGCGTGACCGCGCCACCACCCACCAGGGTCCAGCGTGCGCCGTAGGTCTCGCCGACCCACCCGACCACGGGCGAGCCGAGCGGGGTCCCGCCCATGAAGACCATCAGGTAGAGCGCCATTACCCGGCCGCGGAACTCGGGCGCGACGGCCAGTTGGATAGTGGTGTTGGCCGCGGTGATCATGGTCAGGGCGGTCAGCCCGAGCACGGGCGTCCACAGCGCGAAGACCAGGTAGGACGGGAGCAGACCGGCGACGATCTCGGCCACACCGAACGCCACGGCGGCCAACACGACCAAGCGGCTGTCGGCATGGAGGCGTCTTGCGGCCAGCAGCGCGCCGACCAGCGACCCGACGGCCATCGTGGAGCCGAGGACGCCGTACTCGCCCGCGCCCTTGTCGAAGACGTGGGTGGCCATCAGCGCCGAGGTGAGCTGGAAGTTGAGGCCGAAGGTGCCGGCGAAGAAGACCACGACCATGACCAGCATCAGGTCTGGGCGGCCGCGTACGTAGCGGACCCCCTCGATGATCATCCCCCGGTGTCGCGCCGTCGGCTTCGGCGTGTTGAGCTCGTAGGAGTTCATCCGGTGCAGCGCGTAGACGACAGCGGCATAGCTGACTGCGTTGAAGATGATCACCCAGCCGGTGGCCTGCGGGCCGGAGCCGCCTGCGGCGATCAGCAGGCCGGCCAGCGCAGGACCGACGATCCGCGCAGCGTTGAAAGAGGCGGAGTTCAGGCCGACCGCGTTCGGCAGGTCGTCGGGACCCACCATCTCCGAGACGAAGGACTGCCGGGCGGGGGCGTCGAACGCTGTACCTAAGCCGAACCAGAAAGCCAGCACGTAGACGTGCCAGGGCTCGGCCACCCCGGTGACGGCGAGCACGCCGAGGACCAGCGCCGGAACGGCCATGAAGGTCTGGGTGACCTGGAGCAGCCTGCGCTTGGGGAACCGGTCCGCGACCAGGCCGGCAACCGGTGAGAACAGCAGGATCGGGAGGAACTGGAGACCCGTGGTGATACCGATCGCGATGCCGCTGTTGTCGGTGAGCTGGAGGACGAGCCAGTCCTGGGCGACCCGCTGCATCCAGGTGCCAGTGTTCGACACGAGCCCACCGGCTGCGTACAGCCGGTAGTTGCGGTTGGACAGGGCGCGGAAAGTGGGGCTCAAGAACTACCTAGCTTCTCCAGGATCGGGGCTGCCTCTCGCAGCACGGAACGCTCTTCGGGGGTTAGCTCGCGCAGCCGCTGGGCGAGCCAGACGTCGCGGCGCTTGCGGTCGGCCAGCAACGTCGCCTCCCCCTTGACGGCCAGAGCCACCACGACCTGGCGGCCGTCGGTCTCGTGAGGACGCCGTACGACGTACCCCTCGGACTCGAGGTCGGTCACGATCCGGGTCATGGACGGCGGCTGCACCCGCTCGTGCGCGGCCAGCCAGCCGATGGTCCGGTCGCCCTCGCGGAAGAGTGCGGCCAGAACGCCGAGCTGGCCGACGCTGAGCTGGTTGTCAGGGTCGCGCTCGGCCCTGAGCCGCCTGCTCAGCTTCGCTGTCGACATGCGCAGGGTGGAGGCCAGCCCGGTATCGGTGCGGGAGATCTGCTCGACTGTAGGCATGGTACTTAGCATAACTCATTACTCTTGCTAAGTATTCCAGGGCCACGTTGCTTCGCCAGTCGAGCTGGAGGTCAACGGCGCGGTCAGGTGAGGAGGCGCTGCACGGGCTCGATGGCGAAGTAGACAACGAAGAGAGCGCCGATCAGCCACATCAGCCCATGCACCTGCGACGCCTTGCCCAGGACCACCTTCAGCACGATGTAGGCGATGAAGCCTGCCCCGATGCCGACCGTGATGTTGTAGGTGAACGGCATCAGCACGATCGTCAAGAAGGCGGGCAGGGCGATCTCCATGTCGTCCCAGTCGATGTTCTTGACCTGGGTCATCATCAGGAAGCCGACCAACACCAGCGCCGGGGTCGCCGCCTCGTAGGGGATCACCGCGACCAGCGGTGTGAAGACCGCTGCGAGCAGGAAGAGCACGCCGGTGACGACGCTGGCCAGCCCGGTCCGCGCACCTTCTCCGACGCCGGCGGCCGACTCGATGTAGGAGGTGTTCGACGAGACACCAGCGGCACCACCAGCGGCGGCGGCGAGCGAGTCGACGATCAGGATCTCCTGCGCCTTCGGCGGCACGCCCTCCTCGTCCAGCAGGCCCGCCTCGGCACCGATCGCGGTCATGGTGCCCATGGTGTCGAAGAAGTCCGCCAGGAGCAGGGTGAAGATGAGCAGCGCGATCGTGATGAGGGCCGCGGCGTCGTAGGAGGAGAGGGTGTCGCCGAGTCCGCCGAGGTTGTCGAAGATGCCGAGGCTCCACAGGTCCTTGACATCCTGGATGCCCGGGAAGTTGGCGATGTCGCTCGGCCAGTCCGGGGAGCTCAGGCTCCAGCCGGTCGGGTTACCGGGCGTGTCCGGGCCGAGGTAGCTAGGTCCGATGCTGGCGAGCTTCTCCACGATGATCGCCACGATCGTGGTGGTCACGATGGAGATGAGAATCGCCCCCTTGACCTTGCGGACGTACAGCCCGATCACCAGGAACAGCCCGAAGCAGAAGACCAGGATCGGCCAGCCGTCGAGATGCTGTCCCGGACTCACGCCGAGCTGGAGGGGGACTGGCGGCGCGTCGGTCCGGCGAACGAAGCCCGCGTCCACCAGGCCGATGATCGTGATGAAGAGCCCGATCCCGACGCTGATGGCCGTCTTGAGGCCGAGCGGGATGGCCTTGAACACCGCGACTCTGAACCCGGTGAGCACCAGGACGAAGATGATCACACCCTCGAGGAAGACGAAGGTCATCGCCTCGGTCCAGGTGAACTGCTTGGCGATGGAGTAGGTGACGAACGCATTGAGCCCAAGGCCCGTGGCCAAGGCGAGCGGGTAGCGCGCGACCACGCCCATCAACATCGTCATCACCGCCGCGATGACCGCCGTCGCCAGCGCGATCAGAGGGATGTTGGGGGTGTCACCCCCACCGAGAAACTCCCCAGCGCCGTCGGTCTGGGTCCCGATGATCAGCGGGTTCAGCACGATGATGTAGGCCATCGTGAAGAAGGTGACGACGCCGCCTCGAACCTCCCGAGCGACCGTCGATCCGCGTTCGGTGATCTTGAAGAACGTGTCCATCAGGACCCTCCCTGGGTTGGCCGACGGTCACAGAGTGCCAGAACCGGGAGCCACAGTGTGGAAGGCGCGATGGAGGCGGGTATCTTCGCCTGGTGGAGCACGAGCAGGTCCCCGAGGAGTCGACGCCCGAGGTGAAGACCCACGAGATCGGCAACCGGACCTTCATCGTGGCCGACGTAGACCCGCTCGACGTCGACGGGGTCCGCACGATCGCGGTCGGGGCGGCCCTGTGGCTGCTCGCCTTCGTGCTGCTGCTGCCCTTCTACGGCAGCCTCAAGGAGACCGACCGGACCTGGTGGCTGTGGACCTGCATCGCAGGCTTCGGACTAGGCATGTTCGGCGTGCAGTACTGCCTGCACCGGCGCCGGGAGCGTCAGGCCGCGTCCGAGAGTTGACGCGGTCGATCAGAACTGGTCGAGGTCGTCCCAGGTGAGGGTGTCGAGCACTGGCTCGGGCAGCGGCTGAGGCAGGTTGCGCTTGTGCAGCTGAGCCTCGGAGTGGGCGCCGCAACCGTGGTCGTAGGAGACCACCCGGCCGTCGTCGTTGGCAAAGGCGTTGGCGCAGACCCCGAAAGCCTGCGAGAGCGGCCCGCTCAACAGCACCAGGAAGCCGCACGAGGCGCACTTCCCCGGGGCTGACTGGGCGATCGCCGCCTCCGGGCCGTGGCTGCCCTCGTGCCACCGCTCGGCTGCCTGCTCGCGACCGTCCACCGACATGACCCGCTCGCGACCGAGCCCGAGCTCGTCGGCCACCTCCATAACGGCGTCCGGGTCGATGTAGTCGTCCGCTCCGGTGAAGGCTGGGACCAGGCGGGCGTCGTCCTCCTCGGTCGGTAGGACGTCTCCGGGGCTCAGGTCGCCGGGACGGATCCGCTCGCGCCACGGCACCCACTCCGGCGCGACGACCGCGTCGTCACCCGGCAGCAGCACGACCTCGTCGACGGTGACGGACTTCTGCCGGGGAGCGCGAGCAACGGTGACCGACCACCGCCAGCCCCGGTAGCCCGGGCGGAGGCAAGCGAAGAAGTGAGTGGTGACCTTGGTGGCTTCGGAGAGCGCACCGAGCCAGTCGCCGACGTCCTCTGCCAGGATCTGCTCCAGCAGGGCCGAGCGGGCGGCATCAACGGCGTCGAGCCCGAGCTCGTCGGGCTTGGGTGCCTTCTTCGGCTTCGCAGCGGTCATCACGCTGGCGATTCTCCCTCACCGGCCGACGAAATGTCGCGGCGGGGGCAAACCCGTCAGGATGCGCAGGCAAGATAGGGACATGGACCCGGCCGGCGACCCGCAGCAGGAGACGCGGCGCGTGGGCGAGCCTGCCCGCCCCGGGCCCGCCGCCGGTCGGCGGGCCAAGACCGTCGCCTCGTCCACGGCCAGGGGGACGGCCCGAGCCACGGTCGCTTCGGCCAGGGCCACCAGGGCCGTCGGCACCGCGACCGGGCGGGCGGCCAACCGAGCCTTCCGCCTCGCACGTCGCGCGAGCCACGCCGAAGGGGCGGGCGACAGCGGTCTGTACCGGATGATCGAGCTGCAGGCCTTCAACGCCGCCGGCGACGCAGCGGTGGCCATCTCGCTGGCCGGCACCTTGTTCTTCCAGGTGCCGGGGGGCGACGACCAGGCGCGCGGCCAGGTCGCCCTCTTCCTCGGCCTGACCATGCTGCCGTTCGCGGTCGTGGCACCGCTGATCGGCCCCTTCCTGGACCGGTTCAACCACGGGCGACGCTGGGCCATCGGGGCCACGATGGCCATCCGCGGGTTCCTGTGCTGGGTTCTGGCCAGCGCCATCGCCAGCGACTCGTTGACGATGTTCCCGGCCGCCCTCGGTGTCCTGGTGGCGTCCAAGGCGTACGGCGTGACGAAGGCGGCGGCGGTGCCGCGGCTCACTCCGCCCGACCTCGGCCTGGTCAAAGCCAACTCCCGGATCTCGCTTGCCGGCCTCACCGGCGCGGCCATCTCGGCCCCCCTGGCAGTCGGGGCCTCCATGGTCGGCCCGGCCTGGTCGCTGCGCTTCGCGTTCGTGGTCTTCGCCGCCGGCACCATTCTGGCGATCCTGCTGCCCTCGCGGGTCGACAACAGCGTCGGCGAGGAGCGCGTCCTGCTGCGCGGCGGCCGCCGTACGCCGGTCCCACGATCGGTCGTGATCGGGCTCCGCGCCAACTCCGGGATCCGGATCCTCAGCGGCTTCCTCACCCTGTTCATGGCGTTCCTGCTCCGGACCCATCCCTTCGCGAGCTGGGACTACAAGCCCGAGCTCCTGCTCGGCCTGGTCATCGGCGCGGCGGGCCTGGGGAACACCATCGGGATCGGCTTGGGGAACGTGCTGCGCCGGGTGGACCCGTCGCTCACCGTCCTGGTGGCGATCTTCTCCGCGACAGTGGTCGCCGCGATCACCGCCGTGCACTACACCCTGCTGACAGCGGTACTGCTGGGCCTGACCGCCGGTCTCGCGCAGTCCCTAGCCAAGCTCTCCTTGGACTCGATGATCCAGACGGAGATCCCCGAGGCCAACCGCTCCAGCGCCTTCGCACGCTCGGAGACCCTGCTTCAGCTCTCCTGGGTCCTGGGCGCGTTCATCGGGATCGCCCTTCCGCTGCAGGCCCATCTGGGTCTGGGCGTGATCGCCGCGATCCTGGTCGGGATGTGCGGGTGGGTGGTCGCCGGCGTCCTCGGCCGGACGGTCGCGATCCCGGTCCCCCGGTCTCGGTCCGTCAGCGAGCGGTCAGAGCTCTAGCTCGTCGGCCAGCGCCCGCAGCAGCTTCGCCGTCGGCTTGGCCATCTTGGGGTCAGGGTGCCGTCCAGCACGGTAGCCGCCCTCGATGCCTTCGAGCAGGCGGAGCAGGTCCTCGATGATGTTGACCATGTCGGCCGGCTTCTTGCGCAGCCCCTTGGAGACCGACTGTGCAGGCTCGAGCAGCCGGACCTGGAGAGCCTGGTCGCCCTTGCGTCCCTGGGCGATGCCGAACTCCACACGGGTGCCGGCTTTCAACGTGGCGACTCCGTCAGGCAGTGCCTCAGCGCGCACGTAGACGTCCCCGCCCTCGTCCTGCGACAGGAAGCCGAAGCCCTTCTCGGCGTCGTACCACTTGACCTTGCCCGTTGGCACCGTCGTTTCCTCACTGCTCGTTTGCTCACGTCCGCGCCCCAGGGTACGGGTCACCCGCTCCGCTTCACCAACGGGTTAGCGAAATGCCTCAGGATCGGGCAGCCGCTCGTTCATCGACCCGGAACGGAAGCCCTTGGGGTCGATCTCGGCCACCGCGAAGCCAGCGGCCAGGGTGGCCGCGAGGACGCCGCTCAGGTCCGAGCCAAGGAGGTGGGCGTCGACCTCGACACTGGCCCGGTCACCGAGATCCCGCACCCGTAGGTTGACGGCTTCCAACCCTGCTCGGCGCAGCGCCTCGCGCACTCCAGCCTCCGCGGCCTCGACCCGCCCCAGCCGGTACGGCGACACCTCGATGCCGTACGCCACCCGGCTCGACAGACAGGCGGCCGCCGGCTTGTCCCAGGTCGGCAGCCCCCACCTCCGGGACGCCTCGCGCACCTGCTCCTTGGTCAGCCCGGCGTCCAGCAACGGCGTGGCCGCGCCACGCTCGGCCGCCGCGCGGATCCCCGGCCGGAACCCGGCCCTCGCATCGTCCGCGTTGGTGCCAGTGGCCACCCAGGCGATGTCGTAGTCGGCAGCCTGCCCGCTCAGTACGTCGAGGAGCTCGGCCTTGCAGTGGAAGCACCGGTCACCGTCATTGCGGCGGTACCCCTCGCGGTCCAGCTCGTGGGTCTGCGGAGTGACCACCCGCACTCCGAGAGACTCCGCGAACCGGAGTGCCGGGTCACGCTCGGCCACCGGCAGCGAGTCGCTGTAGGCCGTCGCGGCGACGACCTGGGCCGGACCGAGCGCGCGTACCGCGGCAGCGAGCAGGAACGCGCTGTCGGCACCGCCGCTGAAGGCCACCATCACCGACCCCAGCCGCTGCAGGCCGGCCTCCAGGGCAGCAAGCCGCTGCGTGAGCAGGTGCTCGTCGAGCCAGGCCGGGAACTCGGTCAGGTCGGCCAGCACCACATCGGTGCCCGCGGCGCGCAGCTCCTCCTCGGTGCACCCGCCGGTGAGCACGCTGACGCTGGTGGCCCCGGCCGCCAGCGCACCCTCGACGTCGTGGACGTGGTCGCCGACGAAGACCGTCGCCCCGTGAGCGTTGATGAACTCGGCCTTGCCTGCGCCCCACGCCCAGCCGACCAGATGGTCCACATCGAGCTCGAGGGCATCGAGGTGGAGCTGGGCGTTGGGCTGGTACTTGCCGGTCACCACCAGGTTCTGCCCGTGATGCCGACGTACCGCTGCCAGGGCCTCGTGCGCACCAGCGAAGGTCGAGGTCGGGGTGACCGCAGTGTCGGGGTAGAGCGCCCGGAACCGGTCGGCCATCACTGCCACCTGGTCGCCGTCCGCGACGTACTCGGAGAGCAACAGGTCCAGCGGCGGCCCCAGCCGCGCGGTGATCGCCTCGACGTCGAACACCACCTCGTACTCCAGCCCCACGGCGCGCAAACAGGCGGCGAACCCGGGACGGGTGTCGATGAGGGTCATGTCGAGGTCGAAGCCCACGACCAGGGGCTGGCCAGTCACCTTCCGAGCGTACGTTCTCAGGCTGCTGGCGACGCGGGCAGCCGAGCCAGCAGCCGGCTCTCCAGCAGCGACAGCGGCATCGCCCCACCGTCGAGTACGGCGTCGTGGAAGGCCTTGAGGTCGAAGGCGCTGCCCTGGCGTTCGCGTGCCTCGGCGCGCATCCGCAGGATCTCCAGCCGGCCGATCATGTAGGAGAGCGCCTGCCCCGGCGTCACCGCGTACCGGTCGATCTCGGCGGTGACATGGCTCAGCTGCATGGGCGAGTTGGCGTGCAGGTAGTCGATCGCCTGCTTCCGGCTCCAGCCCAGCGCGTGCATTCCCGTGTCGACCACCAGCCGACAGGCCCGCATCGAGTCCCCGGCCAGCATCCCGAGCCGGTCCAACGGACCGCCGTACAGGCCCATCTCGTCGGCGAGACGCTCGGTGTAGAGACCCCACCCTTCGCCGTACGCCGTGACGAAGCCGGTCTTGCGGAAGTCCGGGACCCCCTCGAGCTCGGCGGCGATCGCGATCTGGAGGTGGTGCCCGGGGATGCCCTCGTGGAACGCGGTCGACTCGATGTCGAAGCGACCCCAGGCCTGGGGCTCTGCGACGTTCATGAAGAAGACGCCGCCGCGGCTCCCGTCCTGGGCAGGGCGGAAGTAGTACGCCTTGGCGCCGCTGGTGGTCGCCTCCACGTCGCAGTCGGACTTGGGCAGGCGTCCGAAGACCTCGTGCATGGCTGCCCTGGCCTTGGCCATCGCGACCTTGGACGCCTCCACGATGTCGTCAGCGCTGGTGTGGTGCAGCGCCGGGTCGTCGCGCAGCGCGGCCAGGATCGTCGGTACGTCGGAGGACCCCACCACCGACGGGCCGATCTCGGCGTACTCCTGTGCCAGCGACTCCACCTGGACAAGTCCGATCTCGTGGATCTGCTTGGGGGTCAGGTCGGTGGTCGTGTAGAAGCGTGCCAGCGTGGAGTAGACCTCCTCGCCGCCCGGCAGGTGCACGAGCCCGCAGCGCTCGTCGGGCCGTGCCTGCGCGGCGACCTCGTCGCGCAAGACCTCGAGGTAGGTGTTGATCGCCGGACGCACGTGCTCGGTGATGACCGAGAGGATGGACTCGGCCAGAGCAGCTCGGTCCACGCCGTCCGGGGTAGGCGCGATCGCGGTCAGCGGGTCGTCCTCAACCGGCGACGCGAGCCAGGCGGTCAGCTGCTCGACGGTGGCAGAGACCGCGAAAACGGCCGGCGTACGGCCGCTGTCGAGGCCCTCGCGGTGCCGCTGGGCGAGGTCGGCGAAGTGCTGGCCGATCGCCATGATCTTGGCGGGCATCTCGGCCGCGACCTCGGCAGTCGGGATGCCGAGCTTGGGCAGGTAGGTACCGATGGAAGCCTGTACGCCGAAGATCGGGTCGGCACAGAACTCCGCGGTACGCAGGGACGCAAGAGCGGCGCGCGAGGAGGCATCCCAGTCGAGCATCGCCTTGCTGATCCGCTGCTGCTCGTCGAGACCCTCGTCGGGGATGGCCTGAGCCCGCAGAGCAAACTCCTTCGAGGCCGCGATGAACCGGTCCTCACCGCCTCGGGAGAGGTCCTCGTAGCTGCCCACGTGGGAGTACTCCCCGGTCAGGTGCGCCCAGGTCGGAGCCTTCTCGTAGCGGAAGCTCTGGTACTCGTCGGCTAGGTCGTCAATGCTCACAGGGGTCCTTTCATAGCCCGAGTCGACGAGCAGACTCCTCCCGCATCTCGACCTTCCGGATCTTGCCGGTGACCGTCATGGGGAACTCGTCGACCAGCAAGACATAGCGCGGGATCTTGTAGTGGGCAAGTTTGCCGGTCGCGAACGCACGGATCTTGTCCTGGTCGAGATCATCGGCCCCCGGACGCAGCTTCACCCACGCGCAGAGCTCCTCCCCGTACTTGGGATCGGGCACTCCCACCACCTGGACGTCCTCGATGTCAGGATGCTGGTAGAAGAACTCCTCGATCTCGGCAGGGTAGATGTTCTCGCCACCGCGGATCACCAGGTCCTTGATCCGACCCACGATGGTGAGGTAGCCGTCTGCGCGCATCACTGCCAGATCGCCGGTGTGCATCCAGCCCTGGTCGTCGATGGCCTCGGCGGTCTTTTCCGGGTCCTCCCAGTAGCCGAGCATCACCGAGTAGCCCCGAGTGCACAGCTCGCCGGCCTCGCCCCGCGTCACCGTCTCGCCGGTGACCGCGCCGACGATCTTGACCTCCACGTGGGGATGGACCCGCCCGATCGTCGACGTACGCCGGTCCAGGTCGTCGTCGACGCGAGTCTGGGTCGAGACCGGTGACGTCTCCGTCATCCCGTAGGCGATCGAGACCTCCTCCATGTGCATGTCGTTGATGCACCGCTTCATCACCTCAACCGGACACAGTGCTCCCGCCATCACCCCGGTCCGCAGCGAGCTGAGGTCGAATCTGTCGAAGCCGGGGGCGTTCTGCATCGCGATGAACATGGTCGGTACCCCGTACACACCCGTGCAGCGCTCATCCTGAACGGCTCGCAGGGTGGTCACCGGGTCGAAGCCGGGTGCCGGGATGACCATCGTCGCGCCGTGCGTGATGCACCCGAGGTTCCCCAGCACCATGCCAAAGCAGTGGTAGAAGGGCACCGGGATCGCAAGCCGGTCCTGCTCGGTGAAACCGATGAGCTCGGTCGTGAAGTAGCCGTTGTTCAAGATGTTGCGGTGCGACAGGGTCGCGCCCTTGGGGAACCCGGTCGTCCCCGAGGTGTACTGGATGTTGATCGGGTCGTTTGGGGTCAGGCTGGCCATCCGCTCGGCCAGCCCTTCGACGGCCTCCCCCTGCTCCACCAGCGTGTCCCAGTCCCCGGTGCCGATGTAGACGACGTGTTCCAGGTTGTGCTCCGCCCGCACCTCGTCGACCATGGCGCGGTAGTCGCTGGTCTTGAAGTCGGTAGCTGAGACCAGCAGCTTCACGCCGGACTGGTCGAGGACATACGCCAGCTCATGGGTCCGGTACGCCGGGTTGATGTTGACCAGGATGGCGCCCACCTTGGCGGTGGCGACCTGCACGAGAACCCACTCTGCGCAGTTGGGTGCCCAGATGCCGACCCGGTCGCCCTGGTCGACTCCCGCCGCGATCAGGCCACCGGCCAGGGCGTCGACCTCGGCATTGAGCTCGGCATAGGTCCAACGCCGGCCGGTTGCGACCTCGACGAGCGCCTCGCGGTCGCCGTACGCCGCGGCCACCCGTTCGAAGCAGGCCCCGATCGTCTCCTCGAGCAGCGCGGAACTTGTCTCACCTCTCGCGTAGGACTCCATCTCTCGACGCTAGGCCCGACCGCATGTCTGGGGCCACCCCCGGTGTAGTCAGGCGTCGCGACGCAGAAAGAGCAGGTAGCTCAGCGCCATCAGGCCAGCGGCGAAGCCACCGAAGATCGAGAAGCCCGCGACCATGCTGAGCTGTGCGCCCCCCAGCAGCGCATCCAACGCCTTGCCGATCTCGGTGCTGCGCATGATCCGGTCCCCAGCGTTGAACGGGAAGCCGCGGGAGACCTTCTCCAGACCGTCCATGCCGGGGATCACCGCCACGATCAGCCCCAGCAGAGGCTCAACCGCGAGCGGCCACACGTAGACGGTGACCAGCGCTGCCGTCTGGTTGCGCAGGATGGAGGCCACGGCGGCACCGATCCAGACGAACAGGACGGTGTAGCACAGGGTGCGGCCGATCTGACCCGCGAGCTCGGCGGTGGCGAAGTCGATGCCGTCGTCGGCCAGCCAGGCCCAGCCGACCAGGGCCGAGAGCAGCAGGACCGCCAGCGAGGCGACCAGGACCCAGGCACCGAGCACGAGGTACTTGGCTAGCCAGACGCTGGTCCGCGACCCGTGTGCGGTGAGCGTCGCGCGGATCATCCCGTGGCGGTACTCGTGCCCCCAGGACAGGACGCCGATGGTCACCAGGATGTAGGCCACGAGGTAGGGGCCGGCCACAGCAGCGAACTGCGTCACGATCGCGGGGGCGAGGAACGCCACCTCGCCCTCGTTCGGCTGGTCGCCACGCAGCTCCAGCGACGTACCCAGCGAGATCAGGAACGAGAGCCCGCCCCCGACCAGGATCGCGGCCGCGGTGATCCAGTACGTCGACCGGATGGTCCGGATGCGGACCCACTCGTAGCGCAGCGCGTCGATCATGGCTGTCCCCCCGGCCGCTGTGCCTGGAACTCCTCGGCGAAGCCGGTGGCCTCGAGGAAGGCTTCCTCCAAGGTCGCGACCCGGTTGCTGAGCTCGTGGACGCGGATGGCGCTGTCGAACGCCAGGTCGCCGATCGCCCGGGCATCGAGCCCGACCACCGAGAGAGTGCCCGGCTCAACCACACTGACCTGCGAGCCGTTGCTGCGCAGAAGCTCGGCCAGCTCGGTGGCCTGGGGTGTCCTGACGAGAACCGAGTTCTTGCTGGCGTTCTTGATGAAGTCGTCGATCGGGCCGCTGGCGATCAGCCTGCCTCGACCGATCACGACCAGGTGGTCGGCCATCAGCGCCATCTCGCTGAGTAGGTGGCTGGAGACCAAGACCGAGCGCCCGCTGGAGGCCAGCCCCTTGAGCAGCTCGCGCATCCACTGGATGCCTTGCGGGTCGAGACCGTTCGCGGGCTCATCGAGGATCAGCGTGTGTGGGTCACCAAGCAACGCGGCGGCCAGGCCGAGCCGCTGTCCCATGCCGAGCGAGAAGGTCCTCGGCTTCTTCTTCGCCACCGCGGCCAGGCCGAGCTGATCCAGGACCTGGTCGACGCGCTGGGCCGGGATGCCGTTGGCCGCGGCGAGCATGACCAGGTGGCTGCGCGCCTTACGGGTCGGATGGAACGGCTTGGCCTCGAGCAGAGCGCCGACGTGGCGCATCGGCCGCTTGAGGGAGGTGAACGGCACGCCGTCGAACGTCGTGGTCCCCCCACCGTTGTCCAAGCCGAGCATCAACCGCATCGCAGTCGACTTTCCGGCGCCGTTCGGACCGAGGAAGCCGGTCACGCTCCCCGGCAGCACCTCGAAGGTCAGGTCGATAACGGCGGGCTTGCCGCCGTACGCCTTGTTCAGCCCGCGGGCCTGGATCACCGACATGCTCTCCCCTGTTCGTCGCGCGACGAGCCTAACCGCAGCCGACTAAAGTGGGTTGGATGCCCACTTCCGCCCCCAGGACACTGGCCGACCAGCTCCGAAGCTGGTCGGACGCGGAGCTTGCCGCGCTGCTGGGCGCACGACCAGACCTGGCCACCCCCACCCCGCAGGACACCTCCCAGCTCGCGTCCCGGATGGGTTCCCGCGCCTCGATCCTGCGGGCCGCCGACGGGCTCACCCTGCTGGAGCTGGCCGTGCTCGACGCGGTCGTGGCCTCGGGAGGGACCGCCTCCGCCGACGAGCTCGAAAGACTGTTGAACGCCTCGGCCTCCTCGGTCCAGGAGGCGGTGAGCACCCTGCGGGCCTTGGCTCTGGTGTGGGGCAGCGAGGAGGCCCTGCGGTCGCTGTCCTCGGTCGCCGACGCGATCGGTACGCCGGTCAGCGGGCTGGGCTCGTCCCTGGAGCAGCTGCTGTCCTCCTACGGGCCGTCCCGGGTCTCGGCGGTTCTGGCCAACCTCGGGCTGGTCTCCAGCGGCGACCGGGTCAAGGACATCGCACTGTTGTCGGCCCACCTGTCTGATCCTGCGACCGTGGCGGCTCTGGTGGAGGGTCTGGATCCGGGGGCGGCGAAGATCCTTGACCACCTCGAGCGCAGCAACGCCGACGGGACGATCGGCAGCACCGAGGAGCTCGTCGGCCCACTCCTGGACCTCGGGCTGCTGGTCCAGCGCGACCAGCGCCGGGTCGCCGTCCCTCGCGAGGTCGCCTTGGCCCTACGCGGCGGTCGTACGACGCGGACCCCCGTCGACGTAACGCCTGAGCTGGCCACCTCTTCGCGGGCGACGGACCTGGTGGACAGGGCCGGCGCCGGGGCAGCGTTCGAGACGGTGCGGCACGTCGAGCTGCTGCTGGAGCACTGGGGCACCCAGCCTCCGGCGGCGCTGCGCGGTGGCGGGCTCGGCGTACGGGAGCTGAAGGCGGCCGCGGCGCTGATGCACGTCGACGAGCGCAGCGCCGCGCTCCTGGTGGAGACCGCTGCTGCTGCCGGGCTGCTCGCGGTAGGGCACACCGACGACCAGGATGCAGCCTGGCTTCCGACCGAGGCGTTCGACCACTGGCTGGCGGCTCCGGTGGCCGATCGCTGGACAGTGCTGGCGCTGGCCTGGCTGGACAACCCCCGTCTGACCGGGCTGGTCGGCTCCCGCATCCAGGGGAAGCCAGTCAACGCCCTGGTCCCCGAGCTCGAACGGTCCTGGCTGGTAGCGACCCGGCGAGAGACGCTCGCCGAGCTCGCCACCGTGGAGCGCGGCCTGGTGCTGGCGGCCGGGACGGGCGTCGGATCCCTGGTGGACCGGCTGCGCTGGCTCCGTCCGCGGCGTCCGGCGGCCCGCGTGGAGGCCGTGGCCTGGGCGGTGGAGGAGGCGGCGGCCCTCGGCGTGTTGGGACTGGGCGGGCTCACTGGGCACGGCCGCGCCCTGGTCGTCGCCGACGACCCTTCGCATCAGGCCCCCCTCGCACTCCAGCCGCTGCTTCCCAATCCGGTGGACCAGGTGATGGTGCAGGCGGACCTGACCGCGGTGGCCCCGGGCCCCCTGGAGCAGGAGCTGGCACGCGGGCTGTCCGTGCTGGCTGACGTCGAGTCTCGTGGCGGGGCGACGGTCTACCGCTTCACCGAGGCGTCGGTCCGGCGTGCGTTCGACTCCGGCTGGTCCCGGCCGGAGGTGCACGCCTTCCTGGAGACCTCCTCCGCGACCGAGATCCCCCAACCGTTGCGCTACCTGGTCGACGACGTGTCACGCAAGTTCGGCACGGTCCGGGTCGGTGCCGCGGAGTCGTTCCTGCGCAGCGACGACGAGACCGCCCTCGCCGAGCTGGTGCACGACCCCAAGGCGGCCTCGCTCCGGCTGCGCCGGATCGCACCGACCGTGCTGGTCAGCGACGTACCGGTCGATGTCCTGCTCCCGCGGCTGCGCGAGCTCGGGGTCGCGCCGGTGGTCGAGGCGGCGGACGGAACGATCCGGCTGGCCCGCAAGGACGCGTTCCGGGCCCGGGTCTCCACCTCGCGAAGGCGACCCGCGGAGTCGGCGCGCGCCTCCGCGCGGGTGGCCGCCGCCGTCACCGCCCTGCGCGCGGGAGACCGGGCCGCAGCGAACCGTCCCGCCGGCGCAGCCTCCGCCGGGCTTCGCCGTACCGCGCCGGTCTCGCTGCTCGCGCAGCTGAGGGAGGCGGCCGAGTCGCACGCCTCACTCTGGATCTCCTACGTCGACAACGACGGCTCCACCATGGAGCGGGTCATCGACCCCGTCCGCGTGGACGCCGGTTGGCTCACGGCGTACGACCACCGAAGCGACGGTCAACGCTCCTTCGCCGTACATCGCATCGTCGCGGTCAAGCCCTTGTCCTGACGCCGACGGGCCCGTTGAGTCCGGTCTCACTCAGGGGTTGCGCTAAAGGAATGAATTGCAGTTCAATGCTTGGATGGAAGCACCGTGGCGCCCCGGAGACCAGCCGGTCGACCAGCCGGTCGAGTACGCGACGCTGACCTACCAGGTCACCGGGCGGATCGCCCGGATCACGTTCAACCGTCCCGACCAGGGCAACGCCATCACCCCTGACACACCGCTGGATCTCGCGACGGCCGTGGAACGAGCCGACCTCGACCGCCGGGTGCACGTGATCCTGGTGTCCGGGCGGGGCAAGGGGTTCTGCGGCGGCTACGACCTGACCGCCTTCGCGGAGAACCTGCTCACCGGCACCGGGGACGGGACCTCGGTGCTCGACGCCTCGGTCCAGGCAGCCAACCATGTGCCCGGCGACGTGTGGGATCCGATGACCGACTACGCGATGATGAGCCGGTTCAACCGGGGCTTCTCGTCACTGCTGCACGCCAGCAAGCCGACGGTCGCGAAGATCCACGGCTTCTGTGTCGCCGGAGGCACCGACATCGCCCTGTACGCCGACCAGATCGTGATCGCCGACGACGCGAAGATCGGCTACCCGCCGACCCGGGTCTGGGGGGTGCCCGCCGCAGGCATGTGGGCACACCGGCTGGGCGACCAGCGCGCGAAGCGGCTGCTGCTGACCGGCGACTGCCTCTCCGGCGCAGAGGCCGCCGACTGGGGCCTCGCCGTCGAGGCGGCACCTCCCGAGCTGCTGGACGAGCGGACCGAGACCCTGCTCGAGCGCATCGCCGCCATGCCGCTCAACCAGCTGATGATGGTCAAGCTCGCGCTCAACTCGGCTCTGCTGTCCCAGGGCGTGGCTAACTCCACGATGGTCAGCTCGGTCTTCGACGGCATCGCACGCCACACCCGCGAGGGCTATGCCTTCCAGCAGCGCGCCGCCGAGGTCGGGTTCCGCCAGGCGGTCCGAGAGCGTGACGCCGCGCCGTACGACGACGCCGGTCCCTCGACCAACAAGGGCTGAGCCGATGGCCTACCGCCGTACCGACGGGGTGCAGGAGCGGCTCGACGCGACCCGCCTGCGGATCGTGGAGGCTGCGCACGCGCTGATCGCCGAGAGAGGGTACGCCGGGTGCTCGGTCGCCCTGGTGGCCGACGCCGCCCAGGTGGCCACGGGGAGCGTGTACCGGCACTTCCCGAACAAGGGCGCGCTCTTCGCCGAGGTCTTCCGCGTCGCCACCCAACGCGAGGTCGACGCGGTCGCGGAGGCGGGGAAGAAGCCGGGCACCATCGAGCAGCGTGCGGCCGCCTGCGTCGAGACCTTCGCGCACCGTGCACTGAAGGCGCCCCGGCTCGCCTACGCCCTGATCGCCGAGCCGGTGGACCCTCAGGTCGAGGCGGAACGGCTGGTCTTCCGGCGGGCCTACCGCGACATCTTCGCTCAGGTGATCGCAGACGCCGTCGACGCCGGCGAACTGCCGGCCCAGGACGCCGAAGTCTCCGCAGCGGCGATCGTCGGGGCCCTTGCCGAGGCCCTGGTCGTCCCGCTGCACGCCGGCATCGCCGCCCGGCACACCGTTCCCGAGATCACCGCCTTCGTCGTCCGAGCCCTCGGGACCGGTACCACGAATCCAAGCCCACCCGCTCGCCAAGGAGACGCCGATGTCCACCCATGACGTGACGAACCAGGTTCCCCCGCTGGTCGGCCATGACACCGCGGACGACCCCGCGCTGCTCGAAGCGGTCGTTCGCGAGGGTGCCGACTGGTCCCTGGACGACCTCCATGCGCTGGGCAGGTTGGCGGGCTCGGCGCAGGCCCAGGAGTGGGGACGGATCGCCGAGAAGCACCCGCCCGTGCTCACCACCCACGACCGGTATGGCCACCGCATCGACGAGGTGGAGTACATCCCTGCGTACCACTCGCTGGTGGAGACCGCGGTCGGCCATGGCCTGCACGCGGCGCCGTGGGCCTCTTCCCAGGCCGGTGCCCACGTGGCACGCGCGGCGAAGTTCCTCGCCTGGAACGTCGACGCGGGACACGGTTGCCCCATCTCGATGACGTACGCCGTGGTGCCGGCCCTGCGCGCGAACGCCGAGCTGGCCGCTCGCTACGAGCCGCTGCTGAGCTCACGCAGCTACGACCCCGGTCTGCGCGTTCCCGCGGACAAGGCGGGGCTCATCGCCGGCATGTCGATGACCGAGAAGCAGGGCGGCTCCGACGTACGCGCGAACACCACCCAGGCCGTCCCGCAGGCCGACGGCAGCTACCTGCTGACCGGCCACAAGTGGTTCACCTCCGCGCCGATGTCCGACCTCTTCCTGGCCCTGGCCCAGGCTCCGGGCGGCCTGTCCTGCTTCCTGGTGGCCCGGGTGCTGCCCGACGGCACCCGCAACCGGATGCACCTCCAACGGCTCAAGGACAAGCTAGGCAACAAGTCGAACGCCTCGGCCGAGATCGAGTACGACGAGGCGGTGGCGTGGCTGGTGGGCGAGGAGGGCCGCGGCGTCCGCACCATCGTGGAGATGGTGAACCTGACCCGGCTGGACTGCACCCTGGGGACCGCCGCCGGGATGCGCCTGGCCACGGTCAACGCCGTCCACCACGCGACCCACCGGGCCGCGTTCAGTCGCCGCCTGCTGGAGCAGCCGCTGATGCGCAACGTGCTCGCCGACCTCGTGGTCGAGTCCGAGGCTGCCACGACGGTGGCGATGCGGCTGGCCGGCGCCACCGACCGCGCCGTCCGTGGTGACGAGGGCGAGGCCTCCTTCCGCCGGCTGGCGCTCGCGGTGAGCAAGTACTGGGTCTGCAAGCGCGGGCCGGTCCACGCAGGCGAGGCCATGGAGTGCCTGGGCGGCAACGGGTACGTCGAGGAGTCGGGCATGCCGCGCATCTACCGCGAGCTGCCGCTGCTCTCCATCTGGGAAGGCTCTGGAAACGTCGCGGCGCTTGACGCCCTGCGGGCGATGGGACGCGAACCCGAGTCGGTCGAGGCGTTCTTCTCCGAGCTCGCCGAGTCCGAGGGGGCGGACCACCGGCTGGACGACGCGGTCGCGCACCTGAAGAAGGAGCTCTCCGACCTCGACGACATCGAGCTCCGTGCTCGCCGCCTGGTGGAGCAGCTGGCCCTGGTCCTGCAGGGTTCGCTGCTGGTTCGGCACGCGCCCGCGGCTGTCGCGGATGCCTTCTGCGCGACGCGGCTGGGGCGGGACTGGGGTGGAGCGTTCGGCACGATGCCCAAGGGGCTCGACCTGGACGCCATCCTCGAGCGAGCTCGAGTCACGGCCCCCTAGCCGAGCCCGGACATGCCTAGGCCCCGAGCGATAAAATCGCTCGGGGCCCGTCCGTCCGAGGCTGATCATCGTGGGAGGGCGACGACCAGCAAGCCCCCGGATATTTCCCCGGCAGTCGGTCGGTCGAGGGATACTTCGACCATCCGCGATGATCGTCTCCACCGCCGTGCGAGAACGCGAGAGGTATCCAGAAAACCGTGACAGATGTCAGGTGGATTACCTGCTGAAAAGTCCGGTTTGCACGACATGTCGTGTAGTCGGCGCATCGAGCAGTCCGACCGGGTTGGCACCTTACGTAAGATGCATAAGTGGACTTTGTTCGTTACGCGGAGCGTGCCGCCGAGTTGGTGAACGCGCCGCTTGGCAGCGTCGAGGAGCTTGCCGAGCAGCTCGACGACCGCCCCTGGCTCCGGGACCGGGTAATCCCGCAGGACGCGGAGCGGCTCGTCGTCTTCCAGCACCAGCTGCGTCCGGTCTTCGAAGCGTCGAACAACCACGAGGACAGGGCCGTCGTGGCGCGGATCAACGAGCTGCTCAGCCAGCACCCCGTGACGCCGTACATCTGCGGCCAGGACGAGAGCACCTGGCACCTTCACGTCGCGGACAGCACCTCGAGCGTCGCTGAGCTCCTGGTCGCGGAGTCGCTGATGGGTCTGGCCACCCTGGTGTGCGACCTCGGTGCGAACCGGCTGGGTGTCTGCGACGCGGCCGCCTGTTCGGAGGTGTTCGTGGACAGCTCTCCCAACCAGTCGCGACGGTACTGCTCGGATCGGTGCTCGTCGCGTGCCAACGTCGCCGCCTACCGGGCGCGCCAGAAGAAGGCAGCCAGTTGAACGACGGCCCCCTGATCGTCCAGTCCGACAAGACCTTGCTGCTGGAGATCGACCATGAGCGTGCCTCGGAGTGCCGACGCGCCATCGCACCCTTCGCCGAGCTCGAGCGCTCCCCCGAGCACGTGCACACCTACCGGCTGACACCGCTCGGCCTATGGAACGCGCGCGCCGCCGGACACGACGCGGAGCAGGTGGTCGACACCCTGCTCGCCTTCAGCCGGTACGCCGTCCCGCACGCCCTGCTGGTGGACATCGCCGAGACCATGGCGCGTTACGGCCGCCTGCGCCTGGACAAGCACCCCACCCACGGTCTCGTGCTCACCAGCATCGACCGGCCCGTCTTCGAGGAGGTGCTGCGGGCGAAGAAGATCGCCGGGATGGTCGGCGCCCGGATCGACGAGACCTCTGTCGTCGTCCACGCCAGCGAGCGCGGCAACCTCAAACAGGCCCTTCTCAAGCTCGGCTGGCCCGCCGAGGACTATGCCGGGTATGTCGACGGCGAGGCCCACCCGATCAGCCTCGCGGAGGACGGCTGGCACCTGCGCAGCTACCAGAAGGAGGCCGCGGAGTCCTTCTGGCACGGGGGCTCCGGCGTGGTCGTCCTCCCGTGCGGGGCCGGGAAGACCCTGGTCGGCGCCGCCGCGATGGCCCACGCCCAAGCCACCACCTTGATCCTGGTCACCAACACCGTCAGCGCGCGCCAGTGGAAGGACGAGCTGGTCCGCCGTACCAGCCTCACCGAGGACGAGATCGGCGAGTACTCCGGCACGAAGAAGGAGATCCGGCCCGTCACCATCGCGACGTACCAGGTGATGACGACCCGCCGGAAGGGCGTCTACGCACACCTGGAGCTCTTCGACGCTCGCGACTGGGGCCTGGTGATCTACGACGAGGTGCATCTGCTCCCGGCGCCGATCTTTCGGATGACCGCCGACCTTCAGGCGCGCAGGCGCATCGGCCTGACGGCCACGCTGATCCGAGAGGACGGCCGAGAAGGCGACGTCTTCTCACTGATCGGCCCCAAGCGGTACGACGCCCCCTGGAAGGACATCGAGGCGCAGGGCTACATCGCACCGGCTGACTGCGTCGAGGTGCGGGTCACGCTCCCCGAGGGCGAGCGGCTCACCTACGCCACGGCCGAGCCCGACGAGCGCTATCGGCTGGCGGCGTGCACCGCGGTCAAGACGAAGCTGGTGGAGAGGCTGGTCGAGAAGCACCGGGGCGAGCCCACGCTGGTGATCGGCCAGTACCTCGACCAGCTCGACGAGATCGCCGAGAGGCTGGACGCGCCGGTGATCAAGGGCGAGACCCCGGTCAAGGAACGCGAGCGTCTCTTCAACGCCTTCCGGCACGGGGAGCTCGACCTCCTGGTGGTCAGCAAGGTGGCCAACTTCTCCGTCGACCTGCCGTCGGCAAGCGTGGCGATCCAGGTCAGCGGCTCGTTCGGCTCCCGGCAGGAGGAGGCCCAGCGCCTGGGCCGGCTGCTGCGTCCCAAGACCGACGGCCGGTCAGCCCGGTTCTACGCGATCGTCTCGCGCGACACTGTCGACGCCGACTTCGCCCAGCACCGCCAGCGCTTCCTGGCCGAACAGGGCTACGCCTACCGCATCGTCGACGCCGACGACATCTAGGCCGAGGCCCCGCCGAGCCTGTCCAGCGCTTCCTGCATCCCGCCTCGCCCTTGATCGGCCAGGCGCCTCAGCGGCCCGCGCAACAGCGGAGCCACCACTGCGGCGAGGCCGTGGAAGTCGAAGTCCACGACGTAGGTGACCAGTGAGCCGTCCCCCGCCGGCTCGACAGTCATGGCGTCGCGCGCGGTCACGGTCTTGTTGGTGCCGACCAGGACGATCCGCTTCCCGGGGACCAGCTCGACAACCTCGTAGGTCAGCTCACTCTCGCGGCCGAGGAAGCGCGACACGTTCGAGTACGTGGTACCCACGCCCCCGTCCCCACTGATGAGCTCGGTGCGGACGGTCCCGGGGTCCCACTCGTTGGTGGTGGTGAAGTCAGACAGGTAGGCAGCGACCTCGTGTGGAGGCGCGCTCGTCTGCACGGTTCGAGTCAGCTTCACCGGGTGCTCCTGTCGACGTAGGCGGTCACGCCCTGTCGAAGATACGTCCGCAGCCAAGGAACGTCTGCCACCGCTGCGCCTCCCACCGGCGCATCCGATCCGCGGCGCTCCGAGCGAAGCGGCCGGCTTGGGATGCTCTGCAAGACTGGCTTGATGGCCCTCACCGCTCGTGGATCGCTCCCGGCCCCGATCAGGCCGGCCGGCCGGTGACGGGCACCGTTCTGGTCACCGGCGCGACGGGCTTCGTCGGCCGGCGGCTCTGTCCCGCTCTCGCCAATGCCGGGTACGACGTACGGGCGATGACGCGGAACCCGGACAGGTACACCGGCTCCGGGAAGCCGGTCGGAGCCGACGTCCACGAGCCAAAGACGCTGGGGCCGGCCCTGGAAGGCGTCACCGTGGCGTACTACCTGGTGCACTCGCTCGACTCCAAGGACTTCGAACAACTCGATGCGGAGGCGGCCCGTTCGTTCGGCAGTGCGGCCGCGGACGCGGGGGTAGAGCGGATCATCTTCCTCGGCGGGCTCGGGCGGGATGACGACGACCTGTCGGCGCACCTACGCAGCAGGCGTGAGGTCGAGTCCCTGCTCGGCTCGTACGGCGTCCCCGTGACCACGCTGCGCGCCGGCATCATCGTCGGCGACGGCGGAATCTCCTGGGAGATCACCCGACAGCTAGTCGAGCATCTACCCGCGATGGTGACGCCCCGCTGGGTGCGGACCAGGACGCAACCCATCGCCCTGGACGACGTCATCCGCTATCTGGTGGGTCTCCTCGACCGACCTGAGAGCGCCGGGGAGGCCTACGACATCGGTGGCCCGGACATTCTGGAGTACCGCGAGATGTTGAAGACGGTCGCGCGGATCGAGCGCCGCCCGTTGCCGATCCTCGCCGTACCGCTGCTGACGCCCAGCCTGTCGTCGCTCTGGCTGGCCCTGGTCACCGACGTCGACACGGCGACCGGCCGCTCCCTGGTCGACTCGATGAGCAACGAGGTGATCGTCGAGGACGACCGCATCCGCACGCTCATCCCGTTCGAACCCCTCGGGTACGCCGAAGCGGTCAAGGTCGCACTCGCCGACAGGCGGGGCCGGTTGAGGTGACCTCGACCTGGCGAGAGCGGCTCCGACCCTTCCTTCCGATGCCGCTGGGCCATGTCGCCGTAGACCACCCCGACAGCAGCGCCCTGGCCCGCCATCGACGCGTCGCGGTGGCCGGGACCTCCCTCGTCGGCGCCGGCCTGCTCGGCGCCGGTCTGGCCGCGAAGCCAGGTTCGGGGAGGTTCTACACCCTGACCTTCTCCGTGGCAGGCGCCTGGACAGCCGGGGGTCTCGCCTCCGGTCCCCTGCACCTTGGCCGGATCCGGATGCGCGACGACTCCCTTCGCCGGCCGGTCCTCACCCCAGCACTGACCGGAGTGGTGGCGTTCGGGATGTTCTACGGGTGCGGGCTGGTGGCTCGCAAGGTCCCGGTCCTGGACCGGGCGATCCGGAAGGCCCTCAGCTTCGCGGACGAGGGCGACAGCGGGCTGGTCATGTTGACCACGCTGGCCAACGGCCTCGGCGAGGAGATCTTCTTCCGTGGGGCCGTCTACGCGGCGCTTCCGCCTCAGCGGGCGGTGGTCGGCTCCACAGCGATCTACGCCCTGGCGACCTCGACCACGCGCAACCCCTCCCTGGTGCTCGCAGCGGGTGCGATGGGCACGCTGTTCGGCCTCCAGCGCAAGGCCACCGGCGGGCTCCAGGCCCCGGTCATCACCCACCTGGCCTGGTCGGCGCTGATGCTGCGCTACCTTCCGCGGCTCTTCCCCGGGTCGAGGTCGGGAGGCCGCTAGCCCCGCCAGTCCCGGGCCAGGATCGCCATCGAATGGGCGTCGACCCAGCCGTCGTCGAACCGCAGCGCCTGGCGTTGGGTTCCCTCCAGGACGAAGCCCACCTTCTCGTAGACGTGGCGCGCGCCGGGGTTGAAGGCGTACACCTCAAGCTCGACCCGGTTCAGGCCCTGCTCGGCGAAGGCGTGCGTCAGGGTGAGGCGGGTCGCCTCGGTTCCCAGCCCTCGCCCTCGTACGCCGGAGATCCAGATCCGGAACCCGCAGCGGCGGTTGGGAACGTCCAGGCCGTTCAGAACGCACTCGCCCACCACCGCCCCGGACGACCGCTCGACGATGACCCAGACGATGCGGTCCGGAGCCGTGGCCCAGGAGTCATAGATCTGGGCAAGCTGCGGCACCGTCCATGGCATCTGGTCGACCTCGGCAGTGGAGTGGACCGAGCCGGTCAGGCGCGACACCTCGGGATCGCTCATCAGCGCGTGCAGCACCGCCGCGTCGCTCCCGTCGGCCGGGCGCAGCGTGACGAGCTCCCCGCTCAGAGTTGGCTTTCGGGTGAAGTCGATGCTCATTGGCCGGTCCAGGGCTAGGTGGGTCGGTGCACATGATAGGTCGCCGCTGTGGCCTCTAGGCTGAGGTCGTGATCAAGACCACGCCGTTCCATCGGCGGCTCAGCGAGCTGAACTCGCAGGGTCTCTACACGCACTGGCAGGGTCACCTGTCCGCACTCCGTTACACCCACGCCCCCAAGCACGAGTACTTCGCCGTTCGAAACGCAGTCGGCGTCTTCGACACCTCACCGCTGTACAAGTACCGCATCCACGGTCCCGACGCCGAGCGTTTCCTGGCCGGGATGCTGGTGCGCGACATTCGAGACTGCCGCCCCGGCCGGGCGCACTACACGCTCTGGTGCGACGAGCGCGGCTTCGTGATGGAGGACGGCGTCGCGTTCCGGCATTCCGACACCGACTTCCTGCTGACCGCCGCGCGACCCAGCCTGGGCTGGTTCTCGGGCCACGCAGGCCGACTGCGGGTGACCCTCGAGGACGTCACCGACGACTTCGGCATCCTGGCGGTCCAGGGACCGCGCTCGCGGGCTGCACTCTCCGCGCTCACCCCGGAGGTGGACTCGCTGGGGTACTTCGAGCACCTCCAGGCCAAGATCGCCTCGGCGACCGTCACCTTGTCGCGGACGGGCTACACCGGCGACCTCGGCTTCGAGCTCACCGTCGAGGCCGACAGCGCGGTCGACGTCCTCGACGCCGTACTCGAGGCCGGTGCCGGCCATGGCATCAGGCCGTTCGGCGAGGAGGCACTGATGACGCTGCGTATCGAGGCGGGACTGCCGCTGGTCGACGTGGAGTGGCGCAACAGCCGACTCGCCTTCACCGACCACCAGCGGGTGACTCCGCGCGAGCTGGGGCTGGGCTGGATGCTCAAGGGCGTCAGGGACGGCGACCGAGCGTTCGTCGGGGCCGCCGCGATCCGCCGCGAGCTGACCGAGACAACCTCACGCTGGACCACCGTCGGCATCGTCGTCGACTGGGCGGACTGGGACCGGCTCCACCGCGACGCGGGCCTGCTACCACCCAAGGACGAGCACCCGTGGCCCTACGACGCCTTGCTGTACGACGCCGGCGGGGCTGACGTCGGCTACTGCACGAGCTTCGTCTACTCCCCCGTCCTGCAGCGACACATCGGGCTGGCCCGGGTACGCCCGGCGCACGCCGAACCCGGCTCGGCGGTCCGCCTGGAGCTGGCCGTCAACCACCACAACACCACGGTCGCTGCCGTCACGACGAAGCTCCCCTTCTTCAACCCGGCAAGGAAGACGGCAAAGCCATGAACAGCTACGACGCGATCGTGATCGGTGGGGGCCACAACGGGCTGACCAACGCGGCCTACCTGGCCAAGGCTGGGCTGCGCACTCTGGTCCTGGAACGCCGGCACCTGGTGGGAGGAGCGGCGATCACCGAGGAGCTGGCACCCGGCTTCTCGTTCACCACGTTCTCCTACGCGCTGAGCCTGCTTCGACCCGAGATCGTCCACGAGCTGGACCTGGTGTCACACGGCTTCCTGCCGCTGATGATGCCCTCCTCGTTCCACCCGACCGGCGACGGCGACTACCTGCTGCTCGGCGACGACCACCAGCAGAACCTGCAGGAGATCCGCAGGCACTCGCCGCGAGACGCGGATGCCTACGACCGCTACAACCACGACCTGGACCGGGTGTGCCAAGCGGTGCGGCCGCTCTTCGACAACCCTGCGCCCAACGTCTTCGGCAAGGACCCTGAGGACCAGGCCGATGTCGCCTGGCTGCTGGATCACCTCGGCGGCATCGAGCAGAAGGTCATGCACGACGTGGTGCGCCTGCTCACCGGGAGCGCAGCGGACTGGATCCAGGACTACTTCGTGCACGAGGCCATCCAGGGCTACCACGCCTCCTCCAGTGTCATCGGCTCCAAGGTCGGACCGATGTCCCCCGGGTCCGGCCTGGTGTTGCTCTTCCACAAGATGGGCGAGCACGACGGCCACCTGGGGTCCTGGGCGTTCCACAAGGGAGGCAACGGTGGCTTCACCCAGGTGCTGGCCCGCGCAGCGATCTCCTTCGGAGCCGAGATCAGGCTCGAGTCTCCAGTCGCCTCGGTGCTGACCACCCAGGGCCGCACAGTCGGAGTCGTGTTGGAGGACGGGACCGAGTTCCAGGCGCCGGTCGTGGTCTCCGCGCTCGACCCGCGTCGTACGTTCTTGGAGCTGGTCGACCCCCGCGAACTCCCCGACGACCTGGTCGACAACGTCGAGCGCCTGAAGTTCCGCGGCGTCTCGGCCAAGGTGAACTTCGCGCTCGACGCCCTGCCGGTCTTCCCTGGGCTGCCGGACACAACCGACCACTACGGCGGCTTCCTCAACATCGGCCCGACCATCGAGTACGTCGAGAAGGCCTTCGACGCCGCGAAGTACGGCTGGTACAGCGAGCGCCCGTTCATCGATGCCGCGATCCAGTCCGTCGTCGACCCGGACATGGCGCCACCCGGGAAGCACGTCATGTCGTGCTTCGTGCAGTACGCGCCGTACGAGCTCAGGGGCAGTGACTGGGAGACCGAGCGCGTGCGGTTCGGTGACACCACTCAGGCCGTGCTCGAGTCACACTTCCCCGGTTTCGGCGAGCTGGTCCTGCGCCGGGAGGTGGTCACTCCGGTCGACATCGAGCGCGTGACCGGGCTGACCGAGGGCAACATCTTCGCTGGCGAGTTCCTGGCGCCGCAGATGTACTTCTTCCGCCCGGCTCCGGGCTGGAGCCAGTACCGCACTCCGATCCAGGGCTACTACCAGTGCGGCTCCGGCACCCATCCCGGCGGCTGCGTGATCGGAGCCCCGGGCAAGCTGGCCAGCCAGCGCATCCTGCGCGACCTCGAATGTTGAGCCACCTGCCCGCGCCCGTTGTAGCCTGACGCCGTGGAGGCGCAGCGAATCGGGTCTAGTGCCCCCAAGGCCATCGCCTGGGCTCGGCATCTGCTGCCCTCGGTGGCCAGGTTCGCCGGTTGCGCTATCGCCGCGATGGTGATCTGGGCGCCCCTCGCTCTGGAACGCTCGGTCGAGGGTGTGCACTTCTCCGACCAGCTCGGCACCTTCCCGGTCGAGGTGACCCTGTGCCACGACGGCCGGTCGACGTTGGACACCGGGCTCTTCGGCGAGGTCTATTGGGCGCAGACCGGCCGGTTCGGGTTCGGGGCGCGGGCCCGTGCTACCGGTCCGCCTGAGGCGGGCGGCACCTTGGCGTCGTACGTCGACCGCGACTTCATCAACGCCAACGTCGCCCTGATCAACGACCCCGACGCTGTCGTCTCCGCCTACTCGGCGAGGTTCGCCCAGACACTGCGAGCCCGGGTGCTCCTTGAGGAGCTCGCGGCTGCCCTGCTGGGCGGGACTCTGCTTTTCATCGTCGTGCCACGCCGGCGACGTGGTCGACCGGGAGCGACCGCCGAGCTGGTCGTGGCCGTACTGCTGGTCGGTGCTGCCACCGGGGTGTCGGCGGCAGTTGCGGCGCGGCTCTTCGACGACTGGTCGTGCAACCAGCCGGTGTCTCGCGGCTATGCAATGCCCGGCGTCAAGGGTCTCAGCTTCAGCAGCCCGGAGACCTTGGAGGTCGCTCGGCAGGTCAAGCCGTTCGTCAGGAAGAACACCGAGCGGATCGCGCAGAAGGCAGAGCGCTTCGAGGTGACTGCCCAGGAGAGCTTCGCCGACGCGCTCGCCAGGCAGGCGGCCGACCTCGCTCCCCGCGAGGGTGAGACCATCGTCGCCGCGGAGGCTGACCCCCAGGGCAGCTTCGTCGCGACCCGGCTGCGGAGCAGCATCTATCGCGAGCTCGTCGAGACCCTGGGAGCCGACGCGATCTCAGTGCGGACCATCTCGGGAGATGTCAGCTCCAACGGCACGGTCGCGGAGTCCGGCTTCATCTCCGACGAAGCAAAGGTCAGCGGCGAGATCCCGACCGTGGCTGTGGCGGGCGACCACGACTCCGAGGTCACCTGGAAGCAGATGGCGGCCAGCGGGATCAAGCTCCCCGACCTGGAGACCATCGACGTGGCCGGGCTGCGGTTCTCTGGAGCCAACGACCGCGAGCACAAGTCCCTCTTCGGCGGGGAGATCACCAACGACTCGGGCATCTCCGAGGAGGAGCTGGGCGCTCAGCTGCGCGAGAAGGTCGACGACAAGCCGCGCATCGTCCTGCTTCACCAGCCGGACGCCGCCGCGGGGTACTTCGGCCTTCCCTCCCTGACTCAGGTGCGCTCGCTCGAGGGCGGCGGGAGGCTCACGGTTCCCTACGACGACGGCATTCCCGACGTGCCGCCCGGCGTCGTCAATATCGGTCACCTGCACGCGACCAACGGACCCTGGGTGCTGTGGAACAACGACGCCGATGAGGTCACCTGGACGCTGGTGGACCAGCTCGGAACCTCGGGAGGCGTGGAGAACCGGCCGACCTTCAACCGGTTCAGCACCCCGGTATCAGCGCCGCTGAAGCCGGTGACGATCCGGCTGCAGTACGTCCACGTCGACTCCGGTCTCGCTACCGGGTTCGCCACGATCAGCATCGCCGTCAACGGGGAGTGCACCATTATCGACCGGGTTGACGTCGGTCTTCCGGGGGGACAGCCGCGGGAGCTTCGCGCCGCACGCCGCTAGGCCGCGCGCTCGCGATGACGCCCCCGATCACGACACCGGCTAGGACTGCCGCGGCCAGGAGGAGCCAACCCACCCCGTAGTCGCGGTCGAGCAACGTTGCGTTGTCAGCTCGTGCACCGAACCGTCCCAGGACGGGAACGGCTGACAGCGTCACCGTTGCGAGCACGACGAAGCCCGCTGCCAAAGGAGCCCTGAACGCCGGCGGGGAGAGCGCGGTGCCGACGGCGCAGACGAGCACGACCACGGGTGCGAGTACGCCGTCGTGCAGCACCACGCCGCCGACGAGCCAGGTGCCCGTGGCCAGCAGGTTGTCCCAGCCCAGGTCGAGCAGGAGGAAAGCGCCATAAGCGCCGGCCGCCAAGCCCGCTAGGCCGAGAACGAGACGCACGCCGCGATCAGACATCGCTGGCCTCCAGGCGAGCGACCCACTTGGTCTGTAGCACCCCGGGCCGGTTGGGCGCGATCAGCCGGCAGGGGTAGCCGTGGTCGAGGGAGAGCGCTTCGTCGCCAAGCGAGAGGGCAAGCAGGGTGCGTCGGTCGCGGGCGAAGTTGGCCGGGAGCAGGGTGGTCCGGTAGGCGCCACGGGGTTGGAGCGAATGCACCGTGACGTCGGCGCCCTCGGGTGCTCCGACCAGGTCCAGGAGGTCCCGGACCGGTACGCCGGTCCAGGTGGCTCCCGCGCTCCAGCCTTCGACACAGGCGATCGGCAGTGAGGCGGTGACCTGCGGCATCGCCGCAAGCTGGGCACGCGAGAGCGATACCGTCCGTGACCCGTTGGCGACCACGAGCTCGAAGCCCGGGTCCAGGGCAGCGGCGATGACGTCGGCTGCATGCGCGGACTTGTTGACCGGCAACCCACCCGGGCCCCCACCAGAGCGGACGCCGAAGACCGACACCCGTCGCAGCAGGGGGACCGTGGATCCCGCACTGGCCAGTACGGCCACCCCCGCGGCCAGCCAGGTAGTGCGAAGCAGCCCGCGCCGGGAGAGCGAACCCTGCCGGATCGCGGAGGCACGGTCCTGCGACGAGTCGTCCAGGTCACCAGCAAGTGCCTTGCGGATAACGGGGAGCTTGACCGCGACATGCACCAGGAGCGCTCCGACGGCGACCCAGCCGATCGCGTAGTGCGTCGCCCGGAAGTGGAAGCTCCAGGGGTACCACTGGGCGGAGTTCGCCAGCCCGCTGGCGAGCAGGAACACCGCGGTCGCGACCAGTACCCCGATCGAAGCCCGCTCGAGGCCATGCACCGCGAGCCGTCGGAGGCCGTGCCGAGGCACCCGCTGGAAGAGCTTGGGAAAGACGGTCCAAAGCTTGACGAGCAGCAGAGGGACAGCCGCCGTGCCGGACAGAACGTGCAGTCCCTGCGTTACCCGGTAACCCCACGAGGGACTCGTCGGGAACGGCAGCCACTGGGTGTGGGACTGGGCTGCGTGGCTGACCAGCCCGGTGAAGAAGGCGAGCCCAAAACAGATCCCCAGCCACAAGCCGATACGTGCGGCCACTGCGGGGCTGCGCAGCCTCGAAGTGAAGTAATTCTCGGTCGGCGGCCTCATGGCTGCGCCTTGTGAAGTACGGCGAACCAGCGCCCGTCGTACTCGTGCAAGCCGGCCACCACGAAGCCCGACCGAACGGCAAGCTGGTTGATCGCTTCGGGTCCGACCAGCGTCCAGCGGAACGGCGCCGACAGGACGCCGTTGCCCTCCAGCCGGACCGTCCGGGTGCGCAGTCCGATCCCGCGCGGCACCAGGTCCACCACGACCCGGCCGCCTGGCATCAACAAGGCGGCCACGCGACGCAACAACAGGCCCGGGTCGCCGCCGATACCGATGTTGCCGTCGGCCAGCAGTGCGCTCGCCCAGCGGCCTTCTCCCGGTAGCGGACCGAATACGTCGCGTTTGAGTGCGGCCACTCCACGCCGCCTGGCCTGGTCGACGGCCTCGCCCACGAGGTCAACGCCCAGAACGCGGACTCCGGTCGCCGCCAGCTCCTGGGTCATCCGCCCAGGGCCGCAGCCGATGTCCAGGCACGGGTCCAGGCAATGGCGGAGCAGAACCCGGTCGGACTCGCCGGCCGGCTCACGCCAGGCCCGGACGGGCAACTCGTGCGACACCTCCGCCAGGCCGTGCACCCGGCACGACCCGTCCCGAAGCGCGCTGGCGAACACCCCGGCCCAGAAAGGCTCGACTCGCGCAGGGGTCAGTGTCATGACACGACCTGGGACCAAGCCCGCGCGAACCGGGTCGTTGGTGCCTGGCTGGCGACCAAACGGGCATCCGTGACAGTGTCCACGTCCACGAGGGCACGCGTGCTCCCCACGGTGGCACCTACCGACCTCAGCGCTGCGACGGTGTCGGCGTACGTGGATTTGGCCGACATGCCCACTCCGCTCAGTGACTGGGCATGGATGGCGTTGCGTACGCCGAGCACCCACCAGCCGCCGTCAACCGCTGGGCCGACGACGGCGTCGACTCCGGCGAGCAGGCCGGCGACCTCCTCCAGGTGCGCCGCCGTCGACTGCGGAGTATCCATGCCGACTTGGACTACCGCCGAGGAGCTCCGCTCGGCGACGTCGGCGAAAGCGTTCGCGAGCCGCTCTCCGAGAAGGTCCCCGCGTTGCGGGAGCACCGTCCACCCCCGCAGCCTGCTCGACAGCGGTCCGTCGAGCTCTCCCTCGACCGCGAGGAAGCACTCCGCGAAAGCCTGCTCGCACGAGTCGAGGGTGTCCAGGAGCGCTGCAGTCGCAAGCTGTGCCGCCGCCACGGCGCCCACGTGCTCGGCCAGCCGGGTCTTCACCCGGCCGGCGATCGGCGCCTTGGCGACCACGAGGGCCACGGCCTTCACCGCAGCACCCGCGCAAAGTCACCAGCGGCCCGCAGCGAGCCTCGCACCGAGCCAGAGACCTTGGAGCGGGTGCCTGCAGCCCGCGGGTGATAGTCGACCTCGCGCTCGGAGATGACCCAGCCGGCAGCCTGTGCCTTGGTGAGCAGCTCGACCGGGTAGCCGAACCTTCGGTCCGTCACGTCGAGGTCGAGCAGCCGGTCGAGGCGGGTGACCCGCATCGGGGCGATGTCGTGCACGGGCAGTCCGGTACGCCGGCGTAGCCACCACAGCACCACCACGTTGCCGGCGCGGGCATGCCACGGCCAAACCCCTTTGCTGACCGGTCGTCGCCGCCCGACGGCAAGATCTGCCTTGCCCGAAGCCACGTCGTCCAGCAACGGGAGCAGATCGCAGGGGTCGAACGAGCCGTCACCGTCCATGACGGCGACATACTCGGCCGTCGTGGACAGCACGCCGGCCTGCACCGCGGCGCCGTACCCAGGGCGCGGCTCGGTGACCACACGAACGCCGTACTCGCGCGCGACCACGGCGGTCTCGTCGACGCTTCCGTTGTCGACGACCACGACGTCGAACTCCTCGGGGACGAGAGGGAGCAGGACGCGGAGGGCGGGTGCCTCGTCCCGGCACGGAAGCACGAGACCACAGCTGGGTGCCATGCCAACCACGCTAGGGATGTAGCCGCTGCGACCGGTCCCCCAACGCTTACGAAGTCCTTACTGGGCTGCCCTGGCTAGCTGTCTGCCCCTAGATTTGCAGGCGTGCCCACCCGACGACCAACTGTCAGCATGCTCGGGCTCCTCGGGTCGCTACTGCTGATCACGCTGGCCATGGCAGTCCCCGCTCTCACTGGTTGGCAGGTCCACGTCCGTACCTTCCCGCCGCTGCACGCGGACTGGGCGCCAAGGCTCGGCCCCGGTACGGTGCCCGCCGTCCTGCTTGCGGTGCTGGCCGTATGGAGGGCCGGAACCATCGCTCGGATGCTGCCGTGGCCGTGGCTGCTGCTGAGTGTCTTCGCAGCCGGACTCGCCTGGATGCTGGCTCTGGCGACCGTCGACGGCCGCGACGGAGTCGGCGTGATCCTGACGACGCCGTACGAGTACCTCCAAACCGCGCGATCGACCACGGACGTGCACCAGACCCTGCAGGAGTACGTCGCCCGGATCCCCTTCTCAGCCGAGGACAACTGGCCGCCGCACCTGGCCGGTCACCCACCTGGCGCACTGCTCTTCTTTGTCGCCCTTGTCCGACTGGGGCTCGGCGGCGGGTTCGCAGCTGGTCTGGTGGTGACCCTGGTTGCCGCGAGCACCGGCGTCGCGGTGCTGGTGACGCTGCGCCTTCTCGACGCCGAGGTCCTCGCGCGCAGAGCCGCGCCGTTCCTGGTCTTCGGCCCCGCGGCGATCTGGCAGTGCGTCTCCGCGGACGGCATGTTCGCCGCTGTGGGTGCCTGGGGAGTCGCGGCGGTGGCGCTGGCGGCGAAACGGCGAAGTGTCCCGTGGGCGGTCGTAGCCGGGCTGCTCCTGGGCTACACCGTGATGCTCTCCTACGGACTGCCGCTGCTGGCAATCCTCGTCCTGACCGTGATGCTCCTACTGAGGAACCTGCGGCCCCTCCCAGTGGTTGTAGGCGCCGGGTTGGCCGTGGTCGGCGTCTTCGCGCTGCTGGGCTTCAACTACCTGGAGGCGCTGTCTGTGCTGCATGACCGCTACTGGGCCGGGGTGGCCAGGAACCGGCCCGCCGCGTACTGGCTCTGGGGCAACCTGGCAGCCCTGACCTTCAGCGCCGGCCCGGCCCTGGGCGCCGGTCTGGTGCACCAGTTCTCCTCGTTCAAAAGCCACCGCAGCAGACCGGCCGCGGTGGTCGTCGCGCTCAGCGGCGCAGCCGTGTTGATGGTGGCCCTGGCCGACCTGAGCCTGATGAGCAAGGCCGAGGTCGAGCGCATCTGGCTGCCGTTCGTGCCATGGCTGCTGCTCTCCTGCGCATTGCTGCCGGCAAGGTGGGCGCGACCCTTGCTCGGCATCCAGGTCGTTGCGGCACTGGTGGTCCAGCACCTGTTGTTCACCGGCTGGTGAGCAGGCACCTCCTCAGTCGCGCAACGGGTCCGTCCCGAATTTGGCCAGTCCCTCGTCCGGCGGGATGGCGGCGGTGAATCCCAGGTCCCTGGCGATCTTTGCCGGGGAGGCCACCACATGACGGACGTCGCCGAGCCGGTAGCGACCGGAGACGACCGGCTCCAAACCGGAGGATGACGCAAGCACGTTGGCGACGTGCCCGATCGAGACCGGGGTGCCGGAACAGACGTTGTAGGTCTGGAAGCCTGGGCCGTCGAGCGCCTCGAGGGCCGACAGGTTGGCGCGGGCGACGTCGCGCACGTGAACGAAGTCGCGCATCTGGCCGCCGTCCTCGAACACCTCAGGCGCACGACCTGCCTCCAGTGCGGATCGGAAGAGCGCCGCGACCCCGGAGTACGGGGTATCTCGCGGCATCCGGGGGCCGTAGACGTTGTGGTACCTCAGGGCGATCGCTGTCGCCCCTGCCTGTCGGGCCCACGCGGCGACGAGGTGCTCCTGGGCAGCCTTGCTGGCGGCGTAGCCGTTGCGCGGGTTCAACGGCGCATCCTCGTCGACTCGATCCCAGCTCAGCGGCGCCTCGCAGACGTCGCAGGGGTTGTCGAAGCGGCCTGCGTCGAGTCGCTCGACCTGGCGCGGGCCCGGCCTCTGCGGGCCGTGTACGGCGCACAGGTAGCCGCCTTCGCCATAGACCACCATGGAGGAGGCCAGAACCAGCGAGCCGACTCCTGCCTCGTGCATCGCCGCAAGGAGGGTAGCCGTGCCGAGGTCGTTGTGCCCGGCGTAGAGCGGAAGATCGGCGACGACGGTCCCGCCTCCGACCATGGCGGCCTGGTGGCAGACGGCATCAACCCCTCGCAGCAAGGGCCTCAGGCCGTCCGCGTCACGGACGTCGACGCGTTCAACGCCGTCGGGCACCTCATCGGACCCGTGGGCCTGCGGGATCATGGCGTCGAGCACGACGACCTCGTAACCCTGCTCAGCGAGCAGGTCCGCGATCGCCGACCCGATGAAGCCTGCCCCTCCCGTCACCAGGACCCTCATGGCAGCTCGAACGGCAGGTCGATCCCGTCCAGCCACCCGTTGCACGAGCACCCGGCCGGCGAGGGCAGGTTGACAAGAGTGACCGAGAGGAGCGCCTTGAGACGGTCGAGGTTGGCTGCGAATGACGAGAAGACGGTCGCCTGGTCGACGGCGCCCTCTGCGTCGACGCCGGCGTCCAGATCGGTGACGAGCGCGATCGTCGCGTAGCAGAGCCCGAGCTCACGGGCGAGGACTGCCTCAGGGTGACCCGTCATGTTCACCAGTGACCAACCCTGCGCGGCGTACCACTGGGATTCGGCGCGCGTGGAGAACCGCGGTCCTTCGATGACGACCATGGCTCCACCGTCGACCACTTCGGAGTCGGCGGCTAGGAGCGACGCCCGCAGCCGCGGGCAGTACGGGTCCGCGAACGGTACGTGGACGGCGCCACGATCCATGTAGGTCTGCAGTCGCGTGGTGGTGCGGTCCACGAGCTGATCGGGCACCACCAGCGTGCCTGCCGGGGTGCTGGGCTGCAGGCCACCCACCGCGCAGGGCGCCAGCACTTGGCGCACCCCGAGCTCCCGCAGCGCCCACAGGTTCGCGCGGTAGTTGATCGCGTGGGGCGGGTACTCGTGGTCGGTGCCGTGGCGGGGCAGGAAGGCGACTGCCCTCCCCTGCACGGCCCCGACCGCGATCGGTGCCGATGGCGCGCCGTACGGCGTGGACGGCGACACCGACTCGGCGTCGGCGAGGAACGAGTAGAACCCGCTGCCGCCGATGACGGCGACGCTCGGTGCAGGTGGGGTCACCTGGTGACTGTCGAGGAAGTGAGCGCTCGATGCAAGGGCCGCGACCCCGCCGTCATTGTTTGGTAAGGCGCGCGAGTGCAAGGATGCCCCGAGTGCTCCCTTCTCGGATCGGGAGCCCGCTCGGAGGACAGCAGTGATGGATGAGCTCGACCATGTCTTTGCCGGCACGATCCCCGAGATCTATGAGCGTCTCCTGGTCCCGATGATCTTCGACGAGGCGGCCCAGCACCTGGCGGGCGTCGTCGCCTCGGACCGGCCGGCGACGGTGCTTGAGACCGCGGCGGGCACCGGCGTCTTGACGCGTGCCCTGCTCGATGCCCTGGACCCGAGCGCGCACATCACCGCCACTGACCTCAACCAGGCGATGCTCGACCATGCGGCGGCCACCAGCGTCGCGTCCGAGCGCGTTCAGTGGCGCCAGGCCGACGCGTTGGCGCTGCCGTTCGAGGACGGCGCGTTCGACCTCGTCGCCTGCCAGTTCGGAGTGATGTTCTTCCCCGACCGGGTACAGGGTTACCGCGAGGCGCGGCGCGTACTCAAGCCCGACGGTCGCTTCGTCTTCAACGTCTGGGACAGCATCGAGGTCAACGTCTTCGCGGAAGAGGTCACCAACTCCCTCGAGTCCGTCTTCCCCGATGACCCTCCCCGGTTCCTGGACCGTACGCCGCACGGGTACTACGACCTCGAGGTGATCGCCGCCGACCTGGCGGCTGCCGGGTTCTCCGCGGTCTCGTCTACGACGGTGGAGGGCATCAGTGAAGCCGCCTCCGCCGGGGATGCCGCGACGGCGTACTGCCAGGGCACTCCGCTGCGCAACGAGATCGAGGCGCGTGACCGGGAGCGCCTCGGTGAGGCGACGGCCGCAGCAGCCGAGGCGGTGGCCCGCCGCTTCGGCGATGGCGCGGTGAGCGGCCAGATCCGCTCACACGTGGTCGTCGCTCAGAGCTGAGCCGGACCGCGCAGCAAATCCCGCGCCAGGGATGCTGCCTAGGCGCGGGCGAGCCGGGCGTTGGTCAGCTCGACCTGGCGTTCGGTGGTGGCCAGGAGCTCTGCACTCTGTGCGGACGTCAGACGGTCACAGGCGAAGCCCCAGTGGATCGCGACTCGGTCACCCTCGGTGAGGTCGGTGAAGACCCCGTCGGGTGTCCGCCGGTGTACGCGTTCCTCCCGGGGCGTCGAGATCCCGAGCTGGTGACCGTCCCACTCGAGAGTGTCAGCTCGGACCAGTGCGCTGTCGTCGTCCACGACGGCCACCTCGCCCGTGCGGATCCGGCACGAGTCGAGAACGTGCAACGGCTGCGGTACGTCCAGGTGCAGCAGTCGGCTCCACGGGTAGACGCCCAGAACGTGAAAGGCATGCGTCGGGGAGACCTCGTCCAGCAGCTCCTCGGTGAGGTGCGACCAGTAATGGCCGGCCTGCCGCGCGAACCTGGTCAGCAGCAGCTCGCCCAAGGCACGCGCGTCGATGCGGTGGGTGAGCTCGTTCCCCGTCCAGTACGCGCGCCCGACACTCTCCGACAACGGCTCGACCCCCGGGCCGGCGAGCCCAGCCATCATCACCTGGTACGGCCAGGCGCCCGAGAACTGCCGCGCGAGCACCGGTACGTCGACGTCGGCACCGGCGCCGCACGCGACCTTCTGCAGCCCCGCCGCCGCGGCGGGACCGCAGTAGCCCAGGGCATTCGGCGCGTGGGCGTAGCGGGCGAAGAGCCGGTG
The DNA here is from genome assembly GCA_963769585.1 of uncultured Actinomycetota bacterium. Taxonomy (GTDB): domain Bacteria; phylum Actinomycetota; class Actinomycetes; order Propionibacteriales; family Nocardioidaceae; genus SSC3. The sequence goes on from CAVYMJ010000001.1 coordinate 82,298, forward strand.
ACCCGGATCGGTCAAAGCGCCTCGCGTTGCCCGACGAGGACCGCCGTGTCCCGGTGCAGTCGGCCGAAGTTGTAGTAAGCCGCGCAGGCACCCTCGGGGGAGACCATGCAGGTCCCGATCGGCGTCTCGGGCGTGCACGCCGTGCCGAAGACCTTGCACTCCCAGGGCTTGATGACGCCCTTGAGCACCTCGCCGCACTGGCAGGCCTTCGGGTCGGCCACCCGTACGCCGGGCATGGAGAACCGCACCTCGGCGTCCCACTGGGCGTAGTCGGTGTGCACCTTCAACGCACTCTGCGAGATGAAGCCGAGGCCGCGCCACTCGAAGTGCGGCCGGAGCTCCATCGTCTCGGCGAGCAGCCTGAGCGCCTGCGGGTTGCCGTTCTCGCGGACGACGCGGGAGTACTGGTTCTCCACCTCGCACCTGCCTTCCCGGTGCTGGGTGAGCAGCATCTGCACGGTCTGCAGGATGTCCAGCGGTTCGAAGCCGGCCACGACGATGGGCTTGTTGTACACCTCGGAGACGAAGCGGTAAGGGCGGATACCGACCACGGTCGACACGTGTCCCGGCCCGAGAAACCCGTCCAGCCGCAGGTCGGGCGAGTCGAGAATCGCCTTGATGGGCGGCACGATCGTCACGTGGTTGGCGAACACGGTGAAGTTCTCCACCCCGAGCTGCTTGGCGCGAACCAGCGTGACCGCTGTCGAGGGAGCAGTCGTCTCGAACCCGACGGCGAAGAAGACCACGTGCTTGGTCGGGTTCTCCACGGCGATCTTCAGCGAGTCCAGTGGTGAGTAGACGAAGCGGCAGTCCGCACCACGTGCCTTCGCGTCGAGCAGGCTCCCGGTCGAGCCCGGCACCCGCATCATGTCGCCGAACGTGGTGAAGATGACGTTCTCCTGCTCGGCGAGCCAGATCGCATCGTCGATGCGACCCATCGGGATCACACAGACCGGACACCCTGGCCCGTGCACCAGCTCGATGTTGGAGGGCAGCACGTGCTCGAGACCGTGCCGATAGATCGTGTGGGTGTGACCCCCGCAGACCTCCATGTACTTGAACTCGTCGTCGCCCGCCAGCTCGGTGATGCGTGCCACCAGGGCCCTCGCGGCTGCCGGGTCACGGAACTCGTCGACGAACCTCATGCCTGTCTCCTCACACGCTCGTTGAGCGGAACTGGTCCAACTCGTCGGTGTAGTCCTTGCCCATCTTCTGCAGCTGGTCCAGCGTCAGCTTGGCCTCGTCCTCGTCGATCTTCGCCATCGCGAAGCCGACATGGACCAGGACCCAGTCGCCGTTCTTCAGTCCGGTGTCGGCCAGCAGACGGACGCTGATCGTGCGGCGTACGCCGGAGACCTCGACCTTGGCCAGGTAGTTCTCAGCGTCGACGGTGTCGACGACCTGCCCGGGGATTCCTAGGCACATGGCGTTCCCTTCTTGTTGGCAGTTGTCGGGCTAGCAGATTCTCGGCAGCGGGTCGCCGACCAGCATGTCGACGATGCGGCTGCCGCCGAAAGGCGTGCGCAGCGCGACGATGCCCGGTGGTTCGGCCACGACCTCGGCGATGATGGCGGCGTCCTGGCCCAGGTCGTGAGCGCGCAGGGCAGCCAGGGCGGCCTCGGACTCCTCCTGCGATACGACCGCGACGAACTTCCCTTCGTTGGCGACGTACAGGGGGTCGATGCCGAGCAGGTCGCAGGCGCCGTTCACCATCTCCTTGACCGGGAGGCGCTCCTCCTCGATGACGACGCCGACCTGAGCTGACTTGGCCAGCTCGTTGAGCACCGTGCCGACACCTCCACGGGTGGCGTCGCGCATCCACCGCGTCGACGGAGCGGCGGCCAGCAGGTCCGCGATGATGCCGTTGAGCGCGGCCGTGTCGGAGTGGATGTCGGCCTCGATGTTGAGCTCGCCGCGGGCCATCATCACCGCCATGCCATGGTCGCCCATGGTCCCCGAGACCAGCACACGGTCGGTGGGCTGGACGAGCTCAGGACCGAGCTTGCGGTCCGCGTCGATCGTGCCTACCCCGGCGGTGTTGATGAACAGCCCGTCGGCGGCGCCACGGGGGACCACCTTGGTGTCACCGGTCACGATCTCGACCCCGGCCAGCGCCGCGGCCTCGGTCATGTCCGCCACGATCTCGCGCAGCAACGCGATCTCGAACCCCTCCTCGATGACGAAACCCGCCGAGAGCCACCGGGGGGTCGCGCCGCAGACCGCGAGGTCGTTGACAGTTCCGTGCACGGCCAGGTGGCCGATGGAGCCCCCGGGGAACTGCATCGGCTGGACGACATAGGAGTCGGTGGAGAAGGCCAGGCGTTCACCGCTGGGCAGGGTCAGCGCCGCCGAGTCGCCCAGCGACTCCAGGGTGGGGTTGCGGAAGGCCTCGAGGAAGACCGCGTCCATCAGGGCCGCCGACGACTTGCCGCCCGCGCCGTGGGCCAGCGTGACGACGTCCTCGAGCAGCCGCGGGCGCCGCTGCCGGAACGCCTCGATCCGGCTGAGTACCTTGAGTTCGTGAGCGGTAGTGGTCATCGCTGCTCCCTGGAGGACATGGTTGCTGTGGCTGCGTTTCGGACCTCCGTACGCCTGGCCAGGCGAAGCTCGGTCATGGTGTCCTGAGCGGTCCGCCAGAGCCGGAAGCCGATCATGGCCTGCGACTCCTGGATGCGGTGGATGCTCTGGCTGTCCACGGTGAAGCAGTGATCCAGGTCGTTGCTGGCTGCCATCTGGCCGCCGTCGTACCCAGCGAACCCGATGGTGAGGAGCCCGCGCTTGCGGGCCTCCGCCAGCCCGTGCAGCAGGTCGTCGGAGTTCCCACTCGTCGACACTGCGATGGCGATGTCGTGGGGTTTGGAGTGGGCGATGATCTGGCGGCTGAAGATCAGCTCGAACCCGACGTCGTTGCCCAGCGCGGTGACGACCGCCTGGTCGTCGGTGAGCGACCAGGCCGGCACCGGGCGTCCCGTCGGCGGGTTGCAGAACAGGCCCGCGAGCGTGGCAGCGTCGGTCGAGGAGCCACCGTTGCCGAACGTGTAGAGCCGGCCGCCGGCCAGGAAGCGCTCCCCCATCGCGCGGCCTGCCGCGACGATGTCAGGCTCCATCCGCTCGAGAGAAGAGAGCTGGAGCGCGCGAGAGATCTCCGCCTTCTCCCGGGCTGAGGAGGCGAGGTCCTCCAGCAGGGACTGCGGGTTCTCCTCCTCGGAGTCGATGAAGGGGTACAGGAAGCCGGTGTTCTCCTCGCTCATCGGCCGCTACCTCCCTCGCCGAGACGGGTCAGAGCACTACCGGCGTGCACGATGACCAGGTCACCGGTACGCACCTCTCCGACCAGGCTCATGTCGACCTCCTCCTCGCCCGTCGCCGTGCGGACCAGCGCTGGCTCGAACAGGTCCAGCGGCGGTTCGATCACCTCGGCCAAGCGCCCCTCGTCGCTGCACGTCACGCAGACCTCGTCCGTGCAATCGACCGCCTCGGGCTTGAGCAGGCCCGGGTGCTCGAAGCAGACGTGGGTGAGCTCCCAGAGCAGGTGGTACATCAGCACGAAGCGGCCGGTGGCCGGGACCATCGGATCGTCGGAGTCCACCCAGAGCACATGGTCGGCGGAGCCCTCCTCGGGCCGGGCTGCGCAGCCGATCCAGATCGTCTTGACCCCCCACGCCGGCGTACGGCGCATCAGGTCGACGACCATCGGGTCCTGAGCGGACGCGACCGCGATGACCACGTCACCCGGGCGTACGGCGACGCGGGCTTGGGCGACCGGGTCGGCACCGACGAGCGCCACGGACGGAAGGGCGCGCTTGCCCACGATCACCGGATGCACGAACTCGACCGCGACGTGATGCGCGTGCGGCTCCCACTGCGGGGCGACGACGAACAGGGTGGCACCGGCATAGAAGCTGCGGGCCAGGGACATCGAGGCGCTTGCCAGGTCTTCGGACAGCGACAGGCCGATCAGCTCTTCGGCGGTGGTAGTCATCCTCACTCCTCTCCGGGGACGCACATGTCAGGTCCTCTCGTCTTGAAGCCGCTGCAGAGCCTGGGCACCCACCGCCACCTGGCCCAGCGACAGACCGCCGTCGTTGGACGACACGAGGCGATGCGTGACCACGTGATATCCATCACTCGACAGCCTGTCTCGCATCAGGCTCAGCATCAACCGGTTGGCGAATACACCTCCGGTGAGACCGACGGTGTCCAGGCCTCGCGCCGCGGCCAACCTCGCGGCGAGGTCGGCAGACGCGGTCGCCAGGGCGACGTGGAAGGACCAGGCCAGCCGTCCGACCGGCACGCCGGCTCGCCAGGCGTCGACCAGGCTGCGGACCAAGGGATCCGGGTCGAGCCGCTCGATGCCCACCCCCGGGGAGGCCGGGAACGACAGAGCCTCGGCGTCTGGGCCGTGCTCATCGCGCCAGCGCCGTGCGGTGGCCTCCAGCTCCACGGCGGCCTGAGCCTCGTAGGTGATCCGGGTGCGGACGCCGAGCAGCGCCGACACCACGTCGAAGAGCCGTCCAACACTGCTGGTGTCCACCCAGCCGACCCCCGACGAAAGAAGCGAAGGCAGGGCCGCCTGCTCGGTCTCGGTCAGCGCTTCCGCCACCGCCGTACCGGCCAGGTCCACGCCCGCCGACATCATCGCCAGTGCCGCCGTCCGGACCGGGTTGCGCACCCCGGCATCACCCCCGGGCAGCCGCACCGACCCCAGGTGGCCCAGGCGTTCGGCGGTCAGGCCGCCGTTGCCGAGCAGCAGGAACTCTCCACCCCAGACCGTGGCGTCGCAGCCGTAGCCGGTGCCGTCGAAGACCACCCCCAGCAGCGGCTCCTCGAGGCGCTGGTGCTCGGCGGCGAGCGCGGCCAGATGGGCGTGGTGGTGCTGGACGTCGTACAGCGGCACTCCGAGCTGTTCGGCGTACGCCGCAGCCCAGGCGCGGGAGACATAGCCGGGGTGCAGGTCGGCCACCACCAGGTCGGGAGCCCGGCGGTGGAAGCGCAGCAGCTGGGCGGTCGCGCTCTCGTACGCCGCGCGGCTCTGAAGTGTGCCGAGGTCGCCGATGTGCGCGGAGACGAAGGTCATCCCGTCTCGGGACAGGGCGAAGGTGTTCTTGATCTCGGCTCCCGCGGCCAGCACGACGCCGGCCGAGCCACCGGTCCGCACCGGTAGTGGCGCAAAACCGCGGGAGCGCCGCAGCGGCAGGACCTGGCCCTCGTGCCAGGCGACCACCGAGTCCTCGCAGGGTACGGCGATCTCACGGTCGTGGGTCAGGAAGAGGTCGGCGATCGCACCCAGCCGGACCCGGGCGTCCGCGTCGTCGTAGCAGAGCGGCTCGCCGGAGAGGTTGCCCGACGTCATCACCAGCGCCGTCGGCGCGCCAGGTGAGCCGTCGGTCAGGTTGGCGAAGAGCAGGTGGTGCAGCGGCGCGTACGGCAGCAGCAGGCCGAGCTCGTCGAGGCCGGGGGCGACACGGTCCGCGACCGGGGCTCCCGGTCGCCTGGGTAGGAGCACGATGGGTCGCTCGGCGGAGCGGAGGACCCCGGCGGCTCCCCCCACCTCGACCAGAGTGTCGGCCGTGGCCAGGTCCTTGACCATCACCGCGAAGGGCTGGTCGGGGCGGTGCTTGCGTTCGCGCAGCACCTGGGTCGCCGTGTCCGAGGAGGCGTCGCAGGCCAGGTGGTAGCCGCCGATCCCCTTGATCGCCACGATCGCGCCGTCGCGGAGCGCCGCGATGGTGGCATGCAGCGACTCCTCGGTCCCCCGAGCCAGCTCAGCACCGCCACGTCCGACCACCCGCAGCGTGGGACCGCAGTCGTGGCAGGCGATGGGCTGGGCGTGGTAGCGCCTGTCGGCGGCGTCGGCGTACTCGCTCGCGCACTGCTTGCACAGCACGAACGACGCCATGGTGGTGACCGGGCGGTCGTAGGGCAGGTCTCGAGTGATGGTGAACCGTGGTCCGCAGTTCGTGCAGGTGATGAAGGGATGCCGGTAGCGCCGGTCGGCTGGGTCGTTCAGCTCACGGAGGCAGTCGTCGCAGATGGCGGTGTCGGGCGGCACCATCGTCCGTGCCCCTGCAGTGGACGTCGACCTGGTGATGGAGAACCCGGCCTTGCCCGAGGGTGCGAAGTCGGCAGCCTCGACGGAGAGGATGCGGGCCAGCGGCGGTGCCTCCGACTCCAGGCGCACGGCGAACTCCGCGACCCGGTCGGGGGTGCCCTCGACCTCGATGACCACGCTGGTGGCGTCGTTGGCGCAGAAGCCCGAGAGGCCGAGCGACTCGGCGACCCGTACGACGTGCGGGCGGAAGCCCACTCCCTGCACGACGCCCCGGACCACCAGGCGCCGGCGTACGAGCGAGGAAGTCAGCGTCCGGGGGGTCATGCCCGGTGCCACCCCCCCCTGTGGTCTTTCGTGGCGGCAACCAGGCGGGGCTGCCTAGGGCTGACTGAAGGGTTCGCGCCCCGCCGCGACGGGAGGTCCAGGTAGCCCATGTCAGTGATCGCCACTCGCTCGGGTATAGAAACCTCTTCGGAGTTCAGGTCTAGCACGGTGGATGGCGCGGCGTCGATGGGTCACGGCGGACAAGCTGGTCACGGCCCGTCTCGACAGTGCTGGCCGCGGTAAACCGGAGTTCGACTGACACCCAGCGCTCACCGCCGAGACGTCACGCTTGGTTGAACTCGACCGCCTCGCGAACCAGTTCGACAAAGGCGGCTTCGTCGAGCTCTTCGCCCGCGAAGATGTCGATCGCGCGACGAGTTCCGGCGTCGAGGCTCGCGTTGAACAGCGAGTCCGGGTCGGAGAGCGAGGCCCCCTTGGCGAAGGTGAGCTTCACCTTGTCCTTGTAGGTCTCGACCGTGCAGATCAGTCCCGAGCAGGAGAACGTCGGCACGCCGTCCGGGTTCGAGGGCTTGCGCCACTTCGATTCCTCCACGACGTCGGGCTCGGCCTCGTGGATCAGTGCTCGTACCCGGTCGACGATGACAGATCGCCAATCAGAAGCCATGCCGTGGACTTTACCCAGGACGAGAGCAAGTTCCTGAGTGCCTACGTTCGGCGCGGGTAGTGGTGGCCTTGGTGCACCAGGGTGTGATGCCGCGGGCAGATGAGCTCGCCGTTCGCCAAGTCGGTCGGGCCGGTTTGGCTCCAGGGCTTCCTGTGGTTGGCGTCTGCCCACGTCGCGGGCCGCTCACAGCCGGAGATGTTGCACAGGCCTTGCTGTCGCAGCGACAGCGCCAGCCGCTGCGCGCGAGTGAACAACCGCCGGTGGCGGCCGAGGTCGAGCGGCTGCGACTCGGAGCCCAGGACAGCGGGGATGACCCCGGCTGCCGCCGCCAACCGCCGGGCGTCGCCCGGTGAGAGACGGTGGTCCGTGCCCACGATGGTGGCAGCCTCCAGGCCCCCCAGCAACGTGCCCAGGGTCATGGTCACCACCACCTGAGCAGACACTCCACCGGACATGGGCAAGGCCTGGGCCGGGTACCGCTCGATCAGCTCCGCCAAGGCCAGGCCGCGCACCTGCGCGGTGTCACGACCCTGCCGCGGAAGCGGGTCCGGACGAGCCGGGTTCACGAGCGCTTCGAGCTGGGCGTCCAGCATGCAGGCCACCGTCTCCGGGAGCTTGAACCGCCCGCACCGCGAGCCCGGCCCGTCCGACCAGGTGGTCAGGTACGCCGTACGCCGGGCCTCGGCTTCTTCGGCTTCCAACTGCCGGGCGAGCAGCGCGTCCGCCTGGTCCGGGGCGACCACTTCCAAGAGGTGGCCGCCGAGCGCCCGCAGGGCCTTGGCGTCGTACTCGGCGGCCAACGCCAGGAGGTGCGCCTCCGCCAGCTGGCGCTGGTCGGCGACCTCGTCCGGCAACCCGTCGACCGCAGTCACGATCACCTCCGCCTGCGCGGTGTGGATCTGGCCCGTGGCAAGGCCGGCCACCGTCTCCGGATGGGACTCGAGCGCCCGAGCACGCTTGACCAACCGGGCCGCTTCGGTCGCCGTGAGCCCCGACGCAGCCCGCAGCCAGGCAGCAGTGTTCGTCGCTCCCATGGAGGCCGCATCGTCAGCGCGGTCGGCGTCGGCCACCAGTCCAGCGACCTGGGCGTCGATCCGGGAACGCAGCGAGAGCAGCTCCGCAACCACCTCACTCCGCTCCCCTGGAGTCAGTGCCCAGGTCGACGGAAGCCCAAGCTCATCGAGGAGCTCGTGGCTGCGACCAGCGAACCAGTGCAGTCGATGACGCCGCAGCGACACCGGAGTGCGTTCGCTTCCGGGGTCGACTTGCTGCGTCGTCATACCCCAAACCTAGGCGCGCCGACCGACAGTTCTCGGGCCCGAAAAACCCTTGTCCACAAGGGAAACTACCGTGCAGCCCAGACCTCGCTGATCGCGTAGTGGTTGTCGAACTGCTCGGAGGAAGCAACCAGTACATGCCCAACAGGAAGACCGCGGCCACTGCGGGGTACGAGAAGTTCACCCTGAGGGAGTCCGCCGCGATCGCTCCCCTCTGGCGGGCCTACCACATGAGACCCCGCGATTCTCTGCAAGCTTTCTGCACAGCAGCCGCCATTCACGGGTCTCAGCGGTTGTCAGCCGGACAGAAGAAAAAGGCCTCCAACGCACGGAACTGCAGGTCAGACGTCTCTTCACAATGGTGGCAGGTGCAGGATTCGAACCTGCGAAGGAATACTCCGACGGATTTACAGTCCGCTCCCATTGGCCGCTCGGGCAACCTGCCGGGTGGCGTCGTGCGGGCGGGCCCGGCACAACGACACGAAAGGATAGCGCAGCGTGGCCGCCTGCCTGAAACCGGACCTGGCAGGCTCAGGCCAGCTTCTTGAAGCGCCCAAGGGACCGCTCTAGGTCACCCTTGATGGTGCGGGCGGCGAGGCTGCCCAGGGGACCCTTGAGGGTCGGGTGCGAGAAGTCGACCATGAAGTCGAAGACCGTCAGGTCCCCGTCCGGGCGTACCGCCATGTCCAGGGCGACCGTCGTACCCCCGACGCCCTCACCGGTCAGGCTGATCCGGTGCGGCGGGTCGTAGACCTCCACGAGCCAGGTGACCCGGTTGCGGATCCCCTTGGTCTTGACCACCCCGGTCAGCTGTACGCCGGGGGCCAACGCCGGCACTTCGCCGCGCCACGCTTCGTGCAGCGAGAGCCACTCACCGAGCCTGGAGAGGTCGGAGATCAGCGCCCACGCGTCGGCGCAGGTGAAGGGAACTCGCTCGGACATCTTCACCTGGGCCATGGCGCGACCTTAGCGTGGTGGAGAATCGCCTACGGACCAATAGCCACGTCACCGAAGGAACCGAATCCATGGCCGACTCGTCGTTCGACATCGTCAGCAAGATCGACCACCAGGAGGTCGACAACGCCCTGAACCAGGCCGCGAAGGAGATCTCGCAGCGCTTCGACTTCAAGGGAACTGGGGCCAAGATCGAGTGGTCGGGAGACACCGGCGTCGAGATCGAGGCCAACGCCGACGACCGCGCCCGCGCGGTCCTGGAGGTGTTCAAGGACAAGCTGGTCAAGCGCGGCCAGTCGATGAAGATCCTCGACGCGGGCGAGCCCCGCCAGTCCGGCCAGGTCAGCAAGATCTCCATCACGCTCAAGGAGGGGATCACCCAGGAGCAGGCCAAGAAGATCGGCAAGCTGATCCGCGACGAGGGCCCCAAAGGCGCCAAGGTCCAGGTCCAGGGCGAAGAGCTCCGGGTCTCCTCCAAGAGCCGCGACGACCTGCAGACGGTGATCGCCCTGGTCAAGGAGCAGGACTACGACTTCGCCGTGCAGTTCACCAACTACCGTTGATTCCCGTTACGGTCCGAGGAGTGCCAACGGTACGACTGCGACGCCGTCGGGGCGGCGGTAGGCGTACTCACCGGTCGTGACAACGACTCGATCGGCCAGACGGTCCCCGATCTGGGTGTACAGCCAGTTGAGGTGGCGGACGTCCTTGTCGCTGACCGACTCGCTGAGTTTGACCTCGATCGCGACGACGCGACGGTCCTCGGCTTCAACGATCAGATCGATCTCGCGATCGGTCTCCTTTGTTCGCAGGTGGCCGACCTGTGCCGAAGCGGCGGCGGCGTAGACCCTCACGCTCTGAGCTGCCAGAGACTCGTAGAGGGCACCGAGCCAGGTGCCGGTCGTAGCTGCCACTCGGTGTCCGTCCCCGTGCAGCAGACCTGCCTTGCCGACACCGACTAGTCGAGCCGCCAGCGCAGGGTCGACGAGATGGTGTTTGGGCGACAGGGTGAGTCGTTTGAGCGGGTTGAACATCGGCACCCACGCGGGCAGCGGGTCAAGGACGAAGATCCGCGCGAGATGCTCGCGATAGTTGTCGACGGTGGCGCGCGAAGGCTTGTCGATGATCCCGGCCGTGGCTGCATCGAGAACCTTGGAGTACGCCGCGTCCGTCGATGTGGCCGCTGCGTATGCCGCGAGCCAAGCGCGGAGCGCGTCGGGGCGACGAACGTTCAGGCCGTTCTCGGGGAGCTCCCGATCGATGATGCGCGCAACATAGCTGTCGAGCTGGATCGCCCGCGCGCGCTCGGGCAGGTGCCTGATGCCGGGAAACCCCGATGCCAGAATCTCCTCGACGTAGGCGGCCAGGTCGACGTCGGATCGGCCCCTGATCGGGGATTGGCCGCCGGTCAGCAGCTCGGTCAGCGACACAGTAGGCTCGGCGAGCCCGCGCTCGGCGACCGAGAGCGGTCGCATCGTCAGACTTACGATCCGGCCCGCACCCGAGTGGATGCGTGTCCCGGGCGCGACACCGGCAGAGCCCGCGAGTAGGTACCGGCCGCCGCTGGCGTCATCGTCAACGGCCTTGCGCACGCGGTCCCAGACCGCGGGCTCAAGCTGCCATTCGTCGATCAAGACCGGCGTCGGCACCTGCGTGACGTAATCGAGGTCGGCAGCGACGATCTCCCGCTGCGCTGGCAGATCGAGTGAGAGCAGCGACCGCGCGCGCTGCATCGCCGTCGCTGTCTTTCCGACGCCCTTGGCACCCTCGAGCGCGATGGCTGCGAGGTCGGGGAACAGGTCATCCAGCAACTCGTCAACAACCCGGCGGCGATAGTCCATTTCGCTGAACCTAGCAGATGGACGCCGCCGAACTAGGCGTTTCGACGCCACTGAACTAGACATCTCGACGGGGACGACCAACCCGACGAAGCGCGGATCCAGGGCGCGCCCAAGACGTGGAGAGTCCGCGAAAAGTCCGCAAGATTCTCGATGACGCCACCGTCAGAGCTGCATCCAGCGAGCGGAGGCGACGGCGGTGATTGGACTCCTGGCCCCGACGCGCGAGGTCGACACAGAGGGTCGGCTGCGCGCGATGACGACTCTGGGCGGCCAGGTCGACGACTGCTGACCCGTCCGCGTCACGGCTACGACGGCCGGCGCCGCAGGGCGAACACACTAACTACCGCTAGCGGATCACTACCGCGAGCGGCAGCGTGCCGCAGGGAAGCCTCTCGGTGCAAGAGTCCAGGTCCACCAGAGTTCCCGCAGCCAGTCGGTGGTCGGCCGAGGCGATGACCCGGCCGTGCTCGGACACCAGGGTTGCCCCTGCCCTCAGCAGCGAGTCGAGCAGTACGTTCTCCAAGGTCTCGACCAGCGTGTCAGCTCCGACGATCCCGAGCATCCGGCTGTCGACGACGACGGGCATCGTGCTGGTCACGACGTACTCGTCGGTGCAGACGTAGTCGACATAGGGACCGGTGACATGGCGTTCCCCGGTCTCGCGGGGAACGCGGAACCACTCGCGGCGGGTGTAGTCGAGCGGGTCACCTGCCGGGGCGTCCGCCTGACCGAGCAGTTGCTGGCTCTCCCCCTGCCACCACGCCAGGTAGAGCGGATGGTCGGACAGGGCATCCCGTTCGGCGACGTACCCGGCGCCCAGCACCAGGCCGCGGTCGAGCAGAGCACTGGCCAACGGGCACACAGCGTCGACGGCGGCGGCGGAGTCGAGCGGGCCGCGCTCGAAGAGCCCGACCAGGCGCTCGCGCATCCTTTCGACATCGACGAAGAGGTCCTCGAACAGCGCGGTGACGTCGTCCGCGATCGAGCCCAGAGTGCGATCTGCCAGGCGCAACGTGCTCACCCCACTCCCAGTCCGAGGTATCCGGGTCCTCGTCATCATCGCACCGCCCTGTGCAGGTCGACCAGATGCGCGAGCGCCTCATCGATGTGCTCGTGGACCGACCTGCGCGCCCGGTCTGCGTCCTGGTCTCCGATCGCCTCCACCAGCGAGGCGTGATGGCTACCGGTGGCGAGGCGGAACGAGTCCTGGGCCAGCGGCATCCGCAGGAGTACGCCGAAGTCGGCCTCATGCCGTACGACCTCCCGGGTCATCCGAGCCGACTGGGTCAGCGCAGCAACCGACAGGTACAGCTCCGAGCCGGCGTGCCTCCACACAGCGACGTCTGGCTCGTCGTCTGCGACCAGCAGATCACGGAGCGAGTCGACGTCCTGCGCGTCCGCGTACTGTGCGGCGAGCTCGGCGCAGCCGGCCAGGATCACGCGGTAGAGGGTGCCCCGGTCGCGCACCTCGACCCGGGACATTCTGGCCAGCCGTGTCCCGAGAGCGAACTCATCGGGGTGCTTGGGCCGGGTGACGAAGCTGCCTCCACCGCGGCCTCGGACGGTGGTCACCAGTCCCTGGGCCCTCAGCGCCACCAACGCCTCGCGGGCCGTCACCGTCGCCACCCCGAGCATCGAGGCTAGCTCCTGCTCACTGGGCAGCCGCTCGCCGTCGGCGAGCATGCCGGACCGGATCGCATCGGCAAGCCGCTGCTCGACCCGGGTGGCACGGCCAGGGTCGCCGAGCGGCGCGAAGATGGCCGACCTGGAACGGGAAACGTGCCGCAGCGACGTGCTCAACAAGCCTCCCGATGAACCTCGTTCAGCGTTACCTGAACGGTACGAAAGCACACTAGACCTATAACCTCTGGTTCTATATGTTATCCCTGTGTCGCAGACCACGCCAGAGACCGCGGCCGGGACAAGCGCCATCTCGCTGCGCTCGGTTACCAAGACCTACGGCGACGTCTTCGCCGTGGACAACCTGGACCTGGACATCCGCAACGGCGAGTTCTTCTCCATGCTCGGCCCCTCGGGATCGGGCAAGACCACAGTGCTGCGCCTCATCGCCGGCTTCGAGCGGGCCACCGCCGGCAGGATCCACCTGTCCGGCGAGGACGTGACGGACACTGCCCCCTTCGACCGCAACGTCAACACGGTGTTCCAGGACTACGCGCTCTTCCCGCATCTGAGCGTGCTCGACAACGTGGCCTATGGACTGCGCGTACGCAAGGTCCGTAAGCAGGCTCGGCGACGGCAGGCGCGGGAGGCGCTGGCCACCGTGCGGCTCGAGCACCTGGCGGCGCGGAGGCCGAACCAGCTCTCAGGCGGGCAGCGCCAGCGCGTCGCCCTGGCTCGGTCGATCGTGGTCCAGCCCAGGGTGCTGCTGCTGGACGAGCCGCTGGGCGCTCTCGACCTCAAGCTACGGGAGCAGATGCAGGTCGAACTCAAGGAGCTTCAGCGCGAGCTCGGGATCACGTTCGTGTTCGTCACCCACGACCAGGAGGAGGCCCTCACTCTCAGCGACCGGGTAGCGGTCTTCAACGAGGGACGCATCGTGCAGCTGGGAACCCCCAGCCAGATCTACGAACAACCGTCCTCGTCGTACGTCGCCCAGTTCGTCGGCACCTCCAACCTCTTCGACGACGCCGCCTCCCAGCGGCTCTTCGGCCGCAGCGGGCACCACGCCCTGCGTCCCGAGAAGGTGACGCTCTCGGCCGCCGACAGCGGCACCCCCGCGAGCTCCGACGGCAGCGAGATCCGCGCCGTCGGCGTGATCACCGAGTCGATCTATCTCGGAACCGGGCATCGCGTCCATGTCCAGCTGGAAGACGGCACTCCACTGGTCGTGCTCGAACAGAGCACGAGCGGGGGCGCGACGCCGGAGCACCGCGGCGACGCAGTCATCGCGAGCTGGTCCGCACATGACCTCGTCCCTCTGCAAGGCGATGGCCCAGCACAGGCAGTTCCCTCCACCTCAACTGAAGGCGAGACAAACCATGAGTAGAACCATGATGAGGCGTCGCCGTCCGCGAGCCGCTGCAGCGGCTATGTCGGTCTGCGCACTTCTCTTCGTCGCCGCGTGCGGCGACGACGATCCCGGAACCGCCTCGAAGGGCGACGGTGCCATCACCGAGCTGGGCGACAACGAAGGTCAGGTCTCGATCCTGGCCTGGCCCGGCTACGTGGAGGACGGCAGCAACGACCCCGAGGTCGACTGGGTCACGCCGTTCGAGAAGGACACCGGCTGCCAGGTGACCAGCAAGGTCTACGGCACCTCCGACGAGGCTCTCAACCTCGCCAAGACCGGGGAGTACGACGTGGTGGCGGCCTCAGGCGACCTGTCCCTGCGGCTGATCGCAGCCGGCGAGGCCGACCCGGTCAACACCGACCTGGTACCCAACTACGAGGGCGTCTTCGACTTCCTCAAGGACACCGAGTGGAACTCCGTCGACGGGGTCAACTACGGCATCCCGCACGGTTACGGCGCCAACCTGCTGCAGTACAACGCCGATGTCGTGGACGAGCCCACTTCCTGGGGTGCGGTCTTCGAGGAGTCCGAGCTCGCCAAGAACAAGGGCAAGGTGACGGCGTACGACTCACCGATCTACATCGCCGACGCCGCGCTCTACCTGATGAAGCACGAGCCCGACCTGGGCATCACCAACCCGTACTCGCTCGACCAGGAGCAGTTGGACGCGGCGGTCGCCCTGCTGAAGACGCAGCGCAAGTACGTCGGCGAGTACTGGTCGGACTACCTCAAGCTGATCTCCGCCTTCGAGACCGGCGACACCGTGATCGGCACGACCTGGCAGGTCATCGTCAACGCCATCGGCAAGGACAACATCAAGGCCGTCCTCCCCGAGGAGGGCTCGACCGCGTGGAACGACACGTGGATGCTGTCCTCGCAGGCCAAGAACGTGAACTGTGCCTACGCCTGGATGGACTACATCGTCAGCCCCAAGGCCAACGCGACGGCGACGGAGTACTTCGGCGAGGCACCGAACAGCGAGGCGGCCTGCGCCGAGACGACCGACCCCAAGCACTGCGAGACGTTCCACGCAGGTGACCTCGAGTTCTCCGAGAAGCTCTGGTACTGGCGTACGCCGGTCAAGGAGTGCCTGGACGGACGCGACGTCGAGTGCACCGACTACTCGCAGTGGACCACGGCCTGGACAGAGATCAAGGGCTGACCGTCTGTGGCCATCGAGACCGCGCGCGCGACCGTCCCCCCGCCCCGGGGGACGGTCGTGCGTCGGGGCTCGTCGGTGCTCAACCGCTATGGCTGGCTGCGTCTGACGATGCTGATCTCGGCGCCGCTGACCTGGCTCGTGGCGATCTACGTCGTCGCGCTGGCGGCGCTGCTGGTGACGGCGCTGTGGCAGGTCGACAGCTTCACAGGCAACCTCGACAAATCCACCCTGACCCTGGACAACCTCAGGACGGTGCTCACCACGCCGCTCTACCGCACCGTTGCCATCCGGACGGTCGGTGTGGCTGCGCTCGTCACGGTGATCGACGTCCTGATCGCCCTCCCGATCGCGTTCTACATGGCCAAGGTCGCGAGTCCACGGATGCGCCGCGGCCTGCTGATCGCGGTCCTCACGCCCCTATGGGCCAGCTACCTGGTCAAGGCGTTCGCCTGGCGCGCGACGCTGTCCGACGGCGGGCTGATCGAGTGGGTCGGCGCACCGCTGAACATCCAGTCCCCCGGCTACGGCCTCCCGGCCGTCGTGATCGCCCAGGCCTACATCTGGCTTCCGTACGTGATCCTGCCGATCTTCGCCGGCCTCGAGCGGGTGCCCGACTCCCTGCTCGACGCCTCCAGCGACCTGGGAGCGTCGACCTGGTCCACCCTCCGGCTGGTCATGCTGCCGATGCTCCTACCGGCGATCATCGCGGGCTCGATCTTCAGCTTCTCGCTCACCCTGGGCGACTACATCACCGTCAACATCGTGGGCGGCGCGAACCAGATGCTCGGCAACCTCGTCTACGTCAATGCGGGCGCAGCCAACAACCTCCCGCTCGCCGCCTCGATCGCACTGATCCCGATCACGATCATGATCGTCTACCTCGCTGCCGTACGCCGTACCGGCGCACTCGACAACCTCTGAGGCCGCCATGACCCTGAGCTCAAGCGCCCGCCGTCTCCTCGCCGGGATGACCATGCTGGTCCTGGGGCTGATCTACGTGCCGCTGCTGGTCGTGGTGTTCAACTCCTTCAACACCAACCAGGCGATGACCTGGCCGCCGAGCGGCCTCACCCTGGAGTGGTGGCGCCGGGCCTGGCGCAGCGCGGGAGCACGCGAGGCGGTACTGACCAGCATCGAGGTAGCGGCGATGGCCACCGCTGTCGCCCTGGTTCTGGGCACCCTGCTCGCCATGGCCCTGCAGCGCTTCGACTTCTTCGGCAAGAACTCCGTGAACCTGCTCGTGATCCTGCCGATCGCGTTGCCCGGGATCGTGACGGGTATCGCGCTCAACAACGCGTTCAAGGGAGTGCTCGGCCTGCAGCTGTCCCTGATGACGCTGGTCGTCGCTCATGCGACCTTCTGCATCGTCACGGTCTTCAACAACGTGCAGGCCAGGCTCCGCAGGCTCGGTGGCAGCCTCGAGGAAGCGTCGGCCGACCTCGGTGCCGGCCTCTGGACGACCTTCCGGCTGGTCACGTTCCCGCAACTGCGCTCCGCGTTGCTTGCCGGTGGCCTGCTGGCCTTCGCACTGAGCTTCGACGAGATCATCGTGACCACCTTCACCGCCGGCATCCAGGTGAACACGCTGCCGATCTGGATCCTCAACAACATGTTCCGGCCGAGCCAGGCGCCTGTGGTCAACGTGGTGGCGGTGGTCCTGATCGTCGCCTCGATCGTGCCGATCTGGATCGCCCAGCGGCTGTCCGGTGACACCGAGGGTCTGCGCTAGCCAGCGCGACTACTCTGAGCGCACAGGTCCTGACCAGCGCAAAGGAGCAGATCCATGGCATCGCGACTCAACCCGTACCTCAGCTTCTCCAACGACGCCAGGCTGGCGATGGAGTTCTACCGCGAGGTGCTCGGCGGCAAGCTGGAGGTCAACACGTTCGGCGAGTTCGGGGACCAGGAGAACGCAGACTTGATCATGCACTCGATGCTCGAGACCCCTTCGGGCTTCACGCTGATGGCCGCCGACACTCCTGTGGGCATGGACCACAATCCTGGGAACAACGTCGCGATCAGCCTCTTCGGAGAGGACGAGGCCGAACTGCGAGGCTACTGGGACAAGCTCCTCGACGGCGCCCAGGTCACCATGCCGTTGGAGACGCAGGTCTGGGGTGATCTCTTCGGGATGCTCACTGACCGGTTCGGCATCGGGTGGATGGTCAACATCGCCCGTCCCGCCGAAAGCTAAGGGGCGAGCGCCCAGCCAGTGCACCCCGGGCGAGCCGACCGACCGCCCTCCGTAGCCCTGCTCCGCGCCGGCCTCAGCCGAGCGCTCTGGCCGCGTTGTCGAGCAGCCACCCGGGGAAGACCGAGAAGACCACGCCGGCAGTGATCGTCGCGCCGATCGCGATGCCGACCGCGGTGGGGACGTCGTACCTGGAGACCTGCTCGTTGTCCGCCGGGGTGAAGAGCACCATCAGCCAGCGTGCGTAGTACACCAGCCCGATCACCACGTTGACCGCCATCACGACCGCCAGCCAGGGAACCGGCCCGGCCGCGACGTCGAAGACGACCACCTTCGCGACCAGCCCGACCACGCCCGGAGGAAGCCCGGCCAGGGCCACCAACGCGAAGGCGAGCGCCCAGCCCGCTCCCGGCTCGCCGCGGATCAGGCCGCGGTAGTCGTCCAGGTGCTGGCCGTGGTGGCGGGTGCCGACCAGGGTGGCGACTGCGAAAGCACCGAGGTTCACCACCGCATAGATCGCCAGGTAGCCGATGCTGGCTGCGAGCACCTCGTCGTCGACCCGGCTCCCGGAGACGGCCCCGAACGGCACCAGGATGTACCCGGCCTGCGCGACCGAGGACCACGCGAGCAGCCGTACGGCGTGGGTCTGCCGCAGCGCCAGGACGTTGCCCACCGTCATGGTGAGCGCGGCCAGCACGGCCACGATCGGGGACCACTGGTCGGTGAAGGCGGGGAGCGCATAGGTCAGTACCAGGATCAGGCCGACGAAGCCGGCGGCCTTGGAGACCACCGAGAGGTACGCCGCCACGGCGATCGGCGCCCCGACGTACGTGTCGGGCACCCACATGTGGAACGGCACCGCGGCCACCTTGAAGGCCAGCCCGACGACGGTGAGCAGCGTGCCTGCCACGGCCACGTCACGGGTGTCACCGACCACGGCGAGTGAAGCGTTGACCTGGTCGAAGAAGACGGAACCGGTGGCGCCGTACACGAGCGAGATGCCCATCAGCATGACGGCCGTGGAGATCACGCTGACAAGGAAGAACTTCAACGACGCCTCGGCCGCGCGGCGGTCGCCGAAACGCAGCCCTGTCATGGCGAACGCCGGGAGAGAGACCACCTCGAGCGCGATGACGAGCGTGACCAGGTCGCGCGAGGCCGCGATGACCAGGGCACCTGTGGCGCTGGAGAGCAGCAGGAAGTTCCACTCCCCTTGCGGGGTCCGCCCGTCGGCGATAGCCGCAGTGCCGAGGAGCGCCACTACCGCGGTCCCGAACAGCGTGATCCCCCAGAAGACCAGGGTGAAGCGGTCCACCGCGAACGAACAGGAGGCCGGCCCGTCCAGGGCTCGTACGACGCAGAAGGTCGCCCGCTGCTCGTCCCACATCGTCAGCGCCACGACGCTGGCGCCCACCACCGCTAGCACCGTGAGCAGTGCGGGCAGGTGTGCCTGACGTCGCGAGCGAGCCGGGCCGAGGAACGCATCGGCCAGCAGAACCAGGATGGCGCCTACGGCCAGGACCAGCGGTGGGGTGACCGCAAGCCAGTCGATGTCCTGCACCTTGTTCACCGCAGCACCCCCGTGACGGCCTGGGCTACCGGGGTGAGCAGCAGCCCCGGCGCGACCCCCAGGACGACGGTCAGCACGATCAGCGGTGACCAGGCCGCCCACTCCAGCCAGTGCAGGTCAGCGGGCGGTGTGGGCCGCTCGGTCGACGTTTCGCCCTGCAGCATGGAACGCATCAACGCCAGGAAGTACGCCGAGGTGAGGATGACGCCGAGCGCGGCGATCACCGACAGCACCACGAACGTGTCGTGCGGCAGCGCGATGTCGGCGTACAGGGCGGAGCGAATCGCCAGCATCTCGCCCCAGAAGCCGGCCAGTCCGGGCAGTCCGAGGGAGGCGATCGCGCCGAAGGCCAACACACCGGCCAGTCGCGGCACCGAGCCGTACAGGGCCTTGAGCTCGGCGAGGTCTCCGGTGCCGTAGCGGTCCTTGATCGCACCCGCCGCGAAGAAGAGCAGACCGGTGATCAGGCCGTGAGCCACGCTCGCGTAGACGGCCGCCTGGATCCCGATCTCCGTGTAGGACGCGATGGCCAGCACCACGAAGCCCATGTGGCCGATGGACGAGTAGGCGACGAGCCGCTTGAGGTCGGTCTGAGCCAAGCAGGCCAGGGCGCCGTAGACGATGCCGACCACGGCGAGCCCAGCGAAGATCGGCAGTAGCTCGGTCTCCGGGTCGACCAGCGGTAGCCAGAAACGGATGAAGCCGTAGGTGCCCAGCTTGAGCAGCAGGGCGGCCAGCACCACCGAGCCGACGGTCGGTGCCTTGGCGTGTGCGTCCGGGAGCCAGATGTGTACCGGCCAGAGCGGCGTCTTGACGGCGAGACCGATCCCGACCAAGGAGGCCGCGAGCACGGAGCCGCTCTGGATCCGGGTGATGTCGAAGGTGCCCGTGTCTGCATGCACCAGCATGAAGCCGACCACCATCAGTGCCGAGCCCAGCACGGTGAAGAGCAGGAAGCGGGTTGCCGCTCGGCGCCTGCCGGCGGGGTCGTGGGGGTCGCCCCAGAGGTTGATCACGAACCACATCGGGATCAGCGCGACCTCGAAGAAGAGGAAGAAGAGCACCATGTCCACGGCGAGGAAGGCGCCGATCACGCCGGTCTCGATCAGCAGGAGCAGTGCAGCCAGGTTCGCCCGGCCGCCGCAGTCCGGGGCGTGCCTGACCAGCGCGACCTGGCAGCAGGCCGTGACCAGCGTGGTCAGGAGCAGCAGCGGCGCAGAGATCCCGTCCAGCAGCAGGTGCCAGTGCACGTCGAGGCTGTCGATCCAGACCGCGTCGACCGCTCGGTCCTCCACCACAGCCGCGATCGACCAGGCGAGCACCAGGAGCGAGCCGAGGACCGCCAGCCCGACGCCCAGGGACTCGCTGCGCCGGCCGGCTAGGACCACCAGGGCGGCGATGACCACGGGTGCGGCGACGAGGCCGTCGAGGTAGGCGTGGTTCACGACAGCACCCCCGCGGCTACGGCGATCGCGGCCGCGCCGACCACCACGACCATCAGGTACGCCTGCACGTTCCCGTTCTGCGCCAGCCGCAGAACCCAGCCCAGCCCGCGCGCCGAGTCGCCGGCGGCGGTGGCGTAGAAGTCGACGACGTCACGCTCGTTGACTCGTACGCCACGGGCCAGCAGCCGGACCGGCCGGACGACGACCAGGTCGTAGAGGCGGTCCACGGGCGGCTGAAGCTCCTGCAGGGGAGCTCCCCAGGGGTCGCTGCCGTCGTACCGGTGCCAGGCCCAGAGCACCAGGCCTGCAACGACCGCCAACAGGCCGGACATCAGTACCGCGACCGGCCAGTGCACCAGGCTCTCCTCGCCTCGCTCACCCAGGACCAGAGCGGGGTCGAGGAACGCGAGACCGCCGAAGGTGGTGGGGATGGCCAGCAGGTAGAGCGGGACACGCATGGTCAGCGGAGACTCGTGGACCACCAGGGCCGGATCCGCCGGGCCGAAGAAGACCCGCAGCCAGCAGCGCAGCGAGTACGCGACCGTCAGTACGGCGGTGAGCAGCATCGCCGCGCCCAGCAGGATCGCCACGGGCCGGTCCAGAGCCGACTCGGACAGCCCGGCATGGACGACTGCGTCCTTGCTGAAGAAGCCGACGAGCGGCACCACCCCAGCCAGAGCGAAGAAGCCCAGCGTCATGGTCGTGAACGTGTCCGGCAGCTTCTCGCGCAGCCCGCCCATCGCCGTCATCGAGGTCCGTCCGCCGACCGCATGCACGACAGACCCGGCCCCGAGGAACAGCAGTGCTTTGAAGGCACCGTGGGCCAGCAGATGCAGGACCGCCGCGGACCACGCGCCCAGGGCAAGGGCCCCGAACATGTACGCCAGCTGGCTGACGGTCGACCAGGCCAGCACGCGCTTGAGGTCGTTGGTGACCAGCGCGTAGAACGCCGAGACGAGCATGGTCACGGCGGCAACGATCCCCAGCAGGGTCCTGGCGTCGGGCCCGAGGACCGGGTAGAGCCGAGCGACCAGGAACACCCCTGCCGCGACCATCGTCGCCGCGTGGATCAGGGCCGAGATGGGCGTCGGACCCGGCATCGCGTCGGGCAGCCAGGAGTGCAACGGGAACTGGGCGGACTTGCCGATCACGGCGATGACTACCAGGATGCCCGGCAGCGTCAGGTCACCCAGGTCGGCGTCCAGGATCGTGCTGATGCGGTAGCTGCCGGTCCGCTCACCCAGCACCAGGATCGCGAAGAGCAGACCGAGGTCGGCCAACCGGGTCATCAAGAAGGCCTTGACCGCGCCCGCGCGGGCCTCCGGAAGCTCCCAGTGGTGGCCTATCAGGAAGTACGAGCAGGCGCCCATCAGCTCCCAGCCGATCAGCAGCAGCCACAGGTCGTCGGCCATCACCACGGCCAGCATCGAGCCGGTGAAGATGCTCACCAGAGCGGCGTACGAGGGGTAGCGCGGGTCGTCGTGGAGGTACCCCACGGAGTACACCTGAACCAGGAACGCCACGATCGCGGCCAGCAGCACCATCACTGCACTGAGCTGGTCGACGTAGGTCGAGAGCTCGATGGCGGGGCGAATCGCGGTGGTGCGGGTGAAGACCGTGCCGAGCGGCTCGTTGTGGCCTAGGTGAGGGACCGCGACGACGAAGGCGAGCGCGAGGGTGAAGCCGGAGCCGCCGACGGAGATTGCCTTGGCCGCGAAGCCGCCGCGATGGCCGACCCATAAGGTCAGCGCCGCCGCCACGAAGGGCAGCAGCAACAGAGTGAGTACGACCCACTTCATACGGCGTCCCGGTCTGCGAGCTCACGCAGGTCGTCGACCTCGATGTGGGTGTGCGTGCGGAAGACCATCAGCACGATGGCCAGCGCCAGGCCGACCTCGGCCGCCGCAACGACCACGACGAACAGCGCCAGCGACTGGCCGGCATGCAGCACGTCCCGCACGTAGGCGTCGAACGCCACCAGGTTGATGTTCACCGCGTTGAGCATCAGCTCGACGCCCATCAGCACCAGGATCGCGTTACGACGGGCAAGCACGCCGTACACGCCGATGGCGAAGAGCAGGCTGGCCAGCAACAACGGCCACCACATCGGCATCAGGGCGCCTCCGAGGGGCTTGAAGACTCGTCCGGACGGCTCCTGGACAGCACGATCGCGCCCACCAGAGCAGCCAGCAGGAGGACGCTGAGCACCTCGAACGGAAGTACCCAGGTCTTGAAGATGGTCTCTCCGGTGACACTGGCCGAGCCGACGAGGGGGTCGTCCAGGTCGAGTCGTACGTCGGTGAAGCCGGCCACAACGGTCGCCCCGAGGAGGGCTCCGACCAGGGCCGCCACCACGGCTGCCGGCACCGCCTGGCGCACGTTGAGCCCCGGTTGTGGACCGGTCGGGGCCTTGGTCAGCATCAGCGCGAAGAGCAGCAGCACGACAACGGCGCCCACGTAGATCAGGATCTGCACCCAGGCGAGGAACTCGGCGGCGAGCAGCAGGTAGATCCCCGCGACCGACGACAGCGTCACCACGAGCCACAGGGCCGCGTGCACCAGGTTGCTGGTGGAGACCACGAGCAGGGCTGACCCGAGGGTGACTACCGCCAGCAGGACGAAGACGACCTCGACAGCGTTCACTCGGCCTCCTTGGGGACCGCCCGCTCAGCCATCGAGATCTCCTTGGCCGGCTCGGCGGACGGGTCGAGCGCCGGCGGGGCGGGAACCGTCCACATCCACTCGCGCAGCCGGTCCTTCTCATGGGTGAGCTCGCGGATGTCCAGCTCGGCGTACTCGAACTCCGGTGACCAGTGCAGCGCGTCGAACGGGCAGACCTCGATACAGATGCCGCAGTACATGCACAGCGAGAAGTCGATGCCGAAGCGGTCGAGCATGTTGCGCGACTTGTCCTTGCCGCCTTCGACGGTGGCCGGGATGACGTCCTTGTGGGAGTCGATGTAGATGCACCAGGCCGGGCACTCCCGGGCACACAGCATGCAGACCGTGCAGTTCTCCTCGATCAGCGCGATCACCCCGCGCGACCGGGGCGGCAGCACCGGCAGCGCATCGGGGTAGTGCGCGGTGACCGACCGCCGCGTCATGTTGCGCATGGTGACCTGGAGGCCCTTCAGCAGACCCTTCATCTCAACTGCACTCCTACTGCCGTGATCGCGAGCTGGAGCAGGGCCAGCGGCACCAGGCCCGTCCAGGCGAGCTTCTGCAGCTGGTCCTCCCGCAGGCGCGGGTAGGCGACGCGGACCCAGATCACCACGAAGGCGACCGCGAAGGTCTTCACCAACGTCCAGACCCAGCCGGCCTGGTCCTCGAACGGACCGCTCCACCCGCCGAGGAACAGTACGGCGGTCAGTGCGGAGAGCAACACGATCCCGGCGTACTCGCTCAGCACGAAGAGCGCGAAGCGGAGCCCGCCGTACTCGGTGTAGGGGCCGAAGACGATCTCCGCGTCCGCGATGGGCATGTCGAAGGGTGGCCGTTGCAGCTCGGCCAGCCCTGCCACGAAGAAGACGACCATCGCCGGCGCCTGCCACAGCAGCCACCACGGGTTCCAAGCCTCCACGATGCCGGTCAGGCTCAGCGTCCCCGCGGCCATCGCCACACTCGCCGCGGCCAGCACGAACGGCAGCTCGTAGGCGACCAGCTGGGCTGCGACCCGGATGCCGCCGAGCAGGCTGAACTTGTTGGCACTCGCCCAGCCGCCCATCAGCGTGCCGACGACTCCGATGCCCATCACCGCCAGGACGAAGAAGATGCCCACGTCGAGGTCCCCGCCGACCAGCCCGGGGCCGACGGGGATGGCGACCATGGCGACCAGGTAGGGGATCAGCGCAACGGCCGGCGCCAGCTTGAAGACGGTCCGGTCGGCCGCGGCCGGGACGACGTCCTCCTTCTGCACGAACTTCACGCCGTCGGCCACCAGCTGGGCCCAGCCGTGGAACATGCCGGCGTACATCGGACCGACGCGGCTCTGCATGTGCGCCATCGCCTTGTGCTCGACCTGCCCGACGAGCAGCGGCAGGGTGAGGAAAGCTCCGACGACGACCAGGAGCCTGACCGTGACCTCCAGCCACTCAGGCATCGGTCCCCCAGTCCTCGGGGACTCCGGGTGGACGGGTCCGGCGTCGCGAGGGCGCGGCGTCCTGTCCAGGCGTGTCGCTCTCCCCCGGCTCCTTGGCGCCTGGCCACGGCTTAGCGACCCGCGACGCGAGGACGAAGTCCTTGCGCAGCGGGTGTCCCTCGAAGCCCTCGGGCAGCAGCAGCCCGTCCAGCACCAGCGGCTCGCCGTCGGGCGAGGTGAAGACCACGCCGAACATCTCGGCCGTCTCGCGCTCGTGCCACCTGGCTCCGGCGTACACGTGGGCGACGCTGGAGACCTGCGAGTCGACCAGCGTCCGCACAATCAGATGCTGTACGCCGTCGCGGCGATGGGCGGCCACGTGGCACACGATGCGGAAGCCGTCGGGGAGCTCGTCGACGGCGGTGAGGAAGTCGAAGAAGACGCAGCCGAGCCCATCGCGGACCAGGGTGAGCGCATCGACCCAGCGCTCCGGTTCGACGTCGACGGTGATCGGCCCGAACCCCTCGTCGAGGGTCGCACCGTCGATCAGCTCGGCGAACGCCATCCGGACCCGGCCCGGCCAGAGGTCTGTCGAGGTGGTCACGAGGTCACCTCGGGAGGCAGCACCAGGCCACGGGTCACCGAGGCGGCCTCGGTGGAGCGGTACCGCTCCACCAGGCTCTCCCCGTCGATCTTCTCCTGCAGCTTCAGGATCCCTTGCAGCAGCGCCTCGGGCCGCGGCGGGCAACCGGGGACATAGACGTCTACGGGGATGATCTGGTCGACACCCTTGGTGACGCAGTAGGAGTCCCAGTAGGGACCGCCGGAGTTTGAGCACGACCCGAACGAGATGACGTACTTCGGCTCGGGCATCTGCTCGTAGAGGCGCTTGATGGCCGGAGCCATCTTGTCCGTCACAGTCCCCGACACCACCATCAGGTCCGCCTGCCGAGGGCCGGGCGCGAAGGGGATGACCCCGAGCCGGATGAAGTCGTGGCGCGCCATGGAGGTTGCGATGAACTCGATCGCACAGCAGGCCAGGCCGAAGTTGAAGACCCACAGCGAGTACTTCCGACCCCAGTTGAGGACGTAGCGGGCGGGTGCCGGGGCGAGCCGCTGCAGCGCACCGAGCTCGGGACCGACGGTCGGCATCCCTAGGTCCACGTGAGCACTCCCTTGCGCCAGGCATAGACCAGACCCACTGCGACGAAGCCGATGAAGACTCCCATCTCTCCGACGCTGATCCAGCCGAGGCTCTCGAAGACCGTCGCCCAGGGGAAGAGGAAGACCGCGTCGACGGCGAAGATGACGTACAGGTAGGCGTAGATGTAGTAGCGCACGTGGGTCTGGGCCCAGCCCTCGCCGACCGGGTCGACCCCGCACTCGTAGGTCAGGAGCTTCTCGCGGGTCGGGTGCGAGGGGCGCAGCAGACGGTTGCCCTGGAACATCGCGAGGACCAGGAGAGTTCCGATGGCGATGATGCCCAGGACCGGGACATATCCGTCGTAGTAATCCGCCACGGACCTCACTGTAGTGACATGCGAGGGTGGCGTGGTGAACCTTCTCGTGGTCGCCGCACCAGCGGACCTGGCGGCGTCGCTCGACGCACCGTGGATCGAGGTTGTTCCGTGGGACGGTGTCGGCACCCCGCCACGCGACGACATCGCGGTGTGGGTCCCGGCCTACGTCGTCGGACGCCGTGCTGAGGACATCCGGGCGATGCTGCCCAAGCTGCCCTCGCTGCGGGTGGTCCAGCTCCTGACGGCCGGCGTCGAGCCGTGGCCAGGCGTCCTGCCGGAGGGAGTCACGCTGTGCGCCGGGAAGTCCATCCACGGAGGTAGCACGGCCGAGCTCGCCGTGACGCTGACCCTCGCGCTGGTCCGCGACCTCCCCCGGTACGCCGGGCAGCAGGCCGCCCGAAGCTGGCGCCGGCACCATCCGGACACCCTGGCCGGCAAGCGGGTCCTGGTCCTCGGAGCCGGTGACATCGGAGCGCGAGCGGCGGCGATGTTCGAGACGCTGGACGCACGCGTCACGCTGGCGGCCCGGACGCGTCGGGGCCCGGTGGTCGACCTGGCCGAGGCGGTACAACGCCTGCCCGAGGTCGACGTACTCGTGATCGCCCTCCCGCTGACCGACGCCACACACGGACTGGTCGACTCCGCCTGGTTGGACGCACTGCCCGACGGCGCGATCGTGGTCAACGTGGCGCGTGGACCGATCCTCGACCTGGGCTCCCTGACTGCCGCCGTCGCGGCAGGGCGGCTCCGCGCGGGCCTCGACGTGACCGACCCTGAGCCGCTCCCCGAGGACCATCCCCTGTGGTCCCTGCCCGGGGTGGTCATCACCCCGCACGTCGGAGGGGGCGCGACCGGGTGGGAGGAACGTGCCAGCAGGCTGGTGATGGAGCAGGTCACCCGGCTCCACGAGGGCGAGCCGCTGGCGTACGTGGTGACCGCGGGCTACTGACCACCGAAAGCAGGGGCACATAGGCGAGGGGCCCGATGAAGGTATGAGCTTCACGGGCCCCTCAGTTTGACCAAAGCATGGTGACGACTCCGGTCGACCAGACTGTTTCGAAACTCCCAGCCACCCCGTCACCGGGCCGCTGCGGCGGGTTTCCCCTCCGGGTGGAGCTTCGTACTTGTCCGATCCTGCCTTCCCTTGCGGGAGTGCGTAAGAGATTTCTACGGTGTGCGCGCGGGGCGCCACAAGGGGTCTTGGCAAGTTCACTGTTATCCACCGAGCTGCCCACAGTTTGAACCCGGTATTCCACAACTTGGACGGGTCCTCCACAGGTAGAGGTCTAGCCCTGGGGACCGACCTGTGGAGGAGCGGGGGCAACCCCGCCGGGCGTCGAGCTGTGCCAAATGCAACCGATCGGGGCTGGCCGGCGTCTCCCCCATGACGAATACATCCCGACCGACCCAGGGGGAACGATGCACCACGGACGCAAGGCCGCGGGGGCCCTGCTCGCCACGGTTCTGCTCGCCGGCTGCTCAGCCACCGCTGCCACGCCGCAGGCACCGGCCGAGGAACCGGGGACGCCCACGGCGGCCCCACCGACACCCACCGCAAGGCCGAGACCGGCACCGCTCGCCTCCCCCGGCGACACCGGGCGCCGGACGCGGGAGCTCCAAGCGCGGCTGACCCAGCTGAGCTGGTTCACGCCCCCTACGACCGGCCAGTACGGCAGGGCCACTACGCGTGCGGTGAGGGGCTTCCAGGCCAAGCGCGGCTTGCCTGCGACCGGGATCGTCGACCAGCGGACCTGGAACAGGCTGGTGAAGATGACCACCACGCCCAGCAAAGCCGAGCTGTTCAACCAGCCGGGCCCCACTCTGTTCGGCCCCGGCACCGGCGGTTCAGGCGTGCGCGAGGTCCAGGCACGGCTCCGGCAGATCGGCTGGTTCTTCGGGGATGTCACCGACCACTATGGCGAGCAGACGACCAAGGCGGTGCGCGGCTTCCAGGCCAAGCGCCGCATCCCACCCACCGGGAACGTCGACCAGCGCACGCTGGACCTGCTCGAGGCCATGACCCGTGCACCGACGCAGGACGAGCTGAACAACGTCAAGCCCGACCCCGCCGACGGGGCGCCCCTGGACGCCAGGTGTACGACGGGCAGGGCACTGTGCATCGACAAGAGCTCGCGAAGCCTGCGGTGGGTGGTAGGTGGACAGGTGCTCAGGACGCTCGAGGTCCGGTTCGGCTCGGAGTACACCCCGACGCGTGAGGGGCTCTTCCACGTGTACTGGAAGCACCAGGACCATGTCTCCGACCTCTACGGGTCGTCGATGCCCTACTCGATGTTCTTCAGCGGTGGGCAGGCGGTGCACTACTCGTCGGACTTCGCCGCGGTCGGCTATGCCGGCGCCTCCCACGGCTGTGTCAACGTCCGCGACTTCGCCGGGATCGCCGCCCTCTTCGCCCAGGTCGCCGTCGGTGACAAGGTGGTGGTGTACCGGTCCTGATCCCTGCAGGCGACCCAGGAGGCAACGGGGTGCGTACCACGCTTGCGGCGCTGGCAGTCCTGTTCGCTGTAGCGGGCTGCACCGGCTCCCCCAAACCGGTGCAGCCCAGTCCTGATCCCGCCTCAGCCGGTCCCGACGCCAGCGTCACTCTCGTACTGCTGAGCAAGGCGGACCTGCCGCCGGGGAGCCGCGTCTCGCTGGTCCCCGGTGGCGACGCGGTCGACGGGCAGGTCACCCTCGACGAGTGCGGGTACACCTTCACCAGCGAGGAGGCCCGGGTCGCGCGGCGTCAGGTGGACGTGGCCTATCCCGACGAGGGGACCGCCTTGTACTCCAACGAAGTGGTCGCCTACGACACCTCCGGCCATGCCGAGCTGGCGCTGCAGGAGTGGCGCTCGGCGGTCCAGCGGTGTCCCGACGACGAGTTCACCAAGTCGGCAGTTGCCGGGATCCCCGACGTACGCGCGGAGCTGCTTGAGTTCCATCACCTCGCCACGCTGCCGATCTCCAACAACGCCGTGGCCAGACAGCTGCTGACCACCAGGAAGGGTCGTTCGCTCTACGTCTCGGTCGTCTACCAGCAGCGAGGCAACCTGCTGGATGCGCACTATCTGAGCACCATCGACGTGCCCAGCGAGCAGCAGATCCAGCGGCTCACCCAACAGGCACGCAGAACCGGCGAGCGGCTCGCGACACTGCCCGGCGGCACGGGCGCCTGACCACGGCGGTCCGGGACCGGCCGCTCTCTCACGCGTGGACCAGGGGACGCGCCTTCCGGCGGCGAACGACGACGGTCACCACGACCCCGACAGCGAGCAGCGCGTACACGGTTCCTGCGAAGGGGCTGGTGACCAGTGCCGAGGGGTCACCCTGGCTGATCGCCAGCGTCCGACGCAGCTGCTCCTCGGCGATGGGCCCAAGGATCAGGCCGATGACTGCCGGCCCCACGGGATAGCCGAACCGACGCATCAGGTACCCGAGCACGCCGACGGCGAGCAGGACCCACAGGTCCGTCCGGACTCCGTTGAGGGCATAGCCGCCCAGCGCGGAGAAGGTCAGGATCCCGGCGTACAGGTACGGCCGCGGGATCTGCAGGAGGCGGACCCAGAGCCCGACCAGCGGGAGGTTCAGCAGCAGCAGCATCACGTTGCCGATGTAGAGGCTCGCGATCAGCGCCCACACCAGCGGCCCCTCGGACTCGAACAGGAGCGGGCCAGGCTGGATGCCGTAGGTCTGGAAGGCGGCGATCAGCACGGCGGCGGTTGCCGAGGTCGGAAGCCCCAGGGTCAGCAGGGGGACCAGGACCCCGGCGGCGGAGGCGTTGTTGGCCGCCTCCGGCCCCGCGACACCCTCGATGGCTCCCTGGCCGAACTCCTCGGGGTGCGTGGACAGCTTCTTCTCCAGCGCATACGACATGAAGGTCGGGATCTCGGCGCCCCCAGCCGGCATCGCCCCGATGGGGAACCCCAATGCCGTTCCGCGCAGCCAGGGTTTCCAGGACCTGCGCAGGTCGTTGCGGGTCATCCAGCCCTTGCTGACCGGGATGATGTTCAAGGGGCCATGCCGGAGCCGGGACGCCACCCACAGCGCCTCGCCCAGGGCGAAGACCCCGACAGCGAAGGTGACCACGTCGATCCCGTCGGCGAGTACCGGCAGGTCCATCGTGAAGCGCCGCTGACCGGTCAGGCTGTCGGTACCGATCAGGCCGACCAGCAGCCCGATGCTCAGCGCAGCCACCCCCCGGGACACGGACGACCCGAGTAGAGCGGACACGGTCAGCAACGCGACCACGGTGAGTGCGACGTAGTCGGGCGGGCCGATCTGGACCGCGAGGTCTGCCAGCGTCGGGGCTGCGATCGTGAGCCCGACCGTGGCGATCGTGCCGGCCACGAACGAGCCGACCGCTGCCGTCGCGAGCGCGGCGGCGCCGCGTCCCGCGAGAGCCATCTTGTTGCCCTCCAGCGCGGTGATGATGGAGGCGGACTCCCCGGGTGTGTTCAGCAGGATCGAAGTCGTCGACCCGCCGTACATCCCGCCGTAGTAGATGCCGGCGAACATGATGAACGCGGCGGTCGGCTCGAGCGTGTACGTCACGGGGAGCAGCAGCGCCACCGTCATCGCCGGGCCGATGCCCGGCAACACACCGACAGCCGTGCCGAGTGTGACGCCGATCAGCGCATAGAGAAGGTACGTCGGCTGGATGGCGACTCCGAAGCCGTCCATGAGCGAAGCGAAGTCACCCATCGAGGAGGGTCACCCCCTCGAAGGGACCCGCGGGCAGGGTGACCCCGAGCGCGGAGACGAAGAGGATCTGCGCGGTGAAGCCGATCACCAGGCCCGCGACAGCGGCCCTGGCCAGGGGCGCGCCCAGGGACCAGGCGACCAGCGCGAAGAGCAGCGCCCCGGCCAGCGCCCAGCCGACCAGGTCGACCACAGCGATGTGGACGGCGAAGGCCAGGGCGATCTTGGCCAGGCAGACCCAGTCCGTGGTCGCGTCGGGGTCGACGTCCTCTCCGCCCTCCGGAGGACCGAGGCGGCCGCGCACCGCGTCGAAGAGCACCGCGGCTCCCGAGACCATCAGCGCGACGGCCACCACGTAGGGGAAGACCCGCGGGCCGACGACGTTGGAGCTCAGGGGAACGGTGATCCGGGTGGCACCGAACAGCGTTGCGGCGCCCAGGAGGATCACGGCCCCGGCGACGACGATGTCGGGGGCGGCTGAACGCTCCGCCCCCGACTTCGCAGTGACAAGAACCGTCATCGTCAGCTCACCAGGCCGAGGTCACGCAGGACCCCGGTCGTCCTCTCGCGCTCGTCGCTGATGAAGGAGGTGAACTCGGCGCCAGTGAGGAAGGTGTCCTGCCAGCCGTTGGTCTGCAGAGCCTCTTTCCACTCAGCGGAGTCATGCATCTGGGTGACCAGGTCCACCAGGCGCGCTTTCGCGGCCTCGGAGAGGCCAGCCGGCGCGACTACTCCGCGCCAGTTGATGAACTCGATGTCGAAGCCGGCCTCCGTCAGGGTCGGGGCGTCGATGTCAGAGACACGCTCCGGCCCGGTCACCGCCAAGGCCCGCAGCTTGCCTGCCTTGACCTGCTCGGCGTACTCGCTGACACCGGAGATGCCGGCCGACACCTTGTTCCCGAGCAGCGCAGCCAGGGTCTCGCCGCCGCCGGAGTAGGCGATGTAGTTGAGCTTGTCGGGGGTTGCCCCGGCGGCCGCGGTGAGCAGACCCGCGACGATGTGGTCGGTACCGCCGGCAGAACCACCAGCGATTGCCACCTTGCGTCCGTTGGCCGCGAGGTCGTCGGCAAGGTCCTGGATCGTCTTGTAGGGGCTGGCCGCGGGAACGACGATGATCTCGTCCTCGGCGGTCAACCGGGCGATCGGAGTGACGTCGTCCAGGGTGGCCTTGGACTGGTTGGTCTCGATCGCGCCCACCATGACCAGGCCCATCACCATGAGGTAGTCCTCGCTGCGCTCGTTCGCGAGCTGGGCGAGGCCGATTGTGCCGCCGGCCCCTGGCACGTTGCTGACCTGGGTCGACTTCACCAGACCCGCGCCCTCCATGCTGGCGGCCATCGCTCGCGCGGTGCCGTCCCAGCCGCCACCGGGGTCTGCCGGCGCCATCAGCTGGATGCGGGCGCTGGCCAGGTCGGAGCCGCCGTCGGAGGACCCACCGCAGGCCGAGAGCGTCAGCGCCGCAACTCCGAGGATGGCAGCGGCGCTGCGACGGCGAGTGGAGCGTCCTCGGGTGGCGCCGAGGGCGCCCCGAGTGCGAGAAGCGGACAAGCTCATGGCTCTGACCCTTTCGTTTCGGGATTGTTTCGTTGAGGTGATTCCCGGACGCTAGGCCGGGCTCCCGAGCGCCGCCAGCCTCTGGTCTTACCGGTCGTAGTGGTCGTATTGGTCGTGATGCACGTCACCGGCTGGTGGGGCAAGATGGCGGAGTGAAGGGCCGAACGAGACGAGGACTGCCGCTGGCGGCGCAGCTGCTGGCCATGCAGGTGGTGATCGTCCTGGCTGTGTTGGTCGCGGCCGGCCTCCTCGCGTTCCAGATTCAGCAGGACCAGGTGCGCGACGCGTACGCCAGTCGGGTCCTCGACATCGCGCGGAGCCTTGCCGGGCAGTCGGCGGTGCGGGAGGCCTACGCCTCGGACGACCCGTCGGCTGCTCTCCAGCCACTTGCCGAGCTGGTGCGCCAGTCGGCCGGCGCCGAGTTCGTCGTGTTCACCGACACCCAGGGGCTGCGCTACACCCACCCCGACCCGGAAAGGATCGGGCAACGCGTCTCGACCGACCCGAGCGTCGCGCTGGGCGGGCGCGAGTTCGTGGGCACCGAGAAGGGGACTCTTGGCCTGTCGCTGCGCGCCAAGGTGCCCGTCCGCGATGCCTCAGGAAGTGTCGCGGGTCAGGTGTCGGTCGGGATCCTCGAGAGCGAGCTGTCCGCTGACCTGGCCGATGTGCTCCCTCGCCTGGTGGCCTGGCTGACCGCGGCGGCCTTCGTCGGGGTGGTCGGAGCAGTCGCGGTCACGCGGCTGGTCCGGCGACGCATCCACGGTCTGGAGCCGGAGGAGATCGCCGAGCTGCTCCAGTCCAGGGATGCGATGCTGCACGGCATCCGCGAAGGAGTGGTGGCGGTCGACGACCGAGGGCGCCTCGCTCTGGTCAACGACGAGGCGATGCGGCTCCTCGGCCTGGACGAGGACCCCACCCGGCGCCCTGCTGAAGAGGTCCTGGACGCGCATGACCTGTTGCCGCTGGTGCGGCAGCAGGAGACCGTCTCCGACCGCGTAGTGCTGGTCGGCGAGCGGGTCCTGGTGGTCAGCAGCACCGCGGCCCGGGTCGACGGGCGCGAGGTCGGTCGGGTGCTGTTGCTACGTGACCGGACCGAGCTGAGCGAAGCGTTGCGCGCACTCGACGGGCAGCGCACCATCACCGACGCGTTGCGCGCGCAGGCCCACGAGTTCTCCAACAACCTCCACGTCCTGGCCGGGCTGATCGAGCTGGGGCGCAAGGAGGAGGCGGTCGGGTTCATCGAGCGGGTGGGCGGCGGAAGTGCAGCAAGTAGCGGATCACCGGTGCGACACATCCAGGACCCTGCCGTTGCGGCGCTCCTGCTGGCCAAGACCGCGACCGCACGCGAGAAGGGACTGACCCTTCGGGTCGACCCCGACTCCGAGGTGGCGGACGGTGCCGGTGACGACATCGTGACGATCATCGCCAACCTGGTCGACAACGCCGTGGACGCCAGCGGTCCCGGCGGGACCGTCGAGGTCCTGCTCCGGCACCGCGCCGAGGACAGGGTCCAGGTGCGGGTGAGCGACGACGGTCCTGGGGTGCCGACCGCAATGCGCCAGCAGATCTTCCGGCTCGGGGTGAGCACCAAAGAACCGGTGAGCGAGCATCAGGGTCGCGGGATCGGGCTCGCGCTGGTCTCTCGGATCGTGGCGCGGCGCGCGGGGTCCATCACGGTGGACGACCGCCCCGGGGGCGGGGCCGTCTTCACCGTCGAACTGCCCTCCGACACGCCGGCGACGCCGCTCCGGGCCCGCACAGTGAGGGCGTGATGAACCCGGACACCGCCATCCGCGTACTGGTCGTGGACGACGACTTCGCCGTCGCCGAGGTGCACCGCGCGTACGTCGACGAGGTTCCCGGTTTCACTGTCGTGGCGGTGGCGCACACCGGAGCCCAAGCCCTTCGCGCCGTAGAGGTAGAGCAGCCCGACCTCGTGCTCCTCGACATCCACCTGCCGGACATGTCGGGCCTGGAGGTCATCCGGCGGCTCAGGTCACGCGACGACGGCGCCAGCCTCGACATCCTGGCCATCACCGCGGCCCGCGAGGTGGAGACCGTGCGCACGGCCATGGCAGGCGGGGTCTGCGACTACCTGATCAAGCCCTTCGTGCTGCGGGCCTTCCGTGAACGCCTGGAGAGCTACGCGGCCCAGCACGACAGGTTCGGGCGCCTGGCCGCCCGGCAGGCCACCGTGCAGGACCAGCACGAGGTGGACAGCCTGCTCTCCGCCCGGCTCGGGAAACGCGAGAATCGCGACCTCCCCAAAGGCTTGTCCCGTCACACCCTGTCCCTGGTGGCGGACGCGCTGCGAGAGGCTGGGACAGACCTCTCCGCGGGCGAGGCGGCAGCCCGATGCGGACTCTCGAGGGTCAGCGCGCGCCGCTACCTCGAGCAGCTCATCGCCATGGGGCTCGCCGAGCTCCGGCCTCGCTACGGGTCGGCCGGCCGACCCGAGAACGGTTACCTGTGGATGGGCTGAGGCAGCGTGGCGGCCCCCGCGACGAGCCGACCGCCGTACGAGCGGCGACCGGCGAGCCCCTCTCACCTAGAGTTCCCCCGGTGACCACGACCAGAGCCAATCCAGGCGCAGGCACCGCCTGGCTCTCCTGGCTCCGGGTCTTCGCCATCCTCGGCGTGGTCACCATCCACTCGGTCGGCGCCACGGCCGCCGGACCGGACGCCCGCGAGACGCTGCGGGGCCAGCTGGCGATCGTGCTCGATATCGGCGCGATCTTCGCCGTGCCGGTCTTCGTGATGCTCAGTGGCGCGATGATGCTCGACCCCGCGCGGTTCACCACGCCCGGGGACTTCCTGCGCCGCCGTGCGGCTCGACTGGTCCCGGCCGTCATCTTCTGGCACGCCTGGTATGTCGGCATCCGGCTCTTCGTCCTGGACGAGAAGCTCACCGCGGACGAGATCACGGCCCGCATCCTCAACGGCCAGCTCTACACCGCGCTCTTCTTCTTCTGGATCGTGCTGGGACTCTCCGTGGTCGCTCCGGTGCTGGTCCCCTTCGTCCGGGACCACGGCCGCCGGGCCACTCTGGTCGCCGGCGTCGTCGCCGCGCTCGTCCCCGCCGTGACCGTGGCGACCACCGGACTGCGCGACACCTCGTCCTCCTTCGTGACCAACGCCTGGACCTGGTGGGTCCCCTACCTCGGGGTGTTCCTGCTCGGCTACGGGCTCCGCGGTGTCGTCCTGCGCGGCTGGCTGCTGGCCGTCGCGGCTGCGGCCACCGTCGGCCTCGGCGTACTGCTGAGCTGGCAGTGGCGCAACGAGTCAGCACCCGAGCTGCTGCAGACCGTCTCGCCGGTCAGCTACTACGGCGGCGGGGTGATCGTCTACGCCTGCCTGGTCTTCCTTGTCTTCCAGGGTCTGTTCCAGCCCGACGGGCCGTTGCGGTTCGCCACGCGACCCACCGCGGTTCGACTCGGGCGGCTGCTCGGCGACGCCACGCTGGGGGTCTTCGCCCTGCACCTGACGGTCCTGCTGGCCGTCCAGCGCTGGCACTGGTTCAGCGATGAGCGCGCCGTCGCCACGACGCACGACCTGCTGCTCCAGGTCGCGGTCGTAGCGGTCGCGACGTACGCCATCGTGCTGCTGCTGCGGCGTATCCCCTTCGTCAGAGGAGTCCTGTGACCCGTTTCGACCCGACCGCGCAGATCGAGATCGACGCACCCATCGAGCTGGTGTGGGCCGTCATGCTCGACACCCAGTCCTACGCAGAGTGGAACCCTTTCGTCGTACGAGCCGACTGTCCCTCACCGCCCCGACCGGGCGACCCGATCACGCTGCACGTGCAGTGGCCGAACGGGAAAACCACCACCTCCTCGGAGCGGATCAGCATCGTGGAGCCGCCGGGTCCCGGCGAGGTGCGTACTGCGACGCTGGCCTACGTCTACGAAGGACTGCCGGCCAAGCTGGGACTCGTCCGCGGCACGCGCTACCAGCGGCTCCGGCAGGCACCAGGGGGGTCCACGTCGTACCACACCGTCGAGAAGTTCGGCGGACCGCTGGTGCCGCTCGCCGGTCCGGCGCGCGTGGAGGAGGGCTTCCGCCGCCACGCCGCAGCGCTGAAGGCCAGGGCTGAGGCGCTCGCCCTACGCTGACCCCATGGCGGACGCCTCGTCGACGATGCAGCAAGGTGGCTACGACCACCTCGAACCGGAACCGGTCCTGCGTACCGCGAAGCTGCTGGAACGCCGCATCGAGGCCCGTCACGCGGAACGGAACCTGGTGAGGGTGGCCCGCGAGGTCGTCCAGGTGATCGAGGACGTCGGGACCGGGTCGATGCAGAGCAGCACCCGGCTACGCATGTCCCGCATCGTCTCCAAAAC
The DNA here is from genome assembly GCA_963769585.1 of uncultured Actinomycetota bacterium. Taxonomy (GTDB): domain Bacteria; phylum Actinomycetota; class Actinomycetes; order Propionibacteriales; family Nocardioidaceae; genus SSC3. The sequence goes on from CAVYMJ010000001.1 coordinate 118,957, forward strand.
GTTGATCCTGCTGGTGGGCGTTGCCGCCGTGACTGCCCTCGGCTTCGCCCTCCGGGACGCCTTCGACGACCCGGTGGAGAGCTCCTTCGACTGGCTGGCGCTGGCCGAGACCACCGTGAACAACCTGGTCTTCGTGGCCATCGCCGTATTCTTCCTTTACTCCCTCCCCGATCGCGTCCAGCGTGGCTACACCCTCAAGATGCTGCACAAGCTGCGGTCGCTGGCGCACATCATCGACATGCACCAGCTGGACAAGGACCCCGAGCGGTTGCGCTCGTCGTTCGAGCCGACTCCGGTCACCCTTCGGGTGAACCTCAACCGCGACCAGATGGAGTCCTACCTCAACTACTGCTCGGAGCTGCTCAGCCTGGTGGGCAAGGCCGCGGCGCTGTGCGCCGAGGAGTCGCAGGACGCCGTGGTCCTTGACGCGGTGAGCACGATCGAGACGCTGACCACGAGCCTTTCGCGCAAGGTCTGGCAGAAGATCTCGGTCCTTCCGGCCCAGTAGAACGACCGGCTCGATGATCGTTGGTGATGAGCCTCACCAACGCGCCAGCCCAGATCCTGGCCATTTGGGTTGTCGTGGGGCCTGACAGTCGTAGCATGAACAATTGGGAATAGCAGCAAAACTAGAACGCGTTCTACACTGGTCGGATAGGCCGACCGTTCGGAAAGAAGGCGACAGGCGTGACCAAGCAGGTCAAGCAGCTCGACCGCGTGATCATCCGGTTCGCTGGAGACTCCGGGGACGGCATGCAGCTCACCGGGGACAGGTTCACCCAGGAGACTGCGTCCTTCGGCAATGACCTGGCCACGTTCCCGAACTTCCCGGCGGAGATCCGCGCCCCGCAGGGGACGCTGCCAGGGGTGTCGTCCTTCCAGGTGCACTTCGCCGACCACGACATCCTGACCCCAGGCGATGCCCCTGATGTGCTGGTTGCGATGAACCCGGCTGCGCTGAAGGCGAACCTGGGTGACCTGAAGAAGGGTGCGTCGGTCATCGTGGACACCCACGACTTCACCGCGCGCAACCTCACCAAGGCCGGCTATGCCTCGAATCCGCTGGACGAGGACACCGCGGACTCCGCCAACCTCGCCGAGTTCGCCGTTCATGCCCTGGACCTGACCGGCATGACCGTGGAGGCGGTGAAGGAGTTCGGACTCTCGCGCAAGGACGCCGCACGCGCGAAGAACATGTTCGCCCTTGGCATGCTCTCGTGGATGTACGGCCGTCCGACCGAGTCGACGATCACCTTCCTGGAGCGGCGCTTCGCCAAGGCGCCGGACATTCGCGACGCGAACATCACGGCGTTCAAGGCCGGTTGGTTCTTCGGTGAGACGACCGAGGCCTTCGTAGTGCAGTACGAGATCAAGCCCGCACCGATGGCTGCCGGCACCTACCGCAACATCTCGGGGAACCTGGCGCTGTCCTACGGCCTGATCGCCGGCTCAGTCCAGTCTGGGCTGCCGTTGTTCCTCGGCTCCTACCCGATCACGCCGGCTTCGGACATCCTGCACGAGCTGTCCAAGCACAAGCGGTTCGGTGTGACGACCTTCCAGGCCGAGGACGAGATCGCCGGCGTCGGCGCCGCGCTCGGCGCCGCGTTCGCCGGCGTCCTGGGGGTCACCACCACCTCCGGTCCTGGCATTGCCCTCAAGAGCGAGACCATCGGCCTGGGCGTGATGATGGAGCTGCCCTTGATCGTGGTCGACGTCCAGCGCGGCGGACCCTCGACCGGCCTACCGACCAAGACCGAGCAGGCCGACCTGCTGCAGGCGATGTTCGGCCGCAACGGCGAGTCCCCGGTGCCGATCGTGGCGCCGCAGTCTCCTGCGGACTGCTTCGACGCCGCGGTCGAGGCGATCCGGATCGCGGTCACCTACCGCACCCCGGTGATGCTGCTTTCCGACGGGATGCTGGCCAACGGGTCCGAACCGTGGCTGATCCCCGAGGTCGCCGAGCTTGCGACCATAGACCCGAACTTCATCACCGAGCCCAACCACGCCGGCAAGGACGGGACTCCGGAGTTCTGGCCCTACCTGCGTGACGAGGAGACGCTGGCCCGCCCCTGGGCCATCCCCGGCACCCCGGGCCTGGAGCACCGCATCGGTGGGCTGGAGAAGGGCGACGGGCACGGCAACATCTCCTACGACCCGGCCAACCACGACTTCATGGTGCGGACCCGCCAAGCCAAGGTCGACCGCATCGCCGAGTCGCTCCCGCCGCTGGAGGTGGACGACCCGTCCGGAGAGGCTCGGGTGCTGATGCTCGGGTGGGGCTCGACCTACGGTCCGATCGGCGCTGCGTGCCGCCGGGTCCGCCTGGCGGGCCTCGATGTCGCCCAGGTGCACCTGCGCCACCTCAACCCGTTCCCCAAAGACCTCGGCGACATCCTCAAGCGCTACGACGCGGTGATGGTGCCGGAGATGAACCTCGGCCAGCTCTCGATGCTGCTGCGCGCCAAGTACCTGGTGGATGTCGTCGGGTACAACCAGGTCAACGGCATGCCGCTCAAGGCCGCCGAGCTGGCCGCGGCGATCACCGACCTGATCTCGTCCACGACAGGAGCCGAGCCGACTGCGTCCGCCGCGGGTGCGGGCGACGCGAAGCAGAGCGACACGGAGAAGGAGACGGTCCGATGACGACCGAGAGTGTCGACCTGGGGCTGCCCGGCCTGGCCGGGGTCCCGGTCGCCCAGACACCGGGCACCAAGAAGGAGTTCACCTCCGACCAGGAGGTCCGCTGGTGCCCCGGCTGCGGCGACTACGCGGTGCTCTCCGCGGTCCAGTCGTTCCTGCCCACCCTGGGCCTCAAACGCGAGAACATCGTGTTCGTCTCCGGCATCGGCTGCAGCTCACGGTTCCCCTACTACCTCGACACCTACGGCATGCACTCCATCCACGGCCGCGCCCCCGCCATCGCCACCGGCCTGGCCACCGCCCGCTCCGACCTCTCGGTCTGGGTCGTCACCGGAGACGGCGACGCCCTCTCCATCGGCGGGAACCACCTCATCCACGCCCTGCGCCGCAACGTGAACCTGAAGATCCTGCTGTTCAACAACCGCATCTACGGCCTCACCAAAGGCCAGTACTCCCCCACCAGCGAGATCGGCAAGGTCACCAAGTCCACCCCGATGGGCTCCCTGGACAACCCCTTCAACCCCATCTCCCTGGCCCTGGGCGCCGAAGCCACCTTCGTAGCCCGCACCATCGACTCCGACCGCAAACACCTCACCGAAGTCCTCACCGCCGCCGCCACCCACCGCGGCACCGCCCTGGTCGAGATCTACCAGAACTGCCCCATCTTCAACGACGGCGCCTTCGACGCCGTCAAGGACAACCAGACCAAGACCGACGCCATCATCCCCCTGGTCCACGGCCAACAGATCCGCTTCGGCACCCCACGACCCGACACCGACGACAAAGGCCAGTACGGCATCGTCCGCGACAAAGACACCGGCCAGGTCTTCGCCGTCGAAGCCACCGACGTCCACCCCGACGACCTCCTGGTCCACGACGCCCACGCCACCGACCCCACCACCGCCTTCGCCCTGTCCCGCCTCACCGACGCCGGCTACATCCACCGCGCCCCCATCGGCATCTTCCGCGCCGTGGAGAAACCCACCTACGACGACCTCGCCCGCGACCAGCTCACCCAAGACACCCCCGACCCGACCCAGGCACTGGCCAGCCTGCTCAACGGCGGCGACACCTGGACCGTGGTTTGAACCTGACCTGGCCAGGCGCCGGTTCAGACGCGGGTTAGAACGTGGTGATCTTGAACACCCTGCTGTAGCTCTTGGTGAACTGAGGCGACCTCGGCGTGAAGGTCCGGTACTGGACGACGCCCCTGCTTCGCTTGGCGAAGACGACGAAGCTCCAGCGGCTGTACTTTGTGGTCTTCTTCGCGGCCACACGCTTCCAGGCACCGCCACCGAGCTTGCGCTGGAGCACCACCTGCTGCCGGGAGTACTTCGGGCTCACCTTGCCGTAGAAGCGGAACTTCGGGCCCGAGATCCTGTTCTTCCGCGCGCCCAGGTTGCGGTGCACCTTCACCGCGACAGGGCTGGAGGTAGACGCTAGGAAGACCGTGGTCGGGTCCGCCTCCAGGTCGCCTCCCGCGTAGGAGACGCGGTAGCTCGCATTGCTGACTGCCTTGGTGGTGAAGACCACGAGACCTTCCGCGTCCGCCGTGGCGTTGTCGATCACTGCGAAGCTCGCTGAACCTGCTCGACGTCGTTCGAGGGTCAGCGTCTCTCCGTCGCCCACGGGTCCCCACGTCGCGGTGTCTGGGTCATAGCTCTCGAGCCTGGCGCCAACCTGGACGTTGTAGCCGAAGAGCTGATGGGACGGGCTACGGGCGATGGCGATGCGGGTCTGGAAGGTGCCCGCAGCTTGGGCCGGAGAGGCTCCCAGGGCCAGCACCGGCAGGCTGAGTAGCCCCGCTCCGACAAGTGCGGTGATGAGTCGTGTGAAGCGCATGGTTCCCCGTTCTGTCTGGTTCGCGCTGATGGTCGGTCAATGTAGCCCAGCACCCCGCGTCCCGCAGGAAGATCGGGCTAGTAACCCGTGACTGGGCTTTGACACCTTACCGTTCGCTAGGCTTCCCCCGTGTCCGAGCAACGGCGTGGGTTCCTCCTCGGCGTCGCGGCGTACTCCTGCTGGGGGCTCTTCCCTCTCTACTGGCCGCTGCTCGAGCCTGCTGGCGCAGCCGAGATCCTCGGACATCGGATCGTCTGGTCCGTCGTGGTCATGGGGGTGCTGGTGGTCCTCCTACGCCGCGGCGCCCGGCTGCGAACCCTGGTGCGGTCACGACGGAGCCGGGTCTTCCTGACTGCTGCCGCGTTCGTGATCACCCTCAACTGGGGCGCCTACATCTGGGGGGTCAACAACGGACACGTCGTGGAGACCAGCCTCGGGTACTTCATCAACCCGTTGGTCACCGTGCTCATGGGCGTGCTGATCCTGCGGGAGCGGCTGCGAGCGGTCCAGTGGGCGGCGATGGCGGTCGCGACTGCCGCTGTGGTGGTCCTGACCGTGGATACCGGCCGCCCGCCGTGGATCGCGGTGATCCTGGCGTTCTCGTTCGGCACCTACGGCCTGCTGAAGAAGACCGCCGGCGCGGGCGCGGTGGAGAGCCTGACCCTGGAGACGGTGGTGCTCGCCCCGTTCGCGCTCGGCTTCCTGGTGTGGCTCTCGTCCCGCGGGGAGGGCAACTTCGCCGGCCACGGAGCCGACCACGTGCTGCTGCTCGCGGTCTCGGGTGTGGTGACCGCCGTACCGCTGATCTGTTTCGGAGCCGCAGCGACCCGCGTACCGATGACCACGCTCGGTCTGCTCCAGTACCTCGCTCCGATGATCCAGTTCGGAATCGGGGTCGGCGTACGGCACGAGGCGATGTCAGGGGCGCGCTGGTTCGGGTTCACCCTCGTCTGGGTGGCTCTGCTGGTGCTGACCGTGGAGTCCCTCGTCAACCACCGCAGGACCCTCCAGCTCGCCGCCGAGGCAGCGGCAGCCTGAGGTCACCCGGAGGTCACCTGCGGGCCGCTGATCTGGCTGACCAGCGCTCGTCCCAACGGGAAACGCCTTGACACTCCCCTGTGAATACCGTGACAATCGTTACAGGAGTGACAAATCGGACGGCCATCCCCCCGGCCGTCACTAGCGATTCCCCACCCCTGCGAAGCCCCCTGAACCCCCCACACCACGGGGGGCTTCGCCTTCTCTAGCGGGTCCGGGTTGCGATGAGCTCTGCGAACGCGGCGAGCGCTTCCCGCGCCGGGCCCGGCGGGAGGGCCTCCAGCATCGTGCTCGCCTCGCGAGCCAGGTCCACGACGTAGGCGCGAGCCTGGTCCATCGCCGGGTGCTTCCGCAGCAGGTCGAGGGTCTCGGCATGCAGCGCGTCGTCGGTCAGGTCGGAGCCGAGCAGCGAGACCAGGCGAACGTCCTCAGGGGCCTTCGACTGCCGGGCCATCAGCACCGGCAGCGTGGGTACGCCCTCGCGCAGGTCTGTACCGGGGGTCTTGCCGGACTCCTGCGAGTCGCTCGCAATGTCGAGGATGTCGTCCGAGAGCTGGAAGGCAACGCCGACCTTCTCGCCGTACGCCGTGAGAGCCTGCTGGACCTGGGCTGTGGCACCGGCGAACATCGCGCCGTAGCGAGCAGAGGTCGCGATCAGCGAGCCGGTCTTCCCGGCCACGACGCGGAGGTAGTGCGCCAGCGGATCGGAGTCACCAGGGCCGAGGGTCTCCAGGATCTGGCCCTCGACCAAGCGACTGAACGTCTCCGCCTGGATGCGCACGGCGTCGGTCCCCAGCCGAGAGGTGAGCTCCGACGACTTGGAGAAGAGCCAGTCGCCGGTGAGGATCGCGACCAGGTTGTCCCAGCGCGCGTTGGCCGAGTCCGCACCCCGGCGCAGGGTCGCCTCGTCCATGACGTCGTCGTGGTACAGCGACGCCAGGTGCGTCAGCTCGACCACACAGGCCGCTGTGACCACGTCGTCGTTGTCAGCCGACCCTGTCTCCGCTGCGAGCAGGACCAGCAACGGCCGGAACCGCTTGCCGCCTGCCACCATAAGGTGCCGGGCTGCCTCGGTCACGAACGGCGCCTCGCTCTGGATGGCCTCCTCGAGGGCAGCCTCGACCTGCACCATGCGGGCGCGCAACCTCGTCTCCAGGGCCTCGTCAAGCACCGGGAGCGCCAGGGCGGACGCTGAGTTGGAGGTCACTGCTTCCTCTTCTATCGGATGAACTGGCCCACTTCGCCGGCCAGGGTCAGGACCGGTCCGGGGACGACACCGAGGGCCACCGTCGCGGCGAAGCCCACCGCGATCACGATAGTGGTGAGGATGCTGGGCATGGTGACCGCGGGTGCCCCGGCGGTACTGGGGGTGGGCTCCTGGAAGTACATCAGCACGATCACGCGGACGTAGAAGTACGCCGCCACGGCTGAGACCAGGACGCCGACCACCACCAACGGCCAGGCGCCTCCCTGGGCCGCCGAGGCGAAGACCGCCCACTTACCGGTGAAGCCACTGGTCAGCGGGATGCCGGCCATCCCCAGCAGCAGGAAGGCGAAGATCCCGGCGACCAGCGGCGACTCCTTGCCCAGCCCGGCCCAGCGCTCCAGGGAGGTGACCTCGCCTCCGGCATCGCGCACCAACGTCACGACGGCGAAAGCGGCCACGCTGACGAAGCCGTAGGTGACCAGGTAGAAGAGCACCGCCTGCAAGGACGAGAGCCGGTCAGCCGAGCCGGACTGGTGCAGTCCCACGAACCCGGTGAGGACGAACCCGGCGTGCGCGATCGAGGAGTAGGCCAGCAGTCGCTTGATGTCGGTCTGGGTCAGCGCGAGCACGCTGCCGACCAGCATCGTCAGCACCGCGACCACCCAGATCATCGGCGTCCAGTCGAACCGGGCCGAGCCGAAGCCGACGTAGAAGAGGCGGAGCAGGGCCCCGAACGCGGCTACCTTCGTGCAGGCGGCCATGAAGGCAGTTACCGCGGTCGGCGCGCCTTGGTAGACGTCGGGTGTCCACGCATGGAAAGGCGCTGCACCGATCTTGAAGAGCATGCCGACAGCCAGCAGAGCGATGCCTCCCAGCAGCAGTCCCTCGGAGCCGATGCGGCCGCCGATGGCGGCGCTGATGTCCGCCAGCTTGAACGAGCCCGCGTAGCCGTAGGTCAGCGCAGCACCGTAGAGGAAGAAGCCGGAGCTGAACGCGCCCAGGAGGAAGTACTTCATCGCCGCCTCCTGGCTCAGCAGGCGGCGACGCCGGGCCAGGCCGCAGAGCAGGTACAGCGGCAGGGAAAGGATCTCCAAGGCGACGAACATGGTGATCAGGTCGTTGGACGCCGGGAACATCAGCATGCCCATGACCGAGAACATCATCAGCGGGTAGATCTCGGTGTGCTCGAGGCCCTCGGTCGAGGCCAGCCGTTCGGCCTCGGTGCCCGGCAGTGAGGCCGCCTGGCCGGCGAACGCGCTGACTCCGCCGCCGACGTGCCGCTCGGCAAAGAGCAGCACGCTGGTCAACGCGAGGGCCAGGATCGTCGCCCAGAGGAAGATCGACGGGCCGTCGATGGCAAGGGCGCCCTCCGCGGCGATCAGGCCGATGGCGCCGTCCCCGACCTCGTCGAGCCTGACTCCGACCACGACGGTCATCACCAGCGCGGCGACAAGGCCGGTACCTGCCAGCAGGGTTTGGCTCAAGTAGCGCAGCCGCCGGGGCGCGAAGGCCTCGACCATCACGCCGAGACAGGCCACCCCGAAGACGATCAGGATCGGCGACAGCTCGAAATACTCGATGGTCGGCTTACTGAACTCCATCACGGGGTCTCCTCCGCGGACGCGACCTTGGGTGCCGGATCTTCTTTGCCCACGTGCGCGAGCGTGTGCTCGACGGCCGGGTTGATCACGTCCAGCAGCGGCTGCGGGTAGAACCCGAGACCGACGATCAGGGCCACGACGGGCGCCACCGCGGCGATCTCACGGCGGTTCAGATCGGCCATCCCGGCGACCTCGGCCTTGGTCGGCCCGGTCATCGTGCGCTGGTACATCAGCAGGATGTAGAGCGAGGCAAGCACGATGGCGGAGACCGCGATGACCGCGTACCAGTAGTTGTAGGTGAACGCCCCCGCCAGGACCATGAACTCCGAGACGAACGGCGACAGCCCCGGTAGCGAGAGCGTCGACAGCCCGGCGACCAGGAACGTCCCGGCCAGGATCGGTGCCACCTTCTCGACGCCCCCGAAGTCCTCGATCAGGGCAGAACCGCGTCGGCTGATCAGGAAGCCGCCGATCAGGAAGAGCGCAGCGGTCGACAGTCCGTGGTTGAACATGTACAGCGTCGAGCCGGACTGGCCCAGCGAGTTGAGCACGAAGATCCCGAGCACGATGAAGCCGAAGTGCGACACCGAGGTGAAGGCGATCAGCCGCATGATGTCCCGCTGCCCGATCGCCAGCAGGGCGCCGTACACCACCGAGACGGTGGCCAGCACGAGGACGACGGGCGTGGCCCACTCCGATGCGTTGGGGAAGAGCCCGAGGCAGAAGCGGAGCATCCCGAAGGTGCCGATCTTGTCCAGCACGCTGACCATCAGCACGGAGGTCCCGGGAGTGCCTGCGGCGGCGGCGTCGGGCAGCCAGGTGTGCAGCGGGAAGAGTGGCGCCTTGATCGCGAAGGCGATGAAGAAGCCGACGAAGAGCCACCGCTCGACGCTGGTGCCGAGCTGGAGCTGGGAGAGCTCGCTGAGCAGGTACGTCGCGCCGCCCTCGGACTTGGACGACTCGGCGTACAGGCCGACGACGGCGGCGAGCATGAGCAGGCCGCCGAGGAGGTTGTAGAGCAGGAACTTCACTGCGGCGGGCGCTCGGCCGGCGCCACCGAAGCCACCGATCAGGAAGTAGATCGGGACCAGGGTTGCCTCGAAGAGCACGTAGAACAGCAGCACGTCCGTCGCACAGAACACGCCGATGGCGATGCCCTCGAGCGCGAGCATCCAGGCGAAGAAGGCGTTCGAGCTGTAGCGGCCGTTCTCGCCGTCGTTCCACGAGGCAAGGATGACCACGGGAGTCAGCACAGTGGTGAGCAGCACCAGCGTGAGGCCGATCCCGTCCAGGCCCAACGAGTAGTGCGCGCCGAAGGCGGTGATCCAGTCGGTGAGCTCGGTGTACTGGTAACGCTCACCGTCGGGTGAGAACCCGCCCGCGACCGCGAGGGCCAGCCCGAGCGTGACCAGCGAGAGGCCCAGGGCCACCTGCTTGTGGAGGGCGCTGCCGTCGGCCTTGGGTAGAAGTGCAACGACCACGGCACCGACAACGGGCAGCAGCATCAGGATCGTGAGGATGGGGAGGTCGTTCACGAGAGGTTCACCGCTAGCAGTGCGAGGACGACGAGCACGGCGCCGCCGAGGATGGACAGTGCGTAGCTGCGAACGAAGCCGTTCTGCAGCCTGCGCAGCGACACGGAGATGCCTCCGGAGGCCAGCGCGGTTCCGTCGACGAAGCCGTCGATCAGACCGTCGTCGATCTCGACGAGGGCAGTGACCAGCTGGTCACCGGGTCGCATCAGCAGCCCTTCGTTGAGGGCGTCGCCGTACAGGTCCGCCCGGGCGGCCCGGGTCACGAAGGAGACGTTCTGCGGAGCCTCGCGCGGCACGTCCTGCCGCTGGATGGTGAGCCAGGCGATCGCCACTCCGACCACGACCACGCCGACGATGATGGCGGTCAGCGCCAGGGCTGGGATCGCAAGCTCCTCGTGCTCGTGCACCCCGACCACCGGGGAGAGCCAGTCGACTATCCAGTTGCCAGCGAGCAGCAGCCCGCCGAGCACCGAGAGTGCAGCCAGTGCGACAAGAGGACCGGTCATCACCCACGGCGACTCGTGCGGGTGGACGTCGGGCTCCCACCGCTTCTTGGTGAAGAACGTCATGAGCATCAGCCGGGTCATGTAGAACGCGGTGATCCCAGCGCCGGCCATCGCGGCCAGGCCCACCACCGTGTTGTCGGCGAATGCGGCCTCGATGATCTTGTCCTTGGACCAGAAGCCGGAGAACCCGGGGAACCCGATGATCGAGAGGTAGCCCATCGCGAAGGTCAGGAAGGTGACCGGCAGCAGCCTCTGCAGCGCGCCGTAGTGCCGCATGTCCACGTCGTCGTCCATTGCGTGCATGACCGAGCCAGCGCCCAGGAACATGTTCGCCTTGAAGAAGCCGTGCGTGAGCAGGTGGAAGATCGCGAAGGCGTAGCCCGCGACACCAAGCCCGGCGGCGAGCATCATGTAACCGATCTGGCTCATCGTCGAGCCGGCCAGCACCTTCTTGATGTCGTCCTTGGCGCAGCCGATGATCGCGCCCCACAGCAGGGTGACGACCCCGACGATCACGACGCCCGTCTGAGCGACCTCACTGTGCTCGTAGATGAAGTTCGACCGGGTCACCAGGTAGACACCGGCGGTCACCATGGTTGCGGCGTGGATCAGGGCCGAGACGGGGGTCGGACCCTCCATCGCGTCCAGGAGCCAGGACTGCAGCGGCACCTGGGCCGACTTGCCGCAGGCGGCCAGCAGGAAAGCCAGTCCGAGCCAGGTGACGGTGCTGTCGCTGGCGTCGGCGATCCGCTCGGAGACGTCGGAGAAGGCGACCGTACCGAAGGTGGTGATCAGCAGCATGGTCCCCAGGGCCATGCCGATGTCGCCGACCCGGTTCACCACGAAGGCCTTCTTGGCCGCTACGGCGGCCGAGGTCTTGTGCTGCCAGAAGCCGATCAGCAGGTACGACGCGAGCCCGACACCTTCCCAGCCGAGGAACACCCCGAGGTAGTTGTCGGCAAGCACCAGGGCCAGCATCGCTGCGATGAACAGGTTGAGGTAGGCGAAGAACCGCGGCCGGCGCTCGTCGTGCGCCATGTAACCGATCGAGTAGATGTGGATCAGCGACCCGACCCCGGTGATCAGCAGCAGGAAGAGCGCGGACAGCGGGTCGTAGAGGATGCCGAACTCGACCCGGAGGCTGCCGGTCTGGAACCAGGTCCACAGCGTCTGGCCGACCTGTCGTTGGCTCTCGTCGCGGCCCAGCAGCGTGAAGAACGCCACCAGGCTGAGGGCGAACGAGCCGAGGACCGTCGCGCAGCCGACCCAGTGGGCGTATGCCTTGGTCGCCTGGTTACCCAGCAGCAGGAGCGCAGCCGCCCCCAGGGCCGGAAGGGCGATGACCAGCCACATCAGGCCGAAGACGCCACTAGCCTCGCCGGGCGAGACGACAGGGATGGTTTCGGTGAAGATCATCGCAACCTCAGAACTTCAACAGGGAGGCGTCGTCGACCGAGGCCGAGCGTCGCGTGCGGAAGATGGTCATGATGATCGCCAGGCCGATCACGACTTCGGCCGCGGCCACCACCATCACGAAGAAGGCGGCGACCTGGCCGTCGAGGTTTCCGTGCACCCGCGCGAACGTCACGAGCGCGAGGTTGCCGGCGTTGAGCATCAGCTCGACACACATGAAGATGACGATGGCGTTGCGACGCACCAACACCCCCGTCGCGCCGATCGTGAACAGGATCGCGGAGAGGACGATGAAGGGTTCGGCGCTCACTGGTCCTCCCTCTCGCCAGTGGCGTCGTTCTCGGACATCCCGGCGCTGAGCTCCCGGATGTCGTCGGCCAGGTCGGCCGCCGAGCGCACCGTTCCGCGGGCGGCCAGGGTCCGGTTGATCGACAGTTCCGATGGGGTTCCGTCGGCCAGGAGGGCCGGGGTGTCCACGGCGTTGTGTCGCGCGAAGACTCCCGGGGTGGGCAGCGGCCCGAGGTGCTTGCCGGTCTCGGCATAGTCGCGCACCCGCTGCCGGGCAAGGTCTGTCTGCGTCGGCTTGGGCGTCAGACGCTCGCGATGGGCCAGCACCATGGCCCCGATGGCGGCCGTGATGAGCAGGGCGGAGGTCGCTTCGAAGACCAGGACGTACTTGGAGAAGAGCAGCCTGGCCAGCGCATGGACGTTGCCGTCCTCCTGGGCGGCGTCCAGCCCGACCACGGTGCCGAGGCCGGCCTGCGCGACGCCGAAGACCAAAGTGACCCCGAACAGCAGGCCGACGACCGACGCGGCCAGGCGCTGCCCCTTGATCGTCTCGACGACCGAGTCGGAGGCGTCCACGCCGACCAGCATCAGCACGAACAGGAAGAGCATCAGGATCGCGCCGGTGTACACGATGATCTGCACCGCGAACAGGAACGGCGCGTCCTGGACGGCGTACAGGATGGCCAGGCTGATCATCACCACGGCCAACAGCAGCGCGGCGTGAACCGCCTTGCGCACGAAGAGGATGCCCAGGGCCGCGATCACCATGATCGGGGCGAGGACCCAGAACGCGACCATCAGTCGTTGCCCTCCCGGTTCGGGTTGGGTACGCCACCGGAGTCGGGCCGGAAGGAGCCGCGATAGTAGTCCGACTCGTCGTTGCCGAGCAGCATGGCGTGCGGTGGCTGCTCCATCCCGGGGAGCAGCGGAGCCAGGAGGTCCTGCTTCTCGTAGATCAGGGCTGCGCGGCTGTCGTCGGCAAGCTCGTACTCGTTGGTCATGGTCAGCGCCCGGGTCGGACATGCCTCGATGCACAGTCCACACAGGATGCACCGCAGGTAGTTGATCTGGTAGACCCGGCCATAGCGCTCGCCGGGCGAGAACCGCTCACCCTCGGTGTTCGAGGCACCCTCGACGTAGATCGCGTCGGCCGGGCAGGCCCAGGCGCAGAGCTCGCAGCCGATGCACTTCTCCAAGCCGTCCGGCCACCGGTTGAGCTGGTGCCGGCCGTGGAAGCGAGGGGCGGTGGGTTTCTTCTCGAACGGGTACTGCTCGGTGACCACCTTCTTGAACTGCGTCCGGAAGGTGACACCGAACCCGGCGATCGGGTCCCAGAACTGTTCCTTGAGTGTGGGCATCAGGCGTTGTCCTCATCAGAGGTGGACGTTGTGTTGAACACGGTGGCCGGGACGGAACCGCGTACTGGCGGCCCGGGCATCGGCGGCACCGGGAAGCCGCCGGCGAAGGCGTCGAACACGACCGGCTCCTCGGAGAACTCATCCTCGTCCTCGGGCTCGGCACCGACGAAGAACAGCACCAGGAAGATGGCAGCCAGGATGCCGATCACGATCAGCAGGGTCGGCCGGTCGAGTCCGCCCTCGTTCGAGATGGCCCGGATGGTCGCGACCGCGATGATCCACGCCAGCGAGATCGGAATGAGCCGCTTCCAGCCGAACACCATGAACTGGTCGTAGCGGAGCCGAGGCAGCGTCCCGCGAAGCCAGATGAAGAACCAGACGAAGCCGATCACCTTGGAGAAGAACCACAGGACGCCCCAGTAGCCCTCGTCGAGCGCGCCACCCCACAGCTGGTTGATCCCCCACGGAGCGTGCCAGCCGCCGAGGAACAGCGTGGTGGCGAGCGCGGAGACGGTCGCCATGTTGATGTACTCGGCGAGGAAGAACAGCGCGAACTTCAGCGACGAGTACTCGGTGTGGAAGCCCCCGACCAGCTCTCCCTCAGCCTCAGGTAGGTCGAAGGGCGCGCGGTTGGTCTCGCCGACCATCGCGATCATGTAGATCACGAACGACGGGATCAGGATCAACCCGTACCAGAGCTCGCGCTGAGCCTCCACGATCTCCGAGGTGGACATCGAGCCGGCGTAGAGGAACACCGCGACCAGCGCGAGTCCCATCGCGACCTCGTAGGAGATCACCTGGGCGCTGCTGCGCAGGCCACCGAGCAGCGAGTACGTCGAGCCGGAGGACCAGCCGCCGAGCACGATCCCGTAGATGCCGACCGACGAGACCGCCAGGATGAAGAGCACGGCGACCGGCATGTCGGTCAGCTGCAGCTGGGTGACCCGGTCGGTCCACGGCAGGCCGACCTCACCGCCGAAGGGGATCACCGAGAAGGTCAAGAAGGCCGGGATGGTGGCGATGACCGGCGCGAGAACGAAGACCACCTTGTCCGCGGCCTTGGGGATGAGGTCCTCCTTCAGGGCGAGCTTGACGCCGTCGGCGAGGCTCTGCAGCAGCCCGAAGGGTCCGTGCACGTTGGGCCCGATGCGATGCTGCATCCGGGCGACCACGCGTCGCTCGAACCAGATGTTGAAGAGCGTCAGCAGGACCAGGACCAGGAAGATCAGAACGGCCTTGATGATGACCAGCCAGACCGGGTCATGGCCGAACGCGGCGAGCTCGTTCATGCCGTACCTCCGTTGGAGAGCCGCACGAGGGAACCGGCACCGGCCCCGAGGTCACGAGCGAGGTTGACGCCGTCACTGTTGCTCGGCGCCCACACCACACCCTCGGGCAGCTCGGCGACAGCGACCGGCAGGACGACTGACGTCGCACCGTTGGAGAGAGTCACGCTCGCGTCGAGGCCCAGCCGGTCGTACGTCGCCTGCGAGACCAGGGCGACCGCTTTGCGGCCGGTGGCCTTGAGCGCTGCGTCTCCGGTGAGCATCCGGCCGTCGTCGATCAGGAGCTTCCAGGTCGCCAGGCGTGCCTCGCCCGGGGCTGTGGTCACACTCTGTGCGGAACCCTCGGCCGACGGCGCTTGAGCTCGGGCACCGTCCCAGGGACCGAGCTCGGCGATCTCGGCAGCGACCTCCTCGGTGCTGCGGAACCCCAGGTCCACGCCCAGCTCATGGGCGATCCCGGCAAGGACGCGGAGGTCGGGCAGTGCGTGCGACTCGGTCAGCACCTTGTCGAAGGAGCGGCTGCGCCCCTCCCAGTTCACGAAGGTGCCTGACTTCTCGGCCGTCGCGGCGACGGGAAGGACGACGTCGGCACGCTCGGTGACCTCGCTGGCCCGCACCTCGAGGGAGACCACGAAGCCGGCGGCCTCGATCGCTTCCCTGGCCGCGGCCGGGTCGGCGAAGTCGTCCAGCTCCACTCCCCCGACGACCAAGGCACCGAGCTCACCGGCACGTGCGGCAGCCAGCAGTGCGTCGGCGTCGCGCCCTGCACGCGTCGGAACCGTGGTGCCCCAGTCAGCAGCGACGTCGACCCGCGCCTGAGCATCGTCGACCGGACGTCCGCCCGGAAGCAGGTTCGGCAGGCAGCCGGCGTCGACTGCGCCGCGGTCCCCCGCGCGACGCGGCACCCAGGCGAGCTGGGCACCGGTCGTCGCGACCAGCGCGAGGAGGGCCGAGAGCGCCCCGGGCGAGCCGGCCAGGCGCTCTCCGGCGAGTACGACGCCGCCGGCGTCCAGCGCGAGCTCGGCATGGTTCGCCAGCTCTCCGATGACCGCGGCCTCCTCACCGGGAATGGCCGGGATCAGGGTGCCGTGCAGCTTGGCCAAGCCGCGCGACGCAAGGGCCGCGACCGAGAAGACCCGGGCTCCGCGGAGCGCAGCCTTACGCAGCCTGAGGAAGAGGGCACCTGCCTCCTCCTCCGGCTCCAGGCCGATCAGGAGGATGGTCCGGGCCTGCTCGAGCGAGGAGAACGTCACCCCGACAGGCGTCGCAGCGACCGTCGACGCGAGGAACTCGGCCTCTTCGGCCGAGTGCGGACGAGACCGGAAGTCGATGTCGTTGGTACCCAACGCGACGCGAGCGAACTTCGAGTAGGCATACGCGTCCTCGAGAGTCAGCCGGCCGCCGGTCAGCACACCGGCCCCTTCGGCGGCCTGCAGCCCCCGGGCCGCGACTGCCAGGGCCTCGGGCCACGAGGCCGGGCGCAGCTCGCCGTCCTCGCGCACCAGCGGATGCGTGAGACGGTCCGGCTGTACGGCATACCCGAAGGCGAACCTGTCCTTGTCGGTGATCCACTCCTCGTTGACCGCCGGGTCGTTCCCCGCCAGCCGACGGACTACCTTGCCGCGCCGGTGGTCGACCCGGATTGCGGAGCCGCAGGAGTCGTGCTCGGCGATGCTCGGCGTGGAGACCAGGTCGAACGGGCGGGCCCGGAACCGGTAGGTGGCCGAGGTGAGCGCACCGACCGGGCAGATCTGGATCGCGTTCCCGGAGAAGTACGACTCGAAGGGCTCCTTCTCGTAGATCCCCACCTGCTGCAGCGCGCCACGCTCGATGAGCGCGATGAACGGGTCACCGGCGATCTGCTCGGAGAACCGGGTGCACCGCGCACAGAGCACACACCGCTCACGGTCCAAGAGCACCTGGGCGGAGATGTTGATCGGCTTGGGGAAGGTCCGCTTCGCCTCGGCGAAGCGCGACTCGGCCCGCCCGTTCGACATCGCCTGGTTCTGCAGCGGGCACTCGCCACCCTTGTCACAGACCGGACAGTCAAGGGGGTGGTTGATCAGCAGCGCCTCCATCACGCCCTGCTGCGCCTTGTCCGCTATCGGAGAGCTCAGCTGGGTGCTGACCACCATGCCGGGCGACGCGACCAGCGTGCACGAGGCCTGCGGCTTGACTCGTCCGGGCGGGCCCATCATGGTCCTCGGTTCGCCGTCCGGGCCCGGCAGGGCAACCTCGACCAGACACTGGCGGCAGGCACCGACAGGTGCAAGCAGCGGGTGGTCGCAGAAACGAGGGATCTGTACCCCGATCTGCTCGGCGGCCCGGATGACCAGGGTTCCCTTGGGGACGCTGACCTGCTGCCCGTCGATGGTGAACGTGACGAGGTCCCCGTCAGCGGAGACCCCGGCCGGAGTGCTTGTCGAGACCGTCATGCCTTTGCCCCTGCGGTTGCGAAGAGAGTCGAGGCTGCCGGGTCGAACGGGCAGCCACCGTGCTCGAAGTGCTCGAGGTACTCGTCGCGGAAGTATGCGATCGAGCTCGTGATCGGACTGGTCGCGCCGTCGCCGAGTGCGCAGAACGAGCGGCCGAGGATGTTGTCGCACTGGTCGAGCAGCAGCTCGAGGTCGGCTTCGGTGCCCTGGCCCTTCTCCAGTCGGGCGAGCACCTGCACCAGCCACCAGGTGCCCTCACGGCAGGGCGTGCACTTCCCGCAGGACTCGTGCTTGTAGAACTCCGTCCAGCGCAGCACCGCGCGTACGACGCAGGTCGTCTCGTCGAAGATCTGCAGCGCCTTGGTGCCGAGCATGGAGCCGGCCGCGCCGACCCCCTCGTAGTCCAGAGGTACGTCGAGATGCTCGGCCGTCAGGATCGGAGTGCTCGACCCACCGGGGGTCCAGAACTTCAGCTCGTGACCCTCGCGGACGCCGCCGCTGAGATCGAGGAGCTGGCGCAACGTGATGCCCAGTGGTGCCTCGTACTGTCCGGGCCGGGTGACGTGCCCCGAGAGCGAGTAGAGCGTCATGCCCTTGCTCCGCTCGGTGCCCATCGAGGAGAACCACTCCGCGCCCCGGTCCACGATGCAGGGCACCGAGGCGATCGACTCGACGTTGTTGATGACCGTCGGGCTGGCGTAGAGCCCCGCGACAGCCGGGAAGGGCGGTCGCAGTCGTGGCTGCCCGCGGCGACCCTCCAGGGAGTCGAGAAGGGCCGTCTCCTCACCGCAGATGTACGCCCCCGCACCGGCGTGGATGATCAGGTCGAGGTCGTAGCCCGAGCCGTGGATGTCCTTGCCCAGGTGCCCGGCGGCGTACGCCTCCTGGACTGCTGCCTGCAGCCGGCGCACCACGTGCAGGACCTCGCCGCGGACGTAGATGAACGCGTGGTTCGCACCGATCGCGTACGAGCTGATGATCACGCCCTCGACGAGGGTGTGCGGGGAGGCCATCATCAACGGGATGTCCTTGCAGGTCCCCGGCTCGGACTCGTCCGCGTTGACCACCAGGTACTTCGGGTTGGGGTTGTCCTGCGGGATGAAGCCCCACTTCATCCCGGTGGGGAAGCCAGCACCCCCGCGACCGCGGAGGCCGGAGTCCTTGACCAGCTGGACCACGTCGGCGGAGGGAAGGTCCAGCGCCTTCTTGAGAGCCCCGTACCCACCGGTGCGCTCGTACGACGAGAGCGTCCACGGCTTGTCACCGTCCCAGTAGGCAGTCAGCACCGGGGTCAACAGGTCCGTCATGGCGCCTTCCAGCCCTTCTCCCGAGCGATCTCGAGGCCAGCGAGCGAGGGAGCCCCCGCAGCAGGGCCCTCATCGGCGAGGCCGTCGTTGTAGCCCGCGAGCACGCGCTCGGCCTCGCGCCAGGTGCAGATCCTGGGGCCGCGGGTGGAGTGGACCTCCTGACCCGCACGCAGTTCGTCGACCAGCTGTACGGCGGACGAGGGGTCCTGGTTGTCCATGAACTCCCAGTTCACCATCACCACGGGGGCGAAGTCGCAGGCCGCGTTGCACTCGACATGCTCGAGGGTGATCTTGCCGTCCGGCGTGGTCTCGTCGTTGCCGACCCCGAGGTGGTCCTTGAGCCGCTCGAAGATGGCGTCGCCGCCCATCACTGCGCAGAGCGTGTTGGTGCAGACGCCGACGTGGTAGTCGCCCACCGGACGGCGCTTGTACATCGTGTAGAAGGTGGCCACGCCGGAGACCTCGGCCGCCGAGATCCCCAGGATCTCGGCACAGGCCTCGATCCCCTCCGCGGTGACGCGACCCTGCGAGCTCTGCACCAGGTGCAGCATCGGCAACAGTCCCGACCGGGCCTGCGGGTACCTGCCTGCGATCTCGCGGAGCTCGCCGTACGTCTTCTCGTCGATCATCGGTCGACGCCTCCCATGACCGGGTCGATGGACGCGATCGCCACGATCACGTCCGCCATCATGCCGCCTTCGCTCATCACCGAGGTCGCCTGGAGGTTGGTGAACGACGGGTCTCTGAAGTGGGCCCGGAAGGGCCGGGTGCCACCGTCGGACACCACATGCGCCCCCAGCTCGCCGCGCGGCGACTCGACGGGCACGTAGGCCTGCCCGGCCGGGACCCGGAAGCCCTCGGTGACCAGCTTGAAGTGGTGGATCAGAGCCTCCATGGACTCGCCCATGATGTGCCGGATGTGGTCCAGGCTGTTGCCCATGCCGTCCGCGCCGATCGCCAGCTGTGAGGGCCAGGCGATCTTCTTGTCGGCCACCATCACCGGGGCACCCTCGAGCCCCTGCAGCCGGTCGGCGCACTGCTCCACGATCCGCAGCGACTGGTACATCTCCTCGAGCCTGATCCGGAAGCGTCCGTAGGAGTCACACGTGTCCCAGGTGACCACGTCGAAGTCGTAGTCCTCGTAGCCGGAGTACGGCTCCATCTTGCGCAGGTCCCAGGGGTAGCCGGTCGAGCGCAGTACCGGACCCGTGATGCCCAGCGCCAGGCAGCCGGACAGGTCGAGGTAGCCCACGTTCTCGAGCCTGCCCTTGAAGATCGGGTTCGCATTGCAGAGCGCGGCGTACTCCGGCAGGCGCTTCTTCATCAGTGCGGTGTAGTCACGGATCTGGTCCAGTGCCCCCGGCGGGAGGTCCTGGGCGACCCCGCCCGGACGGAAGAACGCGTGGTTCATCCGCAGGCCGGTAATCAGCTCGAAGAGATCCAGGGTCAGCTCGCGCTCACGGAAGCCGATGGTCATCACCGTCAGCGCACCGATCTCCATACCGCCGGTGGCGATGCAGACCAGGTGCGAGGAGATCCGGTTGAGCTCGGAGAGCAGGACCCGCATGACCTGGGCCTTCTCCGGGATGTCGTCCTCGATGTCCAGCAGGCGCTCCACGCCGAGGCAGTAGGTGAGCTCGTTGTGGAACGGGGCCAGGTAGTCCATGCGCGTGCAGAACGTCACGCCCTGAGTCCAGGTGCGGAACTCCATGTTCTTCTCGATGCCTGTGTGCAGGTAGCCGATTCCGCACCTGGCCTCGGTCACCGACTCGCCTTCGAGCTCGAGGATCAGCCGGAGCACGCCGTGCGTCGACGGGTGCTGCGGGCCCATGTTCACGACTACCCGGTCTTCGCCCTCCTCGCCCAGGCCCTCGGCGATCGAGTCCCAGTCCTGTCCGGTGACCGTGAAGACCCTGCCCTGGCTGGTCTCGCTGGACGCGGCGTACGGGTCGTAGGTGGTGGTCATGAGTAGCTCCTCCGGATGTCGGGAGGTGGGATGGTCGCGCCCTTGTACTCCACCGGGATGCCACCGAGCGGATAGTCCTTGCGCTGTGGGTGACCCGGCCAGTCGTCCGGCATCAGGATCCGGGTCAGTGCCGGGTGTCCGTCGAAGACGATGCCGAAGAAGTCGAAGGTCTCCCGCTCGTGCCAGTCGGCGGTCGGGTACGTCGCGCACACACTCGGGATGTGGGGGTCACTGTCGGGAGCGGTGACCTCGAGCCGGATCCTCCGGTTGTGGGTCATCGAGAGCAGGTGGTAGACCGCATGGAGCTCTCGGCCCGCGTCCTCGGGGTAGTGGACGCCCGAGACGCCGCTGAGAAGCTCGAAGCGCAGTGCCTCGTCGTCGCGCAGCAGCTTGACGGTCTCGAGCAGGTGCTCGCGTCGTACGAAGAACGTGATCTCTCCGCGATGCACGACCACCTTCTCGATCGCGCCGGCAGGCGCTGTCCGGGCGAGAGTGCCGTGGACGTCGTCGAACCAGCCGCCGTAGGGGCCGTCTGTCCCTCCCGGCATCGCGACCGGGCGAACCAGGCCGCCGTAGCCCGAGGTATCCCCGGTGCCGCCCACCCCGAACATGCCGTGTTGGACGCCGATGACCTCGGCCTGGGCCGCCTCGGCGTCGATGGGGAGGTTGCTCTGCTCGTCTGTCACCGCAGCAGCCCCTTCAGCTGTGAGGTCGGTGGCGCGTTCAGCACCTGGGTCTCGAGCTCCAGGATCTGCTCGGCCCGGTTGGCACCGAGCTTGCCGTTCTGTACCTGGTCGTGGAGCTTGAGGATCGCGTCGATGAGCATCTCTGGCCGGGGCGGGCAGCCCGGCAGGTACATGTCGACGGGCACTACGTGGTCGACTCCCTGGACGATCGCGTAGTTGTTGAACATGCCGCCGCTGCTCGCGCAGACCCCCATCGCCAGCACCCACTTCGGGTCGGCCATCTGGTCGTAGATCTGCCGCAGAACCGGAGCCATCTTGTTGCTCACCCGGCCGGCCACGATCATCAGGTCTGCCTGGCGAGGCGAGGCCCTGAAGACCTCCATGCCGAAACGTCCGAGGTCGTAGCGCGGCCCACCAGTGGTCATCATCTCGATCGCGCAGCACGCCAACCCGAAGGTTGCGGGCCAGAAAGACGCCTTGCGGAAGTACCCGGCAACGCCCTCGACCGTGGTCAGGAGCACCCCGCTGGGGAGCTTCTCCTCTACACCCATGACTTGACCCTCAGTCCCAGTCCAGTCCACCCCTACGCCAGACGTAGGCGTAGGCGATGAAGACGGTTGCGATGAACAGGACCATCTCGACCAACCCGAAGATGCCCATCGGGTCGAAGTGCACGGCCCACGGGTAGAGGAAGACGATCTCGACGTCGATGACGATGAACAGCATCGCGATGATGTAGTACTTCACCGGGATGCGGCCGCCGCCCACCGGCTGTGGGGTCGGCTCGATACCGCACTCGTACGAGTCGAGCTTGGCGCGGTTGTAACGCTTGGGACCGACTGCGGCGCTCATGATCACCGAGAAGATCGCGAAGCCACCCGCGATGGCCATCAGCGCGAGTACGGGCGTGTACAGCTCCACAGCGCTCTCCCTTCTCCTGGTCTTCCTGGTGCCTACGCGTCCGGCGCGATCTTGGCCAGAGCGTTGATGATGCGGTCGTGGGCGTCCCCGCCCTTGTGGTCGGTCAGGTTGGCCATCAGCTTGATCGTGAAGCGCATCAGCGACGGCCTGGGCAGTCCGTGCTTGGTGGCCAGCCTCATGAACGTCGGGTTGCCGACGAGCTTGGCGAAGCCGCGTCCGAGGGTGAAGTAGCCGCCGTACTCGGCGTCCAGCGCCCGGGCGTACCCCTCCAGCACCTTCTCGCGGGCGGGTCCGGCATTGCGGGCGAGAGCCTGGATCGACGTCTGGGCGGCCATCTGGCCCGCCTCGAGCGCGTAGTCGATTCCTTCGCCGTTGAACGGGTTGACCATGCCGCCGGCGTCGCCGACCATCAGCACGCCGCGGGTGTAGTGCGGTTTGCGGTTGAAGCCCATCGGCAGTGCCGCCGAGCGGATCGGACCCCCCACCAGATTCTCGTCGCGGAACCCGAGGGCAGGGTCGGTGTTGGCCAGCCAACGACGCATCGAGTCCTTGTAGTTCAGGCTCTGGAACGCCGCGCTGCTGTTGAGGATGCCGAGTCCGAGGTTGGCCGTGCCGTCACCGCACGGGAAGATCCAGCCGTAGCCGGGCAGCAGGTTGCTCTCACCGGGCTTGCCGTCCCACAGCTCCAGCCACGACTCCATGTAGTCGTCGTCGTGCATCGGGGTCTTGTAGTACGCGCGGCAGGCAACGGCCATCGGCCGGTTCTCCCGCCGCTCCAGGCCCAGTGCCATTCCCAGGCGGGCGGAGACCCCGTCGGCGGCTACCACGATCGGAGCGCGGTAGGTCACCTCGTTGCCGGTCTTGCGTCCTCGGTCGTCGACGGGCTTCGCGGTCACTCCGACCACCCGACCTGACCTGTCGAAGACAGGACCGGTCACCGACGTACGCTCCATCAGCCGCGCCCCGGACTTCTGCGCGTGCCGGGCCAGGATCTCGTCGAAGTCCATGCGCGCCCGGACCAGGCCGAAGGGCGGGTAGTCGGCCAGGTCGGGCCAGGGCAGCTCGATGGTGTGCCCGGCACCCTTGATCCGTAGGCCCTTGTTCTTCTGCCAGCCCTGCCCGTCGAGATCGAGGCCCATCGCGATGAGCTGCTTGACCGCACGTGGAGTGAGCCCGTCACCACAGATCTTGTCGCGGGGGAAGGCTGCTTTCTCGAGCAGCAGGACGTCGGCTCCGGCGTTGGCCAGGTGGTACGCCGTCGCAGAGCCTGCCGGACCGGCCCCTACGACGATGACATCGGCCTGCCGCTCGTCAGCGGTGGTCCGGGTCATGGCGCCTACCCTCCTGGTCTCGGTCCGGGCTACCACTACGTGCGTTTGTGAATCCGTTCACTAGTGGCGCGGAACACAGTCTAGGAGTCTGCTCCACGATCGGGAAACCGGGTGCCCCGCTAGGCCGTGGCGCTATGCAGCGCGACGATGCCGCCGGAAAGGTTGCGCCACCGGGGGTTCTTCCACCCGGCCGTGACGATCTGGCTGCCGAGGCTCGCCTGGTCCGGCCAGGCCCGGATCGACTCCGCAAGGTAGACGTAGGCGTCGGGGTTGCTGGAGACCTTCCGGGCAACCCGAGGCAGCGCCTTCATCAGGTACTCGATGTAGGCAGTGCGCAGTGGAGCGAACGTGGGCCTGCTGAACTCGCAGACGACCAGCCGACCGCCGGGCTTGGTGACCCGGAGCATCTCGCGCAGCCCCGCCTGGTGGTCGACGATGTTGCGCAGGCCGAACGAGATCGTGACAGCGTCGAAGGTGGCGTCACCGAAGGGCAGCCGGGTCCCGTCTCCTGCCACGAACGGCAGGTCCGACCTGGCCAGCTTGCCCACCTTCAGCATGCCTTGGGAGAAGTCGCAGGGGACCACGGTCGCGCCCGCGTCGGCGAACGGCTGGCTCGAGGTGCCGGTGCCGGCGGCCAGGTCGAGCACGAGCTCGCCCGGCTGCGGGTCGACCGCCTCGAGGACGAGCTTGCGCCAGCGCCGGTCCTGGCCCAAGGAGAGGATGTCGTTGGTGATGTCGTAGCGCTTGGCTACGTCGTCGAACATCGCCGCAACCGCGGCGGGGTTCTTGTCCAGGTCAGCTCGGCTCACGCTGCCAACTCTAGATCGGACGCGGAACGGGCTCCCGACCAGTCCGGCGGCCCGTTCCTGCCGAACCCTGGATGTGCGATCTCCAGGCCCCCGGCCGTAGGCTGACCATCCGTGAGCACCAGTGCGAGCTCTGTCCCGGAGCACCAGTACGACGCGACGCCACTCGTCGTGCGCACCGTCGCGCTGGCGGACACGGCTCCCCTGCTCGAGCTGCTGCCCAAGTCGGCGTCGAGCACGGCCTGGGTTCGCCGCGGCGGCGGCCTGGTCGGCTGGGGTGTTGCTGCGATGGTGCGCACATCAGGACCGACCCGGTTCAGCGATGCCCAGCAGTGGTGGGCTGAGCGTGCCCGCCAGGCCATCGTCCGTGACCAGATCAAGACGCCCGGGACCGGGATGGTCGCCTTCGGCTCGTTCGGCTTCGCGGACGACCCGGGCGACTCGGTCCTGCTCGTGCCGAGTGTGCTCGTGGGCCGCCGCGACGACGTCACCTGGGTGACCACGATCGGCCGGGCAGCCATCACCTCACCGCCGCCCGCCTCGCCGACCACGCCACCCGCACCGCCCGGGACGGTCGCATTCGAGGACGGGGCGCTCAGTGGCCCCGAGTGGGTCTCGGTCGTCGCGGAAGCGGTGCGCCGGATCAACAACGGCGACTTGGAGAAGGTCGTGCTGGCACGCGACCTGGTCGCGACCGCGGAGTTCGACATCGACGTGCGCTGGCCCCTGCAGCGGCTGGCCGCCAGCTACGACACCTGCTGGACCTTCCATGTCGACGGGCTCTTCGGGGCGACGCCTGAGCTGCTGGTGCGCCGGGAGCGCGGCCTGGTCACCTCACGCGTGCTCGCGGGCACGATCCGACGCACCGGCGACGACGAGCGCGACCTCATGCTGGCGGCGGCGCTGGCCCGGTCGTCGAAGGACCTCGAGGAGCACGAGTACGCCGTACGCTCGGTCGCCGACTCCTTGGCCCCGCACTGCACGTCGATGAACGTCCCCGAGGCGCCGTTCGTGCTGCACCTACCCAACGTGATGCACCTCGCCACCGACGTCGCCGGCGTGATCGACGACGAGACCACCTCGCTCGGCCTGGCAGCAGCCTTGCACCCGTCCGCCGCGGTGGGGGGCACTCCTACCGCTGACGCTCTCTCGCTGATCACCCAGATCGAGGGCATGGACCGCGGACGATACGCCGGACCGGTGGGCTGGATGGACGCCAGCGGTGACGGCGAGTGGGGCATCGCGCTGCGCTCCGCCGAGGTCCAGGGCAACAGGGTCCGTCTCTTCGCCGGCTGCGGCATCGTCGCCGACTCCGAGCCGGAGTCCGAGCTCGCCGAGGCTCAGGCGAAGTTCGTCCCCGTGCGCGACTCGCTGTCCAGCTGACGCGCCCCGCGACGAGCCGGTGCCGGCTCGGAAACTCCGATGCGTGCGCCGCCGTCCAGGTGCCATGCTCACCCGACCATGCGTGACGTCATCCTCCACGGAGCCGTGACCGGGTACGCCATCGCGCTCCCGGTCGGGGCCGTCGCTGCCTACCTTGTGGGGCTCACCGCGCGTACGTCCCTGCGCATCGGAGTCCCCGCCGCGCTGGGAGTGGCCACCACCGACGGCCTCTACGCGCTGACGGCCGCCCTTGGGGGTGCGGCGCTCGCCGTAGTGATCTCGCCGATCACCACCGGGCTGCGCATCGCCAGCGGCACCCTCCTGATCGGGGTCGCCGGGTACGGCGCCGTCCGCGCGCTGCGGGTGTACGGCCGCCCGCTGGTACCGGCTGACCAGGGGGCCAGCAGACTCACCCCGCTGAAGGCCTACCTGGGGCTGATGGTGATCACCGCCGTGAACCCTGCGACGGTGGTCTACTTCGCCGCCATCGTGCTCGGCAGCTCGGCCTTGAACTCGGCCTCGGGCGCCGAGCGCATCGTCTTCGCGCTCTCCGCGTTCGCGGCCAGTGCCAGCTGGCAGCTGGTCGTCGTGGGTGGCGGCGCCCTGGTCGGCCATCTGCTGACCGGGCCGAAGGGCCGTCTGGCCACCGCCCTCGGCTCCAGCGCAGTGATCCTCGCGCTGGCCGTGCAGATGTTGGCCTAGCGGTCGAGCCGCTTCTTCACCAGCCAGGCGCCGAGGCCAAGGGCGGCGACCCCCGCTGCGACCGTTCCCGGTCGGTTCTGCCAGCGGGTGTACTCGTCGCTGATCTGCGGCCACACAGCGTCGATCGCCTTGCTCGCGTCCTCGGGGGTGGCCGTCAGCCCCTCCACCGAGACCGGCTCTCCGAAGGCGATCCTGACCCGCCGCGGCAAGGGCCAGCGGCGCTTCTCGGTTCCGGTGATGGTGGCCGGAACGAGCGGCGCACCGGCCTCGATGGCCAGGCGGGCGGCGCCGCGCTTCGGCGTACCCAGACCCTCGTCGCGAACCCTGGTCCCTTCGGGGAAGAGCGCCAGCGCGTCACCCCGGCGCAGGATCGCCCGCGCGGTCTCCAGGGCCTCCTCGTCGGACTCGCCTCGCTTGACCGGGAAAGCTCCCAGGGAGAGGAACGCGCGGGCCAGCGGGCCGTCGAAGTGCTCGGCCTTGCCCATGAAGTGGACCGGCCGGCGGATGACCATGGCGACGAAGAAGGGATCCCAGAAGCTCTTGTGGTTCGGCACGATCACCACTGGGCCCTTCTTCGGGACCCGGTCGGTGCCGGTTGCGGTGAAGCCGCACAGGATCCGGAAGACAATGCTGGCCACCAGTTTCGTGACGAAGTAGCCGATGCGGTTGACGCCTTGCTCTCGCGCAAGGCGGTGCGCCTGGTCGTGGGTCATGCCCGCCACGTCAGAGGTCCTCTCCCGGCTTGAGCCGCGCGTACCGGTTCTCTCCGACGCTCGCCTGGACTCGGACGTCCGCCAGCGTCAGCCCGAACTCGCTGTAGACCATCTCGTGCACCGCAAGGGTGGTCGGTGCCGAGACCGACCGGGCGTAGTCCATGACCTCCGACATCTTCGACCACGGCGCACAGACCGGCAGGCAGAGTACGTCGAGTTCGCGACCCGGCGGGGTGAACGCGTCACCAGGATGGAAGAGCGTCTTGTCGCCGGTGACGACATAGCCGGAGTTGGTGAAGCGGGGCAGCTCGGGATGGATCACTGCGTGCAGCTCGCCCACTGCGACGACGGGGAGGCCGGCGTCGAACGGCTCCCCGGGACTCACGACGGTGGTGCGTTCCCCGACCTCACCGTCGGCTTCCCGGATCAGCCTGGCGACCGCTTCGATCGTGTAGACAGGCGCGTCGGTTCGTCGCAGGTGGTCGATCAGATAGTGGTCGGCGTGTTCGTGGGTGATGAGGACGGCGGTGGCGCCGTCGACAGCCTCGGGAGACGTGAACGAGCCAGGGTCGATGACCAGCGCCACGGCGTCCTGCTCGATACGGACACAGGCGTGGCCGAACTTCGTGATCCTCACCCGTCCAACCTAGCCAGCCCCGGACACCGCCGAAACGCCCGACCCGGACATCCGGCGCGAAGATCAGCCCTGGACGACCCCGTCGACGTAGCACCAGCGCCAGGTCTCGTGCGGCTCCGCGGACTGGACGACAGGATGGCCCGTCTCGCGGAAGTGCGCGGTGGAGTGGCGCTGCGGTGACGAGTCGCAGCAGCGGACGACGTTGCAGGACAGACAGATGCGCAGGTGCACCCAGGTCGTCCCCGCTGCAACGCAGTCCACACAGGCGCGGTCCTCCGGCGGCGGCCGGGGCACCGCGACCGACGTGACGAGGTGGTCACAGGTCTCCGCGACGGGTGAGGACGCCGCCGACTGGCCCGTGATCGCTTCCCTAGGCTCGTCGTCGCGCTCCAGGTGCACGTCCAACATCGACTCCTCCACGTCCAAGGCCCGCAGCACGCTCTCGACGACCTCGTGGGCGACTCGACCCTCGGACCGGATCTGAAGGACACGTGCGCGCTCGGCCTGCAGCATCTGCAGACGCATCGTCGAGTATGCCTCGCTCGGCGTGAGCGAGTCGACCTCCCCGGTCCCCAGCCGCTCCCAGGCGGCGAAGTCGCGCTGCTCCACCCGCAGTCGCAGCATCGCGTGGGTTTCGTGGGGGTCGTCGCGTACCTCCTGCGCATCGAGCCAGGCCAGCCCCGCAGCGGTCGCCTGCTGGAAGAGGCCGGCTCTGGCGAGGGCGTCCTCGCGCGGGTCGGGGGCAGGCACCTTCAGCCAGCGCACGACGTACGGCAGCGAGATGCCCTGCAGCAGGAGCGTGCCGGCCGTGACGACCAGAGCGATCAACAGCAGCACCTCGTGGTGCGGGAAGTCCTCCGGGATGGCGAAGGCTGCCGCGAGGGTGACGACCCCCCGCATGCCTGCCCACCCGAGCACGAACGTGTACGACGCGGGCGGCCTGCGTCCGCTCGAGTCGGGTCCTGGCCGAACCAGCAGGTAGCGGGCCGGGAAGACCCACAACAGCCGGAGCCCGATGACGCCGCCCAGGGCGGCCACGCAGGCCAGTGCGATGGTCCCGCCCGACAGGTCGCTGTCCGCGACGTCGGTGATGATCCAGCGCGCCTGTAGGCCGATCAGCAGGAAGACCAGGTTCTCCAGCAGGAAGGAGATGGTGCGCCAGTTGAGCCGCTCGGCGATTCGCGAGCTCGCGGTCTGCAGGATCGGCGACTTGTGGCCCAGCAGCAGGCCGCCGACGACGACGGCCAGGACGCCCGAGCCGTGGATCTCCTCGGCCGCGACGTACGCGATGAACGGAGTGACCAGTGACACCGACGTGTCCATGACCGGGTCCGTGACGTGCTTGCGCACCCAACCGACCACGAAGAAGACGAGCAGCCCAACGGCAACTCCCCCGGCGGCGACGCGCACGAAGTCGAAGCCCATGCTGGCAATGCTGAAGTCCCCGTCCGCGGCCAGGATCGCTGTGCTGAGGGCGACGAGCGCGGTGGCGTCGTTGAGGAGGGACTCGCCTTCCAGGATGGAGACGATCCGTCGGGGCAGGCCGATCCGGCGGGCGATCGCGGTCGCCGCCACCGCGTCGGGCGGCGCGACAACGGCACCGATCGCGAACGCGGCGGGCCAGGTCAGCCCGGGCAGTGCCCAGTGCAGCAGCGCGCCGACCCCGAGGGCGGTGAACGCGATCAGTCCGATCGCGAGCAGAAGGATGGGGCGCCGGTTGGCGTTGAAGTCGACCAGGCTGGTCTGTAGAGCGGCGCTGTAGAGAAGTGGCGGCAGCAGCCCGATCAGCACGACCTCGGCGGTCAGGTGTACCTCGGGGACGAAGGGAAGGTACGACGCGACGATGCCGACCACGACGAGCGTGATGGGTGGCGACCGGTCGAAACGACGGCAGACACCCGCCACGACGATGACCACGGAAGCCAGGGAGACCACCCAGATCGCAATGTGCACCCCGTCATTCTGCGCGACGTCCGCGGGTCGGGAGTTCTGGCGCCACTCCTTGTCAGATACCGCCGGTATCTGTTTCACTCGAACGTATGACCCAGCACGACGCGATCATCATCGGAGCCGGCTTCGGCGGGATCGGTGCCGCCATCCAGCTCAAACGCCTCGGGTACCAGGACCTGCTCATCCTCGAGCGGGAGTCTGACCTCGGTGGCACCTGGCACGTGAACCGGTATCCGGGCCTGGCGGTCGACATCCCGTCGTCGACGTACTCCTACTCCTTCGAGCCGAACCCGTACTGGTCGCGACTCTTCGCGCCGGGCGAAGAGCTCAAGCGCTATGCGGTCCACGTGGCGAACAAGTACGACGTACGCCGGCACATGCGCTTCGACACGGTCGTCACAGGCGCGGTCTGGGACGAGGACCAGGAACGCTGGACGGTGTCGACCGAGAGTGGCGACTCGTTCAGCGCGCCGTACCTGTTGACCGCGACCGGGTTCCTCTCCCAGCCGAAGATGCCCGACATCGAGGGCATCGAGTCGTTCGAGGGCAAGGTCATCCACACCACGCGGTGGGATGACAGCTACGACCTGGCCGGCAAGCGCGCCGCGGTGATCGGCACCGGTGCGACCGCCGTGCAGTTGATTCCCGAGGTGGCCAAGGTCGTCTCCGACCTGACCGTCTACCAGCGGACCGCGATCTGGGTGAGCTCCAAGCCGGACTACCGCATCCCTCGAGCCGCTCAGGCAGCCTTCGCGAAGGTTCCACTGACGCAGCGAGCGGTGCGTCTGGGCGGGACCGCCATTCTCGAGTCGATGATGGTCTCCGCAGTCCTGCACTACAAGGAGATTCCGCTGGTCAACCGCATCTCCGAGCGGGTCTGCCGGGCGCATCTCAAGCGTCAGGTCAAGGATCCCGAGCTTCGCGCCAAGCTCACTCCGGACTACACCTTCGGATGCAAGCGCCCGACCTTCTCCAACACTTACTACCCCACCTTCACCCAGCCGCACGTGCACCTGGAGACGACTCCGATCCAGCGGATCGAGGCCGACGGCATCCTGACTACTGATGGGTCCAAGACCGAGCTCGACGTCCTGCTTCTGGCGACCGGCTTCAACCTTTGGGACGCGAACTTCCCCGCGATCGAGGTCGTCGGTCGAGACGGGCGCGACCTAGGCAAGTGGTGGCGCGAGGGAAGGTTCCAAGCCTACGAGGGAATCGCCGTCCCGTCGTTCCCGAACTTCGTGTCGTTGAACAGCCCCTACTCCTACAGCGGCCTTTCGTACTTCACCACGATCGAGTCCCAGATGCGGCACATGGACCGGCTCTTCACCGAGATGCAGAGGCGCGGCGCGACGACGTTCGAGGTGACCGAGCGGGCGAACGCCGAGTTCCTGGACCGGATGACCGCCAAGCTCGGCCACTCGATCTTCACCCTCGGCCAGTGCGAGACCGCGAACAGCTACTACTTCAACCAGCACGGTGAGGCGACCCTGCTCAGACCGACCTCCACGCTGAACGCTTACCGGGAGGCGAGCAGCTTCCCGGTGGACGACTACGAGTACGCCTGAGCCCGCACAGCGTCCCGGCGGCCACTTGCGGCTACGACCGCCCGCCTTGGTCCAGTCACCATCAGACGCTGGGCAGTACCCGATCGGGCCATGGACTGACCGAGTTCGACCGGTCACATTGAGCGAAACAATCCCCATCGGAGGTGTGAAGCATGAGAACCGCACGTCCCACCCTGACTCTCGTCGTGGCAGTCCTGGCGCTGGCGCTCTCCGTTGGAGGCGTCTCCTATGCGGCCGGAAAGATCAACACCCGAGACATCAAGAACGGTGCCGTCACCACGCCCAAGATCAAGAACAACGCGGTCAAGGGCAAGAAGGTCCGGAACAACTCCCTGACCGGCGCCGACATCAAGGAAGCCACGCTCAAGCGCGTCGGCCGAGGCGAAACCGTGACCATCGCCGGCATCGAGTTCACCCCGCGCGACTCCGAGGACGAGCGGACCTCGCCCGGTGCTGGCCAGACCTACCGCACCGCCGCAGGGAATTCGTGGTTCGGCGCGCCTGTCCACCTACCACACGGCTCGGTGGTCAAGGACGTCAAGTTCTACCTGTTGGACAACACGGCTGCGGGCTCGATCGCGGTCTCCTTCGCGCGCTACGAGATCTCAACCGGCGCACTCATCGACGTACGCTTCCAGGACCCCGCAACGGTGGACACCCCCGCGATCGTCGAAGTGGACAACACGCCCGAGCTGTCCCGGAAGCTCATCGTAGACAACAGGAAGTACGCCTACTACGTGCTCGCGAAACCGGGCGCCGCCTCCCCAAACCTGGCCATCTACGGCGCGAAGGTTCGCTACTCTCTGCTCCCGACCGACCTCGCCGCGGCTAAGGCAGCCCCCGCGCGGGCAGGCGTTCGCCGCTCGCTCGGATGACCTAGACCTGACCTGGGTGCGCCAGGTCTCGGACCCTGGCATCGAGGTCACGCCGGTCGTCACGGCGTACGACGGCCTCGACGACCTCGATCCCTCCACGCGGGCTGCCGATCGCCTGGTCGAGGTCGCCGAGCGACCTGACTCGACGGTGGTCGACGTGATGGGCTGCGCACAGCGCGGCCAGGTCGACCCCGTGCGGCGTCCCGAACAGCTTGTCGAAGCTGTCGGCGTACTCCGGAGCGCCCTGCTCCAGCGAGGCGAAGATCGAGCCTCCGTCATCGTTGACGACCACGATCATCAGGTCGGGGCGCTGCTCACCGGGGCCGATCAGCAGGCCGTTGGCGTCGTGCAGGAAGGTCACGTCGCCCAGCAGAGCGAACGCGCGGCTGGAGTGCGGGCGTCCCAGCGCGGCACCGATAGCGGTGGACACGGTCCCGTCGATGCCGGCAAGCCCGCGGTTCGCGATCACCATCCGCCGGCCGCCGACGCGGTATCGCGGGACCACGAGGTCGAGGTCGCGGATGGGGTTGCTGGCCCCGACCACCAGGAGCCCCTCGTCGGGAAGCGCGCGCGCGACCGCGCGGGCCACGTTGTGGGGCAGAAGTGAGTCGGCTCCGTCCAGCAGCGCGTCGACGCGCGCACTCACCTCGGCGTCGCGCGCCTGCCACTGAGCCAGCCACTCGCTCTGGACGCGAGGTGCGCTGGTCGGGGGCTCAAGCTCCACGGTCCGCTGGACGGCGAGGCCCGGGTCGGTGACACCCAGCGGTCCGGCGACGCCGATCACCTCGAGGTCGGTGCGGCTGATCAGCTGGGTGACCGGCCGGCTCAGCGTCGGGTGACCGCACACCACCACCCGCTCGATACGGCCGGCCAGCGACTCATCGGCAAGGAGCAGCCGGTAGGTGCGGATCGCGTTGTCCCCCGTGCGCGACCCGCTGGTGGGCTCGGCAAAGAGCGGCCAGCCGTTCTGCTCCGCGAGGACGCGGGCGCGCATGCCGGCATCGTCGCCCGCCACCACCACCGTGTGCCGGTCGTCCCACACCAGCGGCTCGGCCGCTCGATCGGGGTCCTGCCGCTGGGGTGCGGACTGGGGCGCGACTCGCTCGCCGCCCGGTTCCGGCACGAGTGGTTCGGCGAACTGCAGGTTGAGGTGGCTCGGACCTCGCCGCCCCACGGCAGCCTGCACGTGCCGGACCGCCGAGTCCACGTCCCCTGGGGCTACATCGGCGAAAAGCCCGACCGCACCGCCGTACAGCTGGACCTGGTCGGTGGTCTGGTTGGCATTGGTCCCGCGCAGGCTCGCCGGGCGGTCCGCAGTCATGGCGATCAACCGCACCCCGGCGTGATGCGCCTCCAGCACGGCTGGGTGCAGGTTCGCGGTCGCCGTGCCGCTGGTGGTCACCACTGCCACGGGCATGCGCGAGGTCTTCGCGATGCCGAGAGCGAGGAACCCGGCACTGCGCTCGTCGATCCGGGTATGCAGTGTGAGCCGATCCTGGGCGTCGTACGCCGCGAAGGCGATCGGTGCGGAGCGGCTGCCGGGCGCCAGGACGACGTGTCGGACGCCGCCGGCGACCAGGGCGTCGATGACGGCGGTGGCGACTGCGCTCGAGGAGGTGCTCATCAGCGCTGATCCTGCCGTAGCTGGCCGATGTCGTGCAGCCGCTCGGCCCAGACCCGCCGCCGACCCTCGTCGGCTGTCAAACGCCTGAGCGCGGAAACGCTCACCTGGGGCCGCACCACCGGCAGCCAGCCGTCGGTCGGTAGCAGGCTCTGCGTCACGACGTCGTCGGTGAGCAGCTGGACGGTACCCAGCCCGCACGCGTAGTCCAGGGACGGCAGGGCCGCGGCGAGCGCCACCCCGGCCGCGATGCCGACGCTGGTCTCCAACGCACTCGAGACCACGACCGGGAGCCCGATGTCCTCGGCGATCCGCAGGCAGGCCCGTACGCCGCCGAGCGGCTGCACCTTCAGCACCGCGATGTCCGCGGCCTCCAGGCTCTTGACCAGGTAGGGGTCGTCGGCACGACGGATGGACTCGTCAGCCGCAATCGGCACGTCCACCCGGCGCCTGACCAGCGCGAGGTCCTCGACCGCGGCACACGGCTGCTCGACGTACTCCAAGCCGCCCGCGGCCCTGTCCAGTAAGGCGATCGCGGCCACGGCGGCGTTGGCCGACCAGGCGCCGTTCGCGTCGATCCGGATCTTGCCTGACGGGCCGAGTGCGTCACGGACCGCCTCCAGCCGCTCCTGCTCATGGGCCAAGGTCTGCCCTCGTTCGGCGACTTTCACCTTCGCCGTCGTACAGCCGCCTCGGCGTACGAGCTCGGCCGCTTCCTCACCGCTGACCGCCGGCACGGTCACGTTGACCGGGATCCGGTCACGCACTGCGGCCGGCCAGCCCTGGTCGGCAGCCTCTCGCGCTGACCGCAGCCACGGCGCCGCAGTGCGCGCGTCGTACTCGAGGAAGGGGCTGAACTCGCCCCAACCGGCCTCGCCGTGGAACAGGACGCCCTCCCGTGTGGTGATCCCGCGGAAGCGAGTCGTCATGGGGATCGAGAAGACCCGGACCTCAGCCATGGGCCAGCTCCTTGACCGCAGCGCGGTCGACCTTCCCGTTATCCAGCAGGGGAAGTGCAGCGACGCGGACGACCGCTCGAGGTGCCCAGCTTCGCGGGACGACCAGGTCTCGCAGCTCACCGAGCTCGGCCGACCCGACCAGCACGGCCACCACGCGCTCGCCCCACTCGCGGTCGGGGACGCCGACCACCTCGACCGCCTGCACACCGGGATGGCGGGCCAGCGCCTGCGCCACGGCAACCGGTGGCACCTTGACGCCACCGCTGATGATGATGTCGTCGACCCGGCCAAGCACCTGCAGTCTGCCGTCCTCGTCGAGCCGGCCCAGGTCGTTGGTTCTCAGCCAGCCCTGCTGCAGGACCTGGGCGGTGCGCTCGGGTTCCCCTTCGTAGCCGTCGAAGAGGACCGGTCCCGCGACGAGCACCTCGCCTTCGTCCGAGAGCTTCACCGCCACGCCGTCAAGCGGGACGCCGTCGTACACGCAGCCACCGCAGGTCTCACTCAGACCGTAGGTCTGCACGACCGTGATCCCGAAGTCCTCCGCCTGCTGGCGGATCCTCAGGTCGAGCGGGCCACCCCCGACCAGTACGGCGTCGAAGGCGAGCAGCGCCGGATCCTCGACGCGCCGGACCAGCTGGGTAGGCACCAGCGAGAGGTAGCGACGATCTCCGGGTGCCACCACGTTCCGGTAGAGCACCTGGACCCCGGCGACGTACGTGGGCGGAAGGTTCAGCTCCCAGGTGCCCGGGCCACCCAGCCTGCCGATGGTGGCCAGGGCGGAGGCGCGCATCGCGTCACGGGACAAGACCACCCGTTTCGGCCGACCGGTCGAGCCAGAGGTCGCGATGACCAGCGGCTCCGGGTCCTCCGCGTCCTCCCAGGCGCGAAGCAGCCCCAGGATCTCCTCGGCGCTGCCCGACACGGGGCGAAGGCTGGTCACATCGGGCAACGCTATAAGTTCCCCCCTATGGCGACCCCGGCGCAGTGGCTTCAAGGAGCCCGTCCACGCACCCTCCCCGCGGCCGTGGCTCCGGTTCTGGCCGGCACCGCCACCGCGGCGTACGTCGGGGACGAGGTCTGGTGGAAGGCCCTGCTCGCCTTGACCGTGGCCCTGGCGCTCCAGGTCGGGGTCAACTACGCCAACGACTACTCCGACGGGGTTCGAGGCACCGACGAGGTCCGGGTCGGCCCGCTGCGGCTGGTGGGATCGTCGGTCGCCACACCGGCAGCGGTCAAGGCCGCGGCGATCGCCGCGTTCGCGGTGGCCGCCCTGGTCGGCCTCGTGCTCGCCGCCACGACGGCGTGGTGGTTGGTCGCCGTCGGAGCTGCCTGCATCGCCGCTGCCTGGTTCTACACCGGCGGCTCGTCGCCGTACGGCTACCGCGGCCTGGGCGAGGTGATGGTCTTCGTCTTCTTCGGCCTGGTGGCCGTGATGGGCACCCACTACGTCCAGGCCGGCCGGATCACCCTGGCCTCGAACTGGGCCGGTGACGGCATCGGAGCGCTGGCCTGCGCCATCTTGGTGGCCAACAACCTGCGCGACATCCCGACCGACACCCAGGCGGGGAAGCGGACGCTGGCGGTGGTGCTCGGGGACCAGAGGACCCGATACCTCTATGTCTTCCTGGTCGCGGGCGCAGCCGTTGCTCTCGTGGGGGTCGCTCTCGAGACGAGCGCGTGGGCCTTGCTCGGCCTGGCCTTCCTCGTTCCGGCCGCGCACGCGGTGCGCCTGGTGCTCGCCGGTACGTCGGGGGCAGGGCTCATCCCGGTCCTGGGCCTCACCGGCGCGGCCGAGCTGGTCTACGGTCTGGGCCTGTTCGTCGGGCTACTCGTGGCGCGCTAGGCCTGCCGTGCCGAGGTCGCCGGAGTGCAGAGCACGCAGCGGGACGGCCCGAGCTCACCGACGGCGAAGACGCAGGGATCGATGGTGGCCCGCTCGGTCGTGGGGCAGTCGGCAAGGTAGTGGCTGACCACCGGCACCGACACCCGCACGAGCTCCTCGAGGTCCATCGATGCGATCGGCTCGATCTCGAAGACGTACCGCATATAGGCCAGGCCCAGCAGGTGCGCGGAGACCAGCTGCATCTTCTTCGCACGGTTGTCCAGGCCGGCGTACCTTGCTGCGCGGCTGGCCAGCAGCCGGTTCAGCAGGTCGAAGCGCTTCTTGCCCCGCAGGGCGGCCCGTGCGCCGTGCCGCAGCAACCGGTCGGTACGCCGTCGCCTCGCGGGACTCTCGCACGCGTCGAAGAAGCGGCGGACCAGACGCTCGGCGGAGTCTTCGCTCCGTACGTCTGGATCCAGCCAGGGGAAGGGTTCTGTGGCTGGCACTGCTCTACCGTGCCAGACCGGGAGCGCCGGATGCGGGCGCTTGTGGGCGTGTCCGGAGCCTGTTGCCTCAGCCGATCGGCCAGTCACCCGTGGCGACGGCGTAGGCCATTAACGCAATCCACGTGAGAACCGTGACCGTCCCCATGCCGACCGCCCATCGGGACTGCCCGGCCAGACCGAGCGCGGTGGCACCAGCGCCGAGAATCGCCTGCGGTGCCGAGTAGGGCACTGCCAGGGTCGCCAACGCCACAACGCCCATGACGACTCCGGCAGTGCCAGGGACGCGCTCGACGGTCAGCCGGACGACCAAGGCGAGCACGATCGCGAACAGGAGCAGCCCCTCGATCAACGCCCCGATCGCGTTCCCGATGAACGTCGACCAGCCCTCCCAGTCGTTCACCACGAAGTTGCCGAGCAGGATCCGCGCCGTGACGGTGAGAAGCAGCGCCGCCCACCCGATCCGCCAGACCGGGGTGGCACTTCCCGACGCCAACATGACGGAATTCTACGACCGTCGCCGACTGTGTGTGGGTAGGCCGGAGAGCTAGCCGTGCTCGCTGTCGCGGGTCAGTCGGCGTCTTCCTTGCCGCGCATCTCCTCGAACCTCGCGGACGCTCGGCCGGCGCGCTGCTCGATCCTCGCCGCGAAGCGCTCACGGGGGCCCTTCAACAGGTACACCGAGCCCACCGCGGAGACGACCATCGCCACCAGGAGCGGCCAGATCAGGTTCACCTCACCGCCGCTGGCCAGGGCCCAGAGACCCCCAACGATGACGAACGCCGAGACGAACATGCCGAGCCGCAGCCCGGTGTAGACGAGGAACTCCTTCACGCCACCCACCTTAGAACTATCGTTGACACGTGATCCGCTTCCTGTTCGTCGTCGTGCTTCTCGCCGCCACCGTCTACCTGCTCGTGCGGGTGCTCGACAAGCGCGGGCCGAGGAAGCCGATCTGGAGCCCGGCGTCACGCAGGTCGCGCGCGGAGCGGGACCGGAGAGCGATCGCTCCCGACGACGACGAGCAGTTCCTGCGCGACCTGGACAAGAAGCGCAAGGAGACCGATCCGGGCGACTGAGTCGCGGAGTGACTCACTTGGCGTAGGAGTGGTCGCTGCCTGCTCCGAAGAAGAAGTTGATTCCCACGAAGTTGAACAGCAAGGTCGCCAGGCCGACGAGAGCGATGATCGCGGCGATGCGCCCCCGGAAGCCGGCGGTAGCCCTTGCGTGGAGGTAGCCCGCATAGACCACCCAGGTGATGAAGGCCCACACCTCCTTGGGGTCCCAGTTCCAGTAGGAGCCCCAGGCAGCCTTGGCCCAGATCGGTCCAGCCACCAGTGCGGCGAAGGTCCAGATCGGGAAGCCGATGGCGTGCAGCCTGTAGGAGACGCGCTCCATCACCTCGAGGGCGGGCAGCTTCGCCAGGAACCCGGTCGCGTGAACCTTGCCGCGTCGCAGGGCCGACTGCTTGACCAGGTAGAGGGCCGACAGCATGCCCCCCACCGCGAACGCCCCGGTCGCGATGATCGCCGCCAGCACGTGGATCACCAGCCAGTAGGAGTGCAGTGCCGGCATCACCGGTCCGGCATCCTTGTACAGCACCGTCACGTCGAGCATGAGCACCGTGACCAGGAAGCCGGTCACCACCATGCCCAGCCAGCGCAGGTCGTACCGCCGCATCAGCACCAGGTAGATGACCGCGACACCGAAGGTGCCGGCCAGGGTGAACTCGTACATGTTCCCCCAGGGCACCCGGACCGGGTCGGTCGCGAGTCCGCGGGCTGCCAGCCCACCCAGGTGGAGGGCCGCTGCGATCACCGTCATCGCGACGCCGATGCGCCCGAACATCTCGGCTCGCAGTTCAGGGCCGCTGGGGGCGGCGTCCGCCGGCGTCTGGCTACCCGTCGGCGGACCGCCCGCGTCGACCAGTTCCTCGGCTGGCGAGAGGCTGCGCGAGATCGCCCACTCGACGATGTGGCTGACGAACGCGAGGGCGTACACGATGCCCGCGAACATGATCGCCCGGTCGCTGACGACTCCCCAGTCGTAGGTGGTCACTGCATCTCCTTCGGATCGGGTGGCCCTGGTACGCCGGTGAGCCGGCCGGCAAGCTGGGCGACCTCGCCGTCGACGCCCTCCCCCGCGCTGCTGCGATCGAGGCCGGCGACCTCGACCACGGTACGCCCGCCGTCTCGCCGGGCACGGACCCAGATCCGCCGCGGACGGATGAACAAGGAGCCCATCAAGCCGACGATTCCGGCGAGCACGCCGCCGAGAGCGATCGGCTCTCCAGGGCTGTTGCTGACCTGGAGCTTGACCCAGCGCTGCCAGCCGGTGAACTCGATCGAGCCGTTGCCGCCGGGAAGCCTGAGGCTCTCCCCCGGCGCGAGAGTGATCCTCAGGTCGTCGCCCAACCGGTCATCTGGCTGCGCCCCGGGCCGCTTGAACATGGTCAGCTTCTTCTTCGACAGCAGGAAGACGTTCTGCGCCGCACCGGTGTCCATGCCGAGGTCGCCGTAGTAACCGAGGAGAGAGATCTTCGGCTGCAACGCGTCGGGGAAGGAGGAGAACGGCCCGGTCGCGTCGGTGAAGCCGTACGTCGGGTAGAACTCACCCTCGAAGCCGAGCTGCTGTGGGCGGGCGTCAGGAGCCTTGATGACGCCGAAGGACTGGAACGACGCATCCTGCGGCAGGAAGACCGCCGGGCCGTCGAAGGCGACGTCCCCGTTGCCGTCGAGCACCTTCACGATCGGGGCGTAGCCGTTCCCGACCAAGAAGACGCTGACGCCATTGAGGTTGAGCGGGTGGTTCACGCTGAGGTCGTAGGACTTCTCCGGCGCGCCGGGCCTCTCCCGGTAGGTGAGCGGCGCGTTGAAGCTTGCCGGCTGACCTAGTGCCGGACCGCTGGCCAGGTACTCCACCTCGAAGTCGTCGACGCGGAACTGCAGCGGAGCCATCGACTCGATGTCCAGCAGGGAGCCGGGCGCGAACTCGTCGTACTGGGTGAGCCTGTTGGAGAAGCCCTCACCGACCAGCACGATCGCGCCACCCTTGTAGCCGAACAGCTGGCCGACCGCGAAGCCCACCAGGGCGACGATGACCGAGACGTGGAAGACCAGGTTGCCGGCCTCCCGGAGGTACCCCCGCTCCGCGGAGACGGCGTCCTGCCCCGCGCGGATCCGGAACCGCCGCTCGCCCAGAGCCTCGGTCGCCCGCCGGAGCACGGTCTCGGGGTCCTGGTCGACCTCGCCGCGGCTGTACGACGGGAGCCGGCTGAGGTTGCGCGGAGCCGCCGGCGGCTGGGCCCGCATCGACCGCCAGTACACCCGCAGCCGGGGCACGATGCAGCCGAGCAGGGAGATCATCAGCAGGATGTAGATCGCGCTGAACCACACCGAGGAGTAGACGTCGAAGAGCCCGAGCCCGTCGTAGATCGGGGCCAGCGTCTGGTGCTTGTCGCGCCAGTTCGAGACGTCGACGGGGGCGATGTTCTCCTGGGGGACCACCGAGCCCGGCACCGCCGCCAGGGCAAGCAGGAAGAGCAGCAGCAGTGCGGTCCGCATGGAGGTCAGCTGGCGCCACGCCCAGCGAACCAGCTCTCGTGGAGACAGCGCCGGCGGCGCGGCGATCGGGCTGGTCACAGGGTCGTCTCCGAGGTGGCGACCCAGCCCTGGAGCTGGCTGACCCAGTCCGCCCAGAGGCCACTGACCAGCAGCAGCCCGACGAGGATGAGCAGGCCGCCACCGAAGCGGGTGACCCACACCTGGTGCCGCCGAACCCAGCGGACGGCGCCGAGGGTCTTCTCGAACGCGAGCCCGGCGACGATGAACGGGATGCCCAGACCCAGGGCGTAGGCAAGAGAAAGCAGCACCCCGCGGCCCGCCGTCCCCTCGTTGGCCGCCAGCACCTGGACGGCGGCCAACGTAGGTCCGAGGCAGGGTGTCCAGCCGAGGGCGAACAGGACCCCGAGCAGCGGTGCGGCGCCGAGCCCGACCGCAGGCACCCGATGGATCCGCACGTCGCGCTGGAACCAGGGCACCACGCCCATGAAGACCAGCCCGACCAGGATGGTGAGGCTGCCGAGCACGACGTTGAGGGTGTCTGTGTTCTCCAGCAGCCACTTCCCGACCGAGCCGAAGAGGGCGCCGTACACCATGAAGACGAAGGTGAAGCCCAGGACGAAGAGCGTCGTCCCCGCCAGCATCCGGGACTTGCGGGCGGACTCGAGGTCCGCGCCGGAGAGCCCAGTTGCGTAGGAGACGTAGCCGGGGAGCAGCGGCACGACGCACGGCGAGAAGAAAGAGACCAGCCCGGCGGTCGCGGCCACGGGGACGGCGAGCAGCAGGGAGCCTGAGTTCACCTGGTCCACGAACCAGTCGGCGAGGCTCACTTCTGGATTTCCTCGATGACGTCGTACAGCGTGGTGCGGGTGATCTCTCCGAGTACGGCGGCAGCGACCTTGCCGTCGGAGTCGATGAACGCGACGCTCGGAATGACGTTGGGGGTCATGCCAGCGTGGAAGTTGAGCAGCACCGAACCGTCGGTGTTGTCCAGGCTCGGGTAGGTCATCCCGGTGGTGCGGACGAAGGCGTCACGCTTGCCCTGATTGTCGTCGCGGACGTTGATGCCCAAGAAGACCACCCCTTCGTCGGCGAGGTCCTTCGAGGCTGCCTGCAACATCGGGGCCTCGGCGCGGCAGGGGCCGCACCACGAACCCCAGACCGGCATCACCACGATCCGTCCGGCGAAGTCCGCCAACGAGACACGCTTGCCGTCGATGGTCGTGCCGCTGATCGGGGCTGGGGCACGCCGCTGGCCCTCGGGCACCACCGTCACGGCCCCGTTGCCGGAGACGAACCCCTTCGCGCCCGAGGTGAAGAGGTCGCTGCTGCAGCCCGCCAGCCCCGTCAGGGCAAGGCAGAGTAGTGCGGTGCCGAGCAGGCGTCTCACGAGATCGGCTTGTCCTCGTCCTTGGCGCCGCCTGCGGAGAACGGAGCTCGACGGTCCTTGACCGGGATGAGATCGCCGGCCGGTTCGGAGTACTCGACCGAGGTGAGCCGGTCGTCCTCGAAGACCAGCGAGGTCAGCGAGGCCAAGGTGCACTGCCGCTTTCGCGGGTCGTGCAGGAAGCTGCGCTGCTCGACATGAAGGCGCGTCGTCCAGATCGGAAGCTGGTGGGAGACCACCACCGCCTCGTGACCTCGGGCGGCGTCGCGAGCGTCGTGCACGGCTGCCATCATCCGCTCGGCAATCTCCTTGTAGGGCTCGCCCCACGACGGCTTGAACGGGTTCCAGAGCAGCACCCACGAGGACGGCTTGCGCAGCGCGCCGTCCCCGACGCCGAAGGTCTTGCCCTGGAACTTGTTGGTGGACTCGATGACGCGCTCGTCGGTGACGATCTCGAGGCCGAGCTTGTCCGCCAGCGGCTGGGCGGTCTCCTGGGCACGCTCCAGCGGGGATACCCGAAGATGCGTGATGTCGCGGTCACCGATGGAGTCCGCGACCCGCTGTGCCATCCGCTTGCCGAGCTCCGACAGGTAGTAGCCGGGCATCCGTCCGTACAGGACTCCGCTGGGGTTGTGCACCTCGCCGTGACGCATCAGGTGGACGACAGTCTTCATGGGCTTCCTCCGGAGGCAGCTGCACGGGCGGCTGCGGGCAGGGCGGACACGATCCGGTCGAGGGCACGGTCGTCGTGGGCCGACGAGAGGAACCACACCTCGAACGCGCTGGGGGGGAGATAGACACCTTGGTCGAGCATCGAGTGGAAGAAGGCACTGTACGCCGCGAGGTCCATCCGGTTGGCGGCGTCGAAGTCGGGCACCGCACCGCTCACCCCCAGGAACACCGAGAACATCGTCCCCGCGGACTGGACCACATGCGGGACCCCCGCCTCTGTCAGCGCTGAGTCCGCGGCCTCCCGCACGATCGCGGCGGCGCGGTCGATTTCGACGTACACCTGCTCGGTGGCCAGTCGCAGGGTGGTCAGTCCGGCGGTGGCCGCGACCGGGTTCCCCGACAACGTGCCGGCCTGGTAGACGGGCCCGTCTGGCGACAGCAGCGCCATCACGTCCGCACGGCCGCCGAAAGCCGCCGCGGGGAAGCCACCGCCCATCACCTTGCCGAAGGTGACCAGGTCCGGCTGCCACCCCTCGACTGAACCGTCGCGACCCCACTGGCCGAGCCGGTGGATCCTGAAGCCGGTCATCACCTCGTCGCTGACGAAGAGCGCGCCGTGCTGCGCGCAGGCTTCCTGCAGGAAGCGGTTGAACCCCGCCGAGGGCGGGACCAGCCCCATGTTGCCGGGGACGGCTTCGGTGATGACGCAGGCGATCTCCGTGCCATGGTCGGCGAACGCCTTCTCAACGGCCGCGGTGTCGTTGTACGGAAG
The DNA here is from genome assembly GCA_963769585.1 of uncultured Actinomycetota bacterium. Lineage (GTDB taxonomy): Bacteria > Actinomycetota > Actinomycetes > Propionibacteriales > Nocardioidaceae > SSC3. The sequence goes on from CAVYMJ010000001.1 coordinate 162,247, forward strand.
AACGATCGTTGCCGCCGCCGCGGCCTCGGGAACCCCTGGGGTGCCGGGGACCGCGAGGGTGGCCAGCCCGCTGCCTGCGCTGGCCAGCAGCGAGTCGACATGGCCGTGGTAGCAACCGGCGAACTTCACCACCAGGTCGCGGCCCGTGAAGCCACGCGCCAGCCGGATCGCTGACATGGTCGCCTCGGTACCGGACGAGACCAGGCGGACCTTCTCAGCGCTGGTGCGCGCGACGATCTCCTCGGCCAGCTCGACCTCCGCAGCGGTCGGAGTGCCGTACGACGTCCCGCGGGAGACCGCCTGGGCCACGGCGGCCTGGACCTCGGGATGAGCGTGACCGAGCAGCATCGGTCCCCAGGAGCAGATCAGGTCGACGTACTCGTTCCCGTCGGCGTCGTACAGGTAGGGGCCGGTAGCCCGGTCGATGAACCGAGGCGTGCCGCCGACCCCGTTGAACGCCCGGACCGGCGAGTTGACCCCGCCGGGCGTGACCGCTTGGGCGCGCCTGAACAGCGCGGCGGACGCGTCTGTTGGGAGGCTCACCCGGTCATTCTCACGGAGGGACCTGAGAGATCCCAATTCGGGCGCCGCCGTACGGATGTGACGCTTGTCAAACCTGGACAATTCAGCGTTTCCATAGACGCGTTTGTTACCGCGAGTGACACTTACTACAGGGAATCCCTGGGATTCGGTGCGATCGGCGTCATGACAACGGCATCCGCGCGTTACCTCAACACAGGGAGAGGGTCCTCCCGACACGCTGACAGCATGTTTCCGCCACGTAACCGAAACGCGCGGTTCTCGTTGTTAGCGCGAGGGAGATCTCGGGCACCCAAGGGAAGTGCCTGAGACGAAAACTGGGAGAGAGAACTAGATGTCCAAGCGTTCGAACACTTGGCAGAAGGCCACTGCGCTGGTTCCACTCGCCCTGCTCTCTGGGGCCTGGACCGCGAGCCTCGCAGTGTCGAGTGCCAGCGCGGCCGGCGAGGGTACCGGCGTGCTGCCTGACGGCACCAGCCTGCCCACCGAGGCCATCACAGCTCCGGCGAGTGTCTCGAGCCCCGGTGAGATCGCCCCTGGCATTCCGGCCGGTAGCGCCGCCCAGATCGTCTCCTCGGCGGCGACCAACGGCATCCCGGCGGCAGCTCTGGCGGCGTACCAGCGCGCCTCGCAGGTCATCGCCTCCGCCGACCCGTCCTGCAACCTGGACTGGACCCTGATCGCAGCCATCGGCCGCGTCGAGTCCGACCACGGCCGCTACGGCGGCAACGTCCTCAACGCCGACGGCGCCAGCACCCCCGGCATCTACGGCATCCCCCTCGACGGCACCAACGGCACCCAGAAGATCACCGACACCGACGCCGGCCAGTACGACAACGACCCGATCTACGACCGCGCCGTCGGCCCCATGCAGTTCATCCCCTCGACCTGGTCAGTCGTCGGCGTGGACGGTGACGGCGACGGCCGCCGCAACCCCCAAGACATCGACGACGCCGCCCTCGCCGCCGCCGTCTACCTGTGCTCGGGCAACGAGGACCTGTCCACCGACGCAGGCCAGTCCGCCGCCGTCTTCCGCTACAACCACTCCCAGGCCTACGTAGCCCTGGTCAAGTCGATCGCCGCCGCGTACGCCGCAGGCGAGTACGTCTCGACCCCGACCGGCACCTACGCCAGCGCCTACTTCGGCCCGTCGTACGACGACTCGGTCTTCAACATGGGCACCAAGGGTTACCAGCCCAAGCCCAAGAGCACGAAGGCCAGCCATGGCTCCAAGAGCAACAGTCCGAGCCCGGCGCCCGGCAACCCGCCCGCGGCGGGCCCCGACGGCGAGCAGGAGAACCCGGCCGACGGCGTCGACAAGACCATCCCCAAGGCTTCGGAGCAGGTCAAGAAGACCCTCACCAAGCTGGAGAAGGCGACCAAGTACTGCGCCGAGAACCTCAGCAAGGCCCAGCTCGAACTGCTCGGCGGCCTGGACGCGTGCACCGAGGCGTACCTCGACGGTGGCCCCGCGGCCATCGACGCCCTGCTCAAGAGCCTCGGCCTCGGCAACCTGCTCCCCGGCCTGCTCCCCTAGCCCCGCCCCCCAGCTCGGTTGAGCCGGGCATGTCGGTCCGTTGAGCCGGGCATGTCGGTCCGTTGAGCCGGGCATGTCGGTCCGTTGACCCGGGCATGTCGGTCCGTTGACCCGGGCATGTCGGACTTGAGGCGCCAACACGCCCGGCTCGACCAACCAACACGCCCGGCTCGACCAACCAACACGCCCGGCTCGACCAACCAACACGCCCGGCTCGACCAACCAACACGCCCGGCTCAACCTGCCGGGTCCTACCGCAGCTTGGCGGCGACCTCGGCAGCCCAGTAGGTCAGGATGATGTCGGCTCCGGCGCGGCGGATCGACGTGAGGGTCTCGAGGATGGCCGCGTCGCGGTCGATCCATCCGTGGGCTGCGGCGGCCTCGACCATCGAGTACTCCCCCGAGATGTTGTACGCCGCCACGGGTACGTCGACAGCCTCCCGTACGGCGCGGACGACGTCGAGGTAGGCGAGCGCAGGCTTCACCATCACGATGTCGGCGCCCTCGGCGACGTCGAGCAGCGCCTCGCGCACCCCTTCGCGGGCGTTCCCGCCGTCCTGCTGGTAGGTGCGTCGGTCGCCCTGGAGCGAGGAGTCAACCGCCTCCCGGAACGGCCCGTAGAACGCAGAGGCGTACTTCGCGCTGTAGGCGACGATGCCGACGTGCTGGTGCCCGGCAGCATCCAGAGCTGCTCGAACCGCTCCGACCTGACCGTCCATCATCCCGCTCGGGCCGACCAGGTCGACCCCGGCCGCTGCCTGGGCGACCGCCATCTCGGCATAGACCGCGAGGGTCGCGTCGTTGTCCACCGAGCCGTCCTCGGCGAGCACCCCGCAGTGGCCGTGGTCGGTGAACTCGTCAAGGCACAGATCGGCCATCACCGGCAGGGCATCGCCCACCTCGGCGACGACGTCGGCGATGGCGAGGTTCAGGATCCCCTCTGGGTCGGTCGCGCCGGACCCGACCGCGTCCTTGCGACTCGGTACGCCGAACAGCATGATCCCGCCCAGGCCCGCTGCCGCCGCATCCGCGGCAGCCTTCCGCAGCGACTCACGCGTGTGCTGGACCACCCCTGGCATCGACCCGATCGGCACTGGCTGGGTCGCGCCCTCACGCACGAAGACCGGTAGTACCAGCTGGCGCGCGTCCAGGGACGTCTCGGCCACGAGCCGCCGCAGCGCCGCCGTACGGCGGAGCCGGCGTGGCCGGACCTCGGGGTAGCCCATGGCTCAGGTTGCCTTGCGCCGCGCCGATGGACGTCGCTCGGACGGCTTCGTGACGGCCTGGCCGGCCTCGATCAGCGCAGCGCGCCGCGCGGCACCGAAGTCAGCAAGCGCATCGACGAGGACCTCGACCGATGGTGACGAGGCGAGTACGTCGACCCGCAGACCGTGTTCCTCGGCGGTCTTGGCCGTGGCCGGCCCGATGACCGCGATGATCGTCGAGGCGTGCGGCTTCCCGGCGATTCCGACCAGGTTGCGCACCGTCGAGGACGAGGTGAACACGACCGCGTCGAACTTGCCGCTCTTGATCGCGTCACGGACGGGCGCCGCCGGCGGTGCCGCGCGGACGGTCCGGTACGCCGTGACGTCGTCGACCTCCCAGCCCAGGTCGATCAGGCCCGCCACGAGGTTCTCGGTGGCGATGTCGGCCCGCGGCAGGAAGACCCGGTTGATCGGGTCGAGCAGCTCGTCGTACTCCGGCCAGTCCGCAAGCAGGCCCGCAGCCGACTGTTCGCCGGACGGGACGAGATCCGCTCGAAGACCCCAGTCGGCGAGCGTGGCCGCAGTCTTCTCACCGACTGCAGCGATCTTCAGCCCAGAGAAGGCGCGCGCGTCGAGGCCGTACTCGTCGAACTTCTCGCGGACGGCGCGTACGGCGTTGAACGAGGTGAAGGCAATCCACTCATAGCGGCCCTCCACCAGGCCTCGGATGGCCTTGTCCATCTGCTGCGGGTTGCGCGGCGGCTCGACGGAGATGGTCGGGACCTCCTCCGGCACCGAGCCGTAGCCGCGCAGCCGAGCCGAGAGCGAGCCGGCCTGCTCCTTGGTGCGCGGCACCAGGACGCGCCACCCGAAGAGCGGCTTGGTCTCGAACCAGGACAGCGTGCTGCGGAGGTCGACCACGTCACCCACCACCGTCACCGCGGGCGGAGTCATCTTGGCCGCTCGGGCGTCCGCCGCGATGCGGGCCAGCGTCGAGACGACGGTGGACTGCTCGGTCGTGGTGCCCTGGCGCGTCATCGCAACCGGCGTCTCCGGGGAGCGGCCGGCCTCGACCAGCGCCTTGGCGATCTCCCCGATGCTGGCCACCGCGCTCAGCAGGACCAGGGTCCGGCCGTCGGCGTACTGGCTCCAGTCGATCCTCGCGTCGCTGCACGAGATGACCGCAACCTCGCGGTTGGCCTTGGTGGTGAGCGGGACTCCGGCGTACGCCGGTACGGCGGTCGCCGAGGAGACTCCCGGCACGATCTCGAACGGCAGGCCCGCCTTGACGCAGGCCTGCGCCTCCTCCGGTCCCGAGGCATAGAGGAAGGGGTCGCCGGCCATCAGGCGCACGACTCTACGGCCGCCCTTGGCGGCGCGCACGACGACCTTGGCTCGGCCGGCGTGGGTAAGCGGCTGCCCGTCGGTACCGAAGCCACCGTCGATGAGCTCGGGGGCTCCATCGACCTCCTCTTCGACCTCGTTGCCGTCTTCGTCGACCCGTACGCGCGGCGCCGGGAGGCCGAGGACGGTACGAACCAGGGCGGCATGGTCAGGGGTCTCGGTGACCACGACGTCGGCGGCGCGCAGCAGGTCGACGGCCCGTAGCGTCAGCAGGTCGGGCTCACCAGGGCCACTTCCCACGAAGCTTACGTAGCCGACCGGGGCCTTGCGCGCCTCGGTCTTCTGCTTGGTGGAGATGGTCTTCTTCACGGTGTTGCTCACAGTCGCCTTCTTGGTTGCGGTCTTCGGCTGTGCAGTGCGGGTCGGGGTCTTTCTGGTGGTCATAGCTGGTCGGCACCGTCCTCGAGCATCTCGGTGGCCAGCCGCCGGCCGATCTCCTCGGCATCGGCGGGCTTGCCTGACAACGACTTGCGTACGGCGAGTGCGCCGTCGCTGGAAAGCACGACGGCTCGGATCCAGAGCTCCTCGCCGTCTTCGCTCTCAGCGATCTCCGCCATCGCGCCGACCGGCGAGGAGCAGCCGGCTTCGAGCGTGGACAGCACGGCGCGCTCGGCGGTCACCTGGGCCCGGGTGTAGGGATCCTCCAGCGCCGCCAACGCTTCGACCAGCCCGGTGTCTGCCGAGCGGCACTCGACCGCCAGCGCACCTTGGCCGGGCGCAGGAAGCATCTGGATCGGGTCGAGCACCTCGGTGACCTCGTCGAGGCGGCCGAGCCGCGCCAGCCCGGCCCTGGCCAGGATGACGGCGTCGTACTCCCCTGCGGCGACCTTGGCGATCCTGGTGTCCACGTTCCCGCGGATGTCGGTGACCTCCAGCCCCATGCCCAGAGCGTGCAGCTGGGCGGAGCGTCGCACCGACCCGGTGCCTACCCGTGATCCCACGGGCAGCTCACCGAGCGTCAGACCGTCCCGGGCGACCACGACGTCGCGCGGGTCCTCCCGCTGAGGTACGGCGGCGAGGGTGACACCTTCGTGGGCGTAGGTAGGCAGATCCTTGAGGGAGTGCACCGCCACGTCGATCTCGCCGGCCAGCAGAGCGTCGCGCAACGCGCTGACGAAGACGCCGACGCCGCCCAGCGACGCCAGCGGCGCCGAGGTCAGGTCGCCCTGGGTCGTCACCTCGACGAGGGCGACCTCGCAGTGGAGCTTCTCCGCGATCGCGTCCGCAACGGTGGTGGCCTGCGTCCTGGCGAGTGCGGAGGCACGCGTGCCGACTCTCAAGCTGGTCATCTGGCTCACACCCCCTCCACGCGGGTAACCGCGTCAACCGCGTCGGGGTCCAGCGCGAAGAGCTCGGCGAGGGCGGCCGCGTAGGACACCGCACCGTCCTCGTTGACCAGCTCCTTGACCCGAACGGTGGGCTGGTGCAGCAGCTTGTCCGCGACCCGGCGTACGGCGTGCTCGACCTCGGCTCGGGTGACCGGGTCCAGGTCGGGCAGCCGGGTCGCGAGCCGCTCCAGCTCGGTCTCCACGACGCCGGTGGCCATGGTGCGCAGCGCTACCACCGTGGGCGTCACGCTGGCGGAGCGGCGCGCGGCCAGGAACGCCTTGACCTCCTGCGCCACGATCATCCGGACCGCTGCAACGTTGACCGCGCCCTCGCCCTCGTTGATGTCGTCGGCGAGCGTGGCGAGCCCGATCAGCCGCACCAGGTCCAGGTCCCCGGCGGCCGGGTCGACGTCGTGCGGGAGCGCGAGGTCGATGATCGCCAACGGCCGCGGGTTGTCTGCCAGGGCCGCTGCAACCTGCCCGGCCTTGAGCAGCACCCCGACCGAACCTGTACAGGAGATCACCAGGTCGGCACTGGCCAGCTCATGGCCCACCTCGTGCAGCGGAACGGCGCTCGCGTTGTACTGCGCGGTCAGCCGCTGGGCGTTGCTCAGGCTGCGGTTCGCAACGACGATCTCGCCCGCGCCGAGGCGATCGAGAGTCGCGATGGCCAGACTCGCCATAGAGCCGGCACCGACGACGACAGCCCGCTTGCCCTGGATCGGGCCGACGTGCTCAGCGGCCCGCTCCAGCGAGACCGAGACGAGCGAGGGCGCTGCATGGTCGATGTCGGTCTCGGCATGGCTGCGCTTGCCGACGCGCAGCGCCTGCTGGAACAGCGAGTTCAGCGCCGCACCGATGGTGCCGTGCTCCTGCCCGGTTCGCAGGGCGTCGCGGACCTGACCAAGGATCTGTCCCTCGCCGACCACCATCGAGTCGAGGCCGGCTGCGACCTGGAACAGGTGGGCGACCGAGGCGTCGTCGTAGTGGACGTACAGGTGCGGGACGACGCCCTCGGGATCGCTCGCCGAGAGCTCGCACAGCAGCCGGGACAGGGCTTCGACGCTGCCGTGGAAGCGCTCGACCTCGGAGTAGATCTCGATGCGGTTGCAGGTGGCCAGGACCGTCGCCTCGCGGACGTGCTCGGTGCCGGCGAGGTCGTGCAGCAGCTTGTCGACGCCGTCGGGGTCGAGAGCGAGCCGCTCGAGCACGGAGACGGGGGCGGTCTTGTGCGAGACGCCGACGACGAGCACACTCATGCCGCACCGCCCTCGGGTGTGGAGCCGTCGACGAGCGCCTTGCGCTGCTCGTGGTACGCCAGGATCTGAAGCTCGATGGACAGGTCCACCTTGCGTACGTCGACGCCGTCGGGCACCGAGAGCACGGTCGGCGCGAAGTTGAGGATGCTGGTGACGCCGGCCGCGACCAGGCGGTCACAGACATCCTGGGCCGCGAACGCGGGGGTCGCGATCACGCCGATGGCGACGTGGCTGTCGGCCACGATCGAGTCGAGCTCGTCGAAAGCCCTGATCGTCATGTCGCCGACTGCGTCGCCGGTTCGTGCCGGGTCGCTGTCGAGCAGAGCGACGATCCGGAAGCCGCGCGAGGAGAAGCCGCTGTAGTTGGCCAGGGCGTGGCCCAGGTTCCCGATCCCCACGATGACGACCGGCCAGTCGTTGGTGACCCCGATCTCGCGGGCGATCTGGTAGCGGAGGTACTCCACGTCATACCCGACTCCGCGGGTTCCGTAGGAGCCGAGGTAGGAAAGGTCCTTGCGGAGCTTGGCGCTGTTGACTCCGGCCGCGGTCGCCAGCTCCTCGCTGGAGCAGGTCTCGGTGCCCCGGTCGGCCAGGCCCACGAGAGCGCGCAGGTACACCGGGAGACGGGCAACCGTCGCCTCCGGGATACCGGCCACCTTCGCGGTCGAGCCGCGTGGCGATGAGGTCACGTAGATCTTCTTCCCAGCGCCGCCCGTGGTTCGTCAGCGGTCGTGTTCAGGACGGCAGCGAAGCCACTCTAGGAGTTTGTGAACGTGAGAACAAAATCGTCCGGGGAGCGGCTAGCACAAGGTGAGATGACTCACGCCACCGGGGTGGGCAGTCCGGTCAACGTCTGCGCGAACCCGCCACTCGGCCTCGGTGAGGACTTCCGCTGGCAGGCGAGCGACTGCTCTGGCGCACAGAGGGAGGTAAACCCTGCATCAATCCACCTGCAGGACCTGAACCTCGAGCCGCGCCTCGCACTGCCAGGCTCCAGCCCGGAACTGGGCGTCGAACCTCGGGAGACCGCCGAGGGGACGCGCGGAGAACCCCCGACTCGGGCAGCTCAGCCCGTCAGCTCAGCCCGTCAGCGCAGCCCGGAGGCGCTCAGCATCGACCCGCCAGAAGTCGTGCTGGGCACCGTCCACCAGGGTCACCGGGATCTCCTCGGCGTACCGGGCCAGCAGGTCGGGTGAGGAGCTGATGTCGATCTCGTCGTACGCCTCGCCGAGCTCGGCGCAGACCGCTTCGATAACTAACCTGGCCTCGTCGCACAGGTGGCACCCCGGCTTGGAGTAGAGGACGACCCGGGGAGGGGGCTCACCCAGCTCGGTGCTCACTCCAGGAGCCCCAGGTTCTGCCGACGGCGCACCGCCCGCAGCCGGCCCTTGGCGACCTTGCCGGTGGCGGTATGCGGCAGCTCGTCCACGACGTTGATCTCCTTGGGCTGCTTGAACCGTGCCAGCTGAGCCTCGCAGCGCTCCCGTACGACGGCCTCGAGCTCGGATGCGGTCAGCGACGAGCCGGGTTCGGGCACCACGAAGGCGACGACCGACTCGCCGGTCTCGCGGTCGGGGGCCCCGATCACCGCCGCCTCGAGGACGCCGTCGATCTCGGTGACCAGCTCCTCGATCTCGCTCGGGTACACGTTGAAGCCGGAGACGATGACCAGTTCCTTGAGCCGGTCGACCAGGAACAGGTCGCCGTCGTGGTCCAGGAACCCCACGTCACCGGTGGCGTACCAGCCTTCCTCGTCGGGGCCGTCGACGCCGTCGGGCCAGTAGCCGCTGAACAGGTTGTCGCCGCGCACCTGGATCTCGCCGGCGTCCTCGCCCTCGGGAGGCTGGCCGGACTCGTCGACCAGCCGCAGCGACACCCCTGGGAGCGCAGCCCCTACCGAGCCGGTCTTGGGGGTCTGGCTGCATAGCGTCGACGTCACGATCGGCGCGGCCTCGGTCAGCCCGTAGCCCTGGTGCACCGCCTTCTTGGTGCGGCGGGTGAACTCTTCGACCAGCTCGGGCGAAAGCGGGGCCGACCCGGAGAGCAGCAGCCGTACGCCGCTGAGCCGGGAGCCGAGGTCGTCGATCCCTCGCCAGTAGGCGAAGACCGGAGGGGCGACCGGGACGACGCTGACGCCATGGTCGCGGATGATGTCCAGCGACCCCTCGACGTCGAAGGCGTCGACCAGCACGAGCCTGGCGCGCTCTGCGAGCACGGCACCCAGCACGGCGTTCAGGCCGTACACGTGGAACATCGGCAGCACGCCGAACACGACGTCGTCGGGTGCGATCATCTTCGGCTCCACCTCGGAGGCCTGCCTGATGTTGGCCACCAGGGCGCGATGGCTCAGCATCGCCGCCCGGGGGCGGCCTGAGGTACCGCTGGTGTAGAGGAGCACCGCCAGTGCCTCGGCATCCTGCAGGCTCGGCACCGGAGCGACCTCTGCGGAGGCCTCGCCGAGCAGGGCGCCGTAGGACGTCTCGCCGGGCACGGTCGGTACGCCGACAGCCACAATGTGCGGCACGACCGCGCGGGACCTGAGCTCCTCGTCCGCACCCACCAGGGCATCGTCGAGCCCGGCCGCTGCGGCCCGGACACCCGTGATCGTGCCGGCGTCGGCGACCACGACCCGCGCACCGGAGTCGGCCATCATGCGGACGAGCTCACCGGTGGCTGACCGCGGGTTCACCGGTACGGCGACGAGGCTGGCGCGCAGCAGCCCCAGGTACGTGGTGACGAACTCGATGCGGTTGGCTAGGGCGAGCATCACCCGGTAACCGGCGACCAACCCCAGCCCGGACAGGCCGCGGCTGACGCGTTCGACCTCGTCATCGAGCTCGGCCCAGGTCAGCCGCCGGCCCGAGTCGGCCTCCACGAGCGCGACGGCATCTGGCGCCTGAGCGCGTGCGGCGGTGAGCAGCTCGGCCAGGTTCACAGTCACACTGGCGAGTCTGGCACAGGGCAACGCCCGGCCCGTGGCCACTAGTGTTGTTTCCGTGAGCACAGCCAAACCACGCAAGCCGATGCGCAAGGACCTGCGCAGCCGGTCGGTGCTTGCGGGTGAGGCGTCGGCAGCGGTCGCCGAGGTCGAGAGCAGCTTCATGACGGAGCCCGATCCTGAGGTGGCCGCGTTCTTCGACGTCGACAACACCGTGATGCAGGGAGCGTCGATCTTCCACCTCGCCAGAGGCCTGCATGCGCGCAAGTTCTTCACGACCAAGGACATCCTCGGCGCGGCCTACAAGCAGGCGTACTTCCGGATCGTCGGCGTCGAGGACCCTTCGCACGTCGCGGAGGCAAGGGCTTCAGCTCTGGCCTTCATCAAGGGCCATCGGGTCGAGGAGCTGGAGGAGATCGCGGACGAGATCTTCGACGAGAACATGGCACACCGGATCTGGCCCGGAACCAAGGCGTTGGCCCAAATGCATATCGACCAGGGCCAACGCGTCTGGCTGGTCACCGCCGCACCCGTCGAGGTCGCCCGCGTCATCGCCCGAAGGCTGGGACTCACTGGGGCCCTCGGCACCGTCGCCGAGAGTGAGGACGGGGTCTACACCGGCCGACTGGTGGGCGAGATGCTGCACGGACCCGAGAAGGCGATCGCGGTTGCGGCCCTGGCGGAGCGGGAGGGTCTCGACCTCTCCCGGTGCTCGGCCTACTCGGACTCGCACAACGACGTACCGATGCTGTCGTTGGTCGGTGACCCTTGCGTGATCAACCCCGACGCGAAGCTCCGCCAGCACGCAGCGGCGCACGGGTGGCGGGTCCGCGACTACCGCACCGGCCGGAAGGTCGCCCGGGCCGGACTCTTCACCGCAGGCGTCGCGGGTGGGGTCAGTGGGACTGTTGCGGCCGCTGTGGCGCTGCGTCGTCGCCTGCGCTGACGGCGGGAGGCCGGTCTGGTCATAACGGGCGCGATTTCGGCTACTTGTAGGTAGGATCACGCCAGGGAGCAAGACAGACGGGGCACGGTTCAGCGTCATGAACCGAATCGTGGCCAGTCTCACTAGTGCTGGCGCACAGCGCCGCACCATGAGGGAGCCCGGCCTTCGGGCGGGGAGGGAGTTCTATGTTCACGCGCGACGCGGACTTTGTGCGGGGCTTCGACGCCCTGCGCTCCGCGTTGCTCGACTTCCTCGACGGACCCCAGCCCGCACTGGCCCTGGCCGGATCGACGCTGCCGTCGGCGCACCGCGGCCGACCGACCACCCCGGCGTGGCTGCTCATGGAGGCCATCAAGTCCGACGCGGTCCGGTACGACGGCCCCGAGGGCGACGGCGTCGCTGCCTCCAGCGAGGTGGACGAGGCCGAGGCCAGTCGACTGATCGCCCTGGTCGACCTAGCCCGCGGCGGCGACACCGACGCCTTCGGGATGCTGTTCGACCACTACAATTCCTCGGTCTACAGGTTCGTCTACTACCGGGTGGGGTCGGTCGGCCTGGCCGAGGACCTCACCTCGGAGACCTTCTTCCGCGCGCTGCGCAGCATGGGCTCGTTCCGCTGGCAGGGCAAGGACTTCGGTGCGTGGCTGATGACCATCGCCCGCAACCTCACGGCGGACCACTACAAGTCCAGTCGTACCCGCCTCGAGATGACCACCGAGGACATGACCCCGCACGACTCCACCACGGAGGGCCCCGAGGGCTCCGTCCTGGCGACCCTGACCAACGAGACATTGCTCAAGGCGCTCAAGGACCTGCCGACCGAGCAGCAGGAGTGCCTGATCATGCGCTTCCTCCAGGGCCTGTCCATCGCCGAGACCGCCGGGGTGCTCGGCCGGTCGGAGGGCGCGGTCAAGCAGCTACAGCTACGTGGCGTCCGCAACCTGGCCAAGGCCCTGCCGGAGGACCTGCGATGACGAACCCACGCGCCGTAACCCGACTCCTCGGTTCCTCGTTGACCAGCAAGAGGACAAAGAGCCATGAAACCGTGAAGGGGGGCCTGAAGTGATAAGTCTGCCGAGCGCGCGCAAGCGTGCCGACGAGTTCGAGGCCCTGCTCACCAGGCCCGACGGCCCGGGCTCCGCGGACCTTGCCGAGCTGGTCACGGTGGCGAGCGCTCTGCGTGAGCACGCTCCTGCGTCCCCTCGCCCCGACTTCACCCTGGCGCTGCGCGAGCAGCTTCTGACCGAGGCCGCAACGGTTCTGACCAAGGGATCCCAGTCGCTGGTCCTGCCCATCCGGCGCCGCGGCCCGCGTGAGCGTCGGCTGGTCGCCGCCGCGACGGCCATGGTCTTCGTCGGAGGCACCGCCGGCATGGCAGCCGCCTCGCAGAACGCCCTTCCGGGCGACGCCCTCTATCCGATCAAGCGCACCCTTGAGCGCGCACAGGCGGGCCTCAACACCGATGACGCGGGCAAGGGCAGGGACCTGCTGGATCAGGCCAACGACCGCCTCCAGGAGGTCCGGAGCCTGCTGGCGAAGCGCGGTGGCTCTGCCCGCGTCCCGGGGACCCTGCACGACTTCTCCGTGCAGGCCCAGGAAGGCACCAACCTGCTGGCGCACTCCTTCGAGGAGAACCGCGACCCCGCGAAGATCGCCGCCGTCCGCTCCTTCGCCGCCACCAGCCTGAAGACCCTGCAGGAGCTCGCCAAGACCGCTCCACCCCAGGCCCAGACAGCGCTGGCCGAGGCCGCAATGATTCTGGCGGCAATCGACCAGCAGATGCTGAGCCTGTGCACCGCGTGCGCCTCGGACCTGCCTCCGCTCCAGCTCACCGACTTCCTCAGCACCTCCGCCGGGCTCAAGGAGGCTCAGGAGGCTGCTGCTCTCGCTGACGGCTCGAGCGCGACGGCGGGCCAGCCCTCCACGGCACCCGATGGCTCGACAGGACCGTCCAAGTCTGGTCCGGCCAAGGCACCGTCCAAGCCAGAGACCCCAATCGAGACGCCCGCTCCGGACGCAACGGTCAAGGAGACCAAGAAGGGGCTCTCGCAGACCGTCGACAACACCGTGACACCGCTCGATGAGCTGCTCGATGACGTACTGCCAGGAGCGGACAAGGTTCTCGACGACCTGACCGGCGGCCTCGGCGGGGGCTGACCCCGAACGCCCTCTAGTGGAAGACTGACTTGCGCTGCATGAGCAGCGTGTAGAGCGTCTGCTGGATCGTCTCGCGGACCTGGTCGGTGACGTCGAACGTCAACATCGGGTCGTCAGCCTGAGCGGGGTCGTACTCGTCGGTGCGGATGGGCTCACCGAACTCGATGATCCATTTGGACGGCAACGGGATCAGCCCGAGCGGGCCCAGCAGTGGGAACAGCGGGGTGATCGGGAGGTATGGAATCCCGAGGAGACGCGCCAGAACAGGGACATTCCCCACCAGCGGGTAGATCTCCTCGGCACCGACCACCGAGCACGGGATGATCGGCACGCCGGTCCTGATCGCCGCCGAGACGAACCCACCTCTGCCGAAACGCTGGAGCTTGTACCGCTCAGAGTAGGGCTTGCCGATGCCCTTGAACCCCTCAGGCCAGACACCGACCAGCTCGCCGCCTGCCAGCATGCGCGTGGCGTCTTCGTTGCACGCCAGCGTGGCTCCGCCCTTGCGAGCGATCTCACCGATGAGCGGCAGCCGGAAGATCAGGTCGGCGCCCAGGGCCCGCAGGTAGCGACCTGTGTGCTCGCGTACGGCGAAGAGCGTGACGAGGCCGTCGACCGGAATGGTCCCCGAGTGGTTGGAGACGATCAGCGCGCCGCCCTCGGTCGGGATGTTCTCCGCGCCACGGACCTCGACCCGGAACCACTTCGTCGCGATCGGCTTGATCGCAGCAGTCAGAAACCGCGAGGTGAGCTCGGTGTCGAGACCGTACTCGTCGACGGTGTAGTCCCCGGTGACCCGTCGACGCAGGAAAGCCAGGAACTCGGCCAGCTTTCGGTCGGCGTCCTCCCCGAAGACCTCTGTCGCGGCGTTCCCGATCGCCGTGGCGATCTCCTGGACGGGGATCCCGCCTGGCCGGGGCGAGCGGTCCTGGGCGGCAGCGGCCTCGTCGACGGGAGGCTCGGGAGACTCCTTGTGGGGAGACTTCTTCTCCGGCGCCATCTTCGCCGGTCCTGAGGCCAGGTTGCGCGACGTCTCCGAGGGCTTGTCCTTCCCGGTCCCCCGACCAGGGCGCCCACGAGTGCCGAGAGGGATGATCTCCGCGTCAGCCACGCTCGACTCCTAGTGCGCCCGTCACGAGACTCTCCAGGGCGGCGACCGGGTGCCGGCGGATCAGTCCGGGGCGGACCGCTCGGGCCAAGGCCGCGAAGGCCTGCTCGGTGGTGTACGCCGGGCTGAACCCGAGGACGTCGCGCATCCGCGTCGTGTCGAGCCCGCGACCATAGGTCAGGAACCGGACCTGCTCGGCTGAGAAACCCGCCGGCGTGAGCCCGGTCGGGCGCAGGCTGCTCGCCAGGGACGCGAGGGCGAAGCCGGGGACGGGCAGGGTCGGCCGACCAAGTCTGCGGATCGCCTGCGAGAGCATCAGCACGCCCGAGCCGGCGACGTTGAAGGTGCCCGCAACCCCCGCAAGCGCAGCGTGGTGCAGACAGGCGAGCAGGTCGTCGTAGTGCAGCATCTGTAGCCGCGCGTCGAAGCCGACCGGCTTGGGGATGGCAGGAAGCCTGAGGTAGTCGCTCAGCGGCGACGTCACCGTGGGGCCGATCGTGTCCGCGGTACGCAGCATCGTGACCACGACGTCAGGGCGCCGTCGCGCGAAGCCACGGACATAGCCCTCCACCTCGACGATCTCCTTGGGGAACCCCGAGGTCGGCGACCGGCGAGCCGCCATGTCCTCGGTAAACATCGCCGGGTCACGGGCCGTCGAGCCATAGACCTCAGCCGACGACTTGACCACGAGCCGCTCGAGCCCGGGTGCGCGTTGGCAGGCCGCCAGGAGCTGCATCGTCCCGATGACGTTGTGCTCCTTGGTCGAGCCCCCGGCGCCCTGGGTCGGCTGGACGCTCGTATGCACGACGGTGTCGACGTCCTCGCCGGCGATCACCTTGGCGATGACGGGGTTACGAATGTCGGCCCGGACGAACCGGACCGAGCTCAAGTCCCCCTTGGGCGGTACGACATCCACGCCTATAACGCGACCAACCGCAGGATCCGCCGCGATGCGACGTGCGAAATGCCCGCCCAGGTCCCCCGAAACACCGGTGACGAGTACGACGCGCCCCATGCGCTCTCCCGCGGTCGAGTTGCTACTTGCCGAGGCGACGACGCTGGACGCGCGTCTTCTTCAGCAACTTGCGGTGCTTCTTCTTCGCCATGCGCTTGCGGCGCTTCTTGATGACCGAACCCACAGTGGACCTTTCATGCTCTGTAGAGCCGGCCCGTGGATGTCGGCGCAGTTGCGCGCTCGGGTGGACCGGGAGGTCCCAGCGTAACGGCGTATCGGCCTGGGCCCTAAAAGGGTGGGTGTTGACACAGGCTGAGCCGCAGGCGACACTATCTTGGTCAGGTGACCAAGATAACGGTCTCTGGCATCGGTCAACCGGTTGGCTGGAGGGTCCACCGGTTTCGGCCCGAACGATGAAGGTCGAGCCTGGGAGGGATCGGCCCCGCTGCCGCACTCATCCCGCTTCCTCCGGGCTGAGGATGCCGCGCATCTGCATCCTCTCGGAGCTGCACCAGTCGTGTGACCTAGCTAGGTCACACATGCAGCTTCCGCGCCCTACCTCTGGGAGGGGGAGGGCTCGGAAGTCACGGCGAACCCCCCGTCGCCCAACAAAGACTCGGTGGCTGCCCTCAGGGCCGCCACCGAGTCTTTTGCTGAGTTGGTTCAGGGGACCAGCAGGGCTCAGCCCGTCTGGTAGAAGCTCTTGTGGAGATACTCGTTGACCGCGTCCTCAGGGACACGGAACGAGCGACCAACGCGCACGGCGGGGAGCTCACCGGAGTGAACAAGACGGTAGACCGTCATCTTCGACACGCGCATCACCGATGCAACCTCTGCAACGGTCAGAAACTTCACTCCTGAAATATCTCCGGAGTTGCCTTCGGCCATGACGCACCGCACTTTCTCTGCACACACGCGCTTCGGCTTCCCCACCGGAGACTGGACGATGTGCTTCCGTGAGACTAGAGCCTAATGTGACAGGTGGGGAAGAGGTGATTTTCCGCGGAATTTTACTTTAGCCTCGGCGTGGCACGCTCAACCAAACGGATCAGGGCAGATAATCCAGCCCGTGCAGCGGGAAAACCGCCTGCCTGGTGGCCAGGATACTGCGGTCCAGCCAGGTGTCCGGGTCAAAACCTGAGTCCCACTCACGATAGGCCGCGTCTCGCCCATCGGTCATTCTCCGCGGCGCCACCCTGCCCAGGCGGGTACTCACGTGGCTCCGCCACGCCTCGGGTACGGCGGCAGCCGGGTCGACCGGCACCCCCGAGACGATGCCAAGGAGGTGGCTCCACGATCGGGGAACCACGTCGACCAGCGCATAGCCACCACCCCCGGTCGCCAGCCATCTCCCTCCGCAGACCTCGTGCGCCAAGTCGTGCAGAGCGGCGTACGACGCTCGTTGACCGTCCACGGTCAGCATCAGGTGGGCGAGCGGGTCCTCCAGGTGCGAGTCGCAGCCATGCTGGGTGACCAGGATGTCCGGCTGGAACTCGCGGAGGAGCGGGGGCACCACCGCGTGGAAGGCGCGCAGCCAGCCGGCGTCAGCAGTGGCGGGGGGCAGGGCGACGTTCACCGCGCTGCCCTCGGCACCCTCACCCCCGATATCCGCCGCGAACCCGGTGCCCGGGAAGAGCAGCTGTCCGGTCTCGTGCAGGCTGATCGTGAGAACCCTGGGGTCGTCCCAGAAGACGGCCTCGGTGCCGTCGCCGTGGTGCACGTCCACGTCGACGTAGGCAACCTTCGCCGCGCCGTTGTCCAGCAGCCAGCGGATCCCGACCGCGACGTCGTTGTAGATGCAGAAGCCGCTGGCCCGGTCCGGCATCGCGTGGTGCAGGCCGCCGCTGATGTTCGCCGCATGCAGCACCTCGCCCTGCCAGACGCGCCGCGCAGCCTCGACCGTGGCGCCGACGACGTGGGCGCCGGCCTGGTGCATGCCGGCGAAGGTCGGGTTGTCGTCGGTGCCGAGCCCGCGAGAGAGGTCGTAGCGCTCAGGGTTGCGGCTGGTGGCCTTGACCGACTCGATGAAGTCACTGGTGTGCACCGAGGCGACCAGCTCGTCGCTGCCCATCGGAGCGGGAAGGACGGGCATGCCTCCTGTGCCGGTGATGCCGAGCTCCGCTGCGAGGCGCATCGTCAGGTCGACCCGGACGGGGTTGAGCGGGTGGTCGCTGCTGAACTTGTAGTCGCACAGCGTCGGGTCGAAGACCACGCACGCCGCACCACTCATGCCTGACACCCTAGGGCGCTTCGGTTCTGGCCTGCAGGGCGAGCCAGGCGGAGGCACGGGTGTCTGGGTCCTCCAGGGATCGGCCGAGGTAGGCCTGGATCTGCTCGACTCGGTTCCGGACCGTGTTGCGGTGGACCCCGAGCTCATGGGCCACCTGCTGCCGCGAGCCATGGTGGCGAAGGAAGGACCGCAGCGTCGCGACCAGCTCGTCGGGGAGCTCCCCGAGGAACGAGGCCGAGAACGAGGCGGCCACGTCGGGGTCGACCAGCGCCACCGCGCCCTCACGCACGAGGTCCTCCCAGTGCACGACTGGCGCGGCCGGAGCGGAGCGCGCCAGTGCCTGGCCCGCCGTACGGTGACTGACGGCGCAGTCGGTACGTCGGACCGCCTCGCCGACCCCGACGCGTAGCCCGGCGCTCCCCAGAGCCTGGGCGCGGCCCGTGGCGGCTGCCGGGGTCGTGACCACCCAGAGCTCGCCGTCGACCACGGCCGCAGGGAGGCCACGCTCCTCCAGCTCGCCCAGCGCATCCTCTTGGGCAGCCGGCGGACCCGAGGCGCGCAGGACCTGCACCCGGTCGGGCAACGGCGGGAGGTCGGCTGCCTCGGCGACGACCTGGGCGGTGAGCGCCTCGCCCCGGGCGAGCAGCTCGAGTACCCGGGTTGTCAGGGTCCGTCGGCTCTCGCGCTGCCGGCGGTCCTGCTCGGCGACGAAGGAGAGCAGTGCGACGGCGGTCGTCACCGCGCTGCGCTGGCCGTCGGTCGGACGGCCCGGCACGCTGGCCGCCAGGTAGTGCCGCGGTCGCCCACTCAGCCCGACCGGGACCAGGAAGAACGCGGCGTGCCGGTCGCTGCTGGTGGAGGCGCCGCGAAGCCCATGACCGCGGATCCGGTCCAGCTCACCCGCGACCAGGGCGAGGTCGAGGCCCTCGGCGCTCCCGGCGAGCGGTCGACCGTCGGGAGTGACCAGGCAGGCTCCCCCGCCGAGCAGGCTGCTCAGCCGTTCCACGATGGCGCGGCGCGGGTCCGGTCGAGCGGCGGCCGATGTGAGCTCCCGCTGCAGGTCCAGGGCGGCTCTGGCCTCGGCCTCCTCACGCTGCTCGAGCAGCCGTGCGACACTCCGGCTGATCGCCACGAACGTGGTGTGGCGAGGGATCTCGAGCAGGTTCAGGCCGTGGTCCTCGCAGGCTCGCACCAGGGCGGCAGGCACCTTGCGGTGGGTCAGGCCGGTGCCGAAGCCGAGCCCGACCACGCCGGCCTCGACGAGCCTCCCGACATACGGGCGCCACTGTCCCCGCCAGCCCTCGGTGCCCAGACCGGTGGTCAGCAGCAGCTCGCCGCCCTCGAGGAAGGGGCTGGGGTCAGTCAGCTCGCTGGTCGCCACCCACCGGATCTCCGCCCGTGGCTGCGGAAGAGCAACGGTCGTGATCGTCAGGTCGTCCTGCCCGAGCACGTCCCGCATCGTCACCATGAGTCAGTCTTGCACAATGCAATGTGCCGGATTGTGCAGACTCGACATCGCGCACCGAGCCGAGGCGGACCTACCGTGAACCCATGACCGAGCACATCATCGGAGGCCCGGCGCTGCCCCAGGAGCGCCGTCTCGTCACAGCTATCCCCGGCCCCGCCTCCCAGGCGCTGCACGCCCGCAAGCAGGCAGCGGTCCCCAGGGGCCTGGGTACGACGCTGCCCGTCTACACGGTTGCGGCGGGCGGGGGGGTCGTGGTCGACGTCGACGGCAACTCGCTGATCGACTTCGGCTCGGGCATCGCGGTCACCACCGTGGGCAACAGCGCACCGCGAGTCGCGGCCGCCGTGGCCGCGCAGGTCGAGGCGTTCACCCATACGTGTTTCATGATCACGCCGTACGACGGCTACGTGCGCGTCGCCGAGGCGCTCAACAAGCTCACACCCGGCACCCACGACAAGCGCACCGTGCTCTTCAACTCCGGTGCCGAGGCGGTCGAGAACGCTGTCAAGATCGCGCGCGCACACACCAAGAAGCAGGCCGTCGTGGCGTTCGACCACGCGTACCACGGCCGCACCAACCTGACGATGGCGCTGACCGCGAAGAACATGCCCTACAAGAGCGGGTTCGGGCCGTTCGCCGGCGAGGTCTACCGCGCGCCGCTCTCGTACCCGTTCCGCGACGGCGGAGTCGACGGGCCGACCGCCGCGCGACGCGCGATCGACGTGATCGACAAGCAGGTCGGCAGTGACAACCTGGCCGCGCTGGTCATCGAGCCGATCCAGGGCGAGGGCGGCTTCATCGTCCCAGCGCCCGGCTTCCTTCCGGCCCTGCTCGACTGGTGCAACGCCAACAACGTGGTCTTCATCGCCGACGAGGTGCAGACCGGTTTCGCCCGCACCGGCGAGTGGTTCGCCAGCGACCACGAGGGCGTGGTGCCCGACCTGATCGTGACCGCCAAGGGGATCGCCGGCGGCCTGCCGCTCTCCGCCGTCACCGGACGCGCCGAGATGATGGACGCCCCGCACCTCGGTGGCCTCGGCGGCACCTACGGCGGCAACCCGATCGCCTGTGCCGCTGCCCTCGCGGTCTTCGAGACCATCGAGGCCGAGGGCCTGGTCGACCGGGCCCGGGCCATCGGGAAGACGATGATCGAGCGGCTGACCGCCCTCCAGGCTGGGGACCCCAGGATCGGTGACGTCCGGGGCCGCGGCGCGATGATCGCCGTCGAGCTCGTCAAGCCCGGCGGCGACGAGCCGGACGCCGACCTCACCCGCGCAGTCGTCGCTGCAGCGCACCAGCAGGGTCTCCTCGTCCTGACCTGCGGCACCTACGGCAACGTCCTGCGTTTCCTCCCGCCCCTCTCCATCCCCGACCACCTGCTCAGCGAGGGGCTCGACGTGCTCGAGCAGATGTTCAAGGACGCCTAGACCGTGGACCTGGACAACTACATCGCCGAGCTCGATCCCAAGCACGGCATCTTCGTCAACGGTCGCGGGCGCGGCGCGGCGACCACCTTCGAGGTGCACAACCCGGCAACGACGTCGGTCGTGGCC
The DNA here is from genome assembly GCA_963769585.1 of uncultured Actinomycetota bacterium. Taxonomy (GTDB): domain Bacteria; phylum Actinomycetota; class Actinomycetes; order Propionibacteriales; family Nocardioidaceae; genus SSC3. The sequence continues at coordinate 182,875 of CAVYMJ010000001.1, forward strand.
TCGGTGTCGCAGGGCACCGCCGACGAGGCGACGGAGGCGGTCGACGCAGCCTCACGAGCCTTCGCTGCCTGGGCCGGCACCACCCCGCGCACCCGCGCGGAGGTGCTGCGGCGCGCGTACGAGCTCATGGTCGCCGACACCGGTGAGCTGGCCGGCCTGATCACCGTGGAGAACGGCAAGTCCGACGCCGACGCCCGCGCCGAGGTGGGTTACGCAGCGGAGTTCTTCCGCTGGTTCGGCGAGGAGGCGGTGCGCCACGAGGGCTCGTACGGCGAGTCACCGGCCGGCGGCACGCGCACCATCGTCACCAGCAGGCCGGTCGGTGTCGCCGCACTGGTGACCCCGTGGAACTTCCCGGCGGCGATGGCCACCCGCAAGATCGCCCCGGCCCTGGCCGCGGGTTGCACCGTCGTACTCAAGCCGGCAGCCGAGACTCCCCTCACCGCTCTGGCGATCGCGCGGATACTGAGCGCGGCCGGCGTACCCGACGGCGTCGTCAACGTGGTGCCGACGACCGATGCGGCCACCGTGGTCACGACCTGGCTGACCGACGAGCGCGTCCGCAAACTGTCCTTCACCGGGTCTACCGGGGTCGGCAAGGTGCTGTTGAAGCAGGCGGCAGACCGCGTCCTCAACACGAGCCTGGAGCTCGGTGGCAACGCACCGTTCGTGGTGACCGCCGACGCCGACCTCGAGGAGGCCGTTGCCGGGGCGATGGTGGCCAAGTTCCGCAACGGCGGCCAGGCCTGCACGGCGGCCAACCGGTTCTACGTTCACGAGTCGGTGGCAGAGCAGTTCACCGCGCTCCTCGGGGGAGCGATCGAGGCGCTGGAGGTTCCCCCGCTGATCAACCAGCGCGCGGTCGAGCGTGTCCGCGCAATGGTCGACGAGGCGGTCGCCGCCGGTGCGCGGATCGCCCACCAGGGGCCGACACCCCGCCAAGGCTGGTTCTACCCGGCCACTCTGCTCGCGGGCGTCACGCCAGCCATGAGCGTCGTCGCCGACGAGATCTTCGGACCGGTCGCTCCGGTCCTCACCTGGAGCAGCGACCAGACACTCCTGGACCAGGTCAACAACAGCGAGTACGGCCTGGCCGCCTACGTGTACGCCGGTCGGCTCCAGGACGCGCTGCGCCTTGCCGAGTCGATCGAGGCGGGCATGGTCGGGATCAACCGCGGAGTCGTCTCCGACCCGGCGGCGCCGTTCGGGGGCGTGAAACAGAGCGGCCTGGGCCGCGAGGGAGCCCGGGAGGGGATCCGCGAGTACCAGGAGACCCAGTACTTCAGTGTGGACTTCGCCTGAGCGCTCTCCTAGGTTGGGCCGATGCGGTTCGCGGTGGTCGGCACGGGTTACTGGGCGGCGGAGATCCACGCAGCCGGCGTCGCCGCACACGCCCAGGCGGAGCTGGTCGGAGTCTGGGGCCGCGACCGGGGCAAGGCCTCCGACCTGGCAGCCCGGCACGGCGGCGCCGGGTTCGACGACTTCGACGCGATGCTCGAGACGGTGGACGCCGTGACCTTCGCGGTGCCACCGCACGTGCAGGCTGAGCTCGCCGTCCGAGCGGCCGAAGCGGGTAGGCACCTGCTGCTGGAGAAGCCGATCACCACCGACCTGCAAGCGGCCGAGCGCCTCGTCTCGGCGGTCGAACAACATCAGGTCAGCACCGTGGTCTTCTTCACCCAGCGCTTCACCCCACTGTGGGAGGAGTGGCTGGACGAGGTCCGCTCCGCCCCCCTGCTGGGTGGACAGGCGACCTGGCTCGCCTCCTTGCGCACCCCGGGCAACCCGTACGCCGAGTCGGTCTGGCGCAAGGAGGAGGGCGCTCTGTGGGACGTGGGTCCGCACGCCCTCTCGGTTCTGCTGCCCGCACTCGGGCCGGTCGCCGCGGTCACAGGCTCACGCGGTGCCGATGATCTGGTCCACCTCGTGCTCACCCACGAGAGCGGTGCCACCAGTGTCATGTCGCTGAGCCTGACGATGCCGCCCGACGCCGTCCGGATCGGTGTCGAGCTCTACGACGAGCACGGCTGGCATACCCGCCCGGACGATGGCCGTCAGGTCGAGCAGGCCTACGAGGGAGCGCTGTCGGAGCTGATCGGCTGCGTCGAGGCCTCGACCACGCAGCACCGCGTCGACGTGCGGTTCGGGCGCGAGGTCGTCGAGGTGCTGACGCGCTGCGAGCAGGCGCTCAGTCCTCGGTCTGTGCCGCCCACAGGTTGATGCCGGCGTCCACCGCATCCGCGTCGATCGCCGCCAGCTCGTCGTCGGTGAACGGCGGCCCACCCAGGGCGTCCAGGTTCGTGTCGAGCTGCTCGACCGACGAGGCTCCGATGACCGCCGAGCTGACCCGCGGGTCGCGCAGCACCCACTGGAGCGCCAGCTGCGCGAGCTTCTGACCCCTGGCCTGCGCGATCTCGTCGAGCCGTCGTACGTGGCCCAGGACGTTGTCGGCCAGGTGCTCTCGGGGGACTGAGCTGCCGGCGCGGGCGGCACGCGAGTCGGCCGGAACCCCGGACAGGTAGCGGTCGGTGAGCAGCCCCTGGGCCAGCGCGGTGAACACGATGACGCCCATACCCTCGTCCTCGGCCGCGTCGAGCAGACCCTTCTCGACCCAGCGGTTCAGCAACGAGTACGACGGCTGGTGGATGAGCAACGGAGTGCCCAGGTCGCGGGCGATCTTGGCCGCCTCGCGGGTCTTGGTGGCCGAGTAGGACGAGATACCGGCGTACAGGGCCTTACCGGAGCGCACCGCCTGGTCCAGTGCCATCATCGTCTCCTCGACGGGAGTCTCCGGGTCGAAACGATGGCTGTAGAAGATGTCGACGTACTCCAGCCCGAGCCGCTCCAGCGACTGGTCGAGGGAGGCCAGAACGTACTTGCGGGAGCCGCCGCCTTGACCGTAGGGACCCGGCCACATGTCCCAGCCGGCCTTGGTGGAGATGACCAGCTCGTCGCGGTGGCTGGCGAAGTCCTCGCGCAGGTAGCGGCCGAAGTTCAGCTCGGCCTGCCCGTACGGAGGCCCGTAGTTGTTGGCCAGGTCGAAGTGGGTCACTCCGCGGTCGAAGGCGCGGCGCAGGATGGCGCGCTGGGTCTCCTCCGGACGGTCGTCACCGAAGTTCTGCCACAACCCCAGCGAGAGCGCGGGGAGCTTGAGCCCGCTCCGCCCGGTGAAGCGGTACTCCATCGAGTCGTAGCGGTCGGCGGCGGCGGCATACGCGGTCATGGCCCTATGGTGCCTCGCCTCGGCGACGAAGCAAGACCATGCCTCGTGGTCACGCTCACGGCCTCCGGTCGGTCAGTCGACGCGATGGTAGATGACGGTAGGCCGGTCAGCCTCGAGGGCCTGCGCGGCGAGTCGACCCAGGTCCGAGACGTGCTCCGCGACCACCCCGAAGGACCCGACCGCGACGGCCAGGGCGGGGAGGTCAGGCCGGTACAGGTCGACGCCCTGCGGCTCGATCCCGCGGTCGAGCATCTGCTCGCGGATCTCCGCGTAGCCGCCGTTGTCGACGATGACCACCGGGATGGGGAGACGCTGCTCGGTGGCGGTGACCAGCTCCTGGATGCTGAACATCGCAGCACCGTCCCCGATGAGGGCCACCACCGGTCGCTCGGGGGCGGCGATCTTGGCCCCGATCGCTGCCGGAAGGCCGTAGCCGAGCGTGGCGTAGCCGGTCGGGTAGAGAAGCCTGTTGGCCGGTGTGAAGGGCCAGTAGTGAACCGTCCCGTAGTACGTCACCTGCGAGCTGTCCCCGGCTACCACGGTGTCGGCAGGAAGGGCTGCCGCGAGTACCCGCTGGATCTGCGCCCAGGGACCGGCATCGGCCTCGGCTGCCTTCTCGACTGCCGCCCGTCCGGCCGGCTCGACGCTCCGCGCGACGAACCCCTTGACGCGCAGCACGTCCAGGAGCTCTCGCAGCACGACCGTGGCATCGCCGACGACCGGGAGGTCGGCAGCCACGTTCTTGTGCAGCTGGGCCGGGTCCAGGTCGACTCGGACGACGGTCCGGCCCTCGCCTCCCGGGGCCACGGTCCCACCCCACAGGTCGGAGTCACCGAGCTCGCTGCCCACAACCACCAGCACGTCTGCCTCGTTGACCAGCGAGTGTGCCGCGGCCAGCCGGATGCCCGCTCCCAGCGACGCGGGGTGGCGCTCGTCCAAGATCCCCTTGCCGTTGACCGTGGTCAGTACCCGGATGCCGAGGTCGGCCAGGGCATGCACCTGCTCGGCGGCGCCGCGGGCTCCTCCCCCGGCCACGAGCAGCGGCGACCGGGAGCCGTCGAGCGCGGCCGCGATCTGGTCCACCGTGGCCGGTCCCGGACCGACCGGCTCCGCCACGGGACGTGCTGTCACCGGGCGTCGGAGCCATGGGCCTTCCAGCACGTCTACCGGCACCTCCAGGTGCACCGGACGAGGGCGGGACGTGGCGAAACCCTCGAAGACCGCCGCGAGCACCTCGGGGATCTCGTCGGCGGACTGCACGCGGAGGCTTCGTGCGCACACCGCATCGAGAGCGGCCTGCTGGTTCTTCACCTCGTGCAGCCAGCCGATGTCTGCGCCGACAGTTCCGCGGACAGGGCCGGGCGAGATCGCGAGCATGGGGACCGAGTCGGCGTAGGCCGTTGCGAGCGCCGTGATGGCGTTGGTGATGCCCGGTCCGGACGTGGTGATGATGACCCCGGGCCGGCCGCTGACCCGCGCGTACCCGTCTGCGGCGTACCCGGCGCCCTGCTCGTGCCGGGTGACCACGTGGCGGATCCCGGAACCGGGCAGGTAGCGGTAGAGCTCGAGGTTGTGGGTGCCGGGGATCCCGAAGACGTCGGTGACGCGGTGCGCCACCAGGCTGTCGATCACGGCGGCGCCGCCGGTCAGCGGGGCGACAGCCTGCTCAGCCATCGGCCGGCTCCCGAGGGGCCATCGCACTGACCAGCTCGTAGGCGGCGTGGGCTGCGGCGATGCCGGTGATCTCGGCATGGTCGTAGGCCGGGGCCACCTCCACGATGTCGGCCCCGACCAGGTTCAGCTCGCTGAAGGACCGCAGCATGCTGAGCAGCTCACGGCTGGTGAGACCACCGGCTTCCGGCGTACCGGTTCCGGGCGCGAAGGCCGGGTCCAGGACGTCGATGTCGAGCGAGACGTACGTCGGGCGGTCGCCGACGCGCTTCCTGATCTGCTCGACCGCGCCGCGCCATCCGAGGTCGTCCAGGTCGTGCGCGCCCAGGACCTGGAACCCGAGCACCTGGTCGTCGCTGAGGTCCTCCCGGGAGTAGAGGGGCCCGCGGATCCCGACGTGCATGCTCGCCGTCTTGTCGATCAGGCCCTCCTCCGACGCGCGGCGGAACGGAGTGCCGTGCGTGAGCGGGGCACCGAAGTAGGTGTCCCAGGTGTCGAGGTGCGCGTCGAAGTGCACCACCGCGATCTCGCCGTGCAGCTCGTGCATGACGCGCAGCAGCGGCAGCGCGATGGTGTGGTCGCCCCCGATCGTGACGAGCTTGCCGCTGACGTCGAGCACGCCCCGGACGCCTTGGTCGATCTGCCTGATGGCGTCCTGGATGTCGAACGGGTTGCAGGCCAGGTCGCCGGCGTCGGCGACCTGCTGCACCGCGAACGGCTCGACGTCCTGGATCGGGTTGTAGTTGCGCAGCAGCTTGCTCGAGGCCCGGACGTGGCCGGGCCCGAACCGGGCACCTGGCCGGTAGCTGACGCCGGAGTCGAAGGGGATGCCGAGGATCGCGACGTCGGCACGCTCCACCTCGTCGAGCCGCGGCAGTCGGGCGAAGGTCGTCGGCCCGGCGTACCGGGGGACGACGGTGGCGTCGACCGGGCCGCGGACGTTGGTCTGGGGGTCCATCTGGCTCACAACACTTTCGACAGGAACGACTTGGTGCGGGCGTGCTGGGGGTTGCCGAAGACGTCGGCGGGTGGGCCCTCCTCCACGATCACCCCGCCGTCCATGAAGACCACGCGGTTGCAGACCTCACGGGCGAAGCCGATCTCGTGGGTGACCACGATCATGGTCATGCCGTCGGCGGCCAGGCCCTTCATCACGTCCAGGACCTCCCCGACCAGCTCCGGGTCCAAAGCGGAGGTCGGCTCGTCGAAGAGCATCAGCGTCGGCTCCATGGCGAGCGCGCGGGCGATCGCGACGCGTTGCTGCTGGCCACCCGAGAGGGTTGCCGGGTACTGGTCGCCACGGTCGGCCAGACCGACCCGCTCCAGCAGCGCCAACGCCTGCTGGCGGACCTCGCCCTTGCTGCGCCGCTTGACGAAGACGGGCGCCTCCATGACGTTCTCCAGCGCGGTGCGGTGCGGGAAGAGGTTGAACCGCTGGAAGACCATGCCGACGTCGCGGCGGGCCGCAGCGATGTCCTTGCGTCTGAGCTCGTACTTCTTGCCGTGGGCGCGGCGGTAGCCGACCAGCTCGCCGTTGACGCTGATCTCACCACCGTCGATGGCCTCGAGGTGGTTGATGCAGCGCAGGAAGGTGCTCTTGCCGGAGCCGGACGGCCCGAGCAGCGAGATGACCTCGCCACGCTGCACCGTCAGGTCGATCGACTTGAGCACCTCGTTGTCGCCGTACACCTTGCGTACGCCGACCGCCTCGACCATGGGGACGTTGGTGCTCAACGCGCTGCCCCCCGCTGCGCCGCCCGTTTGACGGCGACCGGCACCCCGCGGCTCATCCGCTTCTCGAGTCGTCCTTGGACCAGGGTGAGGACCGTGGTCATCGCCAGGTACCAGATGCTCGCCACCGTCAGCAGCGGGATCTGCTGGAAGTTGCGGTTGTAGATCTGGGTCACCGCTCCCAGCAGGTCCTGGATGCTCAGCACGATGACCAGCGAGGTGAGCTTGAGCATCGAGATGGTCTCGTTGGCGGTCGGCGGCACGATGAGCCGGCCGGCCTGCGGCAGGATCACGCGCCGGTACATCGTGAAGGGGCCCATCCCGAGGGCTTCGGCTGCCTCGGACTGTCCCTTGTCGACCCCGCCGATGCCCGCGCGGACGATCTCGGCCATGTAGGCGGCCTCGTTGAGGCCGAGGCCCAGGATCGCGGCCATGAACGGCGTGATCACGTCGTTGGTCGGCCAGCTGGCGATCTCCGGCCCGAACGGGACGCCCAGGCTGATCTCGGGCAGGACCGAGGCCAGGAAGAACCAGAACAACAGCTGGACCACGATCGGCGTACCGCGGAAGAGCCAGACGTAGCCGCCCGCCACGTACCGCAGCACCGGGTTCTCCGAGAGCCGCATCACCGCCAGCAGCGTGCCGAGCACGACCCCCACCGCCATCGAGACCGCGGTGAGCTTCAAGGTGGTCAGCACGCCGCGCAGGATCGAGGTCTCGAAGAGGTAGCCCCGGATCAAGTCCCAGTGCAGTGCCTCGTTGCCCACCAGGAACTTGACCAGCAGCGCGGCGTACACCGCGAGCACGGCGACGGCCACCCAGCGCCATGGGTGACGCAGCCGGACGATCGGCTCGTCCGCATGCGGTCGGGTCAGAGCTTCGTCGGACATCTCACTTGCCCGTGTTGAGCGGGGCCCCCGTCAGCGCCTGGTCGGTCAGGTTCCACTTGGCCAGCAGCGCGTCGTAGGTACCCGACTCCTGCACCTTCAGCAACGCGGCCCGGACGGCGTCGCGCAGCTGCGGGTCGTCCTTGGGCACCGGGATTCCGACCGGCAGCAGACCGAAGGGCTTGGCCGGGACCTCGAAGGACTCCGGGTTCTGCTTCACGTTGTAGGCCAGGGTCAGGTCGAGGGCGAGCACGGCATCGGCACGGCCGGCCTGCAGGGCCTGCACGGCGCTCGCCTGGTCGGCGAAGGGCTTCTTGTCCACAGCCTCCTTGCCGTCCTTCCTGCACTGGGCCGTGATGTCGTCGGCAACCAGGTCCCCGGTGGCGCCCTTCTCGACGGCGACCGCCTGACCGCACAGGTCGCCCTGCTCGGTCAGCCCCTTCGGGTTGCCCTTGAGCGTCAGGAACGTGACACCGGAGTTGAGGTAGTCGATGAAGTCGACCTCGGCCTGACGCTCCTTCTTGTCGATCATCGAGGTCAGGCTCAGGTCGTAGCGCCCGGCCTTGAGCCCGCCGATGATGCCGTCGAAGTTCGTGTTCTGGAACTCGAACTCAACGCCGAGCACCTCGCCCAGCGCCTTGCCGAGATCGGCGTCGAAGCCGATCACGGTCTTGTTGTCGGTGTCGAAGAACTCCATGGGCGGGAAGCTGACACCGGAGGCGACCCGGACGACGCCGGCGCTCTTGATCGCCGCGGGCAGCAACGCCGCCGCGGCGTCGTCCTTCTGCAGCCCCCCGACGGACGCGGTCGGCTTCGGCTCCCCCGACGAGGTCTTGTCGTCCGGGGCTGCGCAGCTGGTGAACGCCAGGGCCAGCGCTGCAACCAGGGGAAGGGTGTGTCGAGCTCGCATGATCTCTCCAAAAGTTTTCTCTGACGCAACAAACGTTGTCTAATAGAGTCTGGGGCGCAGGTCCCGGCTGTCAACCCCTCAGGCATGATTGAGTCAACAAAAGTTTCGTCAGGAGGAACACCCATGAGGCCGCTTCCGGTGTCTCCGACCAACGAGGTACGGATCGGCTCGAGGCTGAAGGCCGCGCGGAAGGCCAACGGCTACACGCTCGACCAGCTCGCCGCCGCGACCGGGCTGACCAAGGGCTTTCTCAGCCGCGTCGAGCGTGACGAGACCTCACCGAGCGTGGCCTCGCTGATCACCCTGTGCGAGGTGATGAGCATCGAGGTCGGCTCGCTGTTCTCCGCCCCTGACGTGGCGTTGGTACGCCGCGAGGGCGCCCCCGCGATCAACCTCGGCGGGACCGGGGTCAACGAGCAGCTGATGACACCGCGGGGTCAGGCGAAGCTCCAGCTGGTGCATTCCACCATCGAGCCTGGCGGCAGCGGCGGGCAGGACCTCTACACGATCAACTGCGAGGTCGAGGTGCTCTATGTCCTCAAGGGCTCGGTCGAGCTCCGTTTCAGTGACCGCGTCCAGCAGCTGCGAGCCGGCGATGCCCTGACCTTTGCCGGCGGCGAGCCGCATACCTGGTCCAACGCGAGCAACAGCCGCTCAGCCGAGGTGGTCTGGGTGCTCGTGCCGGCACCGTGGAGCGGCAGCGCCTGAGCCCCGCGGGGGGGCTGCGATACCCGCGTCTCAGCTCTCCTCGGCCAGCGCCCGGCTCCGGTCGCGGGCAGCCTCCATAGCCCTGAGGAACGCGGCGCGCACCTTGTGGTCCTCCAGCTCGCGGATCGCCGCGGCCGTGGTGCCCCCGGGGGAGGTGACCTGCTCGCGCAGGACCGTCGGGTGCTCGCCGGTCTCGCGAAGCAGCTTGGCCGAGCCCACCACGGTCTGGACGACCAGCTCGTACGCCGTGGCGCGTGGCAGCCCCAGGTGAACGCCGGCCTCGATCATCGACTCGACCACGAAGAACAGGTACGCCGGCCCGGAGCCACTGATGGCGGTGACCGCATCCTGCTGCTTCTCGGGAACCCGCACGACCCGACCGGTCGAGGCCATCAACGACTCCGCCTCGACCAGATGCGCCTCGTCGCAGTGCGAGCCGCGGGAGATCGCCGCCATTCCCTCGTCCACGAGCGCCGGGGTGTTGGGCATGACGCGGACCACCGCGACCCCCGCCGGTAGCCGCGACTCGATGAAGCCGGTGGTGATGCCGGCCGCGAGCGAGACGACCAGCTGACCGGGGCGGATGTGCGCGGCGATCTCGTCGAGCACCTCAGCCATGTCCTGCGGCTTGACGACCAGGGCCACCGTGTCTGCCTTGGACGCGGCCTCGGTGTTGGACAGCACCGTCACGCCGTACCGCTCGACGAGCTCGGCTGCCCGCTCAGCGCGCTTCTCCCCCACCACCAGGTCGTCGACGGAGCGCCCCGCGCGAAGCAGACCGGACAGCAGGGTCTCGCCCATCACTCCGGCACCGAGGATCGCGACTGTCATGGGTGCACCTCTACTTCTTGGAGACCAGCGAGCGCAGGAAGAATGTCAGGTTGGAGGGCCGTTCGGCGAGACGTCTCATCAGGTAGCCGTACCACTGGGTGCCATACGGCACGTACACGCGCATCGTCTCGCCGGACTCCGCGAGGCGGCGCTGCTCGTCGGGACGGATCCCGTAGAGCATCTGGTACTCGTAGGTGCCTTGCGCACGCCCTGCCTCCTGGGCGAGGTGGGCCGCGATCGTGATCAGCCGCGGATCGTGCGAGGCGACCATCGGGTAGCCGTGGCCCTCCATCAGCACCTTCAGGCAGCGCACATAGGACTTGTCAACCTCGAGCCGGTCCTGGAACGCGACCGTCGCCGGTTCCTTGTACGCGCCCTTGCACAGCCGTACCCGCGAACCCTCGTAGGCGAGGTCGCGGCAGTCCTTCTCCGTTCGATGCAGGTAGGCCTGAAGCACCGCGCCGGTCTCGGGGAAGTCCTTGCGGAGCTCGCGCAGGATGCCAAGGGTCGAGTCGGTCGTGGTGTGGTCCTCCATGTCGAGGGTGACCGTGGTGCCGGCGTTCCGGGCCGCCCGGCAGATGGACCTGGCGTTCTCCAGCGCGACCTTCGCACCGTTGTCGGGCAGCGCCTGCCCTACCGCGGAGAGCTTCACCGACACCTCGGCGTTGCGGGCCAGCCCGGCCTGTCCCAGCGCCTGCAGGAGCTCGACGTAGGCGATGACGGTGGCGTCTGCCTGGTCCCGGTCCACAGTGTCCTCGCCCAGGAAGTCGAGGGTCACCTCCAGGCCGTCGGCGACCAGGTCGCTGGTCGTGTCAACCGCGGAGTCGGTGGTCTCACCCGAGACGAACCTGGTCACGATGCCGCTCGAGAGGGGCATCGTGGTGACGAGATCCTTGACCTTCTCACTGCGCGAGAGAAGCAGCAGCGGCTGCCTGAGCACGGGTCCTCCTGTTCGCGGGCGGCGCCGTTGCCGCCCCGATCCAGGCTACGCGGTTCGGCGTCGCAAGGTGGCAGCCCCCAGGCCGAGGGCGGCGACCGAGAAGGCCGCGATGATGCCCAGGTCGCCCCAGACTCCTGCCTCGACGCCCGCGAAAGCCCCCGAGCTCTGAGTGGAGACCGACTTCATCGCGTCGACGGCGTAGGACAGCGGGAGCACGTCGGAGACCGCACTGAGCCCCTGCGGCAGCCGGTCGCGCGCGACGAAGAGACCGCACAGCAGGATCTGCGGTACGACGAGAGCCGGCATGAACTGCACGGCCTGGAACTCCGTGCGCGCGAACGCACTGACGAACAGGCCGAGCACCGTGCCGAGCACCGCGTCGGCGACCGCCACCACGACCAGCATCCATACCGGTCCCGTGATAGTCAGATCGAGCAGCACGACGCAGATCGTGACCGCAAGGCCGGACTGGATGGCAGCCATCAGCCCAAAGGCCAGGGCGTAGCCGAGTAGCAGGTCGAGCTTGCCCATCGGCATCGCCAGCAGCCGTTCGAGGGTGCCCCCGGAACGCTCCCGCAGAGTGGTCACCGACGTCACCAGGAACATGATGATGAACGGGATCAGCGCCAGCAGCGGCGGCCCGAGCGAGTCGAAGCCGAGCCCGCCGGTGTCGGAGAACATCCACCAGAGCAGCGCGAGGATCAGGCTGGGTAAGACCACCAGCATGGCCAGCGTGCGGTGGTCGTGGCGGATCTGGAGAAGCACGCGCTTGGCCACCGCGCCCGTGATCCGGGGGTTCATGCCGCCTCCTCCACGAGAGCGAGGAAGGCTCCCTCGATGTCGTCCTGGCCCGTGCTCCGCAGGATCCCGTCGGGAGTGTCGTCGGCCAGCACCCGGCCTTCGCGCATCAGCAGCAGGCGGTCGCAGCGGACTGCCTCGTCCATCACGTGGCTGCTGACCAGGACCGACTTGCCGCGGTCGGCGACTTGGTGGAAGAGCCTCCACAGGTCACGGCGGAGCACGGGGTCGAGCCCGACCGTCGGCTCGTCGAGGACGAGGAGGTCCGGGTCTCCCAGTAAGGCGACGGCGAGCGAGGCCCGGCTGCGCTGGCCCCCACTGAGGTTCCCCACCGCCTGGTCCCGATGGCTGCCCAGGGCCACGGCTTCGATGCAGCGCTCCACCTCATCGGCGCCGACCCCCAGCACCTGGGCGAAGAACCGCAGGTTCTCCGCCACGCTGAGGTCGTCGTACACGCTCGGAGCCTGGGTGACGTAGCCGATGCGGCTTCGCAGCGACTTGCTCCCCGCAGGCACGGAGAAGACCTTCACGGTGCCCGAGGCGATGATCTGGACGCCGGTGATCGCCCGCATCAGCGACGACTTGCCGCAGCCGGAGGGGCCGAGCAGACCGACCACCTCGCCGGGCCGGGTCGCAAAGGAGACGTGGTCGACGGCCCGGTTCCCGCCGCGTACGACGAGGAGGTCGGTCACCTCGACGGCATAATTCATCATGTGTTGAATTATGCCGCTGCGGGGCCTACCGATCAACCCTTCGGGGGAAGCGGACCGGTGAGGTAGCGCTGCAGGTTCGGCCCCACCCAGGCGACCAGCTCGTCGCGCGGGGTCGTGGACAGCGGCGCGAGCTCCAGGACGTAGCGACCGAGGATGAGCCCGATCATCTGAGTGGCGAACAGCTGGGCCCGGAGCTCGCCCTCCCCAGGCGGAAGCGCCTCCCGCAGCGGGGTGAGCACCAGGCGGAGCAACCCGTCCTGGAGGAGGTCGGCCCGGCTCTCGGGGGCCAGGCTGGTCCGAACCATGGCCACCAGCGGACGCCGGGTCGCCCGGTCGTCCCAGAGCCCGAGGACGGTGGAGAGCAGCCGCTCTGCAGCGCCGTCGAGCCCCTCGGAGAGGACGGCCGGCAGCACCTCCCGTGGATCGACGGGGATCTCCAGTGCAAGCAGGAAGAGGTCGTCCTTGGTGCCGAAGTAGTGATGCACCAGAGCCGCATCGACACCAGCGGTGGCGGCAATGGACCGGATCGTCGTACCGCGGAACCCTCTGGCGGCGAAGGCCTCTCGGGCCGCCTCCAGGATCGCTTCGCGGGTCTCGGTGACCCCTGGGCGACGGCCGCGGCTCATACCCGCGGCTGCTCGAAGTAGAGCCGGGTGAACGCCAGCGCCTCCACCAGCTCGACCTCGCGAGCCTCCCGGCTGCCGGCCCGACGGGTGTTCACCTCCAGGACGATGTGCCCGTCGAACCTCTCGGCGGCGAGGTACTCCAGCAGCTGAGCGACCGGCTGGTTCCCGCGGCCGGGGATCAGGTGCTCGTCCTTGGCGCTGCCGGAGCCGTCCGTCAGGTGCAGGTGCCTCAGCCGGTCGCCGAGCCCACGCGCGAGCTCGAGCGAGTCGACCCTGGCTGTCGAGGCGTGGGAGACGTCCAGAGTGGTGTTGGCGTAGCCGTGACCGGTCGGATCCCAGTGCGGCAGGTAGACCTGCATCTCGCGCTTGGACGAGGCGCGCCACGGATACATGTTCTCCACCGCGAACGCGATCCCGGTGCGCTCCTCCAGCAGCTCGACTCCCTCGACGAAGCCTCGGGCGTAGTCGCGCTGCCACCGAAACGGAGGATGGACGACGACCACGTCGGCGCCCAGCTCGTGGGCCATCTCGGCCGACATCTCGAGCTTTCCCCACGGGTCCGTCCCCCAGACGCGCTGGGTGATCAACAGGCACGGCGCATGCACAGCACAGACAGGCAGGCCGTGGTAGTCCTGCAGATGCTTGACCGCGTCGATGTCCTGGCTCACCGGGTCGATCCCGACCATGATCTCGACCGCGTCGTACCCCAGCCGCGCCGCGATCTCGAACGCGGCCGACGTGGGCTCGGGGTACACCGAGGCCGAGGAGAGTGCGACCAGGGAGCGCTTGGCCCCACGCTGCCTGCTGGTCATGCGAGCAGCCTATTCGCCGTACGGGTAGCGGGCTCCGAGCCGGGCTCGGTACACAAGCTCACCCGCCGATGATGCTGATGTCGTCCAGCCGCTCGAGGATCACGCCTTCGCGGAGCGCCCACGGGCAGATCTCGAGCTCGGCGACGTCGAAGATGTCCATCACCGCATCGGCGACGATCGCGCCGGCCAGCAGCTGGTTCGCCCGGCTCGGGGACACTCCGGGCAGCAACGCGCGCTGCTCCGCCGGCAGCTCGATCAGCTCGTCCAACACGGGCTTGAGCACGTCGTGCCGCAGGGAACGACGGACCTGCATCCCCTCCGCTGAGGGCGGGGCCCCGCAGATCCGGGCCAGCGACCGGAACGTCTTGGAGGTCGCCACGGCATGGTCGGGCGTTCCGGCCCGGAGCACCGCCCCCGCGTCGCGTGCGATGTCGGCACGCACCTTGCGGCGGAGCTCGCGCACCGCTCCAACGTCGGGCGGGTCCTGGTGCAGCCACTCGCGGGTGAGCCGGCCGGCCCCGAGTGGGAGCGACTGCGCGACGTCGGGTGACTCGTCTGCGCCCCCGGCGATCTCCAAGGAGCCTCCACCGATGTCGAAGACCAGCAGCCGGCCCGACGACCAGCCGAACCAGCGGCGTACGGCGAGGAAGGTCAGCCTCGCCTCGTCCTCGCCGGGCAGCACGCTGACGTCGACCTTGGCCTCGGCGCGGACGCGGTCCAGTACGTCGTCGGCGTTGGTGGCGTCGCGGACCGCGCTGGTGGCGAACCCGAGCATCTCCTCGCAGCCCCGGTCCTCGGCCACGACCAAGGCCTTCGCGACGAAGTCTGTCAGCGCTTGGATCCCGGACTCGGACATGGAGCCGTCCTGCTCGAGATGTTCGGCCAGGCGCAACGGCTCCTTGAAGGAGTAGGCCGGCATCGGGGCGGCACCGCCGTGCGCGTCGACCACCAGCAGGTGGCCGGTGTTCGAGCCGATGTCGAGCACTCCAAGTCGCACCCGACCAAGGTACCCGCGGGCCCCATCACCGTCACCGGTCCTGGTCAGCCAGTGGACGACGTAGGCTTTCCGCATGCCTGAGGTCGACCTGGTGTTCCCCCGCGCGTGGATCGAGTTCCGCGACCCCGACGACGAGAGCCAGCAGTTCAAGTGCGACCTCACCTGGCTGACCTCGAACTGGACCTGCATCTTCGGGACGGGCTGCCAGGGGATCTACGCCGGCCGACCCGACGACGGGTGCTGCACGTTGGGCGCGCACTTCGCCGACGAGGACGACGAGAAGCGGGTCGCGACGTGGGTCGACCGGCTGACTCCTGGCGAATGGCAGTACCACAAGAAGGGCCAGCGTCGTTGGACCGAGGTCGACGAGGAAGGCGAGCGGAAGACCCGCGTCGTCGACGGCGCCTGCATCTTCCTCAACCGACCGGGCTTCGCGGCCGGAGCTGGCTGTGCCCTGCACGGCCTGGCGTTGCGCAGCGACGTGCACTTCGTCGAGACCAAGCCGGACGTGTGCTGGCAGCTCCCGATCCGGAGGCAGTTCCGCGAGGTCGAGCTGCTCGACGGCAGCAAGTACACCGAGGTCACGATCACCGAGTACGACCGCCGCGGCTGGGGCGCCGGGGGGCACGACCTCGACTGGTACTGCTCAGGGAACTCCGAGGCGCATGTCGGGACCGAGCCGGTGTACCTGTCCAATGAGGCCGAGCTGACCCAGCTGATGGGCGAGGCGGCGTACGACGAGCTGGTCACGCACTGCGAGGCGCACCTGCGCTCGCGCTCGGCGCTGGCGCTCCACCCCGCCGACCCGCGCTGACTACTCCTTGAACTTGGCTGCGATGTTGTCCGGCATCGGCTCGTAGCGCGCAAAGCTCCGGGTGAACGTCGCGGCCCCGTGGGAGAACGCACGAAGGTCGATCGCGTAGCGCGAGATCTCGATCTGCGGAACCTCAGCCCGGATCAGGGTGCGCTCGTCGCCCACCGGCTCCGAGCCCAGCACGCGGCCGCGGCGGCCCGAGAGATCACCCATGATCGTGCCGACGAGCTCGTCCGGTACCAGGACCGCGAGCTCGTCGACCGGCTCGAGCAGCGACACCTTCGCGGCCCCGGCAGCCTCACGCAGGGCAAGGGAACCGGCAGTCTGGAAAGCCATGTCTGACGAGTCGACGCTGTGCGCCTTGCCATCGGTCAAGGTGACGCGGATGTCCACCATCGGGTACCCGGCGGAGCAGCCCTTGGCCATCTGGGCCACCACACCCTTCTCGACCGAGGGAATGAACTGCCGGGGGACCGAGCCTCCGACGACCTTGTCCACGAACTCGAACCCGGCGCCCTGCGGCAGAGGCTCGACGGTGACGTCACAGACCGCGAACTGACCGTGACCACCGGACTGCTTGACGTGCCGCCCGTGGCCCGACCCCTTCGCCGCGAACGTCTCACGCAGTGGCACCCGCAGGTCGACCTGGTCCACGGCGGCGCCATACCGGTTGGCGAGCCTGTCCAGCAGCACATCCGCATGAGCCTCGCCCATGCACCACAGCACGATCTGGTGGGTCTCCGCGTTGTGCTCGATCCGCAGGGTCGGGTCCTCTGCGGTGAGCCGCGAGAGACCGGTGCCGAGCTTGTCCTCGTCGGCCTTGGCCCGTGCCTGGACGGCGATCGGCAACAGCGGCTCCGGCATGCTCCACGGCTTGAGGACCAGTGGGTTCTCCTTGCCCGACAGGGTGTCGCCGGTCTCGGCGTGGGACAGCTTGCCGATCGCACAGATGTCCCCGGCGATGACCAGGTCGATCGGCCGCTGGGTCTTGCCCAGCGGGTCCGAAAGAGCCCCGATGCGCTCGTCCTCGTCGTGGTCCTCGTGGCCGGTGCCCTCGCCGAAGAAGGCGGAGAAGTGTCCGGAGACATGGACGACGGCGTCGGGTCGGATCGTGCCCGAGAACACCCGCACCAGGGAGACCCGACCGACGTACGGGTCGGAGGTCGTCTTCACGACCTCGGCGACCAAGGGCCCCTCGGGGTCACAGCTGATCGCCGCAGCCGCCTTGCCTGCTGGGGTGAAGACGTCCGGGCAGGTGTGCTCCAGTGGCGACGGAAAAGCCGAGACCACCAGCTCGAGCAGCTCGGTGGCGCCCACGCCGCTGGACGAGTCGACCGGGATGACCGGATAGAACGAGCCGCGGGCAACTGCGCGCTCGAGGTCCTTGACGAGCAGGTCCTTGTCGACCTCCTCGCCCCCGACGTACCGCTCCATCAGGGACTCGTCCTCGGACTCTTCGATCACTGCCTCGATCAGGGTGCCGCGCTGCTCGTCGTGCTCGTGGTCGTCAGCGAGCAGGCCCACCAGACGGTCGCCCTCCCTCAGGTAGACCGGAACGACCTTGTCGCCGAACGCGGCCTGCGCCTCGGAGAGAACCTGCTCGTAGTTGGCGCGCGCGTGGTCGAGCTTGGTGATCACCACGGCCCGTGGCATGCCCACCTCGGCGCACTCGCGCCACAGCTCCTTGGTAGGCGCATCGACGCCTTCGTTGGCGGCGATCACGAACATGGCGCAGTCCGCCGCCCGCAGACCGGCTCGTAGCTCGCCCACGAAGTCGGCGTAGCCGGGGGCGTCGAGGAGGTTGATCTTCACGTCTTCGTGCATCAGCGGTGCGAGGGCGAGCCCGACCGACCTCTGCTGCCGCTGCTCCGCCTCGTCGAAGTCGCTGACCGTCGTTCCCTCCGCGATCGACCCTGCCCTGGAAAGCACACCGGCCGAGACCAGAAGAGTCTCGACCAGAGTCGTCTTGCCGGAGCCCGCCGGGCCCACCAGGACCACGTTGCGGATCGCATCAGCCCGGTCGGCTGTGGGCACCCCGTCCTTGGTCGCCGTCATCCCTGCTGACTTGCCAGACACGTCCTTGCCTCCTGCCACCACTGAGCGAGGCCGCCACGGGCGCGACCCGTGTGCCCACTGTTCACCCTCCGACCCGGCGAACACAAGGGGTCCGGACACCACCAAAACCGACCCCGCTGTGAGGCGCTGAACCCGGCGGAGCAACAATGCTTGCCATGCGCTTGGACCATCTCTCGTACGCAGCCGGACCGGATGGACTCGCCAGCACTGCGCGCCGCATCGGGGACCTTCTGGGCGAGCAGTTCACGGACGGGGGGATCCACCCACGCTTCGGCACCCGCAACATGGTGCTGCCGTTGAGCGCGGGCACCTATCTCGAGGTCGTCGAGGTTCTCGACCACCCGGCGTCGGACAAGGCGCCCTTCGGCCAGGCCGTCCGCGCCCGGTCGGAGCTCGGTGGCGGCTGGCTCGGCTGGTGCGTCTCCACCGGCAACCTCACCAAGGTCGAGGAGCGGCTCGGTCGTGAGGCGGTCGACGGCAACCGGCACCTTCCCAACGGGCACGAGCTCAGGTGGAAGCAGATCGGGGTCAAGGGTCTGCAGTCCGACCCCCAGCTCCCGTTCTTCATCCACTGGCTCGAGTACGAGACCGACCATCCATCGCGGGGTGGCAGTGGGAAGCTCCACCTGGAGGCGCTCGAGATCGCCGGTGACCCCGGTCGGGTCAGCGAGTGGCTCGGGCAGCCCGTGGAGGGACCGCTCGAGGACGTCAAGGTCGAGTGGGTCGCGCCGCACGGGACGCCCGGAGTGATCGCCGCCCAGTTCAGCACCCCGAACGGCCTGGTCCGCATCTGAAGGGCGCGATCCCCAGCCCGAACATCTGGAACCACCCGGCGACCTACGAGGTGGAGAACCTCGCGGTGGACCGGGCGGGCCTCATCGAGGAGGCCATCCGCTCCCACGCCGACTGGGCCGGCCGCGACGTCCTCGACATCGGCTGCGGTACCGGCTTCCACCTCCCGCGGTTCGCCGTCACGGCCTCGTCAGTGATCGGTGTCGAGCCACACCCTCCGCTGGCTGTGCTGGCCCGTCGGCGGGTACGCCGGCTCCCGGGTGTCACCGTCCTGGACGGCCAGGCCGAGGCCCTTCCCGTCCCCGACTCGTCGGTGGACGTGGCCCATGCACGCTGGTCGTACTTCTTCGGGCCGGGCTGCGAGCCCGGCCTGGCCGAGCTGCGGCGGGTGATGCGGCGCGGCGGTACGGCGTTCGTGGTCGACAACGACGCCACCCGCTCCACCTTCGGGTCCTGGTTCCGGCGGGGCTACCCCAAGGTCAAGCCCGCTGCCACGTTCTGGGCACAGCAGGGATGGTCCCGGCACCCGCTCGACATCACCTGGGAGTTCGACTCGCGCGAGGACTTCGAGGCTGTCGTCGGGATCGAGTTCGACGCCGAGACCGCCGGCTGGATCATCGAGCGGCATCAGGGGACGGTGGTCGACTACGCGGTCGACCTGTGGTGGAAGCGCTTCTGACCCGGCGCAGGCTGTCAGTCAGCTGGTCGAGCGCAGCGACAGGGTCGGCTTCAGGATCACGCCGGGCTGGCTCGTCATCGGGTGGGCAAGGCGCTCGTCGAGCAGCTTGACCACCTCGACGGCGACCTGCTCCAGCGGCTGCCGGACCGAGGTCAGGTCGGCCACCTGAGCAGGAAGCGAGTCGTCGAAGCCGACCACGGCGATCTCGTGCGTGAGGTTCCCACCGGTGCGAAGTCCCCGGTCCCGCAGGGTCTGCAGGACGCCCATGGCCAGGGTGTCGCTGGCGCAGAGGAACGCCGTCGGCTCGGCGTGCTCGAGCAGTGCGTGCGTGGCCCGACGCCCGAAGTCGATGGTGTCCTCACCCCGCGCCGAGAGCCGGGACGTCGACAGGCCCCGCTCATGCATCCGATCGACCCAGCCGCTGCGTCTGTCCTCGCCGATGTAGGAGTTCTTCTGCCACCCCACCCACGCCACTCGCTGATGGCCTCGGTCGACGACGTGGTCGACGGCAAGGGCAACCCCGGCACGACCGTCGACGTCCACCCAGGGATGTTTGGCGTCCGGCTCGTCCCAGGGTCGGCCGAACGCCACGAACGGAACCTGCTTCTCGGCCAGCCAGGCGACCTGCGGGTTGCCGCGGTAGGTGTCGGTGAGGACGAAGGCGTCGACCGCAGCCGACCGGAGCAGCTCCTCGTACCCGTCGAGCGGATCGGTCACGTCGTCGGCGGTGAACAGCAGGACGTGCAGTCCCGACCCACGCGAGGACTCGGCGAGCGAGTGCAGGAATCGGTCCATCAGGCCGCTCGCGCTGCCCTCGATGACCGGCTCGATCCGCAGGCCGATCAGGTGGGAGGCGCGGGTGCGCAGGTTGCGCGCGGCCCGGTTCGGCGAGTAGCCGAGCCGTGAGATCGCCTCCTGCACGCGCTCGAGGGTGTCTGTACGCAGCAGGTGCGGGCTGTTGAGCGCGTTCGAAACGGTCTGCCTGGACACGCCTGCCTCTGCCGCGACCGTGTCGAGCGTCGGGGCTGGGCGGGTTCGGGACGGCATGCTTGCTCCCAGGGCTGGATCGATCCAATCTCTGGGAGATAGTACGCGCTAGGGAGTGCGACCGATGAAGGCGAGCAGTTTGGTCTGGAAGTCGGAGTCCTCGGGGACGTCCACCTTCGGGCCGTACTGCCCGCTCTCGCGCAGCACCTCGTCCATCGGCAGCATGCCCTCGTACATCCTGCGACATCGCTCCTGGTCGAGGCGCTCGTCCTGGCCGGTGGCCCGAGCCAGGTCCCAGGTATGCATGAAGACGTCGGCGGTGTAGAACCGCGAGATCGCGGGACCCAGTGGCATCGGCGCCAGCATCGGATGCGCGAACTCCGTCGTAGACGAGGCCGGATCGTCCAACAGATTCTGGATGGCGGTCACCTGCTCGGTCCACGCTGCCACGGGGTCGACGTCCACCGAGGTCACCTCCGGGAGGGCGATGCCCGAACCGCTCTGCAGGAACGGTGGGAACCACTCCACGAGATGTCGTACGACGTCGCGGGCCCGCCACTGCGGAACCGGTGACTGGGCGTCCCACCCGCCGTCCCCGACTCCGCGCGCCCTCTTGGTGAACGTGCCGGCGATGAGTCGGTGCTCCTCGGCCGGGTTCACGCCTGCTCTGCCAGGATCTCGTCCAGCTTCTCGTAGCCTTCGACCACGCCGACCTCCATGCCGCTGGCCATCATCCCGTCCCGCGCCTCCATCGAGGAGACCACCGAGAGGCCGACGGTGCGGGTGCGGCCGTCGCCGAGATCCTCGAAGGTCAGCTGGTCGAGGCTGACCGCATCGGGCATCTCGTCGAACCCGAAGGTCTGCACCAGCCGCTCGTTGGGCCGGACCTGGTGGAACGAGCCGTAGAAGTGCGCGACCTCCTCGCCGTCCTGCACGGCCGTGTAGCGGTACTCCCCGCCGGTACGGCAGTCCCAGGTCTGGATCTGCATGTCGATCGACCGCGGTCCCATCCACTGTCTGACGAGCTCGGGATCGGTCCACGCCCGGAAGACCCGGTCCACGGGGGCATCGAACTCGCGGACGATCTCCACCGTGGGGAGGTCGGGGTCGGCGATGATCTCGGTCTCGTGCCTGGTGGCTGTCATGATGCTGCACCTTTCCGCTTGTCGGGTTCTTCCTCGTCCTGCATCCGGGCCAGTAGCTCGTCCAGGCGTCGGAAGCGCTCCTGTGCCTGACGCCGGTAGCGCTCGATCCACTTGGTCATCAGCTCGAACACCTCCGCGTCCAGATGCACGGGCCGACGCTGCGCGTCCTTACTGCGGCGCACCAGACCGGCGTCCTCAAGCACCTTGAGATGTTTCGAGACCGCCTGCAGGGACACCTCGTACGGCGCGGCAAGCTCACCGACGGTCGCGTCCGCCGAGGCCAGCCTGGCCACCATGTCGCGCCGGGTCGGATCCGCGAGCGCCGAGAAGACCTTGGAGAGCCGGTCCTGATCAACCATGTGGTTGATCAAACAGTCTCGGCCCTGCTTTGTCAACCGATTGGTTGAGTACAGGTGGCAGCCCGAAACTGTCGGCTGGGTCGCCTACCGTCGCCTCCATGAGCAAAGCACCCGGGCAGCCCCGCACGAGCTACCGCTGCACCGAGTGCGGCTGGTCTACCGCCAAGTGGGTCGGCCGCTGCGGCGAGTGCCAGGCCTGGGGCAGCGTTGCTGAGGCTGGGGCCCCGCAAGGACGCACGCAAGCAGGCCCGGTCAGCTCGCCTGCGATCCCGATCGGACAGGTGCCGATCGAGGACGCCGGGGCGACGACCAGCGGCGTGCCCGAGCTGGACCGGGTCCTGGGTGGCGGTCTGGTGCCGGGCGCCGTCGTACTCCTGGCCGGTGAGCCGGGGGTCGGCAAGTCGACTCTCCTCCTGGAGGTCGCCGCGCAGACGGCCCGCAGTGGAGCGCGGGCACTCTATGTCTCCGGCGAGGAGTCGGCAGCACAGGTCCGGCTGCGCGCCGACCGGTGTCGCGGGGTGCACCATGAGCTCTTCCTCGCCGCCGAGACCGACCTCGGCGCGGTGCTCACCCATATCGACGAGGTGAAGCCGGCGCTGCTGGTGATCGACTCCGTCCAGACCATCAGTGCCGACGGTGTCGAGGGCGTCCCCGGCGGGGTGACCCAGGTCAAGGAGGTCGCGGCGGCGATCGTCCGGATGGCCAAGAGAAGGAACATCGCCACGGTCCTGGTCGGCCATGTCACCAAGGACGGCTCGATCGCCGGACCGCGGGTGCTTGAGCACCTCGTCGACGTCGTCCTCCACTTCGAGGGGGAGCGCTCAAGCAGGCTGCGCATGGTCCGTGCCATCAAGAACCGCTACGGCCCGGTCGACGAGGTGGGTTGCTTCGACCTGTCCGGAGACGGGATCTCGGCGGTAACAGACCCGTCCCTGCTCTTCGTGGCGCGCCACCACGAGCCGGTGCCCGGCACCTGCGTCACGGTGTCGCTGGAGGGCAAGCGGCCGATGCTGGCCGAGGTGCAGGCCCTGGTGACCCAGACCT
This sequence comes from uncultured Actinomycetota bacterium, assembly GCA_963769585.1. Taxonomy (GTDB): domain Bacteria; phylum Actinomycetota; class Actinomycetes; order Propionibacteriales; family Nocardioidaceae; genus SSC3. Next base: position 205,618 of record CAVYMJ010000001.1, read on the forward strand.
CCGCCGAGCGGGTGCGCCGTACGACCGCAGGAGTCGACAGCGCGCGCGCGAACATGATGGTCGCCGTGCTGCAACAACGTGCTCGCATCCGGCTCCATGACAAGGACGTCTTCATCTCGACGGTAGGCGGGGCCCGGATAACCGAGCCGGCTGGCGACCTGGCGATGGCCATGGCGGTGGCCTCCGCCGGGAAGAACGTCGCCCTGCGCAGCGACCTCGTCGCGATCGGCGAGATCGGGCTGGCCGGCGAGCTGCGTCGGGTCGCCGAGGTGCCGCGCCGGCTGGCCGAGGCCGCCCGACTGGGCTTCAAGGTGGCGATCGTCCCGCCGGAGCAAGGGTCGGGGACGGCCAGGCTCTCCAGCGTGGACGGGATGCGGGTCTACGAGGCCCCGACCCTCGCCCATGCCCTGCACCTCATCGAGGCCGGCGAGGCCATGCTCCCCGACCCGAAGACCACGCCTCGGACCATCAGCCGAGCGTGACGCATCCGTTACCGCGGAGCGGGTAAGGGTTCGCCGTACGCCTCTAGACTGACTCGCGTCAGGGAGTGAACTCACGTGGCAGGGGATGGCGTGGCAGGCACGGACCGCTCAGAGGAAGTGCTGCGGCTGCGCACGACACTGGCCAACATCGCTCCCGGGACTCCGCTACGCGACGGGCTGGAGCGGATCCTGCGCGGGCGTACTGGGGCACTCCTGGTTCTCGGCTCGGACCGGGTGGTCGACTCGATCTCCACGGGTGGCTTCACGCTGGACGTCCCCTTCACCGCGACCGGTCTGCGCGAGCTGGCGAAGATGGACGGCGCGATCATCCTCGACAAGGACGCCTCACGGATCCTGCACGCCGCGGTGCACCTGATGCCGGACCCGTCGATCCACTCAGATGAGACCGGCACCCGCCACCGCACCGCAGACCGGGTCGCGCGTCAGGCCGGCTATCCCGTCATCTCGGTCTCGCAGTCGATGCAAATCATCGCCGTGTATGTCGGCGAGACCCGCTACGTGCTGGAAGCCTCGGGCTCGATCCTGGCCAGGGCGAACCAGGCTCTGGCCACGCTCGAGCGATACAAGATGCGCCTCGACGAGGTCTCCTCGACCCTGTCGGCGCTCGAGATCGAGGACCTGGTCACGGTGCGCGACGTGGCGGTGGTCGCACAGCGGCTGGAGATGGTGACCCGGATCGCGCGGGAGATCGAGGACTACGTCCTGGAGCTCGGCACCGACGGCCGGCTGCTCTCGCTCCAGCTCGACGAGCTGGTCACCGGGGTGGACATGGAGCGCGAGCTCGTGGTCCGCGACTACCTGCCCGGCGGCCGGAGCCGTCGTACGCCGGAGGACGTCCTGGCCGACATGGAGAGCCTCTCCCCCGCCGACCTGGTCGACATCGCCGCGGTCGCGCGGGCGATGGGGCTGGGGGCCAGCGAGCATCTCGATGGCGCGAGCACACCACGCGGCTACCGACTGCTTGCCAAGGTGCCCCGGCTCCCCGGCGCCGTGATCGAGCGGCTGGTCGAGCACTTCGGAAGCCTGCAGAAGCTTCTCTCGGCCAGCATCGACGACCTGCAGACCGTGGAAGGCGTCGGCGAGCTGCGGGCGCGCAGCGTCCGCGAGGGCCTGTCCCGGCTGGCTGAGTCAAGCATCCTCGAGCGCTACGTCTAGGGGTGCCCCGCCACCCCGGCGGCCTCGGCGACCCCTCACCGCTGCACGTGAGGACCAGGTCCACCCGCGACGCTCAGCGGGGGTCCCACTCCTGATCGGTCATCCGCAGGATCGCCGCCGAGACGGCTGCGAAGCCGACCGCGTTGGCGCCCCACGCGACCAGGTCGAGGCCGTGGGACCCCAGGATCACTGCGGCGACGAAGTGCAGCGGCTGCGCGACGACCACCAGCCAGGCGGCCCAGGGCCCGACGGCACCCGAGCGCAACAGTGCGACACCAAGAAGCACGGTGCCGACGACGTGCCCCAGGACGAAGACCACGGCTGAGCCGAGGAACGCCGGATGTCCGTTGGCGAACAGGTCGGACATCGTTGCCTGGGGGATCCCGTGCGTGACGCCGTACCAGGAGACGGCGTCCCCAGCCACCAGGAATCCCAGTACCAGGTACCCCGGCACCAGCAACACCAGTGCGGCGGCGGTCAGCCGGGGTGCCGACAGCCTCGCCACGCGCCCGACGAAGAGCACGCCGGGAACCAGGGTGAGCATCGCGACGAAGCCCAGCCAGACGACCAGCGACTGCCGGTCGGGCGCCGCCGCGATCGCGGTGATGGCCTCGGTAGCCGAGTCAGTGGTCTGGTAGGGCAACACGAAGCGCAGCAGGGCGATACAAGCCGGCCCGACGGGGATCAGGATCGCGGCGAAGATCCTGGTCTTGCTCCGGAGGTCGGTCGTCTCGGTGGTGCGGGCCGCCGTGCTCATCGCGCACCGACCAGCTCGCGACGACGCGAGCCGCTGACCAGCATCGCCGTCCCAGCCAGGGTCAGCACCACCAGCACCGCGGCGGCCGCGACAGCCGCTGCCGGGGGTTCGGTGAAGAACGCTGGCACTGCGGTGACCGCGGAGACCACGCGCAGGGCGATCAGTGGCTTCACAGCCCCTGCTGCGCCGCGCCAGGCCGAGATCACCAGGGCGAGGCTGGCCAGCCCCAGCGCAGCGGCGACCAGCGCCACCGACATGGGCGGGTTGTCGCCATCGGTGAGAAGCGGCAGGGAGAGGTCGAGCACGGAGAGCAAGCCGAGCACCAAGAGCCCCGCCTTGAAGGTGTCGGACATGGAGAGCCCCTTTCGTGGGTTGTCCTCCAAGGTCGCCGACCGTCGCTCCCCCACGCCCGGGTCAGTGGTCACCGGTACCGGGAAGCTGCCCTGGCCACCGGGAAGACGACCCCGGGACTCCGGGAAGAGATTGAGAGCACACTGAGGTCATGACGAGGCGCGCTCTGTCCGGTGGCTTGGCGGTGCTGGTGGTCGCCGAGGCCGTTGGGGCCGTCGTCCTGACTGCGATGGCTGGCTGGGGCTTCCGGGAGGCGCTCGACGCGTTTGTGATCAGCAACTGCGTGATGGGGGTCGCGTTCGGCCTCTGCGGAGCCCTGATCGCCTGGCATCGCCCGGGCAACCCGATCGGCTGGCTCTTCGCCGTGGGCGGCGCCCTCCAGGGAGTCAGCGGGGTCGCTGCCCCCTTAGGGGCCGTCCTGTTCGACGCCGACGCGCCAGAACCAGTCCTGCGGCTGGTCGAAACCGTCTTCCTGGGCTCCTGGCCGTGGGCCATCGGCTTGTGCCTGCCGCTCTTCCTGATCCTCTTCCCGAACGGGCGGCCGGCGTCGCCGGCCTGGCGCTGGGTGGTGCTCGCAGTCGTAGCAACCGCTCCGGTCTTCGTGCTGTCCTCGTTGTCCGCCGAGGCTCCCGTCGACGGGTACCCGGGGGCGTACCTGTCCCTGGGCAGTCCCGACTCTCTGGGTTGGCTGTGGTCCTTCGGCGAGGTCAGAACCCTCGGGTCGATCCTCCTCGGCGTCATGGCGCTCGTGGTCCGCTCCCGGCGCGCGGACGAGGAGCAGCGCCAGCAGATCCTCTGGCTGCTGCTCGCCGCCCTCATCGTCGCGGCCTTCATCACTCCTTGGAGCTTCGTCGCCGGCACTCCGATCTTCGTCCTCTTCGCGATCCCACTCATCCCGGTCGCCGTCGCGGTCGCCATCGTCCGGCACCGGCTGCTGGACATCCGGCTGGTTGTCTCCCGGGTCCTTGCGTGGGCCCTGCTCTCGCTGGCCGTCGTGCTCGCATACGTCGCCCTTGTCGGCCTGCTGGACCAGTTCGTCTCCCAACGCCTCGGCCGGTCGGCCGTGGCCACGGTCCTGGTCGCTCTGGCCGTCGCTCCGGTGTTGCCGAGACTGCAGCGTTGGGTCGACCGGCTGATGTACGGCGATCGCCGTGATCCCGCGCGGATCATCAGCCGCCTGGGCGAGGGGCTGTCCGGCGACGGGCTCGGCTCGGTGGTCGGCTCGATCCGGGCGGCCCTGCGCTTCCCCTACGTCGGACTGCGTTTCGGGGATCGGCTCGTCGCCGAGGACGGCGAGACCTCCGGCCCGACCAGGTCCGTCCCGCTCAGCTACGCCGGGCGGCGGATCGGCGAACTCGCTGTGGGACTCCGGCCCGGAGAGCGAGAGCTCTCCGCCTCCGACCTCAAGGTGCTCCAGCTGGTGACCAGCCCGCTGGCGGTCGCCGCCGAGCTGCAGGCCTCGCGGGACCGCCTGGTCGCTGCCCGCGAGGACGAACGAAGCCGGCTCCGCCGCGACCTGCACGACGGCCTGGGCCCCCACCTGACCGGCGTGGCTATGAAGGCCGACGCCGCTCGCAACCTCGTTGAGAGCGATCCGGCCACCGCGTCGGCGATCGTGACCGCGTTGGCCAGTGACACCCGAGCTGCGATCGCTGAGGTACGGAGGGTGGTCGACGGCTTGCGGCCAGCCGCTCTCGATGAGCTCGGTCTCGTCGGCGCCATCCGCGAGCGGGCCGAGGCGTTGGCCGGCACCGTCAGCGTTCGCCTCGAGACGCCGTCGAGTCTTCCTCCGTTGCCGCACTCGGTGGAGGTGGCGGCGTACCGGGTGGCGACCGAGGCGCTGAACAACGTGGTCCGGCACGCCCAGGCACGGGCGGCCACGGTCCGGCTCCAGGCGGGAGATCGGCTCGATGTCGAGGTGGTGGACGACGGCGGGGGCCGTGGGCCGTGGATTCCCGGGGTGGGTCTTCAGGCCATGAGCGCTCGAGCGACCGAGCTGGGCGGCTCGTTCGAGGCCGGACCCGACGACCAGGGCGGCCGGGTGCTGGCGTCCTTCCCCTTGGGGGTGGCATGACCGACATCAGGGTCCTGGTGGCCGACGACCATCCGATCGTGAGGGATGGCCTGATCGCCCTGCTCGGTTCCCTTGACGGCTTCACCGTCGTCGCGGAGGCGTCGGACGGGCAGGCCGCCGTACGAGAGGCCGTGCAGCACAAGCCAGATGTCGCGGTGGTCGACCTGCAGATGCCGGTGCTCGACGGTATCGCCGCCACACGGGAGATCTGCCGGGTTGCCCCCAGCGTCGCCGTCCTGGTCCTCACGATGCACGAAGGGGACGACTCGGTGCTGGACGCGATGCGGGCTGGAGCGCGCGGCTACCTCGTCAAGGGCGCCGAACAGGAGGAGATTGCCCGGGCGATCCGCGCCGTAGCCGCCGGGGAGGCGATCTTCGGCCCGACCGTGGCCTCACGCGTCCTCGGGCTGGTGACGCGGGGCCGGCAAGCCGAGGAGCAGCCGTTCCCGGCGTTGTCGCCTCGTGAGCGAGAGGTCCTCGACCTGCTGGCCGCCGGCCTGTCGAACGCGGCCATCGGGAACCGTCTGGGCCTGGCCGCCAAGACCGTCGCCAACAACGTCTCGTCGATCTTCACCAAGCTCCAGGTCAGCGACCGCAGCCAGGCGATCGTCCGGGCGCGCGAGGCCGGGCTCGGACACGGCTAATTGAGGTGACGCGTGGGCCGGTGCCCACTACCGTGGCGTGGTTGTGAGCCGACTCGGAGAAGCCCTCGTCCCCGCCCGCCTGGGCACGCGCTTTCGCTGGCTTCTCGCCTCGTCGTGGGTCAGCAACCTGGGTGACGGGATCGCCCTTGCCGCGGGTCCCCTGCTGGTCGCCTCGCAGACCCGAGACCCGTTGCTGGTGGCGATGGCCGCACTCCTGCAACAGCTTCCGTGGCTGCTCTTCGGACTGCTGGCCGGGGCCCTGGCGGACCGGCTCGACCGGAGGCTGCTCGTGGTCACGGCCGATCTCATGCGCACCGCGGTACTGGCACTGCTGGTCACGACGATCGCCACCGACACGGTGAGCATCGCCGGGGTGCTCGTCGCGGTCTTCCTGCTCGGCAGCGCAGAGGTCTTCGCGGACACGGCCTACACGACGCTGATGCCGATGATCGTGAACAAGGCCGACTACGGCATCGCGAACGCCCGCATGATGGGCGGCGTGATCGTCGCCAACCAGCTGGCTGGCCCGCCGATCGGAGCGGCACTCTTCGCGACGGGGATGGCGTTCCCCTTCGTCACCCAGGCGGTCTGCCTAGGACTCGGAGTGCTGCTCATCGCCCGGGTCACGTTCCCGAAACCGGAGCGTGCCGGGGAGCCACAGCACCTGCGCCGCGACATCGCGGAAGGGGTCCGGTGGCTGTGGGGCAACGCCGCCGTACGAACGCTGACGCTGACCATCGTGAGCTTCAACGTGACCTTCGGAGCGGCTTGGTCCGTTCTGGTGCTCTACTCACTCGACCGGCTGCAGATGGGTCCCGTCGGCTTCGGGCTGCTCACCACCTCCAGCGCGCTGGGCGGCCTGTTGGGTACGGCGTCGTACGGCTGGCTGGAGAGGCGCGTCAGCCTTGGCAACATCATGCGGGTCGGGCTGGTCATCGAGACGTTCACCCATCTGGGCCTTGCCCTGACCACCGATCCCGCGGTCGCACTGACGATCTTCTTCGTCTTCGGCGCGCATGCGTTCATCTGGGGCACGACCTCCAGCACCGTCCGGCAGCGCGCGGTCCCCATCGAGCTCCAGGGCCGGGTCGCCAGCGTCTACCTGATCGGCGTCTTCGGCGGCGTGGTCGTCGGCGGTGCGCTCGGCGGGCTGGTCGCCCGGCAGTGGGGCCTCACCGCCCCGTTCTGGTTCGCCTTCGTTGGATCCGCCCTGATCCTTGCCGTGATCTGGCCACAACTCAAGCACGTTGCCCACGCTGACGAGGTCAACCGCGCGCAGTCCGGCTGAGCCGGTCGGCGCTTACGGGTTCGCCTTCGACCTGGGCTTCTTGATCTTCGGCTTCGGCGTGACCGTCGGACGCTCCGGCGGGTAGAGCCGGAACTGGACAGTGGTCGAGTCCGATCCCAGGGCGGCCGCCTCTGCGTGGTAGTACCCGGGCATCGCCCAGGCCGCCGTCCGGGAACACTCGTCGTCCGAGCGGAGGCCGTTCCAGGTGACCACCGCCTTGCCGGGAACAGCCTTGCGGGCGATCACGGTACGGGTCGGCATGGCGCGGGAGCACTGCTGGCTCGACCAGATCCGGTCGGAGCCGGAGGTCAGCTTCAGCACCACCGACTTCGCCGAGACGTCGAACGTGCAGGCTGGAGAGACCTTGGTGGTGAAGAGCAGCCGGATCCGGACGGCGCCGCCGGCTCGCGGTGCACTGGTCTGAGGGGTGACGACGACATCGCTGTCCAGGCACGGACCGGACGGCTGCGCCAGGGGCGCGACGGTCTTCCTCGGCTTCTTCGGCTTCTTGGCCTTCTTGCGGGCCGGCGTCGTCTTGGTCACCGGCTTGGCCGTAGGCGTCGAGGCGCCGGCCACCGTCGTGGCCTTGGCTTCTTTGTCCGTCCCGTCGGCGCCGTTCCCCAGCACCTTGCCGACGCCGGCGACCAGAAGCAGCGCCACCCCCAGGACGAGCAGACGCCTGGTCCAGTAGACGCGCCGGGGCAGCGGGCCACGAGGACGGGTCACGCTGCTCATGGTCGAACGGTATCCAGCCGAGTCCGGTCTGCCCGGTATGCCACACCGGTGAAGGGCCACCACATAGGGTTTTGAGCACCATGGCCGACCACACCCCGCTGCACGCCCGCATTCTCGACTGGTATCAGGAGAACGCTCGCGAGCTGCCCTGGCGCTCCGCTGAGGCCACCCCCTGGGGCGTGATGGTCTCCGAGTTCATGCTCCAGCAGACCCCGGTCAGCAGGGTGCTCCCGGTCTACGATGCCTGGCTCTCCCTGTGGCCGGAGCCGGCGGCCCTCGCCGCCGCCCCGACCGGTGACGCCGTCCGGCTGTGGGGACGGCTGGGCTACCCGCGCAGGGCGCTGCGGCTGCATGCCGCGGCCACGGCGATCACCGAGCAACACAGCGGCCGGGTGCCCAGCGACTACGGCGCGCTGCGCGCGCTTCCCGGGGTCGGCGAGTACACCGCGGCTGCGATCGCGTCGTTCGCCTTCGGGCAACGCCACGCGGTCCTGGACACCAACGTGCGCCGCGTCCTGGCCCGCCTGGTCGGCGGCGAGGAGTTCCCCGCGAACAGCCTCACCAAGGGCGAGCGCCTCGTGGCCGAAAGCCTGCTGCCGGCCGACGACGACACCGCAGCGGCCTGGGCCGTCAGCGTGATGGAGCTCGGAGCCCTCGTCTGTACGGCGGCCAGCCCGCGTTGTGGCGCCTGCCCGGTGCAGTCCGACTGCGCCTGGCACTCGGCCGGCAGCCCGGCGTACGACGGCCCGGCACGGCGGGGCCAGACCTACGCCGGCACCGACCGCCAGTGCCGCGGCATACTGCTCGCCGTCGTACGCGAGGCGAGCGAGCCGGTGCACAAGACCCGGCTCGACGCCGTCTGGGACGACACGCAGCAGCGGGAACGCTGCCTGACGTCGCTGGTCGAGGACCGGCTCGTCGCCGCGGTCGGACCCTCGACCTACGCGCTGCCCTGAGAACAACCAAAGACGCCGACAGGTCAGAGCTGATCTGACCTCTCGGCGTCCAGGAAGCTGCTACTCGTCGGCGGCGCCGACCTCGACCGGGGGCAGGTCGGGCAGCTCGGTCTTGGGCATGCCCTTGAACGTGAACGTGGCCTTGTCGCCTTCGCCCTCGACGTCGACCAGCACGATCTGACCGGGTCCAACCTCGCCGTAGAGCATCTTCTCGGCGAGAGAGTCCTCGATCTCGCGCTGCACCGTACGGCGCAGCGGACGTGCACCCAGCACCGGGTCGAAGCCCCGGGCCGCCAGCAGGTCCTTGGCGGGCTGGGTCAGCTCGATCGACATGTCGCGGTCGCGCATCCGCAGCTCGACCCCGGCGATCATGTTGTCGACCATGTGCACGATCTGTTCGCGCGTCAGCGGCGGGAACACGACGATCTCGTCGACCCGGTTGAGGAACTCGGGACGGAAGTGCTGCTTGAGCTCCTCCTTCACCTTGGCCTTCATCCGCTCGTAGTTGCCCTCGACGTCTCCGGTCTGCTGGAAGCCCAGGTTGACGCCCTTGGAGATGTCGCGGGTGCCGAGGTTGGTCGTCATGATGATGACGGTGTTCTTGAAGTCCACGACCCGGCCCTGGGAGTCGGTCAGTCGACCCTCCTCCAGGATCTGCAACAGCGAGTTGAAGATGTCGGGGTGGGCCTTCTCGACCTCGTCGAAGAGCACCACGGAGAACGGCTTGCGGCGTACCTTCTCGGTCAGCTGGCCGCCCTCCTCGTACCCGACGTAGCCGGGAGGCGACCCGAAGAGCCGCGAGACGGTGTGCTTCTCGGAGAACTCCGACATGTCGAGCTGGATCAGCGCGTCCTCGTCGCCGAAGAGGAACTCAGCCAGCGACTTGGACAGCCACGTCTTTCCGACTCCGGACGGACCGGCGAAGATGAACGAACCACCGGGCCGCTTGGGGTCCTTCAGGCCGGCCCTGGTACGGCGGATGGCCCGCGACAGCGCACGGACGGCCTCCTCCTGGCCGATGACGCGCTTGTGCAGCTCGTCCTCCATCTTGAGCAGCCGGGTGGACTCCTCCTCGGAGAGCTTGACGATCGGGATGCCGGTCGCCACGGCGAGAACCTCGGCGATCAGCTCCTCGTCGACCTCGGCGACGACATCCATGTCGCCCGCCTTCCACTGCTTCTCCCGCTCGCCCTTGGCGAGGATCAGCTTCTTCTCCTCGTCGCGAAGGGAGGCGGCCAGCTCGAAGTCCTGGCTGTCGATCGCCGACTCCTTGCGCTTGCGTACGTCGGCGATCTTGTCGTCGAACTCGCGCAGGTCCGGTGGTGCGGTCATCCGCCGGATGCGCAACCGGGAGCCGGCCTCGTCGATCAGGTCGATGGCCTTGTCCGGCAGGAACCGGTCGGAGACGTAGCGGTCCGCAAGCGTGGCAGCGGCCACCAGAGCGTCGTCGGTGATCGTCACGCGGTGGTGGGCCTCGTAGCGGTCGCGCAGACCCTTGAGGATCTGGATCGTGTGCGCGATCGTCGGCTCCTGCACCTGGATCGGCTGGAAGCGGCGCTCGAGCGCGGCGTCCTTCTCCAGGTGCTTGCGGTACTCGTCGAGCGTGGTGGCACCGATCGTCTGCAGCTCTCCGCGAGCCAGCATCGGCTTGAGGATGCTCGCCGCGTCGATGGCGCCCTCGGCGGCACCAGCCCCGACGAGCGTGTGCAGCTCGTCGATGAACAGCACGATGTCCCCGCGGGTCTTGATCTCCTTGAGGACCTTCTTCAGCCGCTCCTCGAAGTCCCCGCGGTAGCGCGAACCGGCCACCAGGGCACCGAGGTCGAGGGAGTAGATCTGCTTGTCCTTGAGCGTCTCGGGAACGTCGCCGCGCACGATTGCCTGCGCCAGACCTTCCACGCAGGCGGTCTTGCCGACACCCGGCTCACCGATGAGGACAGGGTTGTTCTTGGTACGGCGGGACAGCACCTGCATGACCCGCTCGATCTCCTTCTCGCGCCCGATCACCGGGTCGAGCTTGCCTTCGCGCGCGGCCTGCGTGTAGTTGCGGCCGAACTGGTCAAGGACCAGCGAGGACGACGGGGAGCCCTCGGGCGCGGTGCCCGCCGTTGCGGTCTCCTTGCCCTGGAAGCCGGAGAGCAGCTGGATGACCTGCTGGCGGACCCGGTTGAGGTCAGCGCCGAGCTTGACCAGGACCTGGGCCGCTACGCCTTCGCCTTCACGGATCAGGCCGAGCAGGATGTGCTCGGTGCCGATGTAGTTGTGGCCCAGCTGCAGCGCCTCGCGCAACGACAGCTCGAGAACCTTCTTCGCACGCGGGGTGAAGGGGATGTGCCCCGAAGGGGCCTGCTGGCCCTGGCCGATGATCTCCTCGACCTGTGCACGCACTGCTTCCAGCGAGATGCCCAGACTCTCCAGAGCCTTGGCCGCCACACCCTCACCCTCGTGGATGAGACCAAGAAGGATGTGCTCGGTGCCGATGTAGTTGTGGCTGAGCATGCGGGCTTCCTCTTGCGCCAGCACGACCACCCGACGGGCTCGGTCTGTAAACCGCTCGAACATTTCCTTCGCTCCTTGCCTGGCCACGGCGGCACGGCTTGCCCCCACCGAACGCGGCTCTACAAGCACTCTAGTCCCGACCCCCATAGGTCAGGCAGGTGTCCCCAACCCCTGGTCAGCGGCCCCGTGGTGCCTACTGGTTCAACTGTGGAGGTACCCACAGTGTTCCGGCCCACGCTTTCGCCAGGAGCGAACAGGTCTTTCGCCGGGAGTGAACAGGCCGAGCCGGGTCGGCGACCCGGCAGGGAGAACGAGGACCCCCGGTGGCTCCGGGTGTGACCAGTGGCCTAGTGCGCGGCTTCGTACGCCTCGCGCACCTCGGAGGCGACGCGGCCTCGGTCCGGCACGTCCCAGCCGTTGGCCCGGGCCCACTCGCGGATCTCCGCTGCCGAGGTGACGGGCTTGGCCGCGTTACGTGAACCAGGGCGCCGCCGGCGCCCACCGGTACGCCGTGCGTGTCCGACGTAGCCGGCCAAGAGCTCGCGCAGCTTGGCGGCGTTGCCGGCGGACAGGTCGATCTCGTACTCGGTCCCGTCGATGCCGAAAGTGACGGTCTCCTCGGCGTCAGAACCATCGAGGTCGTCGACAAGAATTACATTTACGCGTTGGGCCATAAACAAATCCTAGCCATTCGCGGCAGAGATTGTGAAATATCGGAAATACCACGCGCTATTCGGGCCGCAGCAGCGGGAAAAGAATTGTTTCGCGAATTCCGGCGCCGGTGAGCAGCATGACGAGCCTGTCTACGCCCATGCCCAGCCCACCGGCCGGGGGCATCCCGAACTCCATGGCGCGCAGGAACGCCTCGTCGAGATCCATCGCCTCGGGGTCACCGGCCGCAGCGAGCAGGGACTGCTCGGTCAGGCGCGCCCGCTGGACGACCGGGTCGTTCAGCTCGGTGTACGCCGGCGCGAGCTCGACGCCGTTGATGATCAGGTCGAACGCCTCGACCAGACCCGGCTTGGACCGGTGCGCCTTGGCCAGAGGCCGGACCGACTCGGGGTAGTCCTCGACGAAGGTGGGCTGGATCAGGCTGTCCTCGACGAGCTGCTCGTAGAGCTCCAGGACGATCTCGCCGGCATTCCACTGCGGCTGCAGCTCGATGTCGCGCGCCTGCGCCAGGTTCGTCAGTGCCTCGACCGAGGTCTCGACGGTGACGTGCTCACCCAGCTTCTCCGAGACCAGGGTCAGGATGCTGGCCGACCGCCACGGCGCTTCGAGGTCGATCTCCTCACCGTCTCGCCCCGGCACGACGGTGCGACCGACGACTCGCGCAGCATTGACCACCAGGCCGCGGACCAGGGACTTCATCGAGTCGATGTCGCCGTACGCCTCGTAGGCCTCCAGCATCGAGAACTCCGCGGCATGGGTTGAGTCCAGGCCCTCGTTGCGGAAGGTGCGGCCGATCTCGTATACCTTCTCGACGCCGCCGATCATCGCCTTCTTCAGGTCCAGCTCGAGGGCGATGCGCAGCAGCATCTCCTGGTCGAAGGCGTTGAGGTGCGTCTTGAACGGACGGGCCGCGGCGCCACCGTTGGTCAGCTGCAGGATCGGCGTCTCCACCTCCACGAACCCCCGGTCGTCGAGCGTGCGGCGCAGGCTCTTGAGAACGGCAGCCTTGGTGCGGACCATCTCGCGTGCTTCGGGGCGAACGATCATGTCGACGTACCGGAGTCGTACCCGCGCCTCGTCGTTGAGCGGCTTGTGCTCGTTGGGCAGCGGGCGCAGCGTCTTGGCGACCATCTGCCAGGTGCTGGCCTGGACGGACAGCTCGCCGCGGCGGCTGGTGACCACCTCGCCGCCGACGCCGAGGAAGTCACCGAGGTCGACCAGGGCCTTGAACTCGGCGAGCGACTCCTCGCCGAGGTCGGCCAGGGAGAGCATCACCTGGAGCTCCGAGCCGTCTCCTTCGCGCAGCCGCACGAAACAGAGCTTGCCCGTGTTGCGGAGGAACAGGACTCGCCCGGCGACCGCCACCTGCTGCCCGGTCCTGGTGTCCGGCTCCAGTTCCTGGGCGTCGAAGTCGCGGCGGATCTGGGCGAGCGTGTGGGTCCGCTCGACCTCGATGGGGTACGGCGCCCGGCCCGACTCGGCCAGCCGCTCGCGCTTCTCGCGCCTGACCCGCATCTGCTCAGGGAGGTCGTCCTCGCTGTCGGGCGGCGGGTGCTGCTGGTCGGTCATGGCGAAAGCCTAGGGGTTGGGACCGTTACGGCTCCGCAGGGTGTGGCCGATCAGGTGTTGCGGCCGAAGACGATCTCCAGCCCGAGCAGCGTCAGCCAGGGCTGGTGGTCGGTGAAGACGGTGGCCTCGTCGACCACCACCGGAGCCAGACCCCCGGTCGCGATCACGTTGACGGCGGCAGGGTCCTGCTTGAGCTCGGCGATCATCCGCGACACGATCCCGTCGACCTGCGAGGCGAAACCGAAGATGACCCCGGACTGCAGCGCCTCGACCGTGTTCTTTGCGATCACCGTCCTGGGACGGAGCAGCTCGACCTTGCGCAACTGCGCTCCTCGACGACCCAGCGCCTCCAGCGAGATCTCGATGCCGGGAGCGATCGCTCCGCCGACGTACTCGCCCTTGGATGTGACCACGTCGAACGTGGTGGCGGTGCCGAAGTCCACGACGATGCAGGGGCCGTCGTACAGCTGGGAGGCGGCGAGCGCGTTGATGATGCGGTCCGTGCCGACCTCGCGCGGGTTGTCCATCAGGACCGGTACGCCGGTTCGCACGCCCGGCTCGACCACGACGTGCTGGACGTCGCCGAAGTAGGCACGGAGCATCTCGCGCCACTCGTGCAGCACGGCGGGGACCGTCGCGCACACCGAGACCCCGAGCAGCGGGTTCTGGACCACCGAGGCGCGCAGCAGGCCGCGCAGCAGGACGCCCCACTCGTCGGCGGTGCGGCTCTCCAGCGTGGAGACCCGCCAGTGGTCCACGACCTTGCCCCCCTCCACCAGGCCGAGGACGGTGTGGCTGTTGCCGATGTCGGCGCAGAGGATCACTGGTCGTCGAACTCCGGTCGCAGGTCCATGGCGATGTCGAGTACCGGCGCCGAGTGGGTCAGCGCACCGACCGCCAAATAGTCCACTCCCGTTGCCGCCACCTCTCGGGCCACCTCGAGCGAGAGGCCGCCGCTGGCCTCGAGCGCAGCCCTTCCGGCGTTGATCTGGACCGCCTCGGCCATCAACGCCGGCGGCATGTTGTCCAGCAACACCTGGTCGGCGCCGGCTTCCAGGACGTGCCGGAGCTGGTCCAGGGTGGTGACCTCGACCTGCACCGGCAGGTCTGGGTAGGCCCGGCGTACGGCGAGGTAGGCCTCGACGACTCCTCCCGCCGCGAGGACGTGGTTGTCCTTGATGAGGGCCTGGTCCGACAGCGACGTGCGGTGGTTCACGCCGCCTCCGCAGCGCACGGCGTACTTCTCCATCAGCCGGTAGCCAGGCAGCGTCTTGCGGGTGTCACGCACCTTCGCCTTGCTGCCCTCGAGCGCGGAGACCCAGTGCGCGGTCGTCGTCGCCACCCCGGAGAGGTGGCACAGGAAGTTGAGGGCGGTGCGCTCCGCGGTGAGCAGCAGGCCGGTCGGACCCTCCACCGACATGACGACCTCGCCGCGCTTGACGGTCGCTCCGTCCCGGACCAGCCGATCGACCTCGACGTCCGGGCTGACCACGTAACGGAAGACCAGCTCCGCGACAGCCAGGCCGGCGACCACGCCGTCGCCGCGAGCCTGGAGGTCGGCCACCGCGACCTCGGTCCCCGGGATGGTTGCGGTGCTGGTGACGTCGTCGCCAGTGGGCAGGTCCTCGTCGATCGCGCGCACGACCGCGTCGTACACCCGCCGCGGGTCCAGTCCCGCGTCCGCGAGCTCGGCCAGGAGGCTGCCGGGCAGCCGGGCGTACGGCGTACTCGCGATCACGCTCACTGGCCGGCTCCTGGTCGGTAGGTCAAGGAGAGGCTCCCGGCTGCAGAAGCCACGTCTATGTGCCCGAGCCACCGGGCGTCGTCGATCTCCGGGAAGTCCTCACGCCAGTGTGAGCCGCGGGTCTCCTCGCGCATCCGTGCAGCCGAGAGCAGCGCGGCACCGATGGTGAGCAGGTTGGTCGTCTGCCAGGCCTCGGTCCCCGGCGCATCGGAGGTCTTCTCGCTCAGTGCTGCGAGCTCGGACTCACCGAGGGCGAGCCCTGACTCGCTGCGGAGGACTCCGGCGCGCTCGGTCATGGTCGCCTGGATCGAGCTGAGGATCGACTCGTGCACCAGACCGACCGCGCGGTGGTCGGCGGCCGGATCCCGCTGGTCGGGCAGCCCCTGAGCGAGAAGCGCGGCGATCCGGCGGGAGAAGACCAGCCCTTCGAGCAGTGAGTTCGAGGCCAGCCGGTTCGCGCCGTGTACGCCGGAGCAGGCGACCTCACCGGTGGCGAACAGTCCGGGGATCGACGTACGTCCGTGCAGATCGGTGGCGACTCCGCCGCTGACGTAGTGGCAGGCCGGTGCGACCGGGATCAGCTCGGTGACGGGGTCGATACCGTGCGAGCGGCAGACCGCCAGGATGGTGGGAAAGCGCTTCTCCCATTTCTCGGCGCCGAAGGCCCTCGCGTCGAGCCACATGTGCTCAGCACCGGTCTGCTTCATCCGGCGCATGATCGCCTTCGCGACGACGTCGCGTGGTGCGAGGTCGGCCAGCTCGTGCTGGCCCTGCAGGAACCTGACCCCGGCGTCGTCGACCAGGAACGCTCCCTCGCCGCGGACGGCCTCGGAGATCAAGGGCTGCTGGCCTCGGGACTCTTCGCCGAGCCACATCACGGTGGGGTGGAACTGGACGAACTCCAGGTCACGCAGGACCGCACCGGCCCTTAGGGCTACCGCCATGCCGTCGCCGGTGGCGACGATCGGGTTGGTGGTCGCCGAGAAGATCTGGCCCAGTCCGCCGCTGGCCAGGATCACCGCGCGGCAGTGCACCGCACCGACGCCGTCGTTCTGGCCCTCCCCCATCACGTGCAGCGTGACTCCGGCGACGCCGCCACCTACTCCGGGGATCAGGTCGATGACGAGCGCGTGCTGGGTCACGGTGATGTCGGGTGCGGCCTCGATCGCGGCCACCAAGGCGCGCTGGATCTCGGCTCCGGTGGCATCGCCTCCGGCATGGGCGATGCGGTCGCGGTGGTGACCGCCCTCTCGGGTCAACGAGAGGTCGCCCGCGGTCGTCTGGTCGAACTGCGTGCCCAAGGCGATCAGCTCGTGGACGGCCTCTGGCCCTTCGGTGACCAGAGCCTCGACAGCGGCACGGTCGCAGACCCCGGCACCGGCGACGAGGGTGTCCTCCAGGTGCTCCTGAGGGGTGTCCCCCTCGCCGAGAGCGGCCGCGATCCCGCCCTGCGCCCACTGTGTGGAGCCGGCGGAGAGCACATCCTTGGTGACCACCATGACGGTACCGACGCCGGCCTCGCGGACCCGCAGCGCGGCGGTCAGCCCAGCGATACCGGAACCGACGACCACGACGTCGGCGTACGTCGTCCAGCCCGGTGCCGGGGCGGCCAGCCGCTCAGGGAGGCTCATTCGGGAAGGCTAGCGCGCGTATGCCACGTCACCGCGAAGCAGTCCGCTCCCCGGCAGAGCCTCTGCTGGGTCGTGCCCGGTGCCCGTGACCTTGTTCTCCGAGTCGACGAAGACGACGCTCGGCCGGAACTGGGTCGCCTCGGCCGTCTCCATCTGTCCGTAGCCGATCAGGATCACGATGTCGCCAGGGTGGACGAGCCGAGCCGCAGCCCCGTTGATGCCGATGACTCCGCTGCCGCGGGGGCCGGCGATGGTGTAGGTCTCGAGCCTGGCGCCATTGGTGACGTCGACGATGTGCACGAGCTCGCCTTCGAGCAGGTCGGCCGCGTCGAGGAGGTCCTCGTCGACGGTCACCGACCCCACGTAGTGCAGGTCGGCCTGGGTCACGGTCGCCCGGTGGATCTTGCTCTTCATCATCGTGCGCAGCATCAGTTGCTCCCTGCGGTGTTGTGGTCCCCGGCTCCAGCGAGCTCGAGGCCGATGTTGTCGATCAGCCGGGTGGTCCCGACCTTGGCTGCGACGAGCAGCCGTGCCTCGCCGTACGCCGGCGCCTGGCCGAGGTCCGGAGAGACGAGCTCCAGGTAGTCCACGTCGACAGCCTCGGAGCCGTCGAGCACGCGGCGCGCGGCCTCGAGTACGGCGGCCGGACCCTGCGCTGCGGCTGCCGAGCCGGCACGAAGCGCGCCGCTGAGAGCCAGCGCCAGGTGTCGCTCCTGGTCGCTGAGGTAGCGGTTGCGGGTCGACATCGCCAGGCCGTCACTGTCGCGGACCGTCTCGGACCCGCGGATCTCCACGTCCAGGCAGAGGTCGGAGACCATCCGCCGGATCAGCGCGAGCTGCTGGTAGTCCTTCTCGCCGAAGACCGCGACATCGGGCTGGACGAGCCCGAACAGCTTGCTGACCACGGTCAGCACACCCCGGAAATGGGTGGGGCGGCTGACTCCCTCCAGAACGGCTGCCAGCGGCCCAGGGTCGACACTGACCTGAGGCTCGCCGCCTGGGTACACCTCGTCGACGCCGGGGGCGAAGACCACATCGACCCCGTTCTCGCCGCAGAGCGCGAGGTCGGCCTCGAAGGCGCGGGGGTAGCGGTCGAGGTCCTCGCCCGGAGCGAACTGCGTCGGGTTCACGAAGATGCTCACCACGACCGCGTCCACGTCGGCCGCGCGGGCGGCACGCATCAAGGAGGCGTGCCCCTCGTGAAGCGCTCCCATGGTGGGCACGAAGCCGACCCGGCCACCGCGCTCGCGGACGGCCTTGAGGGCCCCGGCGAGCTCGGCCCGAGTGTTCGCGACGACGGGTGCGGTCACCGGACGGCAACCCTTGCATCGTTGAGGATGCCGATCAGCTTGGCGGCGCGGATCGGCATCAGCCGTCCGTCGAGGACGGCGCGGTTCGCCGTGGCCCGCGCCATCGCGACGTACGACGGCAGCGTGTCGGGCGAGCTGGCGGCGATCTCTCGCAGGTGGGCACGGACGGTCTCGACGTCGCCGCGGACGATCGGCCCGGTCAAAGCCAGGTCGCCGAAGGTCAGCGCGTTGTCCAGGGCGGCGGCGAGCAGGGGTCGCAGGGTCAGCGCCGGGTCCTCGGCTCCTGAGGCGCGCAGCAGCTCCATCGCCTCGGCGACCAGGGTGACCAGGTGGTTCGCGCCGTGCGCCAGGCCGGCGTGGTACAGGGTCCGCTTGTCCTCGGGGACCCAGACGATCTGCCCACGCAGGTCCGAGACCAGGGTCTCGGCGAGGGCAATCGCCTCGGGCCGCTCCGCGGTGACTCCGAAGGCGCAGCCAGCGAGCCGCGGGAGGTCGAGCTCGGTGCCGGTGAAGGTCATCGCCGGGTGCAACGCGATGACGCGGGCGCCGACGACCCGGGCGGGTTCCAGGACGGCGAGACCGTGCCGGCCCGACGTGTGGACGACGTACTGGCCCTCGTGCAGTGCGCCGGCCGCGGCCAGCTGGGTCACGACGTTGTCGAGCATGTCGTCGGGGACGGTCAGCAGCAGCAGGTCACACGCGCGGGCCACTGCGGTCGGCTTGGCACCGGGAACGCCGGGGAGGAGGGTCGCGATTCGAGCGTGGGAGGCGTCCGAGTCGCCTGCAGCAGCCACGATCTCGTGGCCCGCGGAGCGAAGCGCTGCCGCCAGGACGGCGCCGACCCTGCCGGCGCCGACAACCCCGATGGAGGTCATCTCAGTCACTGCCTTTCGTTCCAGTCCCGAAGACGGGTACCGGACTACTTGCTGGACCACCCCAGGTTACGGGCGCGAAACACCGGTTGGAAAGGAACCGCCCAGGTGGGCTGAGTCACAGCGGGGCTGGAGTGCCTCAGCGGTGCTGGTGAGGCGCACTAGCCTGGTCGCATGTCCCAGACCTCCCTCGGAATGCCGGCGATACCCCCGCCGACGACAGCACCGACGTGGAAGCGGGCCTGGGACGCAGCGCTCTACGGCGAGCAGGGGTTCTTCCGCCGTGAGTCTCCGGCCGACCACTTCCGTACGTCGGTGCACGCATCGCCGCTACTGGCACGCGCCCTGCTGCGGCTGTGTCACGACACCGGCCTGGACACCGTCGTCGATATCGGCTCGGGCCGCGGCGAACTGGTGCGTCAGCTGCATGCGCTGGATCCCGGGCTCACCCTCCTCGGGGTCGAGGTCGCCGCGCGGCCTGACGACCTGCCGGACGCCATCGCCTGGTCGCCGGTTCTGCCCACCGAGGTGGAGGGCCTCATCTTCGCCAACGAGTGGTTGGACAACATCCCCTGCCATGTCGTCGAGGCGGCCGACGACGGCACCGTGCGGGTGGTCCACGTGGACGACACCGCGACGGAGTCGCTCGGCGCCAGGATCACCGACTCCTCGGTGCCCGCCTCGCTCAAGGCCTGGTGCGACGACTGGTGGCCGCTGACCGAGCCCGGAACCCGGGCTGAGGTCGGCACCACGCGCGACCGTGCTTGGGCCGACGTGGTCGCACGACTGACGACCGGCATAGCCATCGCGGTCGACTACGGCCACACCCGGGCCGACCGGCCACCGTTCGGTTCGCTCCGCTCCTATCTCGGCGGCCGCGAGGTCGACGTACTCCCCGACGGCTCGCGGGACGTCACTGCCCATGTCGCCGTGGACGCAGTGGCGGCGGCAGCCGGCGGGGAGGTCCGCTCGCAGGCGGCCGTGCTGCGCGGCCTGGGGCTGAGTGCGGCGCGGCCCGACCTGGGCCTGGCCACGAGCGACCCGGAGGGCTACGTGCGAGCGCTCGCGGAGGCCGGCGAGGCAGCCGAGCTGCTGGCCGGTGGTGGGCTGGGCGACTTCCACTGGGTCGTGACCCAGCGCGGCTGTTCCTGGTAGGTCAGTCCGAGGGTGCGACCGCGGTCTTCCCGAAGTACAGCGAGACGTTCTGCAGCACCTGCGGGGACTTGGTGAAGATCACGTAGCGCTTGCGGCCCTTGTCGCCTGCCAGCTTCGGAGACCGGAAGTCGAGGTAGAAGCCGTTGCTCTTGGCGACTTCGAGCAGGGCCTCGGGGGTGTAGTACGAGGTGTGGTCGGGCCAGAACGGGTAACGGTCCTTGGTCAGGTCCCCGCCGCCGTAGATGTTCGTCCCGCAGACCAGGATCCCGTCCTTGGAGACGAACTGGAACAGCTTGGCGAAGTCCTCGTGAGGGTTGCGGAAGTGCTCGATGACCTCGCTGGCGATGACCACCGGGAAGGTCCTGCTGGCCGGCTTGTTGGCGTCGTGGAACTCGGCGTCGTCACGGATCTTCATGATGTCGCCGATCGCGACGTTGGTCACCCGGTGCATCGCGGCGATGTGTAGGTTGTCGAGGCTGCGACCGATGCCGTAGACGAGCACCTCGAGGTCGGTACGGCGCAAGATGTCGATCGCCATCCGGGCCATCAGGAACTCCCGGCCAGGCCGGTCCTCGGTGCCGATGCGGCTTCCGCCGCCGGGCAGCTGGTCCATGCTGGTCTTGCCCCGGTAACGGTCCTGGGACAGCTCCTCGATGGCGATGTAGCCGCAGCCCTGCGTGCACCGCGAGACACTGCGGACCAGCTCGGGCTTGGTGTGGAAGGTGATCGACTCGTACGCGGACCTCGGACCACCGCACACGGCGCAGCCGTCGCCAGACTGGGTCTTCTCGGTGGAGCGGCTCAACCTCCGCTTGGCAGCCGCCCCGTAGCGGCGTGCCTCCATACGGACACTTCGACTCTTCGACCCTGCTGGCACGCCGGAGACGCTAACACGATCCGGGGCGGGCCCCGCTATCCACCGGTGATGCCTGCCCTGGCGCTGCGTGAGAGGTCTGCGACCTCTTCCAGCAGCGGCCGGCCGCTGGCGGCCTCGCGGAGCAGGAAGCGCACCTGGACCGGCCCTGGCGGGCTGTCGACGTACAGGTCGACCAGGCCCAGGCGTCGCTGCAGGGGGCCCTGCCGAAGTCGCAGGGACTGGACCCGGCGGTGCGGGACCGCCATCGTTCTGCGCTGGAACCAGCCGCGTCGGCTGACCACGAGCGATCCGTCGAGCCCCGCTGCCATGAAGCGCCTGCTGATCGGAGCCAGCCAGGCGGACCGCGCGGGCGGAGGCGTCAGCGGGACGTCGTCCAGGTTCAGGCCACGCAGCACGTGGCGGGCCAGGGCGACCACCTCGGCCCGCGCGCCGACAGGCAGCACGGTCGAGGAGAGCAGCTTGTCGTTCTCGTCACCACCTGAGCCCGCGCCGGCGAGCGAGACGTCGAGCCTGGCCCAGCCCAACGGCCGCCACAGCAGCGGCTCGCTGAGGACGACGCCCTGGACCCGGCTTAAAGCGATGGTCTGGGAGCTCAGCTCGAGGAGCCCACGACGTACCTGGAGCCCGGCGGCAGTGTCGGTCACGGTGAACCGGTAGAACCCCGCGAGCTTGCGACCCACGACCAGGGCCAGCCCGCCCACGAGAGGGACGAAGCCGGTGGCCGGAGCGAGGGAGGCCGCCAGCAGCCCGAGCAGGACCAGAGCCAGGCCCGACAGCACCAGGCCGACGAACTCCGCCGAGAGCACCAGCGACCCGACGAGCATCCGCAGGTCGAGCGTGGCCAGGACGCGCTCCGGGTAGGGCGGTCGTGCTCGTGTCGCGCTGTCCGAATCCGGCGGACTACCGCCCAGGTTCTGGAGCGAACCCTGGGTCGGGCCCTGGAGCGAACCCTGGGACGGACCCTGGAGCGGACCCTGGGACGGACCCTGGGACGGACCCTGGCTCCGACCCTGGGCCGCGTCCCGGCGAGCCAGCAGGACCTCCTTGAGCTCCTGGGCCTCGCCCAGGGGCAGGAAGGCGAGCGACCCCTCGGCCTTGCCGCCTCCCGCGACGTCCATCTTCAGCTCGGCGAGCCCGAACAGGCGGGCCACGAAGGGCTGCACGATGTCGACGCCTTGCAGGCGGTCGACCCGGATCCGCCGCGACTGCCGGGAGATCACCCCGCTGTCCACCCGGAGCTCGTCACCCTCGATCCAGTACTTGGTGAGCAACCAGGAGGCGAAGCCGTAGCCGAGTCCGACGACCAGGACGGCGAGCAACACCAGCGCCAGCGGACCCACGTGCCCACGGTTCAGGTCGCGCCAGGTACCACCGAGGACGGCGACGAAGAAGATCGACCCCCGGACCAGTGGGGTCAGAGGTGAGAGTCGCTTGAAGCTCCGCTCAGAACCGGTCACAGCCCGGCTGCCTGCGTCTCACCGAGCGAGGTGAGTCGGTCGCGCAGGCGGGCGGCCTCGCTCGGGGTGAGGCCGGGGATGTAGGCCGACGTACCCGGGGAGGCGGTGTGCAGGCGGACGGTGGCGATGCTGAAGAGCTGGTCGAGCGGACCTGCCTGCACGTCGACGTACTGCATCCGGCCGTAGGGCACCGACACCATCTGCCGGAACATCACGCCGTGCTTGATGTAGAGGTCCTCCTCGCGCTCGGCGTACCCCCAGGAGCGAGCGCTGCGACCGACCAGGAACCAGGCCCAGGTCAGTACGCCGGAAGCGAGAACGAGCCAGGCCGCCACGGCCTCGGCCGGCAGCAGAACCAGCAGCAGGACCACTCCGACCGCGGTGACCACCAGGCCGCTGGCCAGCAGGATCAGGTGTCGCTGGTCCGCGAGCTTGGGAGAGACGGGCTGCCAGTCGTTGCCCGGAGGTGCGAAGAGGTCGTCCACAGCGACGATCGTGCCACGCCAGGAAACGTGCCTAGGCGCGCTGGCCCCGAAGAGCGGCCGCGACCACGCGAGCGACCGCGTCGCCGGCTAGCGCCGCGGAGACGTTGAGCTCGGCCTCGTCCGCCTCCTGATCGGCCTTGGGCCTGCCCCGCAACCACTCGGGGTCGCCGACGACCCGCACCGGTAGCGCCTTCACCGTCTCGACCCGGGCCGCGCTGAGCTCCTCGACCGGGGCAACGGCCCAGGCGGGCATCGCGGGCTTGCGGGGTCCGGTCCGGGGGCCGTCGTACTCGCCAGCGGCTCGGATCGCGTGCTTGAGCCAGGACTGGTACTCGCTCACCGGGACGCCCTCGGCGCGCAGCCGCTCGTTGACCGCCCGGATCAGCTCCACCTCGGCCAGCACGAGGCTCTGGTTGGAGCGGTCAGGCACCAGCTCCAGCAGCCCGGTCGGGAGGCCGAGCAGCGTCTCGAAGACCCGCGGAAGCTGGGTGCGGTCGGACTCGTTGGCCACTACCAGCGTGAAGCGCTCCGGGTCGACGAACTCCAGCCAACGGTCGACCAGGGCCTTGGTGTCGTGGGCGTGCCAGACGTTGGTCTTCTCGAAGTGCCGGGTGCTGTCGCCGAGCACGATCTGCATCCACTCGTCGAAGGTCTCGCCGCGCCCGGCCTTGACCCGTTCCTGCCACTGCGACGGAAGGTAGCTGTGCAGCGGCCGTGCGACCGCGACGATGTGCGCTCGCTCGCCGCCGAGGTCACTGACGATCTTGGCGACGGTCTCGCGGGGCGCTTTGCCGAAGAGCTCGTCACTGACGCAGACGCGTTGGTCCCCGGCTGCCGCGACCTCTGCCGCCAGGGCGTCCCAGTGCTTGAGCGGTCCGTCTAGTCGGTCGTTCTTGGCTGCCCGGAAGAGCTGCTCGCTGGCTCCACGGCGCCGCCGCGCCTTCCCGGGGTAGTAGACGCCGTGCTCGGCCAGGGCCGCTCGCGCCTGGAACAGCGACACCTGGATCGCCGTACTGCCGGTCTTGTGCGGTCCGATGTGGACCAGACGCGTCGCCTCAGGCACACGGAGATCATCAGGCACGGCATGACCCTAACACCGGGGAAAGGACGTCCCAGCGGGCGTTTCGGGCCGCCAGAACCGGGACTGATCCTGGCGCAGCCCGGTTCCTCGGCGTCCGGTCGCCCTTGGTGCGAAGATGGCCGGGTGACCGAGCACATCGTCGTAGGAATGGGAGCCGGAGCAGCCGGCTTCACGCACGACCGAGGCGGCACCCCCGGGATGGCCACCCAGGACATGGTCTTGAACATCGGGCCGCAACACCCCGCCACACATGGCGTCCTGCGACTGCAGCTCACCCTCGACGGCGAGCGGATCGTCAACTGCGAGCCGATCGTCGGCTACATGCACCGCGGCGTGGAGAAGCTCTTCGAGGTCCGCGACTACCGCCAGATCATCGTGCTGGCCAACCGGCACGACTGGCTTTCAGCGTTCTCCAACGAGCTCGGCGTGGTCCTGGCGGTCGAGCGGATGCTCGGCATGGAGGTCCCGGTCCGCGCCACCTGGACGCGCACCCTGATGGCCGAGCTGAACCGGGTGCTCAACCACCTGATGTTCATGGGCTCCTACCCCATCGAGCTGGGCGCCATCACGCCGATCTTCTACGCGTTCCGGGAGCGGGAGACGCTCCAGCAAGTGATGGAGGAGCTCTCCGGCGGGCGGATGCACTACATGTTCAACCGGGTGGGCGGCCTCAAGGAGGACATGCCCGCCGGCTGGCTCGACCGTGCCGAGGCGGCGGTGCGCGCCGTACGCAAGCGCCTGCCGCAGATCGAGGACCTCATCTTCGGCAACGAGATCTTCAAGGCTCGGACCAAGGGGGTGGGCGTGCTCTCCCGCTCCCTGATCGACTCCTACGGCGTCAGCGGCCCCATCGCCCGGGCCTCCGGTGTCGACTTCGACCTCAGGCGCGACGAGCCCTACCTGGCCTACGGCCAGCTCTCCGACGTCCTGCGGGTGACCACCCGTCAGGACGGCGACGCGTACTCCCGCTTCGGGCTGCTCCTGGACCAGGCCAAGGTGTCGCTGGACCTGGCCCAGGCCTGCATCACGCAACTGCGCTCGCTCGAGCAGGGCCCGATCAACGTCCGGCTGCCCAAGATCCTCAAGGCACCCGAGGGGGCGACGTACGCCTGGACCGAGAACCCGCTGGGCATCAACGGCTACTACCTGGTCTCCCGCGGGGAGAAGACCCCGTGGCGGATGAAGCTGCGCAGCGCCAGCTTCAACAACATCGCGGTCCTCCCCGAGATGCTGCACGGCTGTGTAGTGGCCGACATGGTCGCGATCCTGGGCTCGATGTTCTTCGTCGTCGGCGACGTCGACAAGTGACTGCACCGCACCGGTGAAGGGTCAGCAGCGATCTGAGCAGTCACCGCGTGGGCGGGTGCCCCGGGCCGATCTGAGAACATCTCCCCATGGCTGATGCACCGATGAAGAACGTTGCTGTCCTCCTCGCCGGGGGGGTCGGCGCCCGCATCGGCCTGGACATCCCCAAACAGCTCATCAAGATCGCGGGCAAGACGATCCTCGAGCACACGCTGTCCGCGCTGAACCACCACCCGATGGTCGACGAGGTCATCATCATGATGGCGCCTGGCCACCTCGACGCCGTGCGCGAGATCGTACGACGCGGCGGGTACGCCAAGGTGGTCGACATCCTCGAGGGGGCCGAGACCCGCAACGGCACCACGCTGCGGGCCCTGGAGCGGCTCGGGGACGTGGAGTGCAACGTGCTGTTCCACGATGCGGTCCGGCCGCTGGTCACGCCCCGGATCATCGCCGAGTGCTTCGAGGCGCTGCAGCAGCACCAGGCAGTGGATGTCGCGATCCCGAGCGCCGACACGATCATCGAGGTGACCCCCGAGGACACGATCCGCGAGATCCCTCCGCGCGCTGCGCTGCGCCGCGGGCAGACCCCGCAGGCGTTCAAGGCGTCGGTGATCAAGCAGGCCTACGTGTACGCCGGCCAGGACCCGGACTTCGTGGCGACCGACGACTGCACCGTGGTGCTGCGCTACCTCCCCCAGGTGCCCATCTTCGTGGTCCACGGTGACGAGCGGAACATGAAGGTCACCGAGCCGATCGACGTCTACCTCGCCGACAAGCTGTTCCAGCTGACCGGCAGCGACCTGCCCGAGGCCGGCACGGACGAGGACTACCGCAGCCTGCTGCAGGACCGGACCATGGTCGTCTTCGGCGGCTCGTACGGCATCGGCTCCGACATTGCCGAGCTCGCCCAGCAGTACGGCGCGAACGTCTTCACGTTCAGCCGCTCGACCACCGAGACCGACGTCGGCAAGCGGGCCGACATCGCCGAGGCCGCCCGTCAGGTGCTGGAGAAGGCCGGCCAGGTCGACTTCGTGGTCAACACCGCCGGCATCCTCCCGCGGGGGTCGCTGCTGGAGACCTCCGAGGAGACCATCTACGCGGCGACCGACATCAACTACCTCGCGCCGATCTTCGTCGCCCAGACGTTCTTCCCGCACCTGGCCAAGACGAGGGGCTCGCTGCTGCTCTTCACCTCGAGCTCGTACACCCGGGGCAGGGGTGGCTACAGCCTCTACTCCTCGGCCAAGGCGGCGGTGGTGAATTTGACCCAGGCGCTGGCCGACGAGTGGGCCGGTGACGGCGTACGGGTCAACTGCGTGAACCCCGAGCGCACCGCGACGCCGATGCGGACCAAGGCCTTCGGGGAGGAACCGGAGGGCAGCCTGCTGGAGTCGATGGCGGTGGCTCGGGCGTCGCTGGACATCCTGCTCTCTGGCCAGACCGGGCATGTCATCGACGTACGCAAGGACGACCCGTTCGAGTTCTGACCCGGCTCAGCGACGCAGCTTTCTTTTCGCCCGTCGGGCGATGACCTTGAGCAGGTCCCTGCCACCCACCTGGCCGACCGGCAGCTCGTCGAGGCTCGCGGTCGCCCGCGCCTCCTCGAGCTCGGCACGAACCTCTGCCGCGGTCTCCTGACGTGCGGTGCTGACCGCTTCGAGGCCCGCATCGTGGTTGATCGCGTCGGCGTCGGCGAGCACCCTGACGAAGCGCTCGGACAGCTCGTCCATCAGAGCCGAGGCGGCCGAGTCCTCACCGGACGGGGCCGTGGCCAGCACCTGCAACACATCCCAGACCTCCTGGGCGAGCTCGCGCAGGTACGTCGGTACGTCGAGGTCCGCCCAGGTGACCGCGTGGCGGCGGAGCCCGGGATCGATGAAGTCGTCGACCTCGTGGTGCTGGTCCGGGCTCAAGTCGGTGTTGAAGCGAAGTCCCAGCTCGTCGCGCAGCCGGGCCGCCACCGGGCGCCAGTCGTCGAGCAGGTCGGTGTAGCGCACGAAGGCGCGCGGGTGGCCACGCGTCTCACGCTCGCTGATGATCGAGTTGTTGATCCAGCGCGCCACGTTGAAGATCTCGTAGCGACGGCGCTTGGCGGGCCCGATCTCCGATCCCGAGTAGTAGGTCGTCCGGCTGCCCACCACCTCCGCCGGGTGCCGCAGCATCGAGATGTAGCGGATGTCCAGTCCTACGGCAGCGCCTGCCTCCCGCCACAGCTTCTGCACCCACACCGTGCGCGGGTCCTTGACGACCACCTGGTCGTCCTGGGCGGCGTGCTCGGCGAGGAACTTCTCCAGCTTCGCCCGCGAGGCGGGCGTGATCGCCTTCTGGGCACGCTCGAAGGCGTTCGGCCGGCTGTCGAAGATGTTGATCCCGGCGCGCTCGGTGAGCCGGTTGTGGTACTTCACCGCCCAGCTGGACTCGAAGAAGCCCTTGGGGTTGGAGTCGTTCGCACCGAGGTAGGGCCCGGGCACGTAGAGCCCGAGGTGATGCAGCGTGCCCGACATGGTGCTCGTGCCACTACGCCCGGTGCCGGTGATCAGTACGAGGACGCCGGTCATGCGGTGACCCTATCTGTCATGCGTCGCCCCTCGGGACGATGACGGCGTCCACGAAGCGCTCCCCGGCCCGGCCGTCGTCGAGGTCGAGGAAGTCGGCGCGGAAGGCGTCGTACTCCGCCTGGTGCTTGACCCGTACGCCGGCAAGGTCCTGCAGGGCCGCCACGACCTCCGCCGTGCTGTCGAGCAGTGGGCCGGGAGCGGTCGGCTCGAAGTCGAAGAGCCAGCCGCGGGTGTCCTTGTAGCGCTGCAGGTCCGGTACGTGGAAGATCATCGGCTTGCCGGTGACGCCGTAGTCGAAGCGCAGCGACGAGTAGTCCACGATCGCGGCATCGGAGGCGAGGTAGAGGTCGGACACCTCGGGGTAGTCGGTCACCTCGACCACGCCGGGGACCGCGACGCGCGAGCTCTTGCGTGCATTGAAGGCATGGCCCCGCACCAGCAGCACGAAGTCGTCGCCCAGGGCCGCGTGGGCTTGGCCGAAGTCGAAGAAGTCGACCATGTCGGCGCGCATGTCGTCCACCGACAGGTAGTCCCGGAAGGTCGGCGCGTAGAGCACTGCGGTCTGGTGCTCGGCGATGCCCAGCGACCGCCGTACCGTCGCGCGGAGCGAGTCGGCCTCCGGCGAGGAGAGTACGTCGTTGCGCGGGTAGCCGATCTCCAGCACCTCGCCGTCGTAGGCGAAGTCGCGGGTCAGCAGTGGCGTCGCGTAGCGGGCCGGAGAGACCAGGTAGTCCCACTCGCGGGCCCGCGCGTCGTAGGAGTCGATCTTGGCCTGCGAGAAGCCGAGGTTGCGCCAGTGCGGGTGCCCCATCTGCTTGAAGGGGTAGCCGTGGAAGGTCTCGACGAGCACCTGACCGGGCTGCTTGCGCAGGTACTCCGGCTGGTACATGTTGTCGACGTAGTACTTCACCGAGGAGACCAGCTCGAACCACTGCCGGCTGTTCACCACGACCGGGATCCCGCCCTCGGGCACCACCACGGAGTGGTCGTGCACAGCCCAGTAACAGGGCAGGTCGGAGCCACGTCGCTTCAGCTCGGCCTGGATCGAGGTGCCGTTGTCGGTGGCCTTCTCGCCGAAGTAGGAGCGGAAGAGGATGCCGTGGGTCAGGCCGCTCTGGGGCGGCGCCAGCTTGAGCTGGTTCTGGGCGTACCGCGGGGCTGCCTCCCCGATCGGCCGCAGCAGCACCAGCCGTACGCCGCCCTCGGGGCCGCGCACCACGCGCCCCTCGAGGTGGTCGGTCAGCACCTTCACCGGCAGTACCGCCGACACCCGGGGACCCAGCTGCAACGGGACCTCGACAGGGTCGTCGGAGCCGCGTACCCGGACCAGCACGCCGAGGTCGTGCTCACCGATCGGCAGCGGGAGCTGGCCGAACCGGTAGTTGGCCGACGTCAGCGGCAGCTCCGCGGTGAACTCCCCCGCAGCGGCCGGCACCTGCTCGCCGTACGCCCGGGCCTTCTTGTTGCGGCTGGTCAGGCAGACCTCCTCGACCCGGCTGCCGAAGACCCGCCCAACGACCACCAGGCGCTCCCCGTCGAGCGAGACGCTGTCGGCCACGGCCCCGACACTCCACTCGGTGACGGACAGCTCACCGAGCCGGTCCGGCTGGAGCAACATCGTGGGCGTGACGACCTCGGTATCGCTGACCAGGCCGGTGGGTCGGTCGTCGAGGAACCTCGCGGAGACGCCCCAGGTGGCAGGAAGCCTCGCCGCCTCCGGCAACCGGAGCTCGAAGAAGCCCGCCTTGACCCGCCCCGCCACGCGCACCGGTCCGGCGCTGGCCACGACTCGTTCCACCTCTGCGGCGCGGGGCCCGGCGAGCCTGCCGCTCAGCCTGCGGCCCTCCAGCGAGACGTCAGCCACCTCGACCTCGAACGGGATCACCCGCAGCTGCATGGGCTCGAAGTGCCGCCACTCGACGGCGACCCGGTCCCCGGTCGCGAGACGGCCCGCCTGGATGCCGCCGGCCTGTCCCATCCTGATCAGCCTGGTGACCGGCTGGGTGACGGTAAAGCCTGCGGCGCTGACCCGGACGAAGACGTCCCAGGTCTCGTTGGCGTCGCTCTCCACGAGGTCACTGACCTCGACCCGGGCGGTGAACGTCCCCGGCGCGTAGTCGCAGGACGCGTCCTCCAACGGCTGCTGGAACGACGGCGAGGGACGGCCGTTCGACGCGAAGACGTGCTCGGCTCCGGATCGGACCCCGCGCACCACCAGCTCGACGTGCGACTCCGTCCCGCTGAGGTCGATCTTGCGCAGGTAGGCCCAGCCGGCCAGCACGCAGGAGAGCCGGTCACCCTCGCTCACCCACTCCAGATGCTCGATCTGGTGCGAGACCTTCAGCTGGTCGGGCCTGAGCAGGAAGAGGCTGTCGTCGAGCTCGGGGTCACCGAAGAGCGGAAGCTGGACCAGTACGCCGTCCGCAGTGGCGGTGGCGGGCCAGTCGTCACTTCCCTCGGTGCGGGCTGTCTCGATCTCGGCGAGCCGTTGCACGTCCGCACGGCGACCGAGCCGGGTGAGGGCGAGCACCACCCGCCGCAGTGGCGGGGTCCTGTCCCACAGCTCCTGTGGAGCGCCTTCCAGGAGCTCGACCACGGTCCGCCGGATCTCGTCCCAGTAGACGTCGTCGGCGGTTCCGGGCGACATCAGGTACCAGTGGAAGTGCGAGTCGAAGAGTGTCTGCAGCCAGGCGTGGTAGATCTCCTCCGGGGCCTCGCGGACCAGGGCGTCCCGGGTCAGCTCGAAGGCCGTGAGCCGTGACCTCAGGTCCTTCAGCGAGGCGGTCTGCTGGCTGATCGAGCTGCGGTCCTCGCGCGCCCGGTACTTGTAGACGACCTCCGGGATGACGTCGATCGACCGGGCACGGTTGTAGAGCTGGGTGATGATCGGCTGGTCCTCGTAGTGGACGCCCTCGCGGAACCAGAGGTCCTGGGCGTCCCAGAAGTCCTTCCGGAAGAGCTTGTTCCAGGTGTAGAGGTTGCGCAGCAATGCCGGGAACTCGGCCAGCCCGATGGAGGTACGGCGCCGGGTCTGCACCGACTCGACCCACGCGGGTCGCCAGGAGCGCTCGGCGTCGAACCTGCGCACCGAGCCGACCACGATGTCAGACCCGGTCGACCGCGCGGTGCCGACCAGGCTTCCCAGGGCATGCGAGGCGAGCATGTCGTCGGAGTCGACGAAGGTAAGGAACTTTCCGCGGGCGGCTCGTACGCCGGTGTTGCGGGCTGCGCCCAGACCGCCGTTGGGGCGGGTCAGCAGCCGGACCCGGTGGTCCTTGGCGACGTACTCCTGGGCAATGGCTCGTGACCTGTCCGGTGAGCCGTCGTCGACGAGCACGATCTCGAAGTCGGTGAAGCCCTGTCCCAGAATGCTGTCCAGGCACTCGGCGAGGTAGTCCTCGACGTTGTAGAACGGCACGATCACGCTCACCGTCGGCCGAATCAGCCGGCGGCCGACCCGCCCGTGCTTCACCCGGCGCCCGGAGCGTCGAGCCAGCCCCGCAAGCTGTTGCCGGGCGCGGCTGGGTCGGGCGTTCACCGGGCGAATGCTACCGGCGACCCGCCGGAGGGAAGAACGCGGCGACAACGCGCTGCGCGGCGTGGCCGTCCTGCAACCGGTTGAACTCCTCGTGGAAGCGCTGGTAGTCGGCGCGGTAGGCGGCCGCCAGGGCAGGGAGGTCCCTCAGCGCAGCGACCACCTCGTCGGTGTCGCTGACCAACGGCCCGGGTGCCGTGCTCCGGAAGTCGTAGAGGAAGCCACGTGAGGTCCCGGCGTACCGGTCCAGGTCGGGCACCAGGAAGACCATCGGCCGTCCGGTCAGCGAGAAGTCGAACCGGAGGCTCGAGTAGTCGAGCACTGCCGCGTCGGCGGCCAGCAGCAGGTCGTTGACCTCCGGGTGGTCGGTGACGTCGACCACCCGGTCCGACAGCGTGGGGCGGTGGCGATGGAAGCGGTGGCCGCGCAGCAGGATCACGTACCGCGGGCCGAGCGCCTCGGCGGCACGTTCGGGGTCGAAGACGCTCCCCATCGGGGCAGCCCGGAAGTTGGTGGCCAGGTCGTCGCGCCACGTCGGCGCGTAGAGCACCGCGATGCGGTCGCCGAGGCCGAGGGTCCTGCGGGCCTTGTCCCGGAGCGTGCCGGCCTCGGGCCCGACGAGCACGTCGTCACGTGGGAGGCCGGCGGCGAGGATCTCGCCCTGGTAGCGGTACTGCTCCCGGTAGTGGACGTCCATCTCCGGCGACGGGGTGAGCAACAGGTCCCACGTCCCCGACGTACGGCGCAGCAGGCGCTCGATCCGGAGCGGGGTGAACCCCTTGCCGACCCAGGCGGCGATCCCCATGGCCTTGGACGGGTACCCGTGGAACGTCTGCAGCACCCGTTGACCCGGTCGCTTGGTAAACCACCTCTCCAGGTCGGCGTTGGTGACGATGTGGCCGGCGCTGGCCAGGGCGGCGTACCACTCCCGGCTCCGCAGTAGGACCGGCTCCGCGCCGGGTGGCGCCACGGTGTCCTCGGTGGCCACAGCCCACACCGTGCGCAGGTCCGGCCTGCTCCGGCGCAGCTCCTCGTGGATGGCCAGCGGACTGTCGGTGACCGCGCCCTGGTAGCTCTGGAAGTAGACCAGTGTGCTGTCGACCACCTGCTCGGCTTCGGCGTACCACTGCTGGAGGAGTAGCTGCTCGTTGCGGTGAACCCGGGGCGCGGGACGTGTCGTTCGCAGGATCTCGGCCGGTACGTCGTCGACCGGAAGCACGGCGTAGCAACGGCCGGCCTCGACCCGCACGGCGAAGTCGGGCTCCTGCCACCGGGCGGCGTTGAAGCGGGCCAGGTCCTCCTGCCGGTCCTCGGAGGCCAGGTAGGCCTGGACGCGCGGTTCGACCGGCAGCTCGGCGAGATGATGCGCGAGGTCCCTGACCAGGCCGGAGAGGGCCTGCCACTGACGTGGGGTGCAGCGCTCCGCATCGGTCAGGAAGCGGGGCACCTCGTGGTGCAGCACCCACTGGTCGAACCCCTTGATGCCTCGGGCCCAGCGGACGGCATCGACCCAGCCCTCCACCGACGGCGCGAGGACGGGAAGGCTGGCGAAGCCGAGACCGGTTCCGCGCGTCGGGCCCAGGGTCAGCGGGCTGAGCTCGCGGGCAGCCGAGCCACCGAGCAGGACAGCGTCCGCCTGCGGCTGGAAGGTCGACCAGGGGCCGTGAGGGACCTCGAGCTTGGCCGTCTCCCAGAACGTCCGGCGGTAGAGCACCGGGTGGGAGGGCACCGCACCTTCGCCCCCGGCCACGTCGGCCTCGCTCGCCAGCAGCCGGTGGATCGCGTCCGGGGTGAGCCGGTCCCCGGCGGTGAGGAGCAGGACGAAGTCCCGGTGGGTGGCGGCGACGCCCTCGTTGAAGGCCGTCGCGTCGCTGGCTCCTGGGAGCTCGAGAACCGCCACCCGCCAGCTGGCCGCTTGCGCGGCTACCAGGGTGGCGGTGTCCCGGCCGGAGCCGGTCACCACCAGACGGATCTGGGTCGGCCTCCGGACCTGGGCGGCCAGTGACGCGACGCACTCGGGCAGGAAGATCGAGTTGTCGTCGGTGACCAGCACGACCACCGAGACCGGGGTCCGGTCACGGAGCCGGCCGCCCGCGCGCAGCAGCGGTTTGGGCAGGCGACTCATGACCGCAGTCTCTCAGGGGAGCCGACCAGGTTGGTCAGGCGTGCTTCTTGTCGGCCTTCGCTGGGGTCGTCTCGGCGCTGATGCGCTCTTCCCAGGCCAGCAGGTCGACGACCGTCTCCGGGTCCTCGCCCATGCCGGGCAGCTGGAACTGCGCCGCGTCCCAGACGGCGAGCTGGTCCTCTTCCTCGGCCTTGCGCGCCTCCAGCTCCTCGCGGAGCGCGGTGACCCTGGCTTCCAGGCTGGCGGCCCGCTCGTTCTCGCGCCTGACCCGCTGCTCCGCCTCCGCGGCGCGCCTCTCGGCGAGCACGAGGGTGCCGCTCAGCTCGCGGACCTCGAGGTCGGTCCGGGCGATCTTGTCGGTCATCGCCGAGGTGAACTCCGCGTGCTCCTCGGCGCGAGTGGAGAACATGGTGCGGTAGGCCTGAGCCTGCGCAGCTCGGTCGGCGGCGCTCTCACGTCGGCTCTGGGCAAGCTCGTTGTAGAGGATGCGGGCGCTGGCCCAGGCGCAGGCCAACGCGAAGACGGAGGCGCCAGCCATCCAGCTGAACGACTTGGTGGAGAGCGCGAGAAGCACGACGAGCGTGGCGAGCGTGAGCAGGGTGACAGCGACCGTCACTCTGACACTTCGTTGGCGGCGGCGGGCAGGGCGAAGTGG
Organism: uncultured Actinomycetota bacterium; assembly: GCA_963769585.1. Classification (GTDB taxonomy): domain Bacteria; phylum Actinomycetota; class Actinomycetes; order Propionibacteriales; family Nocardioidaceae; genus SSC3. Next base: position 239,614 of record CAVYMJ010000001.1, read on the forward strand.
GGTCTTGCTCGGGGAAGTACTTGCCATGAGGTCAGGCTAGGTGTTGGTTTGCCCGTTTCTGACTCGACACGCGCGTTCGAGGGCCAGCGATCCGGCCACGATCAGGCCACCCGCGATGCCTGCTAGCAGCGCATGTGTGAGCCGCTCCTGGGCGAGCTCGACCTCCGCGCCGACCCAGCTCAGCGCATAGCCGAAGTAGCCCCCGGACAGCAGGGCCCCCGCGATCGCGCAGGCCTTGGCCAGGACCAGCCGGTTGACGGCCTGGTGCGCCTCGAGCCGGCGCTGCTGACTGTGGATGGTCCGGTAGGTAGACCAGGCCACGAACCCGAGGATGCAGGCGACGAAGAAGAGGACGAGAACGGCAAGCCAGCCGACCCTGGGTGCCGTCCCCTCCAGCGCGATCGCAGCGGGGCGGATCAGCCGGCCGATCACCAGCCCGACGAGGAAGATGCCGGCCAGCAGCCCCGGGGACGTCGTACGCAGGTTTCCCTGCGGCTCGTCCTCCCCACCAGGAAGGGTGTCCTCCGGGTCGTCGGGAAGCTGGAAGTCCCGGGTCACCGGCTCTCGAGCACCACGTCGTCACGCCGTACGACGCCGTCGAGGCCGACCTTCTCCAGCAGCACACTGACCTGGCCCTGACCAGGGATCTCGGCGTCGGGCTCGAGGTCGTGCCACGGCGCGAGGACGAACGCGCGCTCGTGCGCCCGCGGATGCGGCAGGGTGAGCTGCCCGTCGTTACAGATACGGTCCCCGACCACGATCAGGTCGACGTCGAGGGTGCGCGGAGCGTTCGGCTCTCCGCCACGCTCGCGGCCGAAGGCATCCTCGATGGCCTGAGCGCGCTCGAGAAGGGTGTGCACCGGAAGGGTCGTGTCCAGCAGGATCACGGCGTTGAGGAAGTGCTCGGAACCCTCCGGGGCGTCGACCGGCTCGGTCTGGTAGACCGGGGAGACTCCGGTGACCCACACCTCGGGGGTGTCGGCGAGGGTGTCCAAGGCGCCTTGCAGGCTCTGCTTGCGTTCGCCGAGGTTCGACCCGATCGACAGCACGCTGCGTCGGATCGCGTGCATCTCTCCGGTGAGGCTGTCCGTGTCCACGATGTGGGGGTTGGGGGTCTCAGTCACTTCGGCTCCGCCTGATCGTGAGTGCGACGTCCGAGAACGTCGACTCTATGGGTGCGTCCGGCTTGTGCAAGGTGACTTCCGTCCACTGCACGCGCTCGTCCGCGAGGCACAAGTCAGCGATTCTCGCCGCCAGCTTCTCGAGGAGATCCACTGGGTCGGTCTCGATCGCGTTCTTCACCGTGGCAACGAGGCTTCCGTAGTCCACGGTGTCCTGCAAGAGGTCGCTTTCCGCCGCTGCCCTGGTGTTGAGCCCCAGCACGAGGTCCACCCGAAATGTCTGCCCGTCGCGCTTCTCGAAGTCGAAGACACCATGGTGTCCGATGGCCTCGATCCCGAGAACGGCCAGTCTGTCCAGGTTGCTGTCTGTGTTGTTGTCAGTCACCATCGCTGCCTCCCGACAGTACCGGGGAGGCGTGGTGAACCCACAACCGCCAGTCGTCGCCCCGGCGCAGGAAGACGTTGGTCGCCACCGCGCGGGCGCCTCCGAACACCCCCGGGTCGTCGTCCCCGGTAAGCACGTTCTCGGTGCAGGTGACGGTCGCGACGTCACCTTGGACGCTGACAGCGACGTCGGTCAGGAAGAACTGGATGTAGGGCGTGTTCGCCATGATCAGCGCCCAGGAGCGGTCGATCGCCGACGAGCCGCGGACCGGAAGTGCGCCTGGGTGGACGCAGATCGTGTCCGGGTCCTCGAGCCACAGCGAACGCATCGCGTCCAGGTCGGCGGTCTCGAACGCATGGTAGAACGCCGTGTTGGCGTCCTCGACCTTCTTCATTGCGGATGTCCCCCTGCCCAGCGTGCTGCCACTCGTACCGCGTCGGCGGTGGCTCGTACGGCGTGAGCCCGGATGCACCAGGCGCCCTGGCTCGCCGCCAGAGCAGTGGTCGCCGTGGTGGCATCCTCTCGTCCCAGCGGTGGCCGCTCGTCCAGCAGGGTGCCCAGGAAGCGCTTGCGGCTGGTGGCCACCAGGACGGGGTGGCCCAGAGCGTGGAACTGCTCCAGCTCGCGCAGGATCGTCCAGTTCTGGTCGCCTGTCTTGGAGAACCCGATCCCCGGGTCGACCGCGATGCTGTGGGTGATGCCGGCCTTGGTGGCCAGCTCGAGCTGCTCGGCGAGCTCCGCGATCACGTCCGGAACGACGTCGCGGTAGTCGGTGTGCGCCTCCATCTCGGTGCTGTGGGCCCGCCAGTGCATCAGCACATAGGGCACCTCCAGGGCGGCGACCGTGCCCAGCATGGCCGGATCGGCCCGACCACCGCTGACGTCGTTGACCAGCACGGCGCCCGCCTTGACCGCCTCGGAGGCGACGTTGGCCCGCATGGTGTCCACGCTGACCTTGGCCCCGTCCTGGGCGAGGCGCTGGATGACCGGCAGCACCCGGTCGAGCTCCTCCTGCTCGCTCGGACGCCGAGCCCCGGGACGCGTGGACTCGCCGCCGACGTCGACGAGGTCAGCCCCCTGGGCGACCAGGCCGAGGCCGTGCGCGACGGCCTTGTCGGTGTCGAAGAACCGGCCTCCGTCGCTGAACGAGTCGGGCGTCACGTTGACCACGCCCATCACCAGGGCCCGCCCCGGCTGGGGCAGCCCCTCGACGTACCTGGGCGGCGCGGCGTACACGCGGACGACCCTATCCGGCGTCTCCGACCGCCCCGCTAGCCTGTGCGCCATGAGCGCCACCATCAAGGACACCGCCCAGGTCGCCGACTCGGCCATCCTCGGGGACGGCACGACGGTCTGGGAGCTGGCTCAGGTCCGCGAGAACGCCCGGCTCGGGGCCGGCTGCATCATCGGCCGCGGTGCCTACGTCGGCAGCGGGGTGGTCATCGGCGACAACTGCAAGCTGCAGAACTACGCGCTGGTCTACGAGCCGGCCACCTTGGGGAACGGGGTGTTCGTCGGCCCGGCCGCAGTGCTCACCAACGACCAGTACCCCCGCTCGGTCGACCCCGAGGGTCGGCTCAAGCGGGGAGCCGACTGGGTTCCGGTCGGGGTCGAGGTCGGCGAGGGGGCCTCCCTGGGGGCCCGCTCCGTGTGCGTCGCGCCGGTAAAGATCGGGCCTTGGTCGTTGGTGGCGGCCGGAGCGGTGGTCACCCGGGATGTTCCGGCGTACGCGCTGGTCGTCGGGGTCCCCGCGAAGCGGATCGGGTGGGTCGGCAAGGCCGGGGTGCGCCTCGTCGATGACGGAGGAACCTGGCGCTGCCCACAGACCGGCGAGGTCTACGACGAGAAGGACGGCGCGCTCAGCCCCCGATGACGACCCGCCTGATCCCGGCGAAGGCCGCCGCGTCGGTCACCCTTCGGCCGTCGACCAGCACGGTGACGCCGGGCAGGTCGGCGGGGCTCAGGGACTTGTACGCGGCGTGGTCGGTCTGGACCACCGCGGCCGTCACGGGCTCCCCACGATAGGCGGGCAGCCCCAGGGCCTCGAGCTCCTCCGGCGAGTAGAGCGGGTCACTGACGTAGGGCTGGGCCCCTCGCTCCAGAAGTCCTTCGACGAGCGGGAAGACCCCGGAGAAGGCGGTCTCCTTCACCGCGCCGCGGTACGCCGCGCCCAGGACCAGCACACCGACCTCCTCGAGCGGCCCGTACGCCGCGGCGAGCAGGTCCAGGGAGTACGCCGGCATGCCCGCGTTGGCCTCGCGGGCCGCTCGTACGACGGTGGCCGCCGGGTCGTTCCACAGGTAGAGCCTGGGGTAGATCGGGATGCAGTGGCCGCCGACCGCGATGCCGGGTCGGTGGATGTGGCTGTAGGGCTGGGAGTTGCACGCGTCGATCACCTTCATGACGTCGACGTCGATCTGGTCGGCGTACCGGGCGAACTGGTTGGCCAACCCGATGTTCACGTCGCGGTAGGTGGTCTCGGCGAGCTTGGCGAACTCCGACGCCTCGCACGAGCCCAGATCCCAGACCCCGTTGGGGTGGGCGAGGTCGTCACGGTCGTCGAAGTCGAGGACGGCCTCGTAGAAGGCGATCCCGGCCGCCGTCGAGGCCTCGTCGATCCCCCCAACCAGCTTGGGGTACTTGCGCAGGTCGTCGAAGACCCGCCCGGTCAGCACCCGCTCAGGGCTGAAGACGAGCGAGAAGTCCTTCCCTGCCGACAGACCCGATCCCTCCTCGAGCTTGGCAGCCCAGCGGTTCCGGGTGGTCCCGACCGGCAGGGTGGTCTCGTAGCTGACCAGCGTGCCCGGCTTGAGTCCGGCGGCCACCGCCTCCGTCGCCGAGTCCATCCACTCGAAATGCGGTGCTCCCTCGCCGTCGACGAAGAGCGGGACCACGAGGACGACGGCCTGTGCGGAGGCTACGGCGGCGGTCGTGTCCGCGGTCGCCGTGAACAGCCCAGCGGCTACCGCTTCCTTCAGCTTGATCGCGAGGTCTGCCTCGCCCGGGAAGGGTTCCTCGCCCCGGTTGACGGTGTCGACGAGGGTCTGGTTGATGTCCGCACCGATGACCCGGTGTCCCTTGCTGGCGAACTGCACGGCCAGCGGAAGGCCGATCTTGCCCAGAGCGACTACGCAGATGTCCACTGTGTCCTCATCGTTCCCTTCATGGTCTGCGTGCCCAGCGAGCCAGCTTGCCGCGAGTCTGTTGGTGGGACTCCATCGCGATCAGCGTCCTGCCGTCGGAGTCCTGCTGGGTGCGCAGGGTGACGACCCTTCCCCCGTGATGAATTTCAGCAGACGTGTCGGACGCGGCGGAGACCGGGAGACTGAAAGTGGTGTCGTGAAGGTCGAACTGCAGCCGTAGCGCCCACAGGGTCGGCTCGTCGTCATCGGGAAGGACCGGGGTCAGGTCCAACCGACCGCGCACGGACCCGTCAACGAGCTCCGCGGGGGCCGACAGCTTGGGGTTGGTCGACCCGAGCGCGTGCCGCCCCGGTTTCTTGCTGCCGCCCTTGACCGCCCGGACCAGGACCAGCCGGGTCGGCACCCCCTTCAAGGCAGCCGGAGCCGCGAGCACCACCGTGGTCTCCTCCAAGTCCACAGTCGCGGCTCCGACCGCCTGCACGACGTGGTGCAGTCTGAGCGAGCGGACGTCGTCCTGATAGACCTCGTCGGCGAAGCGGTCCCTAAACCCGGCGTAAGCGAGGAAGACCCGGTCACCCTCGACGACGATCGGTACCGGCCCATCCTCGGCGCCCACCAGCGCTCGCAGCCCGTCCAGGTCCTCCTCGCGGGCCAGCGAGTACCGGAGCCTGGCCAGCACCTTCAGCCGCGCCGAGATCCCCGGCGTCAAGAACTCCGCGGTCAGCGCGTTGACGCCGGCCACGAGCTCCTCCTGGTCGGTGGCGTTGAGGTCTGCGAAGTCTCGCCGCAGCAGCGTCGCGACCTCCCCGGCGAAGTGCCGCCCGAAGATGGAGTCACGCCCGGCTCCCGCAGGGATGAGGCCGGCAACGTGCTGGAGGATCGTGGTCATGGCCTGCAGCCGTGCCCGCCAGGTCGCGGTATAGGTGATGTTCTGCTCGTCCTCGCGTTTGACCGCGAAGTAGTAGTCGTAGTCCGCGAGCACCGAGACCTTGCGGGCGAAGAGCATCGCCTCGATGGTGAAGGGCTGGTCCTCGCCGGGTCGCAGGTCGAAGTAGCGCAGGTGGCGGGACTCGATCAGCGAACGACGGAAGAGCTTGGTGTTGGACAGCGCCGAGGCCAGCAGCGTGCTGGGGAAGGGGACGTCCTCGAGCGTCTCGCCGTACAGCTTCTGCGATACCCAGCGGCCCCCGAGGCCGACCATCTTGCCCGCGACGACGTCCGAGCCCCATTCGTCGGCCTTGGTCACCAGGCGCTCCAGTGCCTCGGGTCCGAGGTAGTCGTCCGCGCCCAGGAAGAAGACGTAGCGCCCGGTGGCGAGGTCAAGGCCACGGTTGCACGGGGTGGCCGGTCCACCGGAGTTCTCCTGGTGCACGACGGTGAAGAGTCCCGGGTGCCTGGCGGCGTACTCGTCGAGGAGCTCGCCGCTGCCGTCGGTGGAGCCGTCGTCGACGGTGACCGCCTGGAGCCGTCCCTGGCCAAGGGTCTGGTCGACCAGGGAGTCCAGGCAGGCGCGCAGGTACGGCATCGTGTTGTAGACCGGCACGATCACCGTGACGTCGGGGGTGGTCACGCTGACCTCAGAGCGTGACCGTGGAGCCGTCGACCGCGGAGCGGAGGACCGCGGCCGAGACCTCGACGGTGCGCAGTCCCTGACGAAGGGTCACGATGTCGGTGGCCTTCCCGAGCACGGCGTCGCGGAACCGCTCGTGCTCCACCAGCAGGGGCTCTCGCTTCGGGATCGCGTACCGGGTGACGTCTCCCTCGGAGACTCCGCGGAAGTTGCGCAGGCGCCTCCCACTCGGTGGTGATCACGCCGTTGGCGAAGAAGGTCAGGTCAGCGGTGAGCGTGTCCGCGACGAAGCAGCCCTTCTCCCCGGTGACGACCGTGGAGCGCTCCTTGAGCGGGCGAGAGCCAGTTGACCAGGTGGTTGACCACGGCACCGCCGGTGAGCTCGCCGACCACGGCGACCATGTCCTCGTGCTCACGGCCGCTGCGGCGCGACGTACGGGCGGAGACCGAGACGTAGTCCTGCCCGGTGACCCAGGAGGTGAGGTCGATGTCGTGGGTGGCCAGGTCCTTGACCACTCCTACGTCGGCGATCCGTGCCGGAAACGGTCCCTGGCGGCGGGTGACCACCTGGTAGATCTCACCCAGGTCGCCGTTCGCGAGCCGCGTGCGCAGGCTCTGCAGCGCCGGGTTGTAGCGCTCGATGTGCCCGACGCCGGCCACCAGGCTGCGCGACTCGAAGGCGTCGACCAGCCTGCGGGCTCCCTCGACGCTCGGCGCGAGGGGCTTCTCGATCAGCGCGCAGACGCCTGCTCCGGCGAGCTGGAGGCCGATCTCCTCGTGCGTGCCCGTGGGCGAGGCCACCACCACGTAGTCGGGGTCGTGCGCGAGCAGCTCGTCGACCGAGGCGAAGATCGGTGCGCCGTGTGACACCCGGGTGTCAGTAACGACCGCATCGGCCGCTCCGATGAACTCGACGTCGTCGAGCAGGCCGAGGATCCGGGCGTGGTTGCGGCCCATCGCCCCGAGGCCGACCAGGCCGGCCTTGAGCGGTCACTCGCCTCCACCCGTCACGCTCGACGACCCGGTCGAGCTCCTCGGCGGTCAAGCGTCGGGAACACCGGGAGGGAGAGCGCCTCCAAGGCGGCCTTCTCCGTCTCCGGCAGGTCCCAGCGCGGGTCCGGGTCACCGGACTCGCCCAGGAACGGCTTGAGCCGGTGGATGGGTGTCGGGTAGTACGATCGCGCTGCCGATGCCCCGCTCGGTGAGCTTGGCCTGCAGGGCGTCACGGCTCCTGGGAGCGGACCGTGTACTGGTGGTAGACGTGCTTGTAGCCGTCCGGCACCGGAGGTATGACGACCCCGGTCAGGCCGGCGTCGAGGAACTTGGCGTTCGCCCGGCGCTGCTCGGTCCACCCATCCAGCTGACGAAGCTGGTTGCGGCCGACCGCGGCCGCGACGTCGGTCATCCGGGTGTTAGTGCCGACGACCTCGTTGGCGTAGCGCTGCTCCATGCCCTGGTTGCGCAGCAGCCGCAGCTGACGGGCCAGCTCGGCGTCGCCGGTGGTGACCATCCCGCCTTCGAGGGAGTGCATGTTCTTGGTCGGGTAGAAGCTGAAGCAGCCGGCCTGGCCCCAGGCGCCGACCGGCTTTCCGTCGATCGCTGCCGCGTGCGCCTGGGCGGCGTCCTCGACGACGGCCAGCCCGTGGGTCTCGGCGATGGCGTTGATCGCCTTCATGTCGGCGGGCAGACCGTAGAGGTGCACCGGCATGATCGCGGCGGTCCGGGGGCCGACCAGCGCCCGCACGGCGGCCGGGTCGAGGTTGAAGGTGCCAGGCTCGATGTCGCCGAAGACCGGCGTCGCACCCACCAGCCGGATGGCGTTGGCCGTGGCGGCGAACGAGAACGAGGGGCAGATGACCTCATCGCCTGGCCCGAGGCCCAGAGCCAGCAGGGTCAGGTGCAGGGCCGACGTACCGGAGTTGACCGCCACGCAGTGCCGCCCGTCGACCAGCTCGGAGAACTCCTCCTCGAAGGCCTTGACCTGCGGGTCCCTGGACCACCATGCCGCTGCGCATCACCGCGACGACCGCCTCGATGTCGGACTCGTCGATGACCGGCCGCGCAGCCGGGATGGGCCTGGCGTCGGAGCCAGTCATGGGTCCTCCTCGAAGGGTCGCGGTCATAAGCGTGGCCAACTCTGCCACGAGAGCCGCCCGCGGACCGAACCGACGACGGTGCGGGGGCCGTGACCGGCTGGATAGCCGGGATATTGTGCCGGTGACCTGTCACCCATGTGCGAGCACCATCAGGGGGTTCTTCCGATGCCGGCCGCTCCTTCCGCCACCCGAGGGCGAGTCGTCATGCTTGTGCACACCAAGCTGGGCGCTGACTCGCGGGTGATCAAGCAGGCCCGCTCTATGACAGCGCGCGGTTGGGACGTCGTGATCCTGGCGGCCGGGGCAGCCGATCACGAGGTCGACATCGGTTCAGCCACTGTGACGGTGGTCCGCATTCGTCGGCTGCTGCGACCACAGCGTGCGATGTACCGCACGCATTGGGTCCGGTCCCCCCTCGCCTACAACGATCCACCCACGGCCCAGCACCATGAAGCCTGGCAACGGGCCCGCGTCGGAGACCTGGGCTACCGTGCCGACGCAATCCGGGCAGGTCAGCCCACCCTGGCCGGTCTGCGGCTCGCCGCGCTTCGCGTTCGACGGTTCGGTGCCAGAGTCAAACTGCGTTGGGCGCTGGCTCGGCTCCACGCGACGGAGCAGCTGGACGTCGAGCGTCTGGCGATGGCGTCGAAAGTCGACAAGTTCACGACGGGCTTCTGGACTCGCTCCATGGGCAGGCGCTCCTGGCGCCGCAACTGGCCCGGTGCATACGATCAGGAACTGGCTTACGGTCCGGTCGTGGATCGGCTCAATCCGGACATCATTCATGCGAACGACTTCATGATGCTCGCGGTCGGCGCGAGGGCGAAGTTGCGCGCGCACGCAGCCGGACGTTCGGTGAGGCTGGTCTGGGATGCACGCGAGTACCTCGCGGGGATGAGTCCCTGGTCGACCCATCCGCGGTGGAAGCCCGGGCACCTCGCGCTCGAGCGCGAGTTCGCGCCGTACGCCGATGCCGTCGTCACCGTGTCCGAGCCACTGGGCGACCTGCTCATGGCCGACTACGACCTAGCCAGCCGGCCGGCGGTCCTGCTCAACGCGCCGCCGATCCTCGACCCGCCGGTGCAGTCTTCGACCAACGTACGCGAGGTCTGCGGCCTCACCCGGGACGTCCCGTTGATCGTCTACTCCGGCGGCGCCGCACCGCAGCGGGGACTGGAGATCATGATCGACGCCCTGCCGCTCCTTCCCGAAGCCCACACAGCATTCGTGGTGCTCCCGCACGAGAGCAAGGTCAGCCCCTACGTCCAGTCCCTGGCCCAACGGGCCGCCGACCTCGGAGTCCAGGACCGAGTCCACCTCTTGGCGTACGTCCCCTCGGACGAGGTTGTCTCCTTCCTGTCCACTGCGGACGTCGGGGTCTTTCCGGGGCTTCCGTTCCTGAACCACACGATCTCGCTGATCACCAAGTTTCTGGAGTACTCCCACGCTCGGCTGCCGATCGTCGTGAGCGACCTCAAGACCATGCGCGAGACCGTCACCGAAACCGGCCAGGGCGAGTGGTTCGAGCACGGAGACTCGGCCAGCTATGCGGTGGCTATCGAGAAGGTGCTGGCCGACCGATCGTCCTACGTCCGGGCGTACGACGATGAGGAACGCATGGCGGGCTGGACGTGGGAACGCCAGGCAGAGGTGCTGGACTCGGTCTACGACGACCTGATGCGGACTGGGAATGCCTGAGGCAACGCCACCCAAACATGTCGTGATGCTGGTCGACAATGCCATCGTCGGCGACTCCCGCGTGCAGAAGGAAGCGATGGCCATCGCCGCCCGCGGGTGGAAGGTCACCCTCGTCGGACGGCGTCCCAGGGCACAGGATCCGGAGAACGGCAGGTTCTTGGGGGTGCGAGCCCGCTTCGCCTACGTAGCGCCCTTGGCCGGATCGGGTGCTCGCCTGGACAGAACGACTTTGTTGCGCTCACCTCTGGCCTACCCGACCCGGGCCAAAGGGCGTGCGCGTGATGGGTTGTCCCAGGCCGCTGTGGTCGCCGCGGGCATGGCAATCGACGAGCTCAAGGCGACCGGGCGCGACGTCGGAGCGCGCCGCTACCTGGCGCGAGCCCGGATGGCGAGGGCGCGCTGGCGACGCAGGGTCGTGGAGCGCAGGCTCGAAGCGTCGGCGGCTCTGCGCCTACGCCGCAAGCTGAGCACGGGCCTCATCGACCGGGCTGCGATCCGATGGTGGACCTTGACCAAGCGCAAGGCAGCCTGGGCGAAGCTCGACCCTGGCATCTGGGACTGGGAGCTGGGCTACGGTCCGCTGGTCGACAAGCTCAAGCCCGACCTGATCCACGCGAACGACCACCGGATGCTGGCAGTGGGCGCCCGGGCGATGTTGCGGGCGCGCGGCCAGGGCCGCCCTGTAAAGCTGGTCTACGACGCGCATGAGTGGCTCGAAGGCCTCGAGCTCGCCGCTGCACCGACCAGCTGGCTACCGGCCCAGGTCGGCCTGGAGCGGGCATTCGTACCGTACGCCGACGCGGTGGTGACCGTCAGCGACGTGCTGGCCGAAATGCTCCAGACCGAGCACGCGCTGGGCGAGCGGCCGACCGTCGTGTGCAACGCCCCCCTGATGGCGTCGACGGTCCAGCCCGAGCAGACGGTGCGCGAGGTGGTGGGACTCGCGCCTGAGGTTCCCTTGCTCGTCTACTCAGGGGCAATCTCACCGGAGCGCTCCGTCGACACCGTGATCCGCGCGCTTCCCCAGCTACCCGAGATCAACTTCGTGATGGTCGTGAAGATCCCGTTCCAGCCGATCGTGCACGCCCTTCTGTCCCTGGCCGCCGAGCTCGGGGTTGCCGACAGAGTGCACACCGCGCCATACGTCCCCGTGGAGCAGATCGTCCCCTACCTCGCTGCCGCCGACGTGGGTATCCATCCGCTGATCCACGGGCCGAACAACGAGATCGCACTGGCCACCAAGTTCTACGAGTACGCCCAGGCGCGCCTGCCCATCCTGGTGACTGACGTCAAGGTCATGTCGGAGACGACGCGACGCACCGGCCAGGGCGAGGTGTTCACCGCGGGCGACCCGGCCGACTTGGTGCGTGCGGCACGCCTGGTCTTCGACGACCTCGCGAAGTACCGCAAGGCGTTCGACGACGAGAAGCTGATGACCGCGTGGACTTGGGAGGCCCAGGCCGACGTGCTCGACTCGCTCTACCGCAGGACCCTGGGTCTCAGCTGATCCGGCGCTCGGCGAGGACTCGTACGACGGTCGTGGCCGCGGTGCCGTCGCCGTAGGGCTGGCCGATGTCCAATTCCGGTGCGGGTCGGGTGGCGATCTGTTCCCACTCGTCCGGGTCGAGCATGTGCGGGTCGGGGGCCAGTACGTTCCAGTCTCCCTCGAGCGTCTCCACCCATTCAGTCTCGGGCCGGATCGTCGTACAGGGGCGACCGAGGAGCAGCGCCTCCTTCTGCAGGCCGCCCGAGTCGGTGATGATCCCGGCCGAGCCGAGCGCCGCCGCGACCAGGCCGCCGTACGGCAGTGGGGGGCCGACGCGGAGCGAGCCGCGGTTCAGCTCGATGCCGTGGGCCGCGGCCCGGGCGACCAGTCGCGGGTGAGCGAGCAGCGCGACCGGGATGGGTAGCGAGGCCAGGGCATCGAGGATGCCGCGCAACCGTTCCGGGTCGTCGGTGTTGTCCGGACGGTGGAGCGTGCACACCAGGTAGGGCGATCCGGGGTCGATGCCGGCGGGCAGCCCGTCGACGGGGCTGCCGGCCGCCACAACGGCGTCGCGGACCTGAAGGCAGACGTCCACCATCACGTCACCGACCAGCACGGAGCGGTCCTCGAGCCCCTCGTCGGCGAGGTGAGCCATGGCCACTTCGGTCGGGGCCAGCAGTAGGTCGGCGGCGTGGTCGGTGAGGACGCGGTTGTGCTCCTCGGGCATCCGGCGGTTGAACGACCGCAGCCCAGCCTCGAGATGGGCCACCGGGACATGCAGCTTCACCGCGGCCAGAGCCGCCGCGATCGTCGAGTTGGTGTCTCCGTACACCAGCACCCAGTCGGGCCGCTCCTTGTCGAAGATCGGGTCGAGCGCACTGAGCATGGTGCCGGTCTGCGCGCCGTGGCTGCCCGAGCCGACACCGAGATGGATGTCGGGGTCGGGGATCCCGAGGCCCGAGAAGAAGACATCCGACATCTCCGCGTCGTAGTGCTGTCCGGTGTGCACGACCAGGTGCTGGTGCTCGGTGCGCGCCATCGCCGCCGCGATCGGCGCGAGCTTGACCAGCTGCGGGCGGGCGCCGACCACGGAGAGGACCTTCACGATCCGCGACCCTACCAATCTGCGTGTTAGCGTCCCGTCCGTGAGTCGTGGACGCGTGGTGATGCTCGTGGACAACGACGTACGCCGGGACTCACGGGTGCAGAAGCAGGCCCAGTCGATGGCTGCGGCGGGCTGGGACGTCGTCCTGCTGGGCAGGGCCAGCGACGGGCCCGAGCAGTGGCAGCTCGGCCAGGCCCAGGTGCGCCTCCTGCCGGTCAGCCGCACGCGCCGTCAGCACGTCTCCCGCACCCCGCTGGTGCGCGACCCGCTCGCCTACCGCTCCGCGAAGGCCGCCAAGCTGCGCAGCAAGCAGGCCAGGTCGGCGCCACGGCTGGTCCGCCGTTGGGTCCGCCTCCGGGCAGACCACACGGAGCGCCTCTTGCGCGCACGACGAGAGATGACCTCGCCGGTCGACCGGTTCACGACGGCGGCCTGGCAGCGAGTCCTGGGAGAGCGCGCCTGGCGGCGGCTCGACCCTCATCTGTGGGACTTCGAGCAGGCCTACGGCCCGGTGATCGACGCGCTGGAGCCCGACCTCGTGCACGCCAACGACTGGGTCATGCTCGGCGTCGGGGCCCGCGCCAAGGAACGAGCGACCCGCGAGATGAGGCTGGTCTGGGACGCGCACGAGTACCTCCCCGAGATGAAGCCCTGGAGCGACCACCCGCGGTGGATGCCGGCGCAGCTCGCCCACGAGCGCGAGTACGCGTCCCACGCCGACGCAGTGGTGACCGTCTCCGAGGTGGTCGCTGGACTGCTCCAGAGCCGGCACGAGCTCGGCGAGCGGCCGTCGGTGGTGATGAACTGCCCCGCTTTCGGACCGCCTCCGACCGAAGGGGTGCCGAGCGTACGAGAGGCCGCACAGGTCGCTCCGGGCGTACCGATCCTGCTCTACAGCGGCAACGCCTCCCCTGCCCGCGGCATGTCCACCATGGTCGAGGCGCTTCCTTCACTGCCGGGGGTGGCCTGTGTGTTCGTGGTCGCGAAACCGGAGTCCGAACATGTGCAGGAGCTGGTCGCGCGCGCAGCCGAGCTCGGAGTGAGTGACCGCCTGCACCTCGCGCCCTACGTGCCGTTCGACCAGGTCGTGGGCTATTTGTCCTCCGCGACGGTTGGGGTCATCCCGATCCACAAGGGGCTCAACGAGATCGCCTTGAACACCAAGTTCTTCGAGTACTCCCATGCCCGGCTGCCCCTCGTCTGCAGCGATGTGAAGGTGATGGCCGAGCAGGTACGGGCGACCGGGCAGGGCGAGGTCTTCGAAGCCGAGAACGTCGACGACTTCGTCCGGGCCACCAAGCGCGTGCTCGCCAAACCCGAGGCGTACGCCGCCGTCTACGACCAGCCGGGGCTGCTGGAGGGCTGGACCTGGGACTCGCAGGCTCGGGTCCTCGATGAGGTCTACGCGAAGCTGCTCGACGCCTGACAGCCCAGGGGTAGCGGTGGCGTGCCGAGACCTCTTCCGCCCCCCGAGTCGGTCGGCCCGCACCGATCACAGAGCCTGGGTGCTGACCGACCGGCAGGCTAGCGCGTCCCGTGCATGATCAGGCTCATCGCCTCGTTGCGGGTCGCGGCGTTGTGCATGGTCCCGCGGATCGCCGAGGTGATCGTCTTGGCGCCGGGCTTGCGCACGCCACGCATCGTCATGCACAGGTGCTCGGCCTCGATGACCACGATGGCGCCGCGAGCTTCGAGGATCTCCATCAAGGAGTCCGCGATCTGCGTGGTGAGCCGCTCTTGGACCTGGGGCCGACGGGCGTAGACGTCGACCAGCCGGGCCAGCTTCGACAGCCCGGTGATGCGGCCGTTCTCGGCGGGGATGTAACCGACGTGGGCGACGCCGGTGAACGGGACCAGATGGTGCTCACACATCGACCAGAGCTCGATGTCGCGGACCAGGATCATCTCGTCGTGGCCCAGGTCGAACGTAGTGGTGAGGACCTCTTCGGCCCTCATCCGCATGCCGCGCAGCAGCTCGGCGTACGCCCGTGCGACGCGGACCGGGGTCTCCCTCAGGCCGTCGCGGTCCGGGTCCTCGCCCAGAGCGGCGAGCAGTTCGCGGATGGCTGCAGTCGCGCGAGCCTCGTCGAAGGGTGGTACGTCGCCGTACGTCTCCTTCGAGATCCGCGGGATGCTCATCCGTCGCTTTCGTTCCCGAGCGGCGTGCCGCCGTGAACGTCGCCGCCGGCGCCGGGAGGCGTCAGGATCACCGCACCTTCCGACTCCTCGGGCTTGGTGCCGTTGGCCGCGGACTTGGGCACCTCGACGGGCGGGATCCGCGACGGCTCGCGGTCCGGGGAGCCTGTCCAGGCCGGACGTGGGTTTCGTCGGCGCAGCGGCTCGAAGACCTCGGCCACCTGGGCCTTGTCCAGGGTCTCCTTCTCCAGCAGCGCCATGACGAGCGCGTCGAGCACGTCGCGGTTCTCCTCGAGGATGTCGAAGGCCTCCTGGTGGGCTTCGGCGAGGAACTTCTTCGTCTCCGCGTCGACCTTGGCCGCCACGTCCTCGGAGTAGTTCCGCGCGTGGCCGTAGTCACGACCCAGGAACGGCTCGGAGTTGGTGTCGCCGAGCTTGATCGCGCCGAGCGTGTCGGTCATGCCGTACTGGGTGACCATCGCCCGGGCCAGCGAGGTGGCCTTCTCGATGTCGTTGCCGGCGCCGGTGGTCGGGTCGTGGAAGACCATCTCCTCGGCAGCCCGGCCACCCATCATGTAGGCGAGCTTGTCCAGCATCTCCGAGCGGGTCTGGGAGTACTTGTCCTCGTCCGGGAGCACCATCGTGTAGCCCAGCGCCCGCCCACGCGGGAGGATCGTCACCTTGTGCACCGGGTCGCTGCCAGGCAGGGCAGCGGCCACCAGGGCATGGCCGCCCTCGTGGTACGCCGTGATGAGCTTCTCCTTCTCGCTCATCAGGCGGCTCCGTCGCTGCGGACCGGCGATCACGCGGTCGATGGCCTCGTCCAGGGCCTCGTTGTCGATCAGCTTGCGGTTGTTGCGGGCAGTCAGCAGCGCGGCCTCGTTGAGCACGTTGGCCAGGTCGGCACCGGTGAAGCCCGGCGTACGGCGGGCAACACCCAGCAGGTCCATGCCCGGCGCCATCGGCTTGCCTCTGGAGTGCACCTGCAGGATCTTGTGGCGGCCGTCCAGGTCAGGGGCGTCGACACCGATCTGCCGGTCGAAGCGACCGGGCCGCAGCAGGGCCGGGTCGAGGATGTCGGGTCGGTTGGTGGCAGCGATCAGGATGACCCCGCCACGCACATCGAAGCCGTCCATCTCCACCAGCAGCTGGTTGAGGGTCTGCTCCCGCTCGTCGTGGCCGCCACCCATGCCGGCACCACGGTGCCGACCGACCGCGTCGATCTCGTCGATGAAGACGATCGCCGGTGCGTTCTCCTTGGCCTGCTCGAACAGATCGCGGACCCGGCTGGCGCCGACCCCGACGAACATCTCGACGAAGTCCGAACCGGAGATCGAGTAGAACGGCACGCCGGCTTCGCCCGCGACAGCGCGAGCAAGCAGCGTCTTGCCGGTGCCGGGCGGGCCGTAGAGCAGCACACCCTTGGGAATCTTGGCACCGACCGCCTGGAACTTCGCCGGCTCCTGGAGGAACTCCTTGATCTCACCAAGCTCCTCGATGGCCTCCTGGCAGCCGGCCACATCCGCGAAGGTGGTCTTGGGCATGTCCTTGGTGATCAGCTTCGCCTTGGACTTGGCGAACTGCATGACGCGGCCGCCACCGCCCTGGACCTGGTTCATCAGGAAGAGGAACAACAGGATGATCAGCAGGAACGGCAGGAAGGTTGCGAGGATCGAGCCCAGCAGCGAGGACCGCGGGACCTCCACGTTGACCTCGTCCGGGGAGACGTTCTTCTTCGCCTCCTGGTAGATCGCGTCCTGGGTGCCGTTGAGCCAGTGGCTGACGACCTTCTTGCCGTCCTTGAGGGTCGCCCGGATCTCCTGGTCGCCCTCGACGAACAGGACGGTCTCGACCTGGCCGGAGCTGAGGTAGGTCTCCATCTTGGCGGTGTCGACCTCGTCGTAGCCGCCGTTGGGCGCGAGGTACTGCAGCGCGACGAGCACACCCACCACCGCGACGACGATCCACAACCAGGGACCGCGGAAAATTCGTTTCACGTCCATTTTCGGGGCGAGCGCCCCGACCTCCTGCTCGCTAAACGGCTACAGCCCCACCGACCGTACACGGCTGGGGCTCGCCTACATTCTGCCCGTTCAACGAAGCGCTGGCTCCCTGAGTGCCGGAATTGGCCCCTGTTCGCTCTCGGCGGACGGCCGGTATGAATCCCACGGTCCCGTGGGATTCATACCGGTCCTAGGAGTAGACGTGCGGGGCCAAAGTGCCGATCGAGCGCAGGTTCCGGTACCGCTCGTCGTAGTCGAGCCCGTAGCCCACCACGAACTTGTTGGCGATGTCGAAGCCGATGTACTTCACGTCGACGCTCATCTGGAGGGCGTCGGGCTTGCGCAGCAGGGTGCAGATCTCCACACTCGCGGGTCCGCGGGAGTTGAGGTTGGAGACCAGCCAGGACAGGGTCAGCCCGGTGTCGATGATGTCCTCGACGATCAGCACGTGCTTGTCCGTGATGTCGGTGTCCAGGTCCTTGAGGATGCGGACGACGCCGGAGGACTTGGTCCCCGAGCCGTACGACGAGACGGCCATCCAGTCCATCGCGATGTGGCGCTCGAAGGCGCGGGCCAGATCTGCCATCACCATCACCGCGCCCTTGAGCACGCCGACGATCAGCAGGTCCTTGCCCTCGTAGTCCTTCTCCACCGCGGCGGCGAGCTCAGCGAGCCGCTCCTGGATCTGTTCCTCGGTGAACAGGACCTCGACCAGGTCCTTCTCGACGTGCTTGGCGTCCATGGCGTCAGCCTGCCACAGGGGTCGCGCGGAACTTCAGGTAGACCCCGTCCCGGAACGCAGTGACGTGGCCCGGCAGCCGGATCTGCTTGCCGCTGCCCTCCTCAGCGACCAGCTCGACCAGCGCTCGTACGTGGACGTGGAAGAGCTCGGCCGTGGCCGCTCCCGCCTCCACGGCCGCCAGCCGCAGGACCCGGCTGCGGATCGCGCTCGGCTGGCCCGTCAACAGCGTGACATCCAGCCCTTGGTCCGTCCGGACCTCGACCAGGGCCGACTCGGCCAGGCGGTCGAGCAGCTCCATGTCGTCTCGAAGGAGACCGGCCGTTCGGGCGAGCGTCTCACTGACTCCGGGGCCGAGCTCCTTCTCCAGCAGGGGAAGTACGACGTTCCGCACCCGCGACCTGGTGAATCTCGCGTCGAGGTTGTGCGGGTCGGCCCAGGGCTCGATCCCGGCGGCGATGCAGGCCTGAACTGTCTGTTCCTTGGTGATGTCGAGCAGGGGGCGGCGGAACACCCCGAAGGCGGGGCGCATCCCGGCCAGCGACCGGCCCCCCGAGCCACGGGTAAGCCCCAGCAGGACCGTCTCTGCCTGGTCGTCCAGAGTGTGTCCGAGCAGTACGGCGGCCGCCCCGAACCGTTCGGCGATCTCCTCCAGTACGGCGTACCGGGCCTCTCGAGCGGCCGCCTCGGGCCCCTGACCCGACTGCTCGACGTGAACCCGCGCGGAGACGGTCTCGTGGGCGCCAAGGGCAGCCATCTGCTCCACGACGCGCGCAGCCACCTCGTCCGACCCGGCCTGCAGCCCGTGGTCGACCGTCGCTCCAACCACGCGCCAGGCTCCTTGGCGGGCTTCGAAGACCGTCGCGGCCAGCAGGGCCAGCGAGTCGGGTCCGCCGGAGCAGGCGACCACTACGGTCCCGGGCTCGAGGCTCTGGCGTCGTACGGCGAGTCTGATCGCCGCAACGGCCGGGTCTGGCCCCATCAGCCGTGAACGCGGCTGACCCAGGCCTTCGGGTCGCCGATCTCCTGCTTGGAGGGCAGGTTCGCCGGCTCGACCCAGACCTTGTTGAAGCCGTCCATGCCGACCTGGTCCACCACCTGGTGCACGAAGGAGGCGCCGTTGCGGTACTGGGCCATCTTGGCGTCGAGTCCCAGCAGCTTGCGCAGCAGCCGGTCCAGCGGGCCAGCGCCCTTACGCCGCACGTTGAACTTCGCCCGGATCGTGGAGACCGTCGGGATCACCTCGGGCCCGACTCCGTCCATCACCACGTCGGCGTGGCCTTCGAGCAGCGACATCACGCCGGTGATCCGGTCGATGACCTCCCGCTGGGCAGGGCTGGAGAACAGCTCCAGGATCGAGGTCTCCTCCTTGCCCCGCACCACGTCGCTCAGCTTCTTGACGCCCTCACCGACGAATGCCGCGAGCTTGGCCGGGTCGGTCTCGACTCCACCGACGAGGTTGCTGATCTCGGAGTGGATGTGGTCGCGCATCCACGGCACCGCGGTGAACTGCACCCGGTGGGTCTCCTCATGCAGGCAGACCCACAGCCGGAAGTCGTGGGGGTCCACGCCGAGCTCGCGCTCGGTGTTCACGATGTTGGGGGCGACCAGCAGCAGCCGGCCCACCTCGGCCGAGCCGGCCGGTGCATAGAACGGGTCGAACTGCCCGAGCACCTTGCCGGAGAGGAACCCGAGCAGGGTGCCGACCTCGAGGCCCGTGACCTTGGACCCGATCGCCTTGCTCAGCCCGCTGGGTGCGCCCTTGCGCTCCTCCAGCTTGGCGATGAGCGGGCTGATGACCTGGGCGAAGCCGTCGGCGTTCGCCCGGATCCAGCCGGCCCGGTCCACAACTACGACGTCCGCCGTACCAGTCCCGGCGACGAGCCCGGTGAAGTCCCGGACGAGCTTGGTTGAGGAGTGCGCGCCAGCTCGCAGCTCTGCGACCACCTCGTCGGCCTCGGCGCGGCTCACCACCGGGCCGGGGCCGGCCAGCGTGGTCCCGGTGGCGACGGCGAAGTCCCAGTCGATCATCGACGAGCGATCAGTCATGAGGTCGAGCGTACGGGGCTGGCCCTTGCGCGCAGGTCCAGGTGCACGGCGAAGAACCGGGTCACCCGGCCGCGCACGTGCAGGCGGCCAGGGCGCCCGCGAGTCGGTCCAGGGTGACGCGGGCCTTGAGCGTGTCAGCCGGCCTGACCCGGTCCGCAACGGCCACGAAGCTCAGGAGCACGCCGTCGCGGGTCATCACCGTGCCGGCCAGCCCGCTGACGCCGGTGAGGGTTCCGGTCTTGGCGCGGACCTCGCCCAGGGCCTCACGCGGAGCCGTCTCGAAGCGGTAGGCGAGGCTGCCGTTGAAGCCGGCCACTGGGAGCCCCGTCACCACCGTCCGCAGCCGAGGCTGCTCAGTGGCGACCCGCAGGACGTCGAGCAGAGTCAGGCGGTTCAACCGGTCCGAGCGGGAGAGGCCACTGCCGTCGTGGATCACCGCACCGTGCAGGCGTACTCCCAGGGTGCGCAGCACCTCCTCGATGGCGGCCGCCGCCCCTTCGAAGGAGGCTTCCCCGCCGGTGGCGAGGGCGATCTGATGGGCCAGTACCTCCGACCCCTCGTTGTCGCTGACCTCGAGGACGTGTTGGGCGATCTGCGCGAGCCGAGGACTGTTCACCGCCGCAACCTGGGTCCCCGCCGCCGGAGCCGTCAGCGGCCTCGCAGCACCGGTCACCACCAGCCCCTGCCCGGTCAGCGCCTGCGCGAAGAACTGGGCCGCCGCCAGTGCTGGGTCACGGCTGCGCGCCGAGTACTGCTCGCGCTCCCGACCCTCGTCGACCCAGAGGCTCGAGATCGGGCTGACGACGTTCTCCGCGAGGTAGCCCGGCTCCCAGGTCGCCGCGACCGGCGGGCCGGTGAACAGTGACGTGTCGTAGCCGAGCCTGACCTTGGTGAGGCCGGCCGCTCGCAGTACTTTCGCGGTCTTCCTGGCCAGCGTGGTCAGGTCGGCCCGCTGCGGGTACTCGTCCGCGTGCGGCACCCTGGTCAGCAGCGGGTCACCCCCGCCGACCAGGACGAGCCGCTTTCCAGCCCGTACGACGGTAGTGGCGAACCGGTGGTCCGGTCCAAGCACCTGCAGGGCGGCCATCGTGGTGAGCAGCTTCATCGTGCTGGCGGGTGTGACCACGGGTATGCCCGCGGTGAAGACGGTCTCTCCCGAGCCCGGTTCGGCGACAGCGACCGACACCCGGCGGCCCAGGCTCTTGTCGGCCGAGAGTCCTCGGACGGCTGCGCTGACCGCCCGCGGGTCGGCGTCGCGGAACGCGGTTCCTGCCGCCACTCGGGAGGCAGGCGCGCTGGAGGGGAGCGCCAGCGGCGGCGCGACGGCACTAGGTCCCCTCGACGCGTCGGTGGTGGCGAGCCCGAGCCGCTCCCCCAGGTCGAACTGGTACGACGCGACCCCCGCGACGAGCACCAGGGCGACCAGACCACCCGTCGTACGGCGCAGCAGTCGGCCGCTGCTGGTGGCGCCGGGAGGTCGCTCGGAGGAGCCCTCGTGGAATTCGTCACCTTCGACCACGCTGGCCCCTCTCAAATATGCAGTTCGCCGAATGTGCGCGAGACTAACCGACGGCAGGTCTGCCGCCCCGACGTGTACCTGGCGAGTGGAGGAAAGCAGTGGAGTTCGACGTCCTGGTTGAGATCCCCAAGGGTTCCCGCAACAAGTACGAGGTCGACCACGAGAGCGGTCGCATCCGGCTCGACCGCATGCTCTTCACCTCCACGGCCTACCCCGAGGACTACGGCTACATCGAGAACACCCTCGGCCAGGACGGTGACCCACTCGACGCCCTGGTGATCCTGCAGGCGCCGACGTTCCCGGGATGCCTCATTGCCTGCCGGGCGATCGGGATGTTCCGGATGACCGACGAGGCCGGCGGCGACGACAAGGTTCTCTGTGTTCCGTCCCACGACCCTCGGCTCGAGCACATCCGCGACATCGCCCACGTGCCGAAGTTCGACCGCCTGGAGATCCAGCACTTCTTCGAGGTCTACAAGGACCTCGAGCCCGGCAAGTCCGTCGAGGGCGCCGAGTGGGTCGGCCGCGCCGAGGCCGAGGCCGAGGTCATCGCCTCGTTCGAGCGGTTCAAGACGCAGGGCAGCCACTGAGGTCCAGCCCGCGTCAACGGTCAGCGTAGGAGGTCAGCCCGGAGCATCTCCTCGGGCACCCCGAAGGCGTCGACCAGGTCCACGGCCAGGGGCCGCAACGATCGGCACAGCTCGTTGACCATCGCCGTGATGGCCTTTGACCTGTCGGTGGACAGCCGGCCGTGCTCCATCCACCAAGCCCGGTCACGCTCGATCTCTGACAACGCGTAGAGGTCGCACAGCATGTTCAGGGCCCGCTTGTTCGGGCCGTCCTCGGTCTGCTCGATCTTGGTCAGGAACGACTCCAGCACCAGTCGCTCGGCGTGCGCGCGCGCCAGGGAGATGACGTGGTCCTGGGCGCGGCTGAAGACCTCGGCAGGGTCACCGCCCCGGTCGATGCCGCCCTTGATCCGACGTGCCGCGCCGGAGGTCATGTGGTCCTCCCGCCAGCGGAACATCGACAGGTGGTACTCCGGGTCCAGCAGGTGGGCGTCGGGATCCTCGTCGTCCTTCTGCCCCGGTACGACGTCGCGCAGCCGCTCGATGAACTTGAGCATGTTCGTCTTCTCGACCACGACGCTGACGGCCTGCTGGGCTACGAAGCGGACCATCCCGATCTGGTCGAGCGAGCCGAACTCGTCCTTGAGGTCGGTCAGGCGGCCCTTCGCGACCAGTTGGAGGAGGACCGTGTTGTCCCCCTCGAACGTCGTGAACACGTCGGTGTCGGCCTTGAGCGCGGCGAACCGGTTGACCGAGAGGTACCCCGCTCCTCCGCACGCCTCCCGGCACTCCTGGATCGCCCAGGTGGCATGCCAGGTGCCCAGCGCCTTCGTGGCGGCGGCGCGGGACTCCAGCGCGCGCCGCTTGCGCTCCGAGGTGCCGTCCTGGTCGGTGAAGACCTCGTGCATGTCGGCGGCGAGCCGCTCCTGCGCGAAGTGCAGGGCGTAGGTGCGCGCGATGAGCGGGATCAGTCGACGCTGGTGCATGCCGTAGTCGAGCAGGAGCATCTCGTCTTCCCCCGGCGGACCGAACTGTCGCCGCTTGTCGGCGTACCGCGTGGCGATGGTCAAGCCGACCTTGCTGGCGTAGATGCCTGCGCCGCCGACGCAGACCCGACCCTGGACGAGGGTGCCGAGCATCGTGAAGAAGCGGCGGTCGGGGTTGTCGATCGCGGAGGTGTACTCGCCGGACTCGGTGACATCGGCGTACCTGTTCAGGAGGTTCTCTCGGGGGACGCGCAGCTTGTCGAACCAGATCTGGCCGTTGTCGACCCCGTTGAGCCCGAGCTTGCGACCGCTGTCCTCGATACGGATCCCCGGGAGCACCTTCCCCTTCTGGTCGCGGAGAGGGACGTAGAGGGCGTGCACGCCCTTGCGGTCGCCGCCGACGATGAGCTGGGCGAAGACGACGGCAGCCTGCGCGTGGCAGGCGGCGTTGCCGATGTACTCCTTGCGCGACTCCTCGTCCGGGGTGTGGATCACGAAGTCCCCGGCCGCGAGGTCGTAGGTCGCGGTGGTTCCCAGCGCCTGGACGTTGGAGCCGTGCCCGGCCTCGGTCATCGCGAAGGCGCCCATCAGCTTCCCGGTGATCAGGTCGGCGACGTACCGCTCGTGGTGTCGCTTGGTGCCGAGCTGGTAGACCGCCCCTCCGAAGAGGCCGAACTGCACGCCGACCTTGACCAGTACCGACAGGTCGCCGAACGAGAGGGTCTCGAAGCCGGCGACGTTCGCGCCGTAGTCCTGGCCGCCGCCGTACTCCTTGGGGAAGCCGAAACCCGCCTGCCCGGTCTTGGTCACCGCGACGACGATGTCCTTGACCCGCTCCCGGTAGTCAGCAGTCGACAGCTCCTCGGCGTCCTGAAGGATCGACTTGTGCTCCACGAGGTTGCGACGCACCAGGTTTCGTACGTCGGCGTACTTCCCGTCGAGCAAGACAGTCAGAGCAGGTACGTCGATTCCGGCAGGCGTCGTTCTGGGCATGCTCGCATCGTCGCAGGTTGCAGGGTGCTAGCGGGAGTAGGTCAGCCCGAGAGTGTGCGCAGCTACCCCGGGCGTTCCGGTCAGACGCGGGCGAAGAAGTTCGGTGGGATCCAGTAGTACAGCGAGTCGATTGATACCGGGCGACCGGTCCGCGGGGCATGGATGATCCGGCCGTCGCCGATGTACATCGCGACGTGATGGATCGAGCTCGGCCGGCTGGACGAGCCCCAGAAGACGAGGTCGCCTGGCCGCAGGTCGCCGACCGAGATCGGCGTACCGGCTGAGTACTGAGCGGCGCTGTAGTGCGGGAGGGAGACCCCGGCCGCGCCCCAGGCACGCATCATCAGGCCCGAGCAGTCCCAGGAGTTCGGACCGGCCGCGCCCCACCGGTAGGGCTCTCCCAGCTGGGCCTTGGCGAAGGAGATCGCCTTGGCGGCACCCGCGTTGGGTGGGTGCGGGGCCGTCGAACTCGCGGCGGGCGGAGCAGGCTCACCGCCCGTGTCAGCGCCCTGGCCCTGCTTGGCTGCCGCGGCTGCGGCTGCGGAGGCTGCTGCCGCTTCCTGACGCTGGCGCTCTCGCTCGGCTCTCCTCGCCGCCGCGGCGGCTGCCTTCTCTGCTGCTATCCGGGCCAGAGCATCCTGGCGCTCCTGAGCCAGCTTCACCGAGATCCCTTGAGCAGTGGCCAGCTGGCGGACCAGGTCCCGCTTCCTCGCGGCCACCTCGTCGCTCAGCTGCTGGGCATTCTGAGCGGCAGCCGCGGCCTGGTCACGGGCCGCTCTCGCCTCACCCACGGCCTGCTGCTGTGCCGCCCTGGCAGTTTCGGCCTGCTTCTCGAACCTCTTGGCCAGCGCGGAGGACGCCTCGAACCGCTGGTAGGCGGCGTCCATGGAGGTGGACGCACCCTCGTAGGCGAGATACCTGTCCATCACACCTTCGGGCCCATCGGCGTTCACCAGGGCGTCGACCACGCGCAGGTCACCACCGGAGATGTACGACTGGGTCACGAGCGCGGCTATCCCGGCTCGCTGCCCCTCGACGTTCTTTCGGGCAGCAGCGGCCTCCTTGTGTGCCTTGGTGACCTTGAGGCCTGCCTCCTTGAGCCGCCACCGCGCGCCGTTGAAGGCCTCCGCTGCCTGCTCGGCCGCCATAGCGGTCTCGTCGAGGCGCCTGTTCGCCAGCACCAACTGCGCCTTCAGTGAGGCGACGCTTTCGGACTTGGAGGCGACCGCATTCTTGGCCTGGTCGACCTGCTTCTGGGTCGGGTACGCCGTCTTGCCGCTCTTGTCCGCGGCGGTCCTGTCAGCGAGGGCCGCGGGGGCGGTGCTCGCCAGGAGCGTCACCGCCGCCGCGAGGGCCACCACAGCACGTCTGCGACCACTCAGCCTGGTGGCGATCGTCGGGTGCCGCACAGAGTCCCTTCCTTCGTGCTCCCAGCCCCATCCCCGGAGGCTGGCGGGCAGTTCCCAGTGGTGGCTGCCGGCCCTCCCAAGTCCCGAGACCAGAACCCGCAGCCGCCACCGGGCAACGCTTCACAAAGCGCCGCACCCGGCACGCTAGTGCTCAATAGCCCCAATGTGAACACCTTTCACAGAAAAAACTTCGGCAACATGGCGCCTTCCTCGCTGTAATTACATTCCTGTAATTCACGACACGACAAGATTTCCTGGCAAATGGCCGATCTGCAGGATGGCTATCCCGTGGGGGGGTCAGTCGCTGGAGAAGCCGTGGGGGCGGGCGCAGACGGAAATTTTCAGCCTGGGCGGCGGAGAGCGGCCCTCGAGAATCGAGGTTCCCCGGAAAGGGATGAGGTCCCGCCGTATTGGGAGGCTACGACGGGACCTCGACGACCTTGTCCTCTTGGGAGGTAAGGACAAGATCTGTGACTCGGGGGTGAGGAACCTCAGATGCCGAGCAGCTCATGAAGCTCGGACAGAGGAACGGGATACGTCGCTCCCCCACATCAGAATTCCCTCGCCGGCTTCGCAGCCGACCCCGCGTCAGGAGATCCCCCCGGACCTCCTGGATGAATCATAGGTCAGGGCAGGCCCAAACCGCAGTACCCGGGGGCGTCGCGTCAGGTGAAATCTTCGGCTCTGGATTCGTCATAAATCGGTCATTCATCTTCGAACCGCCCGGTCTCGAAATTAGCGGAGCTCAGGTTCGGCTTCGACGTACTCCACTGGCACCTGCGAGGTGCTGGTTGTCGGATGCGAGCTCTTGCCGTGCCTCTCGAACTTCTGGCCGGTCGCAAGCCCTCCGAGGTACACCGCGACGACCGCGATCAGGCAGCCGGCGACACTGTCGGCGATGTAGTGCCAGCCGAAGTAGATCGTGGCCACGAACGTCAGGGCGAAGAAGGTCCACAGGAACCAGCGGATGATGGCGTGCCGCACGGTGTAGTGCGCTACCAACGCCATACAGAGCACGATCGCGCAGTGCAGCGAGGCGAACCCGGCAACGCTTTGCACACCGTCCGCGAACGGGTTGAAGTGCTGGCTGTAGCGGCCGTTCCACAGCGCGTTGATCAGATCCGTGACCCCGGTGCGCTCGAGGTCGGCGTACAGCCAGGGGTAGTAGAAGCCTGGTCCGAGCGAAGGAATCGCGTAGTAGCTCGCCGTGCCCAGAGTCCAGCACAGGCAGTTGGCCGTGACGTACCAGTAGCCGTAGGTGACGTTCCTCGACCACACCAGCCAGACCACGATGGACAGTGGAGCCACCGGTAGGAACAGCAGGTAGACGAAGGCCAGCACGTGCGCTGAGAAGGTCTCGCCCATCACGTTGTGCAGCACCACGGCCGGCTCGCTGCCGAAGAACAGCCACCGGTCGAGGTCATGAAGCATCGAGTCCTTGGTGTCCTCGTGGAAGATCAACAAGCCGTTCTTGAGGTTGCGGTAGCTGACGTAGGTCACGTAGAAGGCCGTGATGCCGATCGCGACGACCGCGACCCGCTCCGGGGTCCAGTGCTCCTTGACCAGGATGCGAGCCTCCGTGCGCACATCTCGGAACCGCCCGCGAGAGCGCCATAAGGATCTGGGCACGATGTCGAGCACGAAGGCACCCAGCACCATCGCCGGCAGCCGAACCCACGCCGGACCGAGAAAGCCGTCCGGGTCCCGCAGCGGTTCCCCGGTCGCCTTGCCGGTGATGAAGGCGACCACACCCATACCGAGGGCGACCCCCACCACAAGCCCGTACGCCCGTCTGCTCACGAGAACCGATTCTAGGGTGCGCCGACAACCGCCCCTCGGGGGTGCTCGCTCACGATGTAAGCGGCTTCACGGCAGTGGAGCTGTGCGCGCCAGATCGATGGCCAGCTCGACGCTCTCCCCCACGGGAACCGCCAACGGAACGTCGGCCACCGCATCCAGTGCGCCGAAGCCATCGACCTCGACCACCAGCCGTGTGAGCTCCGGGGTCACCCGCGCTTCGGTCACCACTCCCCGAAGAGGCCCGCCTGGTTGCACGCGCAGCGCAGACCGCCGCAACGCGACAGCCCGGCCTTGTTGGGCTCCCGCCAGCCGGAGGAGTCGGTCGGCTCGGTCGCCCTCCAGGACGGTTGCGTACCCGAGGAACCTCGCCGCCTCGGCGTCAGCGGGCGCTGACCACACCTGGTCCAGCGTGCCCTCCTGGACCAGGCGGCCCGCGCGCATCAGCGCCATCCGACCCGCCACGGCGAAGGCCTCGTCGTGGTCGTGGGTGACCAGCAGCGCCGTCGTGCCGGCTGCGAGCAGGATCTCCCGGAGCTCCTCTGCCAGCCGCTCGCGCAGCGTGCGGTCCAGTGCGGAGAGCGGCTCGTCGAGCAGCAACAGCCGCGGACGTACGGCGAGCGCGCGAGCCAGGGCCACCCGCTGCCGTTCACCTCCCGACAGGGTGGCTGGCCGCCGCTGCCCGTAGCCGGTCAGCCCGACCAGCTCGAGAAGTTCCGCAGTGCGAGCGGAGATGGCCTTGCGTGACTCATGGCGCAACCGCAGCGGGTAGCCGACGTTGCCGGCCACCGTCTGGTGCTCGAAGAGCTGTCCGTCCTGGAACATCAGCGCGAAACCCCGCCGATGCGTCGGCACCCCGGCCAGGTCCTCGCCGTCGTACGCGACCGAGCCGGAGGTGAGCTGCTCCAGCCCGGCGACAGCGCGCAACAGGGTGGACTTCCCACAGCCCGAAGGGCCGAGCACGGCCAGCACCTGACCTGTCTGCAGGGACAGCGTGACGTCGTCGACGGCGACGGTCGCCCCGAAGCGCACAGTGAGGTGGTCGACGGAAAGCACGTCAGAAGGCTCCCATCGAACCGACGCGGAGGCGCTCGACGACACCCATCACCAGAACCGTCACCCCGGCAAGGACCACGGAGGCCGCCAGGGCCATCCCGAAGTTGTCCGCACCGGGACGACTGATCAGGTGGAAGACCACCACCGGAAGCGTCGGGAAGTCCGGCCGGGCCAGGAAGCTCGTCGCGCCGAACTCGCCCAGCGAGACAGCGAACGCGAAGCCGGTACCGGCCAGCAACGGCCGCCAGACCAGCGGCGCGTCAACCGTCGCAAGCACGCGCAGCGGACCCGCTCCCAACGACGCCGCGGCCTGCCGCTGCCGGTCGTCGATGCCGCGAAGGACCGGTGCGATGGTTCGCACCACGAGCGGTAACGCCACCATCGCCTGGGCTATCGGCACCAGCAGGGCGGAGCCGCGAAGGTCCAGGGGGGGTCGGTCCAAGGTGATCAGGAACCCGAAGCCGACGGTCACGGCCGAGACCCCAAGCGGCAGCATGAAGACCGCGTCGAGGGCACTGAGCGCCCGTCGTTCGGAGCTTCCCCTGGGCACCCGGGAGACGACCACCGAGACGACCAGGCCGAGCCCCACCGCTAGCAGCGTGGCGTCGACCGCGATCCGCAGGGAGTTGAGCAGAGCCTGTGTCACCGGCACCAGGAGCGCGGTGCCTTCGCCGACCGAGCCGAGGTTGCGGTAGTTCGCCAGCGACCAGCCCCCGTCGACGGTCAGGGATCTGGCGACCAGCGTGACGATCGGCGCGGCCAGGAACACCAGGACGGCCAGGGTCACGGTGAGCAGGGGAAGGTCCCTTCGGCTGGGTCGCCGTGCCACGACCGCCTCCCGTGCTGCGCGAGTGCTCTTGGCGCGCGAGGTGAGGAACAGCAGCGTCGCGACCACCAGCAGCTGCAGGATCGAGAGCGCGGCGGCAGCCGGCAGGTCCAGGTACTGCGTGGTGAGCAGGTAGATCTCGGTCTCGACCGTGGCATAGCGCAGGCCGCCAAGGGTGAGGACGACCCCGAAAGCGGTGGCGCAGAAGAGGAAGACGACGCTCGTCGCGGAGAGGATCGCTGGTCGCAGCGCGGGCAGCGTCACCGTGCGGAACACCTGCAGCGGAGTGGCGCCCAGGGCTGAGGCGGCTTCCTCCGGGCGGCGGTCGAGCCCTCCCCACACCCCGCCGACCGTGCGCACCACGACCGTGATGTTGAAGAAGGCGAGCGCTGCGATGATCGCGGCCGGCGTACCGTCCAGGCCCCACGCGCCGAGCGGGCCCGACTCCGCCAGGAGGGTCCGGAAGGCCACACCGACGACAACGGTCGGGAGCACGAAAGGCAGTGACACCAGCGCTCGAAGCAGCTGTCTGCCGGGGAATGTGAGCCGGTAGAGGACGTAGCTGACGGGGACGCCCAACACGACCGTGACCGCGGTGGCCAAGGTGGCGGACCAGAGCGTGAACCAGAGCACTCGATGCACCCGGGGACGCGCCAGCACGTCCAGTACGCCGCCGGGGTCGAACTGGCCGCCGGGCCAGAGCCCGCGAGCGACCATCCCGGACACCGGCAGTACGAAGAAGACTGCGAGCACGGCGAGCGGGACCGCCGCGAGAGCAGCGACCCCCGCCCGGTTCCGCGCGCGACCGCTCATCGGGTGGTGAGGTCGCCCCACTCGGTGAGCCACTGCTTGCGCATGTCCGCGATGTCGTCGGGGTCGACGGTGATCGGCTTGGTCGTCGGCGTGGCCCACTTGGCCCAGAGGTCAGGCAGCGTGGCCTTCGGGTTCACCGGGAAGACGTACATGTTCTCCGGCAGCGACTCCTGGAACGGCTTGCTCACCAGGAAGTCGACGAAGGCCTGTGCACCCTCGGGGTTCTTCGCGCCGGACAGCACGCCGGCGTACTCGACCTGGCGGAAACAGGTGTCGAGCAGTGCGCTGGTGGTGGGCTTCTTTCCGCCCGGCGGGATGGTGAACGGCGGCGACGAGCTGTAGGAGAGCACGATCGGCCTGCTCCCATTGCCGCCGCCGGCGGTGAAGTCGACGGTGTAGGCGTCGGTCCAGCCGCTGGTCAGCTTGGCGCCGTTGGCCATCAGCTCCTTCCAGTAGCCCTTCCAGCCGGCCTTGCCGAACTTTCCGATGGTCGCGAGCAGGAAGGCGAAGCCCGGCGAGCTCGAGGCGGCCCCTGGCGCCACGAAGAGGTCCTTGTAGTCGGGCTTGATGAGGTCGTCCAGAGTCCTCGGCGGACGCAGGCCCTCGATATCGAACCAGGCATCGTCGATGTTGACGCAGACGTCTCCCCAGTCGACCGGGGTGAGCTCATCGCCGAGGTCGAACTCGCCTGTCGGCAGGTCGCCCGAGCGGTACTTCGCGAAGACACCCTCGTCGAGGGCGCGCGTCGCGAACGTGTTGTCCACGCCGTACGCCGCGTCCGCGATCGGGTTGTCCACGGTGAGGACGAGCTTGTTGGTCAGCTGCCCGGCGTCTCCGCTGGGCACGATCGTCACGTCGTACCCGCTCTCAGCCTCGAACTGGGCGACCAGCGCGTCGGGCGCTGCCCACGAGTCGTGGGTAGCGACCACGACCCGCCTGGGGTCAGCCTGGTCCGGCTCGGTGTCACTCACTGCGCAACCGGTCAGGGCGACCGCTGCGACCAGAAGGGAGGCAGTTCGCCTCATGTGCATCTCCCGATGTGTCTGGGAGGGTCCCGCTCGCGCGAGAAGAGCTCGACTTCCTTCGCCGGTGCTAACCGGAATCAGGTTCGAGGGTCTGCGGCCGCTCCGCACTCTCAGCGCCCGGTGGCGCTCCCCTGTCGTTCGGCTCCCAGGCTAGCCTGCCCCAGCCCAGTCCCCAGCCCAGGCCCCAGCCCAGCCCCCGGCCTCAGCCTCGACTCACCTGGAAAGGCGCGGTTCCGCTGTTCAGCTTGTCGGGGTTGCGCACGATGTAGATCTCGGTGACCTTGCCGTCGGCCACAGCGACACTTCCGACAGCATCAAGCAGACCGCCTTGGTACAGGAACACGGCCGGGCCGCCGTTGGCCGTACCCCACTCGGCGGTGGCATCGGTCGTCCGAGCCATCACACCCAGGAGCCAGCGCGCCACCTTCGCGGCACCGTGGACCGGACGCAGCGCGGCCTGCTTCTTTCCACCGCCGTCGGTAAGCAGGACGACGTCGGGGGCCATCAGGTCCATCAGCGGCTGCAGCTCACCGGAGGACGCGGCAAGGAAGAACCGAGCCGCTACCTGCTCGTGGTCCGCCGTCCTGTCGACCCGAGGGCGGCGCGCCTGAACGTGCTTGTTCGCCCGGGAGGCAAGCTGCCGGACAGCCACAGGGGTGCGCGCGGTCGCCTCGGCGATCTCGTCGTACTCGAAGCCGAAGACCTCGCGCAGGACGAAGACGGCCCGCTCCAGCGGAGTCAGCGTCTCCAGCACCACGAGCATCGCGAACGAGACCGACTCCGCCAGCTCGACGTCGTCGGCGACGTCGGGAGTGGTCACCAGTGGTTCTGGCAGCCACGGCCCGACGTACGCCTCGCGCTGGCGCTTCACCGTACGGAGCCGGTTGAGGGACTGACGGGTCACGATGCGGACCAGGTACGCCCGCGGGTCCCTGACCTCGTCGGTGGGCACGTCGGCCCAGCGCAGGTAGGACTCCTGCACCACGTCCTCGGCGTCCGCCGTACTCCCGAGCAGCTCGTAGGCGATCGTGAACAGGAGTCCGCGATGCTTCTCGAACTCCTCGACGCCGGCATCGCTCATAGGTCGCACGTGTCCTTGAAGCCCTGGCTCTTGAGGCCGAGGGCAGCGTTGAAGCGGGACCGCTCGTTCTCCACGGCCACCATCATGGTCAGTTCCACGAAGGCGGCTTCACCCAGGTCGCGGCGCAGCGCTGCTGCCAGCTCGTCGGTGACCGTCATCGGAGTCACGGTCATGGCTTCGGCGTACTCCAGCACCCGCTGCTCGACCGGCGTGAAGAGCTCGGTGTGGTCGCGCCAGACCGGTACCTTCTCGAGCTTGCTGCCGTCGTGGCCGCGGCTGTGCGCGACGTAGTAGCCGAAGTCAACGCACCAGGTGCAGCCGACGACTACCGCGCTGGCGAGCTGTGCCAGGTCCTTCAGGTCCTGGTCGAGAGCGTCCCACTTCTCGACCTTCCTCTCGAACCCGAGCACGCCCCACATCACCGGGCGGTTGTGCAGCAGGGCGAGACCGTTGTCGAGCACGTCGCCGTACGTGCGGCGCATCCACCACGTCATGGCCTTGCCGAAGAGCGTGTCGGGGATCTCCAGCGGCACGCGGGCTGTCGCGCGACGGTCCTGATCTGTGGTGCTCTTTGTCGTCGTCATGGAAGCCTCCGGTGTGCAGGTTCCCGGTCGGGAACGGTCACCCATCAAGACACCGGCCGGGTCAGATCTGTGACATGGCCTGGTAGCAGAAGACATCCTCTGCGACGGAGCGGTCGAGCCTGCCCTGGACCCAGAGGAGGTCGAGATGGACCAGGGTCTCCATCACCGCCATGCCTGAGTTGAAGATGTCGAGGTCGGCAAAGCTGCGGTGGTGGCGGGTCCAGGGAAGCACCCTGGCGACGTCGTGCGCCGTGTGCAGGCCAGACTCGACGGCGGCCAGGCAGAGCTCAAGCCGGTGATCGTGGTGCGCGATCAGCTCGTCGACGCGCTCGTGGGAGCGCCGGTCGGTGGCGCCGTGGGCAGGAAGCAGCTGCAGGTCCGGCAGGGCGCGTACCTTGGCCAGCGACGCGAGGAAGTCCTGGAGCGGCTGGGTTCCGACCGTCGCCTCGAACCCGACCGACGGGGTGATCGTCGGAAGTACGTGGTCCCCTGCAAAGAGCAGACCGGCGGTCTGGTCGGCGAAGACGAAGTGACCCGCGGTGTGACCGGGGGTCGACAGCGCGTCTAGCCGCCGCTCGCCCACGGTGAGGGTCTGGTCCTCGTCGAGCCACACATCCGGGTACTGCCACAGGTCGAGGTCCAGCGCACTGCCGCTGGTCCACTCGCGCCAGCCCTTGGCGATCTCGGGCGCTCCGCACGCCTGGAGCCGGGAGACGAACGGGTCCTGGTCCAGGTCGGAGTGGAGGAGGTCGAGGGTGGCCTTGTCCTTGAGCCCCAGAGCCACGGTCGCGCGGCCGAACTCGGAACGGAGCGTGACGGCCTGCGTGTAGTGGTCGCGATGCGCGTGCGTGACCAGGAACGAGGTGATGTCGCGGGGATGGTGCCCGATGGACCGAAGGGACTCCTGGAGCAGCTTGCGCGAGACGTCCAGGGCCCAGCCCCCGTCGACGCAGGTCAGCCCCTCCTCGGTCTCGATGACGTAGACGTTGATGGCGCGCAGGCCGTCCATCGGCAGCGGGAGGGGGATCCGGTGGATGCCGTCGGCCACCGGGTAGGCGCCCGGCTCCGTCCAGTCCTGGCCGTCCGTGCTCATCGCAACCACCCTGTTCTGTTGACCGTCACGGACGTGAGGCAGGCACTGGTCAGCTGCTGACCAGGCCGCGCCCGGTGACCAGGGGTAGGTCCAGAGCGGTGACGAGGCCAGGTTTCGCGTTACAGACTGCCTCGACGGAGTTCACCAGGCGCATGGCGGTCACCATCATGCCGGAGTCGTTGTGGTCACCGTGCTCGCCGTGGTGCAGGAAGTCGACCTTCATGTACGGCTCACCCTGGATCTCCACCCGGTAGATGCCGTCCCCCTCCAGGGGCTTGGGCCAATCCGGCGCCAGGTCCCGGTGGTTGCGGGTGACATGCTCGAGTACGACGCGCGGCGTACCGTTCACCGTCCCCGCCACGGAGAACCGGACGCCTGCCCGGGTACCTGCGGCGATCGGTCCGGAGACGGTTTCGATGTCGTAGTCGGCCGATGCGTACTCCACCGACTCCGCCAGCTCGGGGTCGAGCTCCAGCTCGAGCCCGGCCGCGATGATGCGTACGACGGATCCCCAAGCCAGGCTGAGGATTCCCGGCTGGAAGATCGGTGGTACCTCGTCCAGTGGCTTCCCGAACCCGAAGAGCTCGCCGTTGACGACAGGCTGGTAGTACGTCGAGTAGTCCGCGATCTCGGAGACGCGGACCTCGTCGATCCGGTGCGACAGGCTCGTCATCACCAGCGGCAGCAGGTCGTTGGCAAAACCTGGGTCGATTCCGTTCACATGGAGCGAGGCGTTGCCGCGCTCGCCGGCATCCTGGATCTGCCGCACCTGCTCGGGGCTGAGGACGCCCTCGGGGTACTGCAGGAAGACCGGCCCGCTGGAGACGACGTTGATCCCGGCCTCGAGGAAGGCGAGCAGGTCCTCGAACGCTTCGAAGGGTCGGTCGTCGGCCATCGCCGTGTGCACGATGCAGTCGGGCTTGAGAGCCAGCAGCGCAGCCTTGTCGCTGGTCGCCGTCAGGCCGAGGGTCCGGCCCAGGTCGGCCAGCTCACCGACGTCCTTGCCGTCCTTGGCCGCGCTGCTGACCCAGACGCCCACGAGCTCGAGCTCGGGTCGAGCCAGGATCCCGGCAACAGCGAGCCGACCCACCGTGCCGGTCGACCACTCCACTACACGGATGCTCATTCGCCCTCCAGTTCCAGGTCGTTGAGCCCCAGGTCGAAGTTGGGCGCGGAGAGCCCGCCGTCCACCTCGAGCAGCTTTCCAGTCACGTAGCTCCCCGCCGCGGAGCACAGGTAGACCACGGTCGCCGCGATGTCCTCGACCTGGCCCAGGCGCTTGAGCGGGGTCGCCTGCTCCATCACGGTCCGGACCTCCTCGTTGCTCGCCACGTAGTCGAGCGCGCTGGTGAGCACCGATCCAACGGCGATGGCGTTCACCCGGATGTGCGGCGCGAGGTCGCTGGCGGCCAGGTGGGTGAACTGGTTCAGCGCTCCCTTGGCCGTGCCGTACGCGAGGTACCCGCGCCCGGTGAGGTGTCCCATCACCGACGAGATGTTGACGACCGACCCACCGTCGTTCTTCAGCATCAGTGGGACGGCGGCCCGGGTGAGCGTGTGCGCCGTACTGACGTTGAAACGGAAGGCCTCCTCCAGGAACTTCACGTTCGTCCGGGCGAACTCCTTCGGCATCGAACCGCCGACGTTGTTCACCACGATGTCGAGTCGACCCAGCTCGTCGTAGGTCCGTTGCGCCAGACCGGCGACCGCGTCGAGGTCCGACAGGTCCGCCGGTACGACGACGGCTCTTCGGCCGAGCTCCTCGATCTGCACCGCGACCTTGTCGAGCTGGTCCTGGGTACGGGCCGAGATAAGCACGTCAGCGCCGGCTTCGGCCAGCGCAAGGGCCGAGGCCGCGCCGATGCCGCGGCCCGCTCCCGTCACGACCGCGACCTTTCCGTCCAGCCGGAACCTGTCCAAGATGCTCACGCAGGAGTCCTTTCCACGCACCGGGTCCCGGTGTAGATCGTCGCCATGCACTTGTTGCAGTGGCTGCAGTTGCTGCTCGCGCCGTCAGCTCGCATCCGGTTCACGAGATCGGGCTGCTTCAAGAGTGCCCGCGCCATCGCGACGTACTCGAAGCCCTCGGCCATCGCAAGATCGAGGGTCGGGCGCTGGGAGATCCCGCCGAGCAGGATCAGCGGCATCGTCAGCGCCTTGCGGAACCGACGTGCGTGCGGAAGGAGGAACGCCTCCCGGTAGGGATACGACTTCAGGAAGCCCTTCCCGACCACGCGCATCCCGGTGCGTACCGGTTGCGGCATCGCGGCCGCGAACTCCTTGACCGGCGCCGGACCGCGGAAGAGGTACATCGGGTTCATCAGCGAGCTGCCCGCGCTCAGCTGCAGCGCATCCAGGGCACCGTCATCCTGGAGCAATCGGCAGAGCTCCAGGCTCTCCTCGACGCCGAGCCCGGCCCGGACGCCGTCGGTCATGTTCACCTTCGCGGTCAGGGCCACGCCGGGGACCGCGTCGCGGATGCGACGTACGACCTCGCGGGGGAAGCCGGCGCGGCGCTCCAGGGTTCCGTTGCGGTGGTCCTTGCGCTTGTTGGTGTTCGGGCTGAGGAACGAGCTCAGCAGGTAGCCATGGCCGAGGTGGATCTCCAGGACGTCGAAACCGGAGTCGACCGCCTGGCGCGCCCCAGCAACGTAGTCGGCGGTGATGCGGACCAGGTCGTCCTCGGTCGCGGTCCGGACCATCTGCATGGACAGTGGGCTGGGCCTACGCCAAGCGCTGACGGCCTTGACGCCGTTGGACCGTCCGTTGGCCACCGGGCCCGCATGCCCGATCTGCCCGATGGCCGCGGCCCCCTCGGCGTGGATCGCGTCGGTCAGCCGGCGCAGGCCGGCATCGCCGTCCTTCAGGCAGATCTGGTCGCGGTGCGTACGCCCCTCGGGGCTCACCGCCAGGTAGGCGACCGTGCTGGCACCGACGCCACCCGCAGCGACCTCGCGATGGAAGGCCACCAGCTCGTCGCTGACCTGTCCCCCGGGCGTCATACCCTCGAAGGTCGCCGCCTTGAGCACCGCGTTGCGCAGCCTGACCGGGCCGAGCGAGGTCGGCGCAAACACGTCACGGTGCGACA
The DNA here is from genome assembly GCA_963769585.1 of uncultured Actinomycetota bacterium. GTDB lineage: Bacteria > Actinomycetota > Actinomycetes > Propionibacteriales > Nocardioidaceae > SSC3. The sequence goes on from CAVYMJ010000001.1 coordinate 275,984, forward strand.
CCCCGAAACTGTAACACGTTCTAGTTTGTGTCGAGCCGGGCATGTTGGTTGGTTGAGCCGGGCATGTTGGTTGGTTGAGCCGGGCATGTTGGCCGCATCGCATCGGTGGGGGATCCTGATCATCGGCAGGCGTCGCTCGGCCCGTCACCGCAACCCAGCATGGGCCCGATCTCCAACTCACTCGACCAGGCGCTGGAGGGCCGAAACGAACCGAGGCGTGAGCGCGCGACGGCGATGGCGAGCGGGAGGTCGACGAAGGAGACGAGCGCCCAGCGGGTTGACCTGCTTGACTCCAACCAAACCACCTCGCCAGGCGTTAGGTAGGCATGGGAAGCGATCGTGAGTCGTTCAGCTCGTGGGCTGCTGGGTGTCAAGCGCGCCTGCTGCGGACGGCTGTGCTCCTCACGGGTGACCATCACCGGGCCGAAGACCTGGTCCAGGACGCCCTGATCAAGGTCGCGCTCAGATGGCGCAGACTGCGAAGCGAGAACCCCGAGGCCTACGCCAGACGGGTGCTGGTGCACGACAACATCAGTTGGTGGCGCCGCCACCGTCGTGAGTCGCTCCGAGAAGCCGAGCCGGGATCCCTTCCTTCGGCCGACGGCAGCGTTGACCGGCGACTGATGCTTGCGGAGGCACTCGCCCGGTTGACGCCGCGACAGCGCAGCGTCGTGGTGTTGCGCTACTACGAGGACCTGAGCGCGTCGCAGACCGCTGAGCTCATGGGCGTCTCGATCGGAACCATCAAGAGTCAGACTCACCTGGCACTTCGCCGGCTGCGCGAGTGTGCGCCCGAGCTCGCCGAGCTGTTGGAGGAGACATCATGAGCGAGCAACGACTGAAGGAACTGCTCGACGACCTGGCTCGGGAATCCCCGCAGCCCGACAGCTTGCGGATCGACACCGCCTGGCAGGTCGCGGTACGTCGTCATCGACGCCGCAACGCCTTGGTGGCTGCGGGCGCGGCCGGGGCCGTGATCATCGGTCTTGCTGTTGCCGTGGGAGTTCGCACCGGTGACATCGACGTTCCGCCCGTGGACACCACGCCGCCAACAACCCCGTCGCACAGCCCGACGTCCACTGCACCCACGGAGCCCCCGGATACGAGGTACAACGGCGTGCCTGTCTGGTGGGCACCTCCGGCGGCTCAGGAAGCCGAGCTCCCGTGGCTCGATGCCCTATTACCCCGAGCCATCGACCTGTCCGCAGGGCAACCTCCGATCGTACCGGGGCAGCCCGCTCTCGGGCTGTTCATCGTCATGAATCTGGAGACCGCGGACCCCTTGCGGCTCGTCGCCCTCAACTCCGACGGCGACACGGCGGAACTCTCTGCCCGTCACATCGAGACCAACCACGACCAGAACGGGAACGCCGGCGCGCTCACCCCATTCAACGGCGGTCTGTCCCCAGGTGGCTGGCATGCCTTCATTGCGCAACAGAGCTCCCTCGAGCTCTATGACTTCCGGTCCGGCGCTTGGAGCACCATCGATACCCCGGACTGGCTCGCCGAAGGTGCTCGGTGGCTCGACCCCGAGACCATCTGGGTGCCCAACCACCTCGGCGGTGGGCTGGGAACGACGTACGGCGTGGACGGGCGAGTCAGCCGGCGGGCGGTGCCCCGCGTAGTTCCGGACATCCAGGTCGATCCGGCTGACACGCCGTACGGAATCTGGGTGGATGCACCGGACGCCGTCGCCGGGTCCTACTTCTTGCAGGGACCGGTCAGCGGAGGCCCCTATGCCAATCCCGAGGCCATCGTCACGCGGATTGGCGACCAGCGGGCTGCCCTCGCCCTCCCCATCGAGGACCGCGGCAAGGGGTGCTGCCCCGTGGTCGGCTGGGTCGACAACGAGACCTTGGCATTCGAGTCTGGCGCACTGCGGGTCTTGGCGTGGCGGGTGGGGACCCGCGACCTCTACCGGCTGGCCGAACTCACGGGCCTGGCAGCCGGCCGCGAGGCGGTTGATGCGTCATGGGCTTGGGAAGCCTTGCGCTGATCACGAGGAGTTGCTGGAAACCTGCAGAACGAGTACGCCCCTGGGCCAGTTCAACGTCCCCGCGACCTGCTGCCGCATCGCTCGCGAACAGGCTCACTGATGCGCCCCCGGTGAGGGTGCCACTGCCGAGAGGCATAGAAACCCAGTCCTGAGCGCGATGTGGCGCGGGCCTCGGACCTGAGTATGGAGCCGCCTGTCGGAATCGAACCGACGACCTAATCATTACGAGTGATTCGCTCTACCGACTGAGCTAAGGCGGCACCGTGCCAGACCCGCTTGTGGTGGCCGGGCACGCCGGACGAGTATACGGATCCGGTCTGGATCCCTGAAATCGGCGCCAGGCCCACCAACACGCCCGGCTCAACCAACCAACACGCCCGGCTCAACCAACCAACACGCCCGGCTCAACCAACCAACACGCCCGGCTCAACCAACCAACACGCCCGGCTCGACCAACCAACATGCCCGGCTCAACCAACCAACATGCCCGGCTCAACAGGGGGTGGGGTCCTTCGGGACGACTCCGGAGATGAGGTACTTCTCGACGGCGGTGTCGACGCAGGCGTTGCCGGAGTGGTACCCCGTGTGGCCGTCGCCGTCGCGGATGACCAGCACTGCGTTGTCGAGCTGGTCGGCCAGGCTCTCGGCCCAGCGCAGCGGGGTCGCCGGGTCGCGGGTCGTGCCGACGACCACGATGGGCGCCGAGCCCACGGCGGACAGTCGGGTGGGGCCCTTGCCCGAACGCACGGACCAGTCGGCACAGCTGCTGAGTCCCGAGGCGAAGATGCGCCCGAACGTCGGAGACGCCTCCTCGAACCTGGGGACCAGCGCGGGGATCTGGTCCTCGGGGACGGGGTCGTCGTGGTCGAGGCAGTTCACGATCGGCAGCACCTGCAGCGCGTTGTCGATGTATCCGTAGGGTCCGCGGCGCGTGTACGCGTCCGACAAGGCCAGCAGCTGGGCGCCCGCCCCCCGCAGCCCGGCGGCAAGAGCGTCGTCGAGGATGCCCCAGTACCCGCGGTCGTACAGCGGAGCGAAGATGCCGTACAGGGCGAGGCCCTCGGTCAGGTCCCGACCGCCAGAACCCTTGATCGGCTGGGCGTCGAGCTCGTCCAGGAAGGCCCTGACCCGGGCAGCCCCGGCGTCCACCGAGTCGCCGAGGTAGCAGTCGCCCTCATCGACGCAGTTCGCGACGTAGGCGCGCAGCGCCGTCTCGAACCCTTCGGCCTGAACCAGACTCATCTCCAGGCTCGACAGCGACGGGTCGAGCGCGCCGTCCAGGACCATCCGGCCGACGCGCTGGGGGAACAGGTCGGCATAGGTCCCGCCCAGGAAGGTGCCGTACGACGCCCCGAAGTAGGTCAGCCGCTCCTCGCCGAGAGCGGCGCGCAGGATGTCCATGTCCCGGGCCGCCTCGGCGGTGGACATGTGCCGGGCCAGTCCAGGGTCCTTCTTCATGCAGGCGGCGTAGAAGGCCCGGCCCAGCTCGTCGAAACGCTCGCGCTCCTGCGGTGTGTCCGGGTCGGGGTCGGAAGCGACGTAGCTGTCGAGCTCGGCGTCGGACTGACACTTCAGCGGAGTGCTCTCGCCGACTCCACGTGGGTCGAACCCCACCAGGTCGTACGACGCCAGCAGCTGTTTGCCCCAGGCCGACTCGCCACGGGTGGCGTAGGCGATGCCCGAGCCGCCGGGTCCACCCGGGTTGACCACGAGCGAGCCGAGCCGCTGCCGTGCCTGGGCGGCGCGGACCCGGACCACCGAGAGACTGATGCGTCTGCCCTGGGGGCGCCCGTAGTCGAGGGGGACACTGAGCTGGGTGCACTCCGCTGTGCCCCGGCAAGCACGCCAGACGAGCTTCTGGGTGTAGAAGGTGCGCAGCGCCTTCGGTTCCTTCACCGCCGCGGTCGGTCCCTCGACCGGCACCGGCTCGAGGCCCTCTTCGCGGTCGCCGAAGAGCCCGCAGCCGCTGAGGAGCACGGTCAGGGCCAGGACGTGAGCCAGCCGCCTCATACCTTCAGGGCCACCATCATCGCTTCCAGCGCCAGCAGAGGAGGAGTGTTGAAGTCCATCATCTGCTTGCGCGCGGTGAAGATCGCAGCGATGCGGCGCAGGTTCGACTCGGGCGTCGTACGCCGGGCGAGATCGCGGATCTCCCCTGCCATCTCCTCGTTGACCAGCATCCCCTGCGCATCGGTCTGCACGGCGATCACGTCGCGGTAGACCGACAGCATGTCCATCAGGCAGCGGTCGACCACGTCCAGGGTGCGCCGCTTGTCGCGCTGCTTCTGTCCTTCGGTCAGCTCCTTGTACGCCGCCTTGTACGTCCTGGACGTACGGGACTTGGCGTCCGAGCCGAGCACGGCCTGCAGGTCCTCGAGCTCGCGGGCGTTGCTCTTCTCGGTGATCGAGGCCGTCTCATCCTTGGCAATGTCGACCAGGTTCGCTGCGGCGTTCATGCACGCGCCGAGGCTCGACAGCCCCTTGGGCAGCTGCACGACCTCGTTGCGCCGGTTGCGGGTCTGCTCGTCCAGGGCAAGCGCCCGGGCCCGGCCGATGTGGCCTTGGCTGGCCCTTGCTGCGAACGAGGCCAGCGCCTCGGGGACGTCCGCACTGGTGGTGAGGAAGGCTGCCACCTCTGACGTGGTCGGGGTCGACAGCACCACGCTCCGACACCGCGAGGCGATCGTGGACAGGACGTCCTCGACGGTGGGGGCACATAGCAGCCAGACCGTCCGGCGGGTCGGCTCCTCGATGGCCTTGAGCAGGGCGTTGCCCGCTGCCCGGAGGTCGTCGCGCTTCCCGAGCCGGTCGGCGTCCTCGATGATCATCACCTGGTACCGGCCGAGTGACGGCCGCAGGGCAGCTCGCAGCACCAGGTCGCGCATGTCGTCGATCTTGTGCACCGACGTCTCGGTGTTGGTCAGGTAGATGTCGGGATGCGAGCCGGCCAAGGCGGTGTGACACGAGTGGCAGGTCCCGCAGCCGCCCTTCTCGCACTGCAGCGCTGCGGCGAACGCGAGAGCCGCGTTGGAACGGCCGGAGCCTGGCGGCCCGGTGAAGAGCCACGCGTGGGTCATCCCATGGCCGGCCACGGCACGCTGGAGTGCCTCGACCACTGCGGCCTGGCCGACCAGCCCGTCGAACACGCTCATCTTCGCGCGGCCTGACTCAGGTAGGGAGTCACCGCGTCCTGGATGGACTCAGCGATCTCCTCGATCGGTGCCCGCCCGTCGACCAGCAGGTAGTGCTCGGCCTGGGCGAGCGAGAGGAACATCTCGCGGACCTTCTGATGGAACTCGACGCCCTCGGCCTCGATCCGATCCCGCCCCTCGAAACGGGACAGACCCTGCGCAGGCGGGACGTCCAGGAGCACGGTCAGATGCGGGCGGAGGTCGGCCGTGGCCCACCTCAGCACCTGCTCGAGCGAAGTGTCGAGGCCGCGGCCCGCGCCCTGGTACGCCAGGGCCGAGTCCACGTAGCGGTCGGTAATCACAACCGCACCTCGGTCCAGGGCCGGCCGCACGACCGCGTCGACATGCTCGGCCTTGTCAGCGGCGTACAGCAACGCCTCGGTACGGTGCGAGATCTTGCCGGTGGCTGGGTCGAGGACGATCCCGCGCACCTTCTGCCCGACCTCGGTGCCGCCGGGCTCGTGGGTCTGCACCACGTCGTACCCCTGGCCCGTGAGCCACTCCCCCAGCAGCAACGCCTGGGTGGACTTGCCCGCACCCTCGCCACCCTCGAACGCGAGGAAGCAGCCGGTGGGGGCGTAGTAGCTCACGCGCGGAGTCCTTTGCTGTCGGTGTGCATCTGACGATAGGAGACGGCACCGACCAGGCTCATCAGTACGCCGGCCAGCAGGATCGTCACGGCCGCCCCATGGTAGGTCGCGCCCAGGCGGACCGTCCCGATCGACCCGGCGACCAGCGGGGCAAGGGCGAGCACCGCCGCCAGCGAGAGCTTGGTCAACGATCCGACGAACGCGAACGTCCGACCTCGTACGGCGTCGGGAACCTCCAGCCCCAGCAGGGTGTTGCCGGTGACCCACGCGGTGCCCGCGCAGAACCCCAGCGCCACCGCGACCAGGGTCACGATCTCCAGATGCGGCACCAGCGCGACCGGGAAGAGCAGCAGTCCTGTCGCAGTGAGGAAGGCCCCGAAGACCTGGGTGCGGCTGCGGGACGCGAGCAGCCCTGGCCCTTTCCACATCCCGGCGCCGAGGCCGGCGAAGACAGCCCCGAAGAGGAGCCCGTAGCCGGAGTCCCCACCGCCGAGATCAGCCACCAGGGTCCGGGCCAGGCCGACCACCGCACCTCCGGCCATGAAGGCGCCGGCTATCCCGATGACCAGACCGCGCACGAGCGGCGTCTGGGCGACGTACGCCCAGCCTTCGGTGATCACCTTCAGGACGCTCGCCTCCCCCGCAGCGGCGGCACCCCTAGGGATCGCGTGAAGTCCGAGGATCACGATGCCCGAGACCACGAAGGAGAGGCCGTTGGCATACAGAGCAAGGTCGATCGCTCCCCGTTCCAGCCAGCTCATGAGGTCGGGCCAGACCCGGTCGGCGAAGGTCAGCCCGGCGAAGATGCCCGCGGCAGGAAGCGCCGAGCCGTACGTCGTCGCGAGGCTGATCTGGTTCGCCTGCTCCAGCTGCCTCGGCTCGACGAGGTTCGGGAGAGTGGCGTCCTTGGCCGGTCCCCAGACCACGCTGACCAGCTCCACCAGGACCGTGACGACGAAGACCCACCACAGGGTCCCCACCACCGGAATGCTGAAGAAGAGCGCACCTCGTATGAAGTCACCCCACACCAGCGTCGTACGCCGGTCGAGCCGGTCCGCGACGTACCCGGCGAAGGGTCCCACCAGCAGCGGCGGCAGCACCCTGAGCAGCAGCACCGTCGCGATCGCGTAGTTCTTGCCGGCGTACGAGTCGGCCACGAGGTTGGCCATAGCGGTCAGGGCGAGCAGCCCCATCCAGTCGCCAAGACTGGACAGCCCGAGGCCCACCCACAGCTTGCGGAAGTCCCGGTTGTGCAGGACGCTGCCCTGCTCGGCGATCACGCGGTCACCCTATGTGGTGGGTGCGCTTCCGGTTCCCCACGGTATGCCGCCGAACCCGGGCCGCCCCTGGTGAGCACCGAACGGGAAGCGTGGGTTGCTCTGCATACCGTGGTGAACCGCCAAAACTGACGCTCAGGACTCCGTGCTCGCAGCGGTCTTCTTCGCGGCCGTCTTCTTCGCGGCCGTCTTCTTCGCGGTCGCCTTCTTCGCGGTCGCCTTCTTCGCGGTCGCCTTCTTGGCGGGCTTCTTGGTGGCCTTCTTGGCTGGGCCCTTTGCCCGCCGCTCCGCGAGAAGCTCCAGAGCCCGCTCGAGGGTCAGCGAGGTCTCATCGTCACCCGAACGAAGGGTGGCGTTGTACTCGCCGTCGGTGACGTACGAGCCGAACCGGCCGGCCTTGACGGTGACCATGGCTCCGTTGGTCGGGTCCTCTCCGAGCTCACGCCCCGGGTTGGCCGCACCTCGGCCACGGGCCTTCGGCTGAGCGTAGATCGCGAGCGCCTCGTCCAGACTCATGGTGAGGAGCTTCTCCTCCGAGTCGATGGACCGCGAGTCCGTGCCCTTCCTCAGGTACGGGCCGTAGCGGCCGTTCTGCGCTGTGATCTCGTCGCCAGACTCCGGGTCGACGCCGACCACTCGCGGAAGGGTGAGCAGCTCCAGCGCCTGCTCGAGCGTAACGGTGTCGATCGTCATGGCCTTGAACAGCGACGACGTTCGCGGCTTGCTCGACTTCGGCGCGTCCTCGGGGAGGAGCTCGGTGACGTAGGGACCGAAGCGGCCGTTCTTGGCCACGATGGTCAGCCCGGTCGAGGGGTCGACGCCCAGCTCGGTCTCGGCGCCCGCCGGGGTCGCGAGCAGCTCCGCGGCCTTCTCGGGCGTCAGCTCGTCCGGAGGGAGGTCTTCAGGAACGTTCGCCCGTTCGCCGTCAGTTGTCTCTATGTAGGGACCGAACTTCCCGACCCGGAGGTTGACGCCCTCGCTGATCGGGAAGGTGGCGAGCTCACGAGCGTCGATGTCCCCCAACTCGGTGACCAGGGCGTGCAGGCCGGCGATCCCGTCGTCCTCGTTGCCGAAGTAGAAACGGCCGAGCTCGGTGACGCGGTCGCGGCGTCCGCCTGCGATCTCGTCGAGGATGTCCTCCATGCCGGCGGTGAACTCATAGGAGACCAGCCGCGCGAAGTGGTCCTCGAGGAGCCGGACCACCGAGAAAGCGAGCCACGCCGGGACCAGCGCGGTGCCCTTCTTGTAGACGTAGCCGCGGTTGAGGATGGTGCCGATGATCGACGCGTACGTCGACGGGCGGCCGATCTCCCGCTCCTCCAGCTCACGGATGAGCGTGGCCTCGGTGTAACGGGCCGGCGGCTTGGTCTCGTGTCCGGCCGCCTTGAGCGCAGCGGCCGAGACCGCGTCGGACTCCTGGACGTTGGGCAGCCGCGTCTGCGCGTCGTCCTTCTCGGCGTCAGGCTCGTCGGAGCCCTCGACGTACGCCTTGAGGAAGCCGTGGAAGGTGATCACCCGACCCGAGGCGGCGAAGACGACGTCCTCGCCGGTCGCGGCGGGGCCTCCCAGCCGGATCGAGACACTCTGACCCTCGGCGTCCTTCATCTGTGACGCGACGGTACGCATCCAGATCAGCTCGTAGAGTCGGAACTCGTCCGCGGTGAGCCCGGTCTGAGCCGGCGTACGAAACGACTCACCTGCAGGGCGGATCGCCTCGTGCGCCTCCTGCGCGTTCTTCACCTTCGACTGGTAGGTGCGCGGCTTGTCCGGAAGGTACTCGGCGCCGTACAGGTCACGCACCTGGTCCCGGGCGGCGTTGACGGCCGACTCCGACAGCGTGATCGAGTCGGTACGCATATAGGTGATGAAGCCGTTCTCGTACAGCCGCTGGGCGACGCCCATCGTCCTCGAAGCACCGAACCCCAGCTTGCGGGACGCCTCCTGCTGCAACGTCGTGGTGCGGAAAGGCGCGTACGGCGACCGGCGGTACGGCTTGGACTCGACGGAGCGGACCTCGAACGCGGTGTCGCTGAGCGCGCCGACCAGCTGTTCCGCCCTGGTGCGGTCAAGGTGGGCGACCTTCTCCGCCGCCTTGAGCTCGCCGAGGCTGTTGAAGTCCGAGCCGCGGGCGACCCGGGCACCGTCGATCGAGTGGAGCTTGGCCGGGAACATTCGCTCGGCGTGCTTCTCGCCGGCGTCGAAGGTCCCCTCGATGTCCCAGTACGACGCCATCCGGAACGCCATGCGTTCCCGCTCGCGGTCGACCACCAGTCGGGTGGCGACGGACTGGACGCGGCCTGCGGACAGGCCAGACATGACCTTCTTCCACAGCACGGGGCTGACCTCGTAGCCGTAGAGGCGGTCGAGGATCCGACGAGCCTCCTGAGCCTCGACAAGGTCCAGGTCCAGGGCGCGTGGGTTGGCGACCGCCTCCTGGATCGCGGACTTGGTGATCTCGTGGAAGACCATCCGGTGCACCGGCACGGTGGGCTTGAGCTCCTCCTGGAGATGCCAGGCGATGGCCTCACCCTCGCGGTCCTCATCCGTGGCGAGATAGAGCTCGTCGGCTTCCTTGAGCAGGCCCTTGAGCTTGGTCATGTGCGACTTCTTGTCGCGGGAGACCACGTAGTACGGGGTGAACCCGTTGTTCACGTCGACGCCCAGCCGAGCCCAGGGCTCACCCTTGATCTTGGCCGGAATCTCGGCCGCGCTCTGGGGCAGGTCACGGATGTGACCGATCGACGACTCGACCACATAGCCGGGACCGAGGTAGCCGGCAATCGTCTTCGCCTTGGCCGGCGACTCGACAATCACGAGCTTGTGGGATGCCACTGGGTCAGTACTCCTCGATCTACTCATCACGCATCAGAACCGATGCAGCACAAGACGGTAGTCCCTGGTGTCAAGCCGTCCCGGAGCCGCCCTCTGGTTTCGAGACCGCGGCGAACCAGGCGCGGGCCGCCTCGTCGGCGGCGCAGACGGCCCCGACGACGACCGACAGATCCGTCATCTCGTGGGGCGTCAGGCGCGGGCAGCCAGCTCCGCGACCTGCGCGGCGATCGCTGGCGCCTGGTCCTCGGGGAAGAAGTGCTTACCCGGCAGCCGGACGATCGTCTCCTGGCCAGCGGCCCGCCGTGCCACCTCGCCGAAGGTGGCAATCGGCAGCCCCGGGTCGTCGACGGCCCACACCACCTGTACCGGGTAGCGGTCGCTACCCAGCACGCTCAGGTAGCGCTCCTGCTTGGCGTCGGTGCGCTCGAAGCCGCGCATGATTCGCAAGAACGCCGCACCGCGGTCGCCCCGGCGCAACAGGTCAACATAGGCACCGAGCTCGGCCGGAGTGACGGCCTCCATGTTCGCCACCCCCTGCAGGCGCATCAGGAGTCGGAACAGCGGCTTGTTCAACAAGGCGAGGTACGCGCGACCGACGTACTTGTGCGCGAACGGCTCCATCACCCACGGCCGCCGGAAGCCCGCCACCTCCACCATCGTGTTCAGCACTGTCAATGAGGCGATCCGCTCCGGAACCGCCGCCGCCAGCTCGAAGCCGACCGGACCGCCGATGTCGTGTACGACCAAGTGGAAGCGGTCAAGGCCAAGAGCATCGACCGCAGCGGTTGCCCAGCTGCCGAGTCCGGACCAGGTGTAGTCGAAGTCGACGGGGCGGTCTGCCAGGCCGAGGCCCGGCAAGTCGAACGCGACGCCCCTGAGCCCTCGCGCCGCGAGCTCGGGCACCACCTTGCGGTACAGGTACGACGAAGTGGGCACGCCGTGCAGGCACACGACCGGATCGCCCGAACCGGCCTCCAGGACGAAGCTGTCGACCCCGGCCGCGGAGAACCTGCGTCCGGACTGCTCGTGGGCGACGACGGCTGCGCTGGTCATGGGTGCCATTCCTTTTTGCCGAGGGATCTCGAGGGCCGAGTCTCGGACACGCGTCGTCCCATTGCCGGACCACCAGTCGATTCAGGCGTCCGAGCGTCAGTATGCCCTGCTCCGCCAGACGACGAAGGGCCCGCCCTGAGACCAGGACGGGCCCTTCGCAACGTGCCTCGTGACTAGACCGTGACCGACTCAGCGACGTCGTCGTCCGCACCGATCGCGATCGGGCGGCGCTTGGAGATGTAGACCGCGACCACGATGATCACGACCGCGCCGATCGCGATCGAGAGACGCAGCGGGTCGTTGGCCTCCTCGCCGTACGTCATCTTGACTACGGCACCGGCGATGAGCAGCGAGACCAGGTTCATCACCTTGAGCAGCGGGTTGATCGCGGGGCCCGCGGTGTCCTTGAACGGGTCACCCACGGTGTCGCCGATGATCGTCGCCTCGTGCGCCAGGGAGCCCTTGCCGCCGTGGACGCCGTCCTCGACGAGCTTCTTGGCGTTGTCCCAGGCACCGCCCGAGTTCGCCAGGAAGACCGCCATCAGCGTGCCGGTCCCGATCGCCCCTGCCAGGTAGCAGCCCAGCGGCCCAGGACCGAGACCGAACCCGACCGCGATGGGGGCGAGCAACGCCAGCAGACCCGGCGTGGCCAGCTCACGCAAGGAGTCCCTGGTGCAGATGTCCACGACCTTGCCGTACTCGGGTCGGCCGGTGCCCTCCATGATCCCGGGGATCTCCCGGAACTGGCGGCGTACCTCGAACACCACAGCGCCGGCGGCCCGGCCCACAGCGTTGATGGCCAGACCAGAGAAGAGGAATACCACGGCCGCACCGAGAAGCAGACCCACCAGGTTCGCCGGGTCAGCAACGTTCAGGACGCCGATCAGCGAGAGGAAGTCAGGTGCCGACAGCTTGTCGACGCCATCGATGTTCTCCAGCGTCGCGGTGGTGACCTCCCTGGTGAAGGAACCGAACAGCGCGGTCGCCGCCAGGACGGCCGTCGCGATCGCGATGCCCTTGGTGATCGCCTTGGTGGTGTTGCCGACGGCGTCGAGCTCGGTCAGGATCGCCGCGCCCTCCGCGTCGACATCGCCTGACATCTCCGCGATGCCCTGAGCGTTGTCCGAGACCGGACCGAAGGTGTCCATCGCGACGATCACTCCGACCGTGGTGAGCAGACCACAGCCGGCCAGCGCGACAGCGAACAGCGAGATGGTCAGCGAGGCTCCACCGAGGAGGAAGGCTCCGAAGACTGCTGCGCCGATCACGATCGCGGTGTAGACCGCCGACTCCAGGCCAACCGAGATGCCCGCCAGGATCACGGTTGCCGCGCCGGTGAGCGAGGTCTTCCCGACGTCCTTGACGGGGCGGTGCTCGGTTCCGGTGAAGTAGCCGGTCAGGGCCAGGATCACGCCCGCCAGCACGATGCCGATCAGTACGGCCAGCGTCGCGATCAGGGCCGGGTTGCCGTCAGGCTGCTCGACGAGCCCGTTGTTCCCCGGGTTCTGGGCGAAGGAGACGACGCGCTCGAGAAGCGACCCGCCCACTTCTGTGCCGTGCAGCTGCCCGAAGTTGGTGGGCAGGAACAGGAAGGCAGCGCCCGCGCTCAGCACGGCCGAGATCGCGGCCGAGACGTAGAAGGCGCGGTTGATCGTCGTCAGGCCCGACTCTGTCGGTCGGGGCCGGCACAGGTAGATGCCGATGATCGCGGTGAGCGCTCCGATGGCCGGGATGATCAGCGGGAAGAGCAGGCCCTCCTCGCCGAACGCGACGTGCCCAAGGATCAGCGCTGCAACAAGCGTCACGGCGTAGGACTCGAAGAGGTCGGCGGCCATACCGGCACAGTCCCCTACGTTGTCCCCCACGTTGTCAGCGATGGTCGCAGCATTGCGCGGGTCGTCCTCGGGGATGTTGTTCTCGACCTTGCCCACCAGGTCGGCGCCGACGTCGGCGGCCTTGGTGAAGATGCCACCACCGACACGCATGAACATCGCGAGGAGCGCGGCGCCGAAGCCGAAGCCTTCGAGCACCGACGCGGCGTCTTCGCGGTAGATCAGGACGACGAGCGACGCGCCGAGGAGGCCGAGCCCGACAGTGGCCATTCCGACAGTGCCGCCGGTTCGGAACGCGATACGCATCGCCGGGTCGCGACCCTCGGACTGGGCGGCCGCAGCCACCCGGACGTTGGCCTTCACGGCCAGCGACATCCCGAAGTAGCCGATAGCAGCCGAGAAGACTGCGCCCACGAGGAAGAAGACCGAGCGACCGATCTTGACGTCGGTGCTGTCGGCGGGAAGGAAGAGGAGCAGTACGAACGCCAGGAGGACGAAGCCGCCGAGCGTCATGAACTGCCTCTTGAGGTACGCCTGGGCGCCCTCCTCCACCGCCAGCGCGATGGTCTTCATGTTCTCCGTGCCCTCACCGGCAGCCAGGACCTGCTGTCGGAACACAACGCCCATGGCGAGCGCGATGAGCGCAACGCCGCCGACGATGATGATTCCGATGGTCTGGTTGTCGCCAGTCAGGGATACGGCTGCAGCTCCACCGTCGGCTAGTGGCGCAGCCGCGGCAAAGATGTGGCCGGACATGGGTCCTCCTCATGGGCAACGTGGCCCGATTCGTTGGCCTTCGCAGACACCCGGCGAAGGCTTCGCGGGTGCGGAGAGGTGTGAGCTGACTCACGAGTGGTTCGTCACTCTACAAAGTGGAAACCCGTGGCCTGCAAGGGGGTTGTGATCCACTCCACAGCGGCCGGTCGTGCCCGAGTCGTTCAGAGGGGCCAGGACATCGCCAGCGACGTCGACTCGCCGTTCTGGGTGACCACCAGATCCTCGGTGAGACCGCGCAGCAGCGCCCACGGGTCCATCGACTCCTCGGGCGGCTCAACCGGGTCCCCCGTCAGGCAGATCAAGGTGGCGAAGAGTCGATCGGCGATGTCCATCTGCAGCCTGATCTTGGTGTCAGCGGTCGAGTCGGAGCCGCCGACCAGACCCGAGACCATGACCGCGCAGGCCTCGCCCACCGCGAGGCGTACTTCCTCGACCAGGCTCTCACTGGAGGACGCTCGCCGCGCGACCGCCGCCGCTACGAGCCGGACCGTGCGCACCAGCGACGGGTCACGCGAGATTGCGATGGAGATCCCCGCGTGGGTCCGGGGCGGGCCGATGGCCATGACCGCGCTACTGCTTCGCGGCCAACGCGTCGGCCTGGGAGGCATGTATCGCGAACACCTTCGCCAGCTGGGTGATCCGGAAGATCTTGAGCAGTCTCTCCTGGGTGCAGATCAGCTGCATGGAGCCGTCATGGGCGCGGAGCTTCTTCAGCCCACCGACCAGAACACCCAGGCCGGTCGAGTCGAGGAACTCGACGTTCTCCATGTCGATCAGGATGTTGTAGTTGCCGTCGGCTACCAGCTCGGAGATGCGGTCCCGGAGCTTGGGGGCGGTGTACACGTCGACCTCCCCGCCGACTTCGATGATGGTGTGACCGTTCTCGTGGCGTGTCTCCAAGGACAGGTCCACAGTCGTCCTCCTCAACGGGCCGAACTTGTCAGTATCCCTCTTGCACGGCCGTTCAGAGGCCCCGCACCAGCATTCAACCACGGTTTGAAAGACTCTCGAGGTGCCGAGTCCCGCTGAGTCGTACCGCCGGAGGCCGGTGGCCGATGTGGTCGAACGACTGCTGGCGACCTCCGAGCGAGAAGACCGGCTGACGCACCTGGAGATCATCCCGGCAAGGCCAGGATCCCCCTGCGAATGGCCTACCTGGCTGGAGACCTCCCTGGTCTCTGCGTGGGTTGAACGCGGAATCGAACGCCCCTGGTCCCATCAGGTGCAGGCCGCCGACGTGGCCCGCTCCGGCGAGCATGTGGTGCTCGCGACCGGCACTGCCTCCGGGAAGTCGCTGGGCTATCTGATGCCAGCGCTCGACCAGATCCTGAGGAGCAGGAAGCCCAACAACCTTCGGGGCGCGACCGTTCTCTACCTTTCGCCGACGAAGGCGCTCGCCCAGGACCAACTGGCCTCGCTGCGAGCTCTGGGAGTACCGGGACTGGCAGCGACCACCCACGACGGCGACAGCCCACGCGAGCAACGGGACTGGGCTCGCGATCATGCCGAGTACCTGCTGACCAACCCCGACATGCTGCATCGGTCGATGCTGCCAGGGCACGCCCGTTGGTCGAAGTTCTTCTCCCTGCTGCAGTTCGTCGTCATCGACGAGACCCACCACTACCGAGGGGTCTTCGGCGCCCACGTGGCCCAGATCGTCCGCAGACTCAGACGGGTCTGCGCGCTGTACGGCTCAACGCCGACGTTCGTGCTGGCCTCTGCCACCGTCGCTACACCGGCGGAGTCGGCAGGGCGGCTGATCGGGATACCCGTCACCGAGGTGGTCGATGACGGCTCTGCCCGCGGACGTGTGGCCCTGGCCCTGTGGGAGCCGCCATTCACCTCGTACGCCGGCGAGAACGGCGCACCGGTCCGCCGCTCCGCTTCGGCCGAGGTCTCCGACCTGATGGCCGACCTGTTGGTCGAGGGTGTGCGAACCCTGGCCTTCATCCGGTCGCGGCGCGGTGCCGAGGCAGTCGCGATGACCGTACGGCGCCTGCTCGGCGAGGTGTCCCCCGAGCTGGTGGACCGAGTGGCTGCGTACCGGGGTGGCTATCTCCCCGAGGACCGGCGTGCACTCGAGGCTGCGCTGCGGTCGGGGGAGCTGCTCGGGCTCGCCGCGACGAACGCACTCGAGCTCGGCATCGACATCGCCGGCCTCGACGCGGTGCTGCTGGCCGGGTTCCCCGGCACCCGGGCTGCGCTGTGGCAGCAGGTCGGGCGAGCGGGCCGCTCGGGCCAAGATGCTCTCGGCGTCTTCGTGGCACGCGACGACCCGCTGGACACCTACCTGGTCACTCACCCCGAGGCCCTGATCGGAGCACCGGTCGAGGCGAACGTCTTCGACCCGGACAACCCGTACGTGCTGGGACCGCACCTGTGCGCAGCCGCCGACGAGTCACCGATCACCGAGAGCGACCTGGCCCTGTTCGGGCCGGCATCGCTCGAAGGCGTCCAGGCTCTGGAGGCCGCCGGCCTACTGCGGCGGCGCACTGCGGGGTGGTACTGGACGGACCGGCGACGAGCCAGCGACCTCGCCGACATCCGGTCCAGCGGCGGTCCCCCGGTGAAGTTGGTCGAAGCGGTCACGGGACGGCTGCTGGGGACCGTGGACGGTGCGGCGGCGCATGGCACCGCTCACGAGGGTGCCGTCTACCTCCACCAGGGGGAGACCTATCTGGTGCTCTCGCTCGACCTGGAGGACGGAGTGGCCGTGGTCGAGGCCGCCGAACCCGACTACACGACGTCGGCCCGTGAGGTCACCGACATCGCGATCATGGGTGAGCTCACCCATGATGCGTGGGGGCGAGCCCGGCTGAGCTTCGGGACGGTGCGCGTGACCCATCAGGTCGTGTCCTACCTGCGGCGCAGGGTCGGTTCCGGAGAGGTGCTCGGCGAGGAACGACTCGACCTGCCAGAACGGATCCTGGAGACCAAAGCCGTGTGGTGGACGCTGCCCCCGGCCGTCATCCAGGACGCGGGCCTGGCCGCGGAGGACCTTCCCGGCGCAGCCCACGCAGCCGAGCACGCGTCGATAGGGCTGCTGCCTCTCTTCGCGACGTGCGACCGCTGGGACATCGGCGGTGTCTCCACAGCGTTGCATCCGGACACCTCTCAGCTCACCGTCTTCGTCTACGACGGGCATCCCGGAGGAGCGGGCTTCTCCGAGCGGGGCTTCCACGCGGCCGGCGACTGGCTGACCGCCACCCGGGAAGCGATCGCCTCGTGCCGCTGCGAGGACGGCTGCCCGTCCTGCGTGCAGTCGCCCAAGTGCGGGAACGGGAACGAACCCCTCGACAAGCGGCAGGCGGTCCGGCTGCTCGACGTCCTCCTCGGCGAGCACGGCTGAGCTCATCGGGGCCCGGCCCTCCCCTCGTGCCTGGACCGTCAGCTCGCGGCCCCACATCCGCGGCGTGGCTCGCGAGACGCGCACCGTCACGACCTGCCCCTCGACCAGGCACCCCGTCAGGGTCGCGGTGTTGAGACCGGCCGAGAGCACGGCCGCGGCACAGCCGTCCCGGCCGTGCTGCACCGCGGTCGCCCCCGCCAGCGCGGCCAGGTCGGCCGCCGACTGAGCCTGCCGGCGGGCCACCAGCACGCCACCGACCGCCGCAGCCAGGAGCGCGACGATGGCACAGAGCACGATCCCGGCGACCGCCAGAGGCGTGACCGCTCCGCGCGCCTGCCTCATCGGTCCTCCCTGACCGAGGTCGCCGTTGCCGAGACGGCGGGTGACCCGAGGAGTGCGAAGACCCCCCGCGGACCAAGCACCTTGGCCGTGACCCGCGCGACCAGGCTGTCCCCGCGCTCCTCGATCTCGATCTGCGCGTCACTCGGAGCGACAGCGCGGCCGGCTGCGATCGCCGACTCTCTGGAGTCGGAACGCGCTGCGACCCGAGCAGTCTCCCTGGCGGCGTCGACCACGCGCATGTGCGTTGCGGCCAACGAGAGGATCCACACGAGCGCCACCACGACCGAGACGAGCACGGGGAGTACGGCGGCAACCTCCACCGCAGCCGCACCCCGGCCACCACGCCGCCTGGGGGCGCGCGACGCGCGACGCGCCCCCAGGACGGAGCCAGCCGTCGGAACCCTCACAGGCCGATGAAGCTCTTCACGAGAGCGAAGATGCCCTCGATCAGCGCCTTGCCGAAGTCACCGCTGAGCAGCTTGATCAACAGACCTGCGATGCCGCAGCCAGCGGCGGTGACGGCGGCGTACTCCGCGGTGGCGGCGCCGATCTGGTTGCGGACCCGGGCATTGGGTGAGGTGGTCATCATGACTCCATCCGTTCCTGCGCCCAGCCCCCGTGGCCGGCCGCGTTGCCACGACTCTCGTCGCGTTCGGAGGGACGATCGACCGCGAGCTCCGGTCCTGGGGATCGACCACCCTGTTGAGAAGAGCGCCCGGGAACGCGCCCCCGGTCCACCAACCGGCGCGGCTGGTTCACCAGCCGAGAAACGTCAGGGAGAAGGACCCCGCGACCATCGGCACGACCCCGACGAGCACGAACGCGGGCAACAAGCAGAGCCCTAGTGGCAGCGACGCCTTGACCTCGATGGTCCGCGCGCGTGCCTCCGCCGCCATGCGCCGGCTGGCACGGAGCTCGCTGCTCAACCGCACCAGGGCGTCGGCGACCGGTGCGCCGGTCACGGTGGACCGGTGCAGTGCGCGACCGAGTGGGCCGAGCTGGGGATGCTCGGCCATCGCGGCCCAGACCCCGACCGGGTCCGCCGCCAGCTTGAGTCTGCCGGCGTACGGCGCGAGCTCGTCTCGCATCGGTGGCTCCACGATCCGCGCGACCCGCCCCAGCGCCCCGCTGGGGGAGCCGCCGGACGCTAGGCAGGTCGCTACCAGGTCGACGACGTGGGGCAGCGCCACCTCGAGCCGGATCCGCCGTCGGCGAACCGACGAAGGCTCGAGCCGGCCTACCTGCCGGGCGACCACCACCCCGGCAGCGGCCGCCACCAGCAGCGACAGGGGGAAGGAGACGAGCAGGCCGGCGGTCAACGCCGCAGCGCCTCCAGCGAGCCACGGCATCGAGACGGTGAGACGTGGGGCTGTCGCCCGCTCGAGTGCCAGCGACGACCGCGGTGGAAGGACCAACACTGTCGCGGCGGCCGCAGCGACTACGGCGACCAGCAGCATCACAGGTCGCCGGTCTGCACCGAGGCCACGATGCGGTCGATCCACCACATTCCCACAAGCGCCAGCCCGAGCCCGACGCCCAGGCACGCCAAGCCCGGCGAGGTCCGCAGCAGGAAGCGCCACGGGTCCGCCCCCGAGCCACCCGCGAGAAGCAGCATCACCACCGGCATCAGCGCGATCATCCGGGCCGTGGCCTGGGCCGAGGCCAGCTCGGCCGCCACCACGCGGTGGGTGGCGAGCTGCCCGCGGGCAGTGTCGCTGGCTCGAGCCAACGCGTCTGCGAGTCCCCCACCGACACTCTGCGAGAGCCTCCAGGCTGACGCGACCTCGGCAAGCTGGTCAGCACCAGGCGCCCTGCTGAGCCGACGGAACGCCTCCGGGACGTCCGCGTCCAGGCGGCACGCGGCCACCACCAGCTCCAGGTCGGGCCAGGTGTCGACACTGCGGGAGAGCGCGGTCAACGGTGGTTGGCCAGCACGGAGCTCGGAGGTCACCGCCTCGCACGCCTCGACAACGCGGGCACGCGTCATATCCGCCGCTCGACGCGAGCGTGATCGGCGAGCCAGGCGCATAGCAGCGAGGCCGGCCGCGGCCAGGATCAGTGCCAAGACCAGCGTGTGCCCGTGCAGGAACGGAAGCGCACCCACCAGCGGCGTCGGCACCACCCACCAGGGCAGCGCGCGGGGCGCGCCGCGCGGCAGTCCGTCGCGCGCTGGGACGCAGAGCGCCGCCGCAAGGGCGGCACAGAGGATCGCCGTCGCTGTCACCCCCGCTCCAGCAGGGTGGCCAGGACCTCGGCTCCGGCCTCCTCGACGACCCGCCCGTCCGCACCGAACGTGACCGCAGGGAGCGTGACCACGAAGCTGTCTGCGCGACCGAGGACGGCGAGCTGCCAGACCCGGCGGGTCCCGTCCCGATCACGGCCGAGGTGGACCAGTACGTCGACGGCCGCGGCGAGCTGGCTGTGCGCGGCGCCCCGGCCCAGCCCGGCAGACATTGCAAGAGCCTCGATGCGTGCCGGAACGTCGGACGCGGAGTTGGCGTGCACGGTGCCGCAACCGCCCTCGTGTCCGGTGTTCATGGCAGCCAGGAGATCAGTGACCTCCGCGCCACGGACCTCGCCGACGACGAGCCGGTCCGGCCGCATCCGGAGGGCCTGCCTGACCAGGAGCTGCAGGGGGACCGCTCCGGCACCCTCCGCGTTGGCGTGCCGGGCTTCGAGCCCGACAACGTGCGGATGGTCCGGTCGCAGCTCGCTGGCGTCCTCGACGACCACGATGCGCTCGTGGGGCGGCACCAGGGAGAGGAGGGTGTTGAGCAACGTCGTCTTGCCGGTGCCGGTCCCACCACTCACCAGAAAGGCCAGCCTCGCCTCGACGATCCGGGTCAGCAGAGCCGCGCCTTCACCAGTGGTGGCGCCGGCGGAGACCAGCTCGTCCAACGTGAACCCCCTTCTGCGGGGCACCCGGAGCGAGAGGAGAGTGCCGGGTTGTGCCAGCGGGGAGAGCACCGCATGGAAGCGGGTCCCGTCTGGGAGCCGTACGTCGACGTACGGCGTGGCATCGTCAAGCCTGCGGCCCGCGGCAGTGGCAAGACGCTGGGCGAGCCGGCGTACCGCGGCGTCGTCGGGGAAGGTCAGGTCAGCCGGCTCAAGACCCGCTCCGCGGTCGACGAAGACGTGCTGGGGCCCGTTGACGAGCACGTCGGTCACCCCGTCGGAGCGCAGCAGCGACTCGAGCGGGCCGGCGCCGACGACGTCGCGCAGCAGCAGGTCGTGAACAGCAAGCACAGTGCTGTCGCCGACCGGCCGTCCTTGCCGACGTAGGGCATCAGCGACCACCTGCGGGGTCAGCGGCGAGCCATCGCGAGCAAGCCTGTCGCGGACGAACTCGATGACCTCAGGTGCCACCGCGGTCATGCCGCCACCGTCACTCCTGGGGCCAGTCGGCGCAGGATCTCCCTGGCCGCCCTGGCGACGGGCCCTCGGCGCGAGTGCAGCGGACCGAGCCCGAGGTCGAGCTGCTCGGCCAGCCTGCGCTGCTCACCGACCTCGGCGACCAGCGGGAGCCCCAAAGCGGACGCGAGAGCGGAAGCCGTGACCGCTCCACCGGAGGTGCGGGCTACCAGCTGGACCGAGCCGACTACCGAGGAGAGTGCTGCGAGCGCCCGTACGGCGGCCGCCGCTCCGGGAAGCGAGCACGACGCGACGAGAAGGACGTGGTCGCAGCGCGAGGCAACGAGAGCCGCCGGCTCGTCCAGATGGCGGGGTAGGTCCGCCACCAGGAGCTCATGCCCTCGCTGCGCCGCGGTCAGCACCTCTCGGACCGCCGTCAGGTCGGGCGCGTCCGGCACTGATCCCCAACCGAGGACGGCCAGGCCGTCCCGTTCGGGCAGGGAGTCACGCAATGCCTGCGAGCCGAGGCGACCACGCGATGCTGCCAGGTCTGACCAGCGGACTCCCCCGATGTCGTCCAGGCCGAGCACGCGCTCGACGCCCGCACCGAGCGGGTCGAGGTCGAGCAACGCGACCCGGCCGCGCCCGGTGGCCGACAGTCCGGTGGCGCAGGCCAGCGTGGTTGCCCCCACACCACCGGATCCACCGACGATCCCCAGGGTCAGCGCCGAGGCCCTGCCGCCCTCCCCGGCGTCGGCCAGCGCCTCGCCGAGCCAGGCCTCCCCCAAGGGCAGCTGCACCACATCGGCCGCCCCCACCGCCACCGCGGCTCGATAGTCGGGCTCGCCGTGGGACAGCAGGAAGACCTCTGGTCGGCGTGGGGGCGCCTGGTCGGCCACGAGTCCGACCAGGTCGGGTCCGACCAGGACCAGAGGCGCCGCCGACCACAGCCGGAGAGCGGAGCCGGGGTCGTGAGCGACGTCGAGGGTCACGCCGGCCGCAGCGGCCAGGCGCAGGAGGTCGTCGAGAAGGTCGCTGTCGCAGGTGACCAGGAGAGGTGCGGGCATGGGGGTGACCCTCCCGGATGGCGCGCACCTCGACGCGCTCAGGACGCCATGCCTGTGCAGAACCAACGAGGTTGAAACCGGTGCTGGAAAACCGGCCGAGTCGCGGTGAGACCGAGACAGGAGAAGAGTGCGGCCCCTGGCCGGGGGGTGACCAGGGGCCGCGAGGCCCAAGGCTCGGGGGGGATGAGCCTGGACCATCTACCAGCGGCGGGGGGAGCCGCTGGGCCTGCACCCACGGACCTGAAGGTCCGGGAAGCGCGAGCGCGCGACAAATGCCGCGAACGAGTCGATACTAGCCGCTTCTTTACCTACCCGTGCAACGTCCATGTTACGGAACCGGCCAAGGTTCCGCGCCTTTTATGACGGCGGCGCGCCGATCTTGGCATGCCGCTGCGCGGCTGCCAAGCACCCCTCACACTTGACCTGTGACAGACCTCGATCGGACCGGGGCGAACCCTGCCCCTAGGCGCAGCCGACGCAAGCCCGGAAGGCCTGCGGCGTTCTTCGATCTGGACAAGACGATCATCGCCAAATCCAGCACTTTGGCATTCAGTCGTGAGTTCTACGCGGGGGGCCTGATCAACCGGAGGTCGGTGCTGCGCAGCGCCTACGCGCAGTTCGTGTACCTGGTCGGCGGGGCGGACCACGACCAGATGGAGAAGATGCGCGAGTTCCTCTCCCAGATGTGCACGGGCTGGCCGGTCCAGTCCGTTCGCGAGATCGTCGCCGACACGTTGCACAACATTGTCGACCCGCTCGTCTACGACGAGGCGGTCGGCCTGATCGAGGAACACCACCTCGCCGGTCGCGACGTGATCATCGTGTCCGCGTCCGGGACCGAGGTCGTCGAGCCGATCGGCCAGATGCTGGGGGCCGACGCCGTCATCGCCACCGAGCTCGAGGTCGTCGACGGCAAGTACACCGGCAAGATCGACCACTACGTGTACGCCGAGAACAAGGCGCTTGCCATGGAGAAGCTGGCAGCAGAAAAGGGATACGACCTCGCCAAGAGCTATGCCTACAGCGACTCGATCACCGACCTGCACATGCTGGAGATCGTCGGGAATCCCTTCGCGGTCAACCCTGACAAGGAACTGCGGCGGCGGGCGGCCGCCAACGGCTGGCCCGTGCTGGTGTTCAACAAGCCCGTCGCGCTGCGTGGCTCCATGAAACCTGGAAAACCGACGCTGGCAGCGATCGGGGTCGCCACCGCGATTGCTGTCGCGAGCATCATCTACGTCGGCGCACGCCGCAGACTTGCCGGTTCGTCAAGCCCTGCCTAGATCGGTCTTGTGAGCGCCGGTCAGGCGGCGTAGAAAGGAACTAACAACTCAAGACCCGCACGTGAGCCAGGCACCCACGCCGCGATCTGCCCTTCCTACAGGGCGTCGACCAACGGGTTTACCCGGGGCGACACACTTGGTGCAGCTTGGTAACCAGGTCTCACGTGTCAGCGGCGGCATCCATTCGTGGGTGCCGCTGCACTTGTGTCTAGCCTTTGGTCAGTGGTGACGCGTTCGCCCCGGCGGCGTACGCCGAGCAGGCGTACAACAGCCAGGCATGCACTCCCGCCGAACCGCCGTCGCGATAGCCGCGCAGGTTCGATGCGTACTCCCGACGCAAGGAGAGGTGCCCCGCCTCGGGAACCACGAGCGACGTCGGGTCCACGCCCTTCGCCACGATCAGCAGCCGTTCGAACGCACGCGCCACGATGCCGTTGTGCGAGACGAACGGTGAGACGACCAGCACCTCCGCGTGAGCCACGGCGGCGACCACCAGGGCAGGAGCGCTGGTCTCCGCCAAGAGCAGCCGGGACAGGTCCGTCAGCCGATCCGCGCCCGAGGTAGGCCGGCCAAGCTCTTCGTCTGCGACAGTGCCCTTGGCCGCCAGTGTGTGCAGCCTGGCCAGTACCTGCAGGGGCGACGTGCTGACCGTGGGTACCAGGCCGAGCAGCTCGGTGGAGACGCGGACTGCGGCCGCTGCGGGCTCGTCACCGTCGCCGGCCTCGACGAGCTCGAGGGTGGATCCGGACCCTTCCAGCACCGCGGACGCGTAAGCCCCCAGGAGCAGGGAACGACCGGTCAGATCGGGAGCGGTACGCCGTAGTCCGCGATCTCGCAGCAGCGCGTCGATGCCGTCACGCGTTGCCGCCATACCGGACGCGACGCCTTCGAGGCCGGCCAGGCGGGCAAGGGGATCAGACACCCCCGCAGGCTATGCGTCGGGGCCTTTCGACCGCACGTCGGCGACGTGTGACATTGCTTGCCTCAGCTCGCCGAGCCACTCATCCTCGTGCTGTCCGACCAGGCGAACGCACCAGGCCAGCGCCTCGGATCTCGACCGGGCGACGCCTGCGTCGACCAGGGTGTCCAGGACCAGCCGCTGCGGCTGGCGCAGCCGGGTCATCACAGGTGCCGCGACGTGGGTCCACAGTTCCTCCCGGTCCCCGACCCGCACAGCCCACGACACTTTGCGGTCGTAGCGATGCTCGGCCTCCCTGGCGATCTTCATCCGCTCCGACCTGGTCTCCTCACGGAACGCCTTCGAGCGCCCGGCCCGCGCCTCCGCTGTCTCTGCGTCGGTCGAGCCGGTGACATCGGGAACCGCCAGCACGACCGTGATCTCCTCGCGGTCGACGGTCACGCCCCACTCCTCACCTCGCCACTGCTCGGGCAGACGGCCGGTGAACCAGCCTCTGACCCGCTCCAGGGCTTCGTCTGTAATCATGTAATCAAGATTACGCCGCGTTTCTACCGGCGCAAGAGGGCCCGGTAGATAGATTTGCAACGATGAACCCCGACCGCGCCCTGTCCTTCGCCGGGGTTGCCGACGCCTACGACCGCGGTCGACCGTCGTACCCGCGGGAAGCCGCCGAGTGGCTCACCGGCAGTACGCCGGTCAGCGTGCTCGAGCTCGGCGCCGGTACGGGCAAGCTGACCGACCGGCTACTGGAGATCGGCCACGACGTCCTGGCCACAGATCCTCTCGACGAGATGCTGCAGTATCTGAGACTGCGTCATCCCGAATGCAGGAGCGCGGTCGGGTCCGCGGAGGAGCTACCGCTGTCTTCGCGCTCGGTCGACGTGGTGGTGAGTGCCCAGGCCTTCCACTGGTTCGATGCCGACCGCGCTCTGCCCGAGATCGCCCGGGTGCTCAAGCCCGAAGGCGTCCTGGCCCTGGTCTGGAACGCCCGAGACGAACGGATCCCCTGGGTCCGCAAGCTCGGGCGCCTCATCGACGTCCCGGACCGGGCGCGCGAGCCCGTCGACACCTTGGTCTCCTCGCGCCTGTTCGGCTTCGTCGAGGAGCAGACCTTCCGGTTCTGGCAGCCGCTGCGCAGGGAGGACCTCCAGGACCTGGTCGCCTCACGGTCCAACGTCGCGATGATGGCCCCGGCCGAACGAGAGCGCGTGCTCCACGATGTCGACGAGCTCTACGACGCGTACCACGGTGGCCCCGACGGACTGCTGCTGCCCTACGTGACGCACTGCTACCGAGCCTTGGTCCGTCCGGTGATGCTCGAGGACTCCGCAGCCATCCACCTGGGCGAGCCGGCCACAGATCACCACGAGCCCGATGACGACGACGGCTCGCTGCTCTTCACGCTGAGCTGATCCCGCCGGAGTCGCCCGCCAGCACGATCGTCAGACACCCCCTACAGTGCTGCCATGGTCGGATGGCGGTGGCTGCGACCGGGCCAGCTCGGTACCGAAGCGGACCGGACCACCTTCCGCACGCTCCACACCGCATCGCTGGCCGCACCGGCGCTGCGCGGTGGACTGACCCACGCCAGCGCTGAGAAGTCGATTCGTTACTTGCGCATGCTCCTGGGGGCCCCCTCCGCTGCCCTGACCGATACCTCGACCTTGCTCGCGTGGGAGGGCCGCGACGACCACCATGCCGAGCAGGCCGCCAAGCTGGCGATGGACGCGGTTGCCCGCGGGGCCACGGCCGTGCACAGCAAGGCCTGCACCTACTCGTCCTGCGGCGTACGCACAGCAGTGGTCTGTCCCTTGACCGCCGAAGACACCATCGTGGGCACGCTCCAGGTCTACGCCCCGTCCGCGAGTGCGGGCCTGGTCCGCGCCACCGAGGAGGTCGCCGCCTGGGTCTCCGGCCAGCTGGAGCTGGCTGAGCTGGACGCGTCGCGTAACCGCTTGATGGAGGCTGAGGTGCGCGCGCTGCGCGCCCAGATCAGCCCGCACTTCGTCTACAACTCGCTGACCGCCATCGCGTCCTTCGTAAGAACCGACCCCGAGCGAGCTCGCGAGCTGCTCACCGAGTTCGCGGACTTCACCCGGTACTCGTTCCGCAAGCACGGGGAGTTCACCACGCTGGCCGAGGAGCTCCGCTCGATCGAGCGGTACCTCGCCTTGGAGATGGCGCGCTTCGGTGACCGGCTCGACGTGAAGCTGCGGGTGGCTCCCGAGGTTCTCTCCGTGACGGTGCCGTTCCTGTGCCTGCAGCCCCTCGTCGAGAACGCCGTACGCCATGGGCTGGAGAACAAGGCTGGTCCCGGCCTCATCGAGATCGTCGCCGAGGACCACGACCGCGAGGCGGTCATCTCCGTGGAGGACGACGGCGTTGGGGAGGACCCGGAGAAGGTCCGGCAGGCGCTCCTCGGTGAGGGTGCCGACGGATCCGTCGGGCTGGCCAACGTCGACGCGCGCATGCGGTCGACCTACGGCGACGCCTACGGTCTGGTCATCGAGACCGCCGTAGGCGCCGGCACCAAGGTCACCGCGCGGTTCCCCAAGTATGCCCCCGGAGTCCGGGCATGAGGGTCCTGGTCGTCGACGACGAGAGGCCGGCACTGGACGAGCTCGCCTACCTGCTCGGGCTCGACCCGCGCATCTCGGCCGTGCTGACCGCGGACTCGGCCGCCGAAGCGCTCCGGGTCCTGCACGAGGAGGCGGTGGACGCCGTCTTCACCGACATCCGGATGCCCGGGCTGAGCGGGCTCGAGCTCGCGCAGGTGCTCAGCCGCTTCAAGCAGTCGCCCCAGGTCGTCTTCGTCACGGCCCACGACAAGCACGCGGTCGACGCCTTCGACCTGCGAGCGGTCGACTACGTCCTTAAGCCGGTCCGCCAGGAGCGTCTCTCCGAGGCGGTACGCCGGCTCGTCGCCAAGGAGCCGGTCGAGCAGGACGATGACCAGATCGCCGTCGAGCTCGGGGGGGTCACGCGGTTCATCCGCCGAAGCGACATCCGGTACGTCGAGGCTCAGGGTGACTACGCGCGCCTACACACGCCGAGCGGCAAGCACCTGATCCGGGTCTCGCTGGCCACACTGGAGGAGCGGTGGGGTGACGCCGGCTTCATCCGGATCCACCGCTCCCACCTGGTGTCCCTGGTCTACGTAGCGGAGGTTCGCATGGAAGGCGGACGCTGCACGGTGATCGTCGACGGTGAGGAGCTGCCGGTCAGCCGCCGACACACCAAGTCGCTGCGTGACGTGCTGGTGCGAAGGGCCAGGCCATGAGCATCGAGCGCACCCGGGTCACCCATCCGCGTACCTCGGCCGCCCGTCCGCAACCCAGGACCGCACGCTCGGAGATCGACGCGCAGACCGAGCTCGGAGCCGTGTACATGGCGTCGCTGGTCCGCACCCAGGGGCGGCTGGCTGTGGTCGTACTGCTGTGTGTCGCGTTGCTGCTGGGCGGGCTGCCGCTGCTGTTCCACCTCGCGCCAGGGCTCAAGACCCTGGGCGTCGCCGGGATGCCATTGCCCTGGGTGCTGCTCGCCCTGCTCGTCTACCCCTTCCTGTTCGCGCTCGGCTGGCTGTACATACGTCGAGCCGAGCGAAACGAGACAGCGTTCACCGACATGGTCCAGCGATGACCTCCCGCAGCGGCCTCACCGCTGTCGCGCTCGTCTCGATCGCGACGCTGGCCATCGGCGCGTACGGCTGGCGCTTCTCCCGGACCACCAGTGACTTCTTCGTTGCCTCACGCAGCGTGCGCCCCGCCCTCAACGCGAGCGCCATCGGCGGTGAGTACCTCTCCGCCGCCTCGTTCCTGGGCGTCGCCGGGCTGGTCCTGGCCTTCGGCACCGACATGCTCTGGTACCCGGTGGGCTGGACGGCCGGCTACCTGGTCCTGCTCGTCCTGGTGGCCGCCCCGCTACGGCGGTCGGGTGCCTATACGCTTCCCGACTTCGCCGAGGCCCGCCTGGAGTCACGGGCCGTCAGGCTGGTCTCGTCACTGCTGGTGGTCGCCATCGGCCTGCTCTACCTGATGCCGCAGTTCCAGGGTGCGGGTCTGTCGCTAAGCACGATCGCTGGAACCGAACCCTGGGTGGGTGGGGCGTTGGTCGCCACCGTCGTTCTGCTCAACGTGTTCTTCGGCGGGATGCGCAGCATCACCCTGGTGCAGGCCTTCCAGTACTGGCTCAAGCTCACCGCGCTGCTCGTCCCGGTGATGTTCCTGCTGGCCGTCTGGAACGGCGACGGCCGGGTCTCGCCAGCGTCGGCCGCACCCCTGGACTGGGCCACGGACCTGACCGCTGCCGGACCCCACGGGCTCTACCTGACCTACTCGATCATCCTGGCGACCTTCCTCGGCACCATGGGGCTGCCTCACGTCGTCGTCCGGTTCTACACCAACCCCGATGGCCGGGCCGCCCGCCGTACGACGCTGGTGGTGCTCGGTCTGCTCGGCCTGTTCTACGTCCTGCCTCCGGTGTACGGCGCCCTGGGCCGCCTCTACGCACCCGACCTCGTCGCCTCCGGAGCGACCGACACGATCGTGCTCGAGCTCCCCTCGCGGATGATCGAAGGTGGGGGCGGCACGTTCCTGTCCGCTCTGACCACAGCCGGAGCCTTCGCCGCGTTCCTGTCCACCAGCAGCGGCCTGACGATCGCGGTCGCCGGAGTGATCAGCCAGGACGTGATCGGCCGGCGTCTGCCGGGAGTCCGGTCCTTCCAGGCCGGCGCCGTCGCCGCTGTCGCAGCTCCGCTGGCCCTGGCAGTGGCCGCGGAGGGAGTGGGCGTCGCCCGGGCGGTTGGACTGGCGTTCGCCGTTGCGGCGAGCACCTTCTGCCCGTTGATCGTGCTGGGCATCTGGTGGCGACGTCTGACCGACGTGGGAGCGATCGCGGGCCTGGCCGTGGGGGGGCTGGGAGCGGGAGGCGCGGTCGTCGACACCCTGCTGGAGAACACCCACACGGGTTGGACTGCGGCACTGCTCGCTCAGCCGGCTGCGTGGACGGTCCCGCTCGCCTTCGCCACGATGATCGGCGTCTCCCTGGCGACCAGGCGAAGGATCCCGCTCAACGTCGGCCGGACGATGGTCCGCCTGCACACCCCCGAGGGCGTCGAGCTCAACCGCGGCTAGGGTCGCCCCCGGTCGGCGCGCTCTCGAACCTGTAGTCGGCCAGGTCGAACCGTCGGCTGGCCCACATCGTCTCCAACGTCGGTGACGGGCGGAAGGGCACGTCTCCGTTGGCGTCGAAGTAGTCTCCGACCGCTCATCGCCGGTTATCTACCGCTCACCGAAAACAGGGCTCCGCCCGGCTCGACGTCCGACCTGACCTCTCCCGAGTGGGTACGGATACGGGGCACGGTGACGGTCGTCACACGAACCAAACCTACAGAACCAACCCCGACAGAGGTGAGACAGCGATGGCAGACACCACGCACCGGAGCTCAGGGCATGCGGTCTATGACGAGCTGCATGCGGCCCCGGAGTTTCGCGACCTGCGCAAGCGGTACCGCGCGTTCGCGTTCCCGTTCACGGCCGCCTTCCTGGCCTGGTACCTGCTCTACGTCCTGATGAGCAACTGGGCGACCGACTTCATGAGCCAGAAGGTCGCGGGCAACATCAACGTCGCGCTGGTCTTCGGCTTGCTTCAGTTCGTCTCGACCTTCGGCATCGCCTTCCTGTACTCAAGGCACGCGGCCAAGTCACTGGACCCGCTGGCCCGTCAGCTCGAGGCTCGCTACAACCAGGAGGTCGGCAAGTGAGCTCCCAGACCCTGACCACCGTCCTGTTCCTGGCAGTCGTCGCGCTGACCATCGGGATCACCATCTGGGCCTCCCGGCAGACCCAGGGCGCGGCCGACTACTACGCCGGCGGGCGGTCGTTCTCCGGCTTCCAGAACGGCCTGGCCATCTCCGGCGACTACATGTCGGCTGCATCGTTCCTCGGCATCTCTGGAGCGATCGCGCTCTACGGGTACGACGGTTTCCTGTACTCGATCGGCTTCCTGGTCGCCTGGCTCGTCGCGCTGCTGCTCGTCGCTGAGCTGCTGCGCAACTCGGGCCGCTACACGATGGCCGACCAGCTGGCCTACCGGATGCGCCAGCGACCCGTCCGTACCGCTGCGGCCACCAGCACCGTGGTGGTGTCGATCTTCTACCTGCTGGCCCAGATGGTCGGGGCGGGCTCACTGGTCGCACTGCTGCTCGGCGTGGACAGCGGCGCGCTGAAGAACACCGTCATCGTCGGCGTAGGCCTGCTGATGATCTTCTACGTGACGGTCGGCGGGATGAAGGGAACCACCTGGGTCCAGATCGTCAAGGCGGTCCTGCTGATGAGCGGCACCGTCCTGATCAGCGTGCTGGTGATGGCCAAGTTCGGCTTCAACTTGTCCGAGCTCCTGGGCGCGGCCTCGTCGAACAGCGGCAAGGGCCAGGCCTTCCTCGAGCCCGGCCTGCGGTACGGCGCGACCACCACCAGCCAGATCGACTTCATCAGTCTCGCCATCGCCCTGGTGCTCGGCACCGCCGGCCTCCCACACATCCTGATCCGCTTCTACACCGTCCCGACCTCCCGGGACGCGCGGAAGTCGGTGCAGTGGGCCATCGGCCTGATCGGCGCCTTCTACCTGATGACGCTGACCCTGGGCTTCGGTGCGGCGGCGCTGCTCAGCACTGGCCCGGACAGCAAGGTGGTCGCCTCAGGAGGCAACCTCGCCTCGCCCCTGCTCGCTGAGGCGGTCGGCGGCGGAGCCGGCTCAACCGGTGGGGCGATCCTGCTGGCGTTGATCTCCGCGGTGGCCTTCGCCACGATCCTGGCGGTGGTCGCGGGCCTGACCCTGACCAGTGCCTCCAGCGTTGCGCACGACCTGTACGCCAACGTGTTCAAGAAGGGCACGGCCTCGGAGAAGGACGAGGTCCGGGTCGCCAAGTTCGCGGCCTTCGTCATCGGTGGCGTGGCCATCGCGTTGGCCATCCCGGCGCAGAAGCTCAACATCGCCTTCCTGGTCGCGCTCGCCTTCGCGGTGGCGGCCAGCGCGAACCTGCCGTCGATCCTCTACAACCTGTTCTGGCGCCGCTTCAACACCCGCGGTGCCACGTGGTCGATCTACGGCGGGCTGATCTCCTGCGTGACGTTGGTCTTCTTCTCGCCGGTGGTCTCGGGGAAGGGCGCCAACCCGGTGACCGGTGCGTCGCTCTCGCTGTTCCCGGCCGACATCGACTTCCACTGGTTCCCGCTGGAGAACCCAGGGATCATCTCGATCCCGCTGGGCTTCTTCTTCGGCTGGCTCGGCACAGTCACCTCGCGCGATGCAGGGGCCGAGGCGGCATACGACGAGCTCGAGGTCCGCGCGCTCACCGGCGCGGGTGCCGAGGGGGCTGTCATCCACTAGTCCGCGACCCGACCGCATCGCGGTCGCAACTGGCGCGGCCACACGCTCACTCACGGTGAGGGGCGTGTGGCCGCCCCCACATCGAGATGAATAGGCTGCGAAGAGGAGAACACCCCATGAGCTCTGGAGCTGTGATGTCCGACGAGACCCTGGCCAACCTGTCCCACGAAGAGCGCCGCTTCACCCCACCCGCCGAGCTGGCCGCCAACGCCAATGTCACGGCGCAGGCGTACGAGGAGGCGGCCCAGGATCGCATCGCGTTCTGGGCCGCGCAGGCTGGGCGAATCACCTGGGCCGAGCCGTTCACCGAGGTACTGGACTGGAGCGACAAGCCCTTCGCCAAGTGGTACGTCGGGGGGAAGCTCAATGCGGCGTACAACTGTGTCGACCGGCACGTCGAGGCAGGCCACGGCGACCGGGTCGCGTTCCACTGGGTCGGCGAGCCCGGCGACACCCGCACCCTGACCTACGCGGACCTGCTGGAGCAGGTGTGCAAGGCAGCCAACGCGCTGACCGAGCTCGGGGTGGCCAAGGGCGACCGGGTAGCGATCTACCTGCCGATGATCCCCGAGGCGGTCGTCGCGATGCTCGCCTGCGCACGGATCGGCGCCCCGCACACCGTCGTGTTCGGCGGCTTCTCTGCCGACGCCCTCGCCTCGCGCATCGACGACTGTGACGCCAAGGTCGTGATCACCGCGGACGGCGGCTACCGCCGGGGCGCGCCGGCAGCCTTGAAGCCGGCCGTGGACGAGGCCCGCACCAAGACCGACAAGGTCGACAAGGTCCTGGTGGTACGCCGGACCGGCCAGGACCTGGGCGAGAACGGCTGGGACGACTCGGTCGACGTCTGGTGGCACGACGTCGTCGATGGCGCGTCCGCCGTTCACGAGCCGGAGGCGTTCGACGCCGAGCATCCGTTGTACGTGATGTACACCTCGGGCACCACCGGGAAGCCCAAGGGAATCCTGCACACCACCGGTGGCTACCTGGTCGGTACGGCGTACACGCACGACGCGATCTTCGACCTCAAGCCCGAGAGCGATGTGTACTGGTGCACCGCCGACATCGGCTGGGTCACCGGCCACTCCTACATCGTCTACGGGCCGCTCGCCAACGGCGCGACGCAGGTGATGTACGAGGGCACGCCCGACACCCCGCACAAGGGTCGCTGGTGGGAGATCGCCCAGGAGTACGGCGTGACGTTGTTCTACACCGCGCCTACCGCGATCCGGACGTTCATGAAGTGGGGGGCGGACATCCCTGCGGGGTTCGACCTGTCCAAGATCCGGCTGCTCGGCTCGGTCGGTGAGCCGATCAACCCCGAGGCCTACATCTGGTACCGCGACACGATCGGCGGCGCGGCCCAGGGCCGCGAGGTCCCGGTGGTCGACACCTGGTGGCAGACCGAGACCGGCATGATCATGATCAGCCCGCTGCCAGGTGTCACCGCGGGCAAGCCCGGCTCGGCGATGACCGCGATCCCCGGTGTCTCCGCGGACGTCGTCGACGAGGAGGGCAAGTCCGTCCCGAACGGCTCCGGGGGCTACCTGGTGCTCACCGAGCCGTGGCCGGCGATGCTGCGCACCCTGTGGGGCGACGACGACAGGTTCGTCGAGACCTACTGGTCACGCTTCGCGGACCTCGGCTACTACTTCGCCGGGGACGGCGCCAAGAAGGACGAGGACGGCGACCTGTGGCTGCTCGGCCGGGTCGACGACGTCATGAACGTCTCGGGACACCGCCTGTCGACCACCGAGATCGAGTCCGCCCTGGTGTCCCACCCCAAGGTCGCCGAAGCGGCCGTCGTCGGTGCGGCCGACGAGACCACCGGTCAGGCCGTGGTCGCCTTCGTGATCCTGCGCGAGTCCGCGGGTGACGGCGGGACCGACATTGTCCAGGAGCTGCGCAGCCACGTCGCCACCCAGATCGGCGCCATCGCGAAACCCCGGCAGATCATGGTCGTCGCCGAGCTGCCCAAGACCCGCTCCGGCAAGATCATGCGCAGGCTGCTGCGCGACGTAGCGGAGCACCGCGAGATCGGGGACGTCACCACGCTGGCCGACAGCTCGGTGATGAACCTGATCAAGGACGGGTTGTCCAGCGGGTCGGACGAGGACTGAGAGGCGGTCCCCAGCGCCCAGTAGGCTGACGTCAGCAGGTGAGCCGTGAAGTCAGGTCGGTATCGCGTTCGCCGACCGAGAGGACCTTGATGAGCGCTGAAGAGCACCGCCCGATCCTCCCCACGATGACCCGTGGGGAGGACTCGTTCGTTGGTGACCTGTTACGCACCGAGACCGTCGGCGGCGCGCTCGTCCTGGTCGCGGCAGTCGTGGCCGTCCTGTGGGCCAACTCGCCGATCTCGGATGCCTACGAGGCCATGCGCCACTTCGAGCTCGGCCCCCTCGACCTGGAGCACTGGGCGGCTGACGGCGCTCTGACGCTCTTCTTCTACGTGGCGGGCCTGGAGGTCAAGCGAGAGTTCCTGGTCGGCTCGCTGAAGAACCCTGCCGACGCGCTGGTCCCCATCGTGGCCGCCGCTGCGGGAGTGGCCCTCCCCGCCCTGGTGTACTTCGCGGTCAACTCCCGCGGCGGGAACCCGGGCGGCTGGGCGATCCCTGCCGCTACCGACATCGCTTTCGCCCTGGCGGTGCTGGCCGTCGTCGGGAGCGCGCTGCCTACCCAGCTCCGGGCCTTCCTGCTGACGCTCGCCGTCGTCGACGACCTGATCGTGATCGTGATCATCGCGATCTTCTACTCGTCCTCCCTCGACCTCGCCTGGCTGGCGGGCGCCGTCGTGCTCCTCGGTGCCTTCGCCTTTCTCCAGCGCCTTCGCGGTGAGTCCTGGCTCTGGTACGTGCCGCTCGCCCTCGCGATCTGGTGGTGCGTGCACGAGAGCGGAGTCCACGCCACCATCGCGGGCGTCGCGATGGGCCTGCTGACCCGGGTCATCCCCGACGCCGGTGAGGACCGCTCCCCCGCCGAGTCGCTCGAACACACCCTGTCTCCCTTCTCCGCCGGATTCGCGGTTCCCTTCTTCGCGCTCATGGCCGCCGGGGTCGAGATCACCGGGGGGAGCGCCCTCGTGAAGGACCCGATCGTGATCGGGGTCGTCCTCGGCCTCGTCGTCGGCAAGCCGCTGGGCGTGCTGGCCGGAGCCTGGGTTGTCACCCGGTTCACCCATGCCGAGCTCAACCCGGAGCTGGGCTGGCGCGACATCATCGGGGTGGCGATCCTGGCCGGGGTTGGCTTCACCGTGGCGCTCCTGGTCTCGGACCTGTCCTTCGACAGCCCCGAGCTGGAGGCGGCCAAGACCGCAGTACTGGCCGGCTCTGTGATGGCGGCGGTCATTGCCGGGGTGCTGCTTCGGCGCCGGAACAAGGGGTACGTGAGCACCTGACGCCCCAGGCGCTAGTGTCGTGAAACCGAAGGGAGCATTGATGACGAGCAACATGCCAGAGTCCAAGACGGCCAAGGCCGCGCTTGCCGAGGTCGAGCCATCGGTCGGCCGGCTGGTGACTTCCGCCTTCGAGGACGTCTCGTCACTCGTCAAGCATGAGATCGAGCTGGCCAAGGCCGAGCTGACCTTCAGCGTGAAGAACGGTGGACTGGCAGCAGCCCTTCTCGGGGCTGCCGCGTTCCTGTTGCTGATCTCGACGGTGATGCTCTCAATCGCCTTCGCCTACCTGATCCACCTGACCGGGCTGAACCTCGCCTGGTGCTTCCTGATCGTGTGGGGCGCCTACACGCTGGTCGCTGCGATCCTCGGCTTCATCGGCTTCAAGCGCTTCAAGTACGTCGGCCCGCCGAAGCGGGCGATCGAACAGGCCAAGGAAACCAAGACGGCGCTGATGACCCGCGGGTCCTGAGCGGCATCCTCACGCACACGCTCCGGTCCCAACCTCGCTGCTCCTGCTCGACCCCGCAGCCGCCGCTGCCTTGAGCTGGTCGGCCGTGAGCGCGTATCCGGTCTCCTTGTCGGTCACCGAGGCCGCGAAGACCATGCCCAGGACCTCCCCCGCCGTGCTCACGAGTGGTCCACCTGAGTTTCCGGGCCGGATCAGCGCCCGGACGGAGTAGACCTCGCGGATCACCGTCCCCCTGCCGTAGATGTCTGGGCTACGCAGCCGTTGGGAGTTGCGGATCCGGGCGCCCTGCACGTCGTACGGGCCGTCCTCGGGGTAGCCGAGAACGGCAGCCGCTTGCTTGGACTCGGCGGTGAAGTCGAACCGCAGATAGGGCAGGTTCAGACCGTCGACGGCAAGCACGGCGATGTCCTGCTTGGGGTTGTACTCGACGACGCGGGCCTCGCGCTCGTTACCGTCGACCAGCACCCGCGGGTCGTCCACTCCGGCAACGACGTGCGCGTTGGTGAGGATGCGATCGGGCTGGTAGACGAAACCGCTCCCCTCGACCCCTCGGCCGCAGTTGTTCTCGCCGCGGATCTTCACCACGCTGCGGGCGGCAGCCTCCACGTTGGCGTTGCGGGCGATCGCGGCCGGAGGTGGGCCGACCTTCACGATCCGCTCGGGCGCGAACGGCTCGAGGTAGCGCGGGAAGAAGCTGGTGCCGACCACGTCGTTGAACGAGTGCAGCGCGTTGACCGCGCCCGAGGGCATCACCGTGTCGACTCGCTTGAGGATGGCCGAGGAGTTGACCTCCTTGCTCACCCACGGGAGGCTCGCCCCGCTGAGGGCGACCCCCAGGGCCCAGGCGACCACCAGCACGGCGACCACGCTCAGCGCGCCGCCCCCGACCGCGTCGAGGGCCCGCACCGGTTGCCAGGGGATCTGGTCGCGGAGTTTGCCTCCGGCGTACTGAAGGACCGCCTGTCCGAAGGAAGCGCTGAGCAGCACGATGAACAGTGCGCCGAGCGAGACCCAGACCGACGGACTCGCGTTCCCCAGGAGCTGCGGGGCCACCCAGATGCCGAACAGCCCGCCGACCAGGAGGCCGGCGGTGGCGAAGGCGCCCGAGATGAATCCCTGCCAGTAGCCCGAGATCGCATAGGCAACGACCAGCAGGATCAGCATCAGGTCGAGTAAGTTCACGCGTGGTCCCTGTCCTGGGCTGCGGACTCCGGGCGCTCGAGCTCAGGAGCGACGGGGAAGTCCTCTCGGTTCCAGTCGAACATGTGGTCCGGCAATGTCACCACGCGTGTCTCGTCCCACGGCTCGTTCCAGCCGACGTAGTCGAAGAGTCGCGAGATGACGCCCGCGGTGAACCCCCACAGGATCACTTCGTTGTCGTCGCCGATGAGGAAGCCCGGCCCGACCCAACCGATCGGGTGGCGTACGCCGACGCGGTTGGCCGGGTCGGTCAGATGCGCGATCGGAACCCGGTAGATCGCGTGCACCTCGCGCGGGTCGACCACGTGCACCGGCGTCTCGCGGCGCCAGTACGCCAGCACCGACGTGACCGAGAAGTTGCTGGGAGGAAGCCACAGTGCGGGGAGCATGCCGAAGACCTCGACGCCGCTCGCGTCCAGTCCGGTCTCCTCCTCCGCTTCGCGCAGGGCGGCGAACTCCGGTGACTCGCCTGGGTCGATGGAGCCGCCCGGGAAGGAGACCTGGCCCGGATGGGAGCGCATGTCGTGGGCGCGCTCGGTCAGGAGAAGGTCGGGGCCGTCCGGACCGTCCCCGAAGAGCAGCAGCACCGCGCCTTGCCGGGTTTCCGACCCCTCGGGCGGGAGGAACATGCTCAGGTCCTCGCCCTGGATCGACTGCGCCCCGCGCCGAATCGGCTCTAGCCAGGGCGGGAAGGCGGCGGAGGACACGTGAGGATCCTACTGACGCATCAAGCGCGACCTTCGGTGCGGACCAGCTTCGCCGCGGCGACCGGGTC
Organism: uncultured Actinomycetota bacterium; assembly: GCA_963769585.1. GTDB lineage: Bacteria > Actinomycetota > Actinomycetes > Propionibacteriales > Nocardioidaceae > SSC3. The sequence continues at coordinate 313,073 of CAVYMJ010000001.1, forward strand.
GATCGTCCCTTCGCCGTACGACGGGCACCAGCGCGCAACCGGGCAGGCTCCGCAGGCCGGGTTCCGGGCATGGCAGACGCGGCGACCGTGCCAGATCAGGTGGTGGGAGAGCATCGTCCAGTCTCGCTTCGGGAAGAGTGCGCCCACCGCGTGCTCCGCCTTGACCGGGTCGGTCTCCTCGGTCCACCCGAACCGGCGCGCGAGCCTGCCGAAGTGGGTGTCGACCGTGATGCCGGGGACACCGAAGGCGTTGCCGAGCACGACATTGGCTGTCTTGCGCCCCACTCCCGGCAGGGTGACCAGCTCGTCGAGCTTGGCGGGTACCTCGCCGTCGTACCGCTCGACGAGCGCCGCGCTCAGCTTGATGATGCTCGCGGTCTTGGCCCGGAAGAACCCTGTCGGCTGGATGATCTGCTCGACCTTCTCGGGATCGGCCGCCGCGAGCGCCGCCGCGTCGGGGTACGCCGCGAAGAGCACCGGCCGCACGGCGTTGACCCGCTTGTCCGTGGTCTGCGCGGACAGCACCGTGACAACCAGCAGCTCGAAAGCGTTGTCGAAATCGAGCTCGCACCGCGCATCGGGGTACGTCTGGGCGAGCACCCGGTCGATCTTGCGCGCGCGTCGCACGAGTGAGGGGCTGCCACCCTGCGAACCGACCGTGCTCGTCATGGCGTCAGCCTAAAGCGCGTCCCCGACAGCGCCGGACGTGCCACTGGGTCCTGAGGACCTTGCTCAGGAGGCGCCCGAAGGTTGGTCAGGCAGAAGCCGGGCCAACAGCTCTGCCGCCGTGACTACCCCGATCAGGGGCGCCGTCTTGCTCCTGGCCTCTACCACCGCGACCAGCGGGGTCCGGTTCGCGGCCATGAGCGCGGCGATCTCGAGCACGGTGTCGTCGGGGGCGACGGTCGGCACCGCCTTGTGGTCGCGAGGAAGTGCCTGCGCGACAGTCTTCGCCTCGAGCGTGTCGCAGATGTGGTCCGCGTCCGACTCCTCCAGGACCGCGGCCAGTCTCGGATCGTCCAGAATGTACTGCGGGATCACTAGCCGGAGCACCTGGGAACCCGGGAGGATCGCGATCGGGTGCTGGTTCTCGTCCACCACGATGACCCCAGGCAAGTGCCCTTCGCTGATCAGTCGGGCGGCCGCGGCCACCGTGGTGTCCATGGTCACGGTCGGGTAGGGCTTCGCCAACTCTCTTGCCTGCACGTCTATGAGGCTAGCCCAAGTCCCAGCAGCCGTGGCGAGCCGTTAGGGTGATCCCTGGTGTGCCGGGAAGTCTGGTCGGCGTCACGCTACCCGACCCACAGGACCGGAGCCGCCCGTGGCAATCATGGCCATCACCATCTTCGTCGTCGCCTATGTCCTGCTGGCGACGGAGAAGGTCCATCGCACCAAGGTCGCCCTCGGTGGCGCGGCGCTCATGTTGCTGCTCCACATCACCGACTCGGAGAAGGCGTTCTTCAGCGAGGAAACGGGCGTCGACTGGAATGTCGTCTTCCTCTTGCTCGGCATGATGATGATCGTCTCGGTGCTGCGCCAGACCGGGGTCTTCGAGTTCGTCGCGATCTGGGCAGCCAAGCGAGCCAAGGGCAAGCCTTACCGCCTGATGGTCATGCTCTGCGTGATCACAGCGGTCGCTTCCGCGCTCCTCGACAACGTGACGACGGTTCTGCTGATGGTCCCGGTCACCTTCCTGGTCTGCGAGCGCTTGGGGCTGCGTGCTTCGCCGTTCCTCATCGCCGAGGTGCTGGCCTCCAACATCGGCGGCACCGCGACGCTGGTCGGCGACCCGCCGAACATCATCATCGCCAGCCGGTCCGGCCTGACCTTCAACGACTTCCTCTTCAACCTCGCACCCCTGGTCGTCGTCCTGATGGTGGTCTTCCTCTTGATGTGCCGCTGGCTGTTCCGCTCAGCCTTCGTGTACAACGAGGAGAAGGTCGACTCGGTGATGGCGCTCAACGAACGGGAGGCCATCAAGGACCCCCGTCTGCTGGCCCAGTCGCTGGCCGTCCTGGTTCTGGTGATGATCGCGTTCGTGCTGCACCCGGTGTTGCACTACGAGCCCTCCATCGTCGCGCTGCTGGGTGCCGGACTTCTGCTCGTGACGACCCGGGTCACCACCACTGAGGCCCTGGCCGACGTCGAGTGGCCGACCCTGGCCTTCTTCGCGGGTCTGTTCATCATGGTGGGCGGCCTGGTCGAGACCGGCGTCATCGGAAACCTCTCCCAGGCTGCGGTCGACGCGACCGGAGGCAACCTCGGCGGAGCGACGATGCTGCTCCTGGGCGCCTCGGCAGGCCTGTCGGCCATCGTCGACAACATCCCCTACGTCGCCACGATGAGTCCCATCGTCTCCGACCTGGTCGCGGCCCAGGGTGACCAGGGGACCGTGCTCTGGTGGGCCCTCGCCCTCGGTTCCGACCTTGGCGGCAACGCGACCGCCATCGGGGCCTCGGCCAACGTCGTGGTGCTCGGGATGGCCGAGCGAGCGGGCCACCGCATCGGATTCTGGGAGTTCACCAAGTACGGCCTGGTCGTCACCGTCGTCACGGTCTCGCTGAGCGCGCCGTATCTGTGGCTGCGCTACCTGTAGAGACCCGTTTCGCCAATTGCGCCTCCCATACGCCAGACTGTGACTTGAACCACGGCAGGAAACGAGGAGGACCCCGGTGGATAACGACGTGCTGCGTCAGGCCCCGCTGTTCAGCGCACTCGACGACGAGGCTGCGACCGCGCTCCGTGCCTCGATGTCGACGGTCAAGCTGCGCCGCGGCGACGTGCTCTTCCACGAGGGCGACACCGGCGACAAGCTGTACATCTGTGCGGACGGCAAGGTGAAGCTCGGCCGCACCTCCAGCGACGGTCGCGAGAACCTGCTGGCCATCCTCGGCCCGGGCCAGATGTTCGGTGAGCTCTCCCTGTTCGACCCAGGCCCGCGCTCGGCCACGGTCACCGCGGTCACCGACAGCGTGTTCCTGTCCCTGTCCCACGACGACCTGCTGCGCTGGCTGGACGGACGCCCCGGGGTCGCTCGCGGCCTGCTCTCCCAGCTTGCCGGGCGCCTGCGCAAGGCCAACGACGTCGTGGCCGACCTGGTCTTCTCCGATGTCCCCGGCCGTGTCGCCAAGGCGCTGCTGGACCTGGCCAACCGCTTCGGCCGGACCGCCGACGATGGCGTACATGTCCATCACGACCTCACCCAGGAGGAGCTGGCTCAGCTGGTCGGCGCCTCGCGAGAGACGGTGAACAAGGCCCTGGCCGACTTCGCCTCGCGTGGCTGGTTGCGGCTGGAGCCTCGGTCGGTCGTCATCATGGACGTCGAGAGGCTCTCGCGCCGCGCGCGCTGACCCCGGCTACGGTGCGCGCAGGTACTCCAGCTGCGCGCGCACACTGAGCTCAGCCGCACCCCACAGCACCGGGTCCACGTCGGTGTACACGTGCTCCACGACCGCCCGTGCGCTCGTGTCCGGACCGAGCACTCGCAGCGAGTCCCGGACCTGGTCGAGCCGCTGCTCCCGGTGGGCGAGGTAGTAGTCCAGCACCGCGAGGGCATCGACGATGACCGGCCCATGACCGGGCCACACCTGGGCTAGCTCGTGCCGCTGCGCGAGTGCGTGCAGGCGTTGGAGCGAGTCCAGGTAGGCCCCGAGCTTGCCGTCAGGATGCGCCACCACCGTCGTACCTCGCCCCAGGACGGTGTCGCCGGTGAGCACTGCCTGCTCCTGAGGGAGCAGGAAGGACAAGGAGTCACTCGTGTGGCCGGGAGTGCCGACCACGTGCACCTCCAAGCCGTCTACCGAGACGACCTCCCCGTCGTGCAGCCCCTCGCCACCGAGCCGGTGCTCAGGGTCGAGGGCGCGTACGCCGCAGCCCGCCCGCTCGGCGAACGAGCGCGCAGCCTCGGAGTGGTCCGCGTGCCCGTGGGTCAACAGGACGACTGCTACCGAGCCCGCCACCTCGAGGAGGCGCTTCAGATGCGACTCGTCGAGCGGTCCAGGGTCGACCACGACTGAGCGTGAGCCCTCGCGCAGCACCCAGGTGTTGGTGCCGTCCAGGGTCATGATCCCCGGGTTGGGGGCCAGCACACAGGTCGCGCGCTCACCGAACTGCCCGCCTGTCCAGGTCATCGCCCGGCGACCCGCGCGCCGAGCTCGACCAGGCGCGGCGGGAGCTCGAGGTAGCCGCTTCCGTCCTCCTCGAAGACCATGAAGGGCTCGACGGGAGCCAGGTCGCGGCGCTCCGCCGAAGCCAGGACGGCGGCGGAGGTGGGCTCCTCCGAGACCTCCATGCAGGTCACGTACGTCGGCGGCAGCATCGCCATCTGGTCCTCGTCGACCGCTGCCACCGCGTCGATGGCGGCCAGCCACACGACCTGGTCGGACTCGCTCGACACGTCCCGGGTCACCTGGCCAGCGGGGAGCTCGGCGACGAAGAACCGCGTGTCGTAGCGCTTCGGCTCGAAGACCGGCGTGACCCATCGTCCCCAGAACCTCAGCAGGTCGGTGCGCAGCACGAGGCCACGCCGTGCCAGGAACTCGGTGAACGCCAGCTCCCTGGCCTCGAGGGCGCGCCGGTCCGCCTCCCAGTCGTCGCCGGTCGTGTCGCCGACGACGCTCTCGGCGGTCGGCCCGGCAAGCAGCACCCCGGACTCCTCGAACGTCTCGCGTACGGCGGCGCAGACCAGCGCCCGCGCCGCAGCGGGCTCGCAGTCGAGGAGACGGCCCCACTGATCGGCGGACGGGCCGGCCCAGCCGATCTCCTGGTCGAAGTCGCGCGGGTCGACGCCGCCGCCCGGGAAGACACAGAAGCCACCCGCGAACTCCATGCCGAGGTGGCGGCGCAGCAGGTAGACCTCAGGCCCCTTGTCACCGGTGCGCATCAGGACCACGGTCGACGCGTCCCGGGTCTGGGCCACCTGCTTGCTGCCGTCGACGTAGCCGCGGGCGCTCTCGATGAGGGACTCGGGCAGCCGCCGCCGCGGGTCCATCAGGCGAACTCCACGACCAGCTCGACCTCGACGGGTGCGTCGAGCGGCAGGACGGGAACCCCGACTGCGGAGCGCGCGTGCCGGCCCGCGTCGCCGAAGACCTCACCGAACAGCTCTGACGCGCCGTTCGCGACCTGGGGCTGGCCGGTGAAGTCGGGGGTGGAGGCGACGAACACGACGACCTTGACGATGCGGGTGATGCGGTTGAGCGGCACCTCGGCTCGGATCGCGGCGAGCGCGTTCAACGCGCACTGCCGGGCGCACTCAGTGGCCTCCTCGACGGTCACCTCGCCCCCGACCTTGCCGGTGGTGAGGAGCTGGCCGTCGCGCATCGGGAGCTGGCCAGAGGTGAAGACGTAGGAGCCCGACGTCACGGCCGGGATGTAGGACGCCACCGGCTTGGCGACGTCGGGCACCGACAGCCCGAGCTCTGCCAGTCGGGCTTCGGGGTCGGGGCTCATGCCTTGGGCCGCTTGAGGTAGGCGACAAGGTTCTCCGGGTTCATTCCCGGAACGACCTGGACGAGCTCCCAGCCGTCGTCGCCCCAGTTGTCGAGGATCTGCTTGGTGGCATGCACGAGGACAGGCACGGTGACGTATTCCCACTTGGTCATACCGCTGAGCCTAGTCTGGGCGCATGGACAGTCAGGTGGTCAACCTCGAGGAAAGGCTCAGCCGGGTCAACGACCTCTGGTCTCCGAAGGTGGTCGCACGGCTCAACGACTACGAGATCAAGGTGGTCAGACTCGAAGGTGAGTTCGTCTGGCACAGCCACGACGAGACCGACGAGCTCTTCCTGGTGCTCGACGGTGACCTGACGATCCAGCTTAGCGACGGAGACGTCACCCTCGGCCCTGGCGAGCTTTTCGTCGTGCCCCGAGGCGTCGAGCACTGCCCGCGTACAACAGGTCACGTGCGAGCGATGCTGATCGAGCCAGCCGGCGTGGTGAACACCGGCGACGTCGTGGACGGGTTCACCGCGCCGTACGGCGACCCGCTCGAGTGAGCCGGCCCGACGCAGTCCTGCGCTACGCCTCCCACGACGACGGCATCATCGACCTGCACCTTCCTTCCACCGGGGGAGGCCCCCTCCTGGTGCTCCTTCACGGTGGCTTCTGGCGCTCGGAGTGGGACCGGAGGCACACCCGCCCGGTCGCCGACGCGTTCCGTCGCGACGGGTACGTGGTGGCCACGCCTGAGTACCGGAGGACCGGGGCCGGAGGTGGTTGGCCCCAGACCTTCGACGATGTCGGGAGGGTGGTCTCCTGGCTTCCGGTGCTGCTGGACGACCTGGAGGTGACCGTCTCCACGACGACGGTGGTGGGCCACTCCGCGGGCGGCCACCTTGCGCTCTGGCTGGCCAACGAGGGGCTGCCCCTGGACCGGGTCGTGGCCCTGGCTCCGGTAGGGGACCTGGTGGACGCCTACGAACGCAACCTCGACGGCGGCGCAGTGCGCGACCTGCTCGGCTCACCCTTCCCCGCCGCCGACCCTGCCCGCCGGCTGGCCCGAGACCCGGGGTGCGAGGTGGTGGTGGTGCACGGCACGCTCGACGTCCAGGTCCCGCTAGCGAACTCGCTGGGCTGGGCCGAGGAGAACCCGTACGTCGACCTACGGGTGCTCGAGGGCGCGGACCACTACGACCTGATCAATCCCTCGTCGGTGGCGTGGAGCGCGGTCACAGCAGCGGTGGCTCGGTCGACTTCCTGACCTCGTCCTCGGTGACCCCGGGTGCGAGCTCGACCAGGTGGAGCCCGTCCGGTTCGACGTCGATCACGGCCAGGTCAGTGATGATGCGCTGCACGACCCCCTTGCCGGTGAAGGGCAGCGAGCACTCGTTGACGATCTTGTACTCACCGTCCTTGGAGACGTGCTCCATCAAGACGATGACCCGCTTGGCGCCATGCACCAGGTCCATCGCACCGCCCATGCCCTTGACCATCTTGCCGGGGATCATCCAGTTCGCGATGTCGCCCTTCACGCTGACCTGCATCGCACCCAGGATCGCGGCGTCGATCTTGCCGCCGCGGATCATCCCGAACGAGGTGGCGGAGTCGAAGAACGACGCCCCCTTGCGCAGCGTCACGGTCTCCTTGCCGGCGTTGATCAGGTCCGCGTCCACGTCCTCGTCAGCCGGGTAGGCCCCCACCCCGAGGATCCCGTTCTCCGACTGCAGCACCAGCTCGACATCGTCGGCCACGTAGTTGGGCACCAGCGTCGGCAGCCCGATTCCCAGGTTGACGTACGAGCCGTCGGTCAGCTCCGAGGCCGCCCGCGCGGCCATCTCCTCGCGAGTCCAGCTCATCGGGTCCCAGCCTCTCGAACGGTCCTCTTCTCGATCCGCTTGTCGGCCGCCTGCTCCGGCGTCAGCGGGACGACGCGCTGCACGAACACCCCCGGCGTATGGATCGAGTCCGGGTCCAGCTCACCAGGCTCGACCAGCTCCTCGACCTCCGCGATAGTGACCCGGCCGCTCATCGCCGCGAGCGGGTTGAAGTTGCGCGCCGAGAGGTTGAAGACCAGGTTGCCGTGCCGGTCTCCCCTGGCGGCACGCACCAGCCCGAAGTCGCACACGATCGCCTGCTCCAGCACGTAGTCGCGAGCCCCGTCGGCCGTGGGGAACGAGCGGACCTCCTTGGGCGGCGAGGACACCACGCACGTTGCCCGCGTCGTCGTACCGCCACGGCAGCCCACCCTCGGCCACCTGGGTCCCGACACCGGTCGCGGTGAAGAACGCCGGGATCCCCGAGCCACCGGCACGTAGCCGCTCCGCCAGCGTCCCCTGCGGGGTCAGCTCCACCTCGAGCTCACCGGAGAGGTACTGCCGGGCGAACTCCTTGTTCTCCCCGACGTACGACGAGACCATCCGCCGGATCCGTCTCTCCCGCAGCAGCAGGCCCAGACCCCAGTCATCGACCCCGCAGTTGTTCGACACCGCCTCCAGGTCGGTGACCCCGGCATCGAGCAGCGCCCCGATCAGCACCGACGGGATGCCACATAGACCGAAACCACCGACCGCGAGCGACGAACCGCTCCCAATGTCTGCGACAGCGGCCGCAGCCGACTCGACGACCTTGTCCATCCGAGCTCCTTGGTGACCGAACGAGGTTAATGATCGCTAACTGTGCGGGCTCTACCGTAGCCCAGCCTAGGTGGCGTGACCGCGGTCACCGGGACCGGTGTCAGCCGGGCCAGTAGGCTCCGCCTCGTGACCGAAGCACAGACCGAGACTCGCTGGGACGACGTGCGCCTGCACGTGGTCACCGGCAAAGGCGGCACCGGAAAGACCACCGTTGCCGCCGCCATCGCCCTTGCGCTTGCCTCGCGAGGCAAGCACGTCCTGCTCTGCGAGGTGGAGAACCGCCAGGGCCTCGCGCAGCTCTTCGACGTCCCCCCGCTGCCTTACGTGGAGACCCGCATCGCCCAGGGCCCGCACGACGGCGGAGACGTATTCGCTCTGGCGGTGGACGCCGAGTCGGCGATGCTGGAGTACCTCGCGCTCTACTACCGGCTCGGCGGCCGCGCCGGCAAGGCGCTCGACCGCTTCGGGGTCATCGACTTCGCCACCACCATCGCCCCTGGACTGCGCGACGTGCTCCTGACCGGCAAGGTCTACGAGGCCGTCGAGCGCAACAGCCGCAACAAGCAGGCACGCGTGTACGACGCGATCGTGCTCGATGCGCCGCCGACCGGTCGGATCGCCCAGTTCCTGGGCGTCAACGGCGAGTTCGGCGACCTGGCCAAGGTCGGCCCGGTCAAGGGCCAGTCCGACAAGGTCATGCGGCTGTTGAAGTCGCCACGGACCGCCGTACACCTGGTGACGGTGCTGGAGGACATGCCCGTCCAGGAGACCATGGACGGCATCGAGCAGCTCAGCGAGCACGGCTTCCCCGTGGGCAGCGTGGTCGTGAACCTGGTCAGGCCCAAGACGCTCGACGACAGCGCGCGGGCCCAAGCGCTCAAGGCAGAGCTACCCCGCAAGGTCATCGAGTCCGAGCTCACGGCCGCGGGCATAGAAGTCACCCCAGAGCTGGTCGACGGTCTCCTCGCCGAGGCTCAGGACCACGCCGAGCGACGCGCTCTTGAAGACGAGCAGCGTGCCCGCATCTCGACCGTGGACAACCCGTTGTACGAGCTCACCCGGCTCCCCGACGGCATCGATCTCGGCGGGCTCTACGAGCTCGCCCTCGACCTCAGAGAGCAGGGGTTCTAGATGGTCAAGGCGAACCCGCGCGTGGGCCCGCTGGCGTCACGTCCCAGCCAGGGGCCGCACCTGGACATCGACGCGCTCATCGACGACCCCGGCACCCAGGTGATCGTGTGCTGCGGGTCCGGAGGGGTCGGCAAGACCACCACCTCGGCCGCCCTGGCATTACGTGCCGCCGAACGAGGGCGCAAGGTCGTCGTGCTCACGATCGACCCCGCCCGCAGGCTGGCTCAGTCGATGGGCATCGAGAAGCTCGACAACGTCCCGCGTCCGGTGCCGGGGGTCAGCACCGACGGTTCGGGCAAGGGCGGCTCGCTCGACGCGATGATGCTGGACATGAAACGCACCTTCGACGAGGTCGTCGAGAGCCAGGCGAGCCCGGAGAAGGCCGCCCAGATCCTCAACAACCCGTTCTACGTCGCACTCTCCTCGTCGTTCGCCGGGACGCAGGAGTACATGGCGATGGAGAAGCTCGGTCAGCTGCGTGCCGATGCCCGCAAGAACGGCGGCTGGGATCTGATCGTGGTCGACACGCCCCCCGCCAGGTCTGCCCTGGACTTCCTCGACGCCCCGGAACGTCTCTCCGGGTTCCTCGACGGCCGCTTCATCAAGCTGCTGCTCGCCCCCGCCAAGGGGCCGGCGAAGCTGATGACAGCAGGCTTCGGCGTGGTGACCAACGTGATGGCCAAGGTCGTCGGGGCCCAGGTCCTCAAGGACCTGCAGATGTTCGTCGCGGCCTTCGACACCCTGTTCGGCGGGTTCCGGCAGCGCGCGCAGCAGACCTTCGAGCTCCTTCAGACCAAGGAGACGGCGTTCCTCGTCGTCGCGGCTCCCGAGCCCGACGCGCTACGGGAGGCGGCCTATTTCGTGGAACGCCTCGGGGCCGAGAAGATGCCACTGGCCGGGCTTGTGGTCAACCGCGCCAGCCGGTCGGGGAACGGGCTCACCGTCGAACAGGCCGTGGTTGCAGCGAACCGGCTGGACGAAGCCGGAGCCGAAGGTCCCACGGCCGACCTGCTCCGCCTACATGCGGACCGCCTCCGGCTCGTGGCTCGGGAGACACGGCTGCGGCAGCGCTTCGTGGCGGCACATCCGCACGTCCCGACGGTAGTCGTCCCGGCCCTCTCGACCGACGTACACGATCTTGACGGCCTCCGGGCGATCGGCAGCCTGCTCACCGAGGCATCAGCGTGACGACTTCGCACCAAAGAGTTGAGCCGCGGACCTGAACGGGCGCCCCAGCGCTGCAGATCCGCGACTCAACAACTAGGTACGGCCCCGTGGTTCAGGCGCTGACGATGCCGGCCAGCGCGACCGTGTGCTCCTCGCGAGCGGTCTCGAACAGTCTCTTCCAAGACGTCACGTTCGGACGCTTGCGCAGTAGTGCCCTGCGCTCTCGTTCGGTCATGCCGCCCCAGACACCCCACTCGATGTTGTTGTCGAGCGCCTCGGCGAGGCACTCAGTCCGCACCGGGCAGCTGCCACACAACAGCTTGGCGCGGTTCTGAGCTGCCCCGCGAACGAACAGCTCGTCCGGACGGCTCTGGTTGCATGAGGCCTGGGTGGCCCAGTCTTCGTTCCAGTTCATTTCGGCGTATCCCTCCGAATGGAGTCCGGCTCTCTCTCCCAAAAGGCCGGTCGGTGGAGTCAAGCTCCACGTAAAAGGTAAAGACAGGCACGTAGTTGAAACAGACACAAGGTGTTCAAATGCGAATAGTCCAATATGACTATGCCGGCAAGCCAAACGTCCGTTTCGCCCCTCATCCGAGTCGTCAATGCGAGATTTTTGTGACGTTTGGGGTTGGCGATGCGACCCGATCGTCAGCGAGTAGTTCTTATGGGCTATCCAGGGCCTGACCCGCGCCGACACTCCAATGAATTGCATGCGTGTAATTTGGCCGTTCATGCGCTATACACGGGCGTTTTGAGGGTCCCCACCCGCCTCACGTAACCTTGCTGCATGCCGTCGCGCCCCGATGACGAACTGACGTCCTCCCGAGTGATCAGCCACCTTGCGGTGATGCTCGGAGTTGCCTCCGCGATGGGCCTGCTGGTCGCAGGGTTGGCTATCCCTTTTGCCGGCGTCGCCGGTCTCGCCAGCCGTAACGTCGCCGCGAGCATGGACAAGCTCCCGACCGACCTCACGGCCGCGCCGCTTGCCCAGCGCACCCGGGTGCTCGCGACGGATGGCACTGTCATCGCGACCTGGTACGACCAGAACCGAGTGAACGTCCGGCTCAACCAGGTGTCCACCCGGATGAAGCAGGCCATCCTCGCCATCGAGGACTCGCGCTTCTACTCCCACGGCGCCTTGGACGTGAAGGGGACGCTCCGCGCCTTCATCACCAACCAGGCCAACTCCGGGGTAAAACAGGGAGGCTCGTCTATCACCCAGCAGATGGTGAAGATGACCCTGCAACTGCAGGGCACCGAGGAGCAGCGCAAGGAGGCTTCCGAGGACAGCTACCGGCGCAAGTGGAACGAGCTGCGCTACGCCATCGCCTTCGAGCAGAAGTACTCCAAGCAGTGGATCCTTGAGCGGTACCTCAACCTCGCGTACTTCGGTGACGGCGCCTGGGGCATCGAAGCCGCGGCCCGCCACTATTTCAACAAGCCGGCCGCCAAGCTCAGGCTGCGCGAGGCCGCGATGCTGGCCGGGATCGTGAAGAACCCCACCAAGTACGACCCCACCAACGACAAGGACGAGGCCAGGGCCCGCCGCGACCTCGTGCTCTACCGGATGGCCGAGCTGCACGTGATCACCCCACAGCAGGCGGAGAACGCCACCGGTAGAGGCCTCGGTCTGGACGTCATCAAGTCCCGCAACGGCTGCGTCAGCGCGATGGACGGCGAGGCATCGTGGTTCTGCGACTACGTCAAGGAGTACCTACTCCGCGACAAGGCGCTCGGCAAGAATCGCAACCAGCGTGAGCGCGTGCTCAACGCCGGCGGGCTGACGATCCACACCACCCTCGACCCGCGCTTCCAGATCGCGGCGAACAAAGCCGTCGGGGCGCACGTCTACGCCCGCGACCAGGCCATCGGCGGCCTGGCGATGACGGTGCCCGGCTCCGGCGAGGTCCGGGCGCTCTCGCAGTCCCGACCGATGGGTCGCAACAAGAAGAAGGGCGAGACGTACCTCAACTACGTCGTGCCCACCAAGTACGGCGACTCGGGCGGCTTCCAGGCCGGATCGACGTTCAAGATCTTCGTGCTGGCCTCCGCGATCAACCAGCGCATCCCGCTTTCCACCAAGATCAAGGCTCCGCAGACCTACACGATCCCCGGCAGCACCTTGCGTGACTGCCCCGGCAAGGGCGGCGGCTACGACGACTGGAAGGTCAACAACAGCACGGGTGCAGGCACCTTCGACCTCTACTCGGGCACACAGAAGTCGGTCAACACCTTCTTCGCCCAGCTCGAGCAGCGCACCGGGCTGTGCGAGCCGATCACGCTGGCCAAGGACATGGGCGTGCAGGTGCCCGACCGGGATCGCGTCGGCCCCTTCACGCTCGGCGTCACCAACACCGACCCGCTCACGATGGCCTCGGTCTACGCCACCTTCGCCGCCCGCGGCGTCTGGTGCGACCCGCGACCGGTTACCCAGATCCTCGACAGCCGCGGAAAGGTGGTCAAGGACTACCCGGACAAGTGCGAGCAGCTGGTCAAGAGCGACGTGGCCGACGCGGTGAACGACATCCTGCGTGGAGTGGTCGCACCGGGCGGCTTCGGCTCCGCGCTCAACCCCGGCCAGCCGGCAGCAGGCAAGACCGGAACGATCCAGGACAACAAGGCCGTCTGGTTCGACGGCTACACCCCCGACCTGGCTGCAGCCGCCATGATTGCCGGAGCCAACAGCTTCGGGCAGCCGATCACCCTCAACGGTCAGACCGTCGGCGGACGTTACATCGCCCAGGCCTTCGGCTCGACCAACGCCGGACCCATCTGGGGCGACGCGATGAAGGCGGTCGCGCCGTACCTCCCGGACACCAACTTCACCGAGCCGAACGCGACCACGATCGCCGGCCGCGTCGTCACGGTCCCCTCCGTCTATGGGATGGCGCCTGCAGCCGCCGCGCGGATCCTGCGCAGGGCTGGCTTCCTGCCGACCATCGGCCCGCTCGTCGACTCGTCCTACCGACGAGGCACGGTCGCCTATCTGAGCGTCCGCTCTGGATCGCAGATCGGCACCGGCAGCTCGATCGTCATCTTCGTCTCCGACGGCACCCCGGCACCCAAGAAGGGCACCGGCAAGAAGGGCGACGGTAAGAAGGGCGGGGGCAAGGGCAAGAACAAGCCCTGAGCCGGCCTCGGGACGTCAGCCGAGCTGGCGCCGCACCTCGGCAGAGACTGCTCCACCGTCGGCTCTGCCCTTGGTCTTGGGCTGCAGAGTCCCCATCACCCGACCCATGGCCCTCATGCCCTCACCCGAGACGCCGAGCTCCGAGATCGCCGCCTTGACCAGCGCAGCGATCTCCTCGGCGGTGAGCTGCTCGGGCAGGTAGTCCGCCAGTACGACGGCCTCGGCCTTCTCCTTGGCAGCGCTCTCGGCCCGACCCGCGTCCTGGAAGGCCTCGGCTGCCTCTCGGCGCTTCTTGGCCTCACTGGACAAGACGGTGATGACGTCCTCGTCGGTGAGCTCCTTGGCTTCCTTGCCGGCGACCTCGGCGTTGGTGATCGCCGTCAACGCCATCCTCAACGTGGACGACCGCAGCTCGTCGCGGGCCTTGATGGCAGTGACGAGATCGGTGCGCAGTCGGTCCTTCAGCTCGCTCATATGCATCATTGTGGCAGCCTGGGTCCATGCCCTTTCAGTCCCGGCTCGCGGCCGCCACGATCGCAGCGGGTGCTGCCGGGCTGGCCTACGCGTATGCCGAGGCACAGTGGTTCGTGCTGCGGACCGCCACGGTGCCCGTGCTGCCACCGAGCTCGCAGCCGCTGAAGGTCCTTCAGATCACCGACCTGCACCTGACGCCCTCCCAGGAACGCAAGCTGCTGTGGGTGCGCCGGCTCGCCGAGCTGGAGCCGGACCTGGTGGTCAGCACCGGGGACAATCTGGCCCACCTGGACGCAGTCCCCACCGTCCTCTCGGCGTACGGCGCACTGCTCGACGTGCCCGGCGTGTTCGTCTTCGGGTCGAACGACTACTACGCGCCCACTCCCCGGAACCCGTTCGGCTACCTGATGCGCGACCAGGGCAAGCGGCACGTCTACTCCCCCGAGCTTCCCTGGCGTGACCTGCGGGACAGCCTGGTCGCCTCCGGCTGGCTCGACCTGTCCAACCGTCGCGAGACGCTCAAGGTCGGTGATCTCACGGTGGCCTTCGCCGGAGTCGACGACCCGCACCTCGGCCTCGATGACCTGGCCGCGGTCCAGGGGCCGGCCGATCCAAGCGCCGACGTGCGGCTGGGCGTGATGCACGCGCCGTACCTGCGGGTGCTCGACCAGTACGCCGCCGACGGGTACGAGATCTCCCTCGCCGGTCACACCCACGGGGGCCAGCTCTGCCTGCCGGTCAAGGGCGCGCTCGTGACCAACTGCGACCTCGAGCCCGGCCGGGCCAAGGGACTGCACCGCCACCCGGCCGACTCTCGCGACGGCGATCCGGCCTCCAACTGGCTGCATGTGTCAGCTGGTCTGGGCACGTCGCCGTACGCTCCGGTGCGGTTCTGCTGCCGCCCGGAAGCGACCCTGCTCACGCTGACCGCGCGCGACTGAGCCCCGATTTCTGGGGCCCGCAACCAACCGGTAGACTCGCCGTCGCTGTCGACGGGCTGTGGCGCAGCTTGGTAGCGCGCTTCGTTCGGGACGAAGAGGCCGCAGGTTCAAATCCTGTCAGCCCGACCATGTGATGTCTCAAGACATCGACGACACCCGGACCTGCAACTTGGGTCCGGGTGTTGTTCCTTTTCGGGTCGGTCCTTCGGTCTGCCGGGCGGCTGGTAGTCGACGGGTGGGTTCAGGAGACGATCTCCGCCGACGAGGGGAAGCTGCTCCCGCGTCTCGCTCATCGAGTCGGACCTCGGCATCGGAGCAAAGGGTCATGATGCCTAGGATTGACCTGCAAGCCTCCCTCGCGGGCGTGCGCGTCGGCGACCTCGCCAGACCTCCGCGTCGCGCAACGCATGATCAGCGCGCCGCACCCACCAGACGACTAGGACTGAGATGTTCATCCAACCCTGGGACGCGACCATCGGCCTGGCTGAATGGCGCGACTGGCTCGCCAACACCGACAGGTTCGGCGTGCTCGTGGTCAACAACCTCGACCCCACGCAGGCACCGCTGGTGCTGCCCACGCACTTCACCCTTGCCGAGGGCGAACTGCTCCTGCATCTGGCTCGGCCGAACGCCGTGTGGCCGCACCTGGAGGCATCGCCCGAGGTACGGCTGGCGTTGATCGGTGACTACACCTACATCCCGACCTACTGGCGGGCCAAGGCTGGTAGCCCCGGCGAGGACGGCGTACCGACGTCGTACTACGCATCAGTTCAGTTCGTCTGCCGGCCGACCATCGTCGACGAGCCGACTGAGAAGGCCGAGCTCCTCACGACGCAACTGACCGACATGCAGCCGGAAGGTCGTCATGCCGGGGTCGCCGTCGACCAGGGGCCATACGGACGGCTGCTGCCAGGCATCCGCGGCATCCGCCTGCAGATCCTCCACGTGGAGGCCAAGTTCAAGTTCGACGACCACAACCCGGTCGAACACCGCGAACGCGTCATCCGCAGCCTCCACGAGCGCCAACAGGGCCTCGATACCCGAGCCGCCACCCAGCAGCGCCGGCGCCTTGACGCGATCGGGGACTGGAAGACCTACCGGAACCAGACGTGACTAGGCACCGCGTGATTGCACGCCAAAGCCGGGGCCAGAACGGCAGAGCAGGAGTAGGGTGAAGGGACACCGAAGATGCCCTAACGTGTCCAGTCAGTTTCGGCTGGCTCGGGGGCGATGCTCTAGACCCTGGCAGCGCGTCTATCTCCAAGCGCCCGATGCTCAGGAGTCCTGCCATGTGTCCTGCCGAAGCCTCATCGCCATCCGCCGCACGCCAGGGCCTGATCGCCAATGTCGAGCGTGAAGCAGCCAGCGCTGTGGTCTGGCTGCGCGGCGAACACGACCTGCAAACGGTCGCGGAGCTCTCGGCGGTCCTCCGCGGCGCTGGAGTTTCCGCTCACGACGGTCTAGTGGTCGACCTCGGAAGAGTGAGGTTCATCGATGCGGCCACGATCGGCGCCATAGTCGCCTGTCGCAATGCGCTGGCGCTACAAGGTCGAGCCCTCGTGATCCGATCACCCACTACGCCAGTTCGTCGTCTGCTGGACATCTGTGGGCTACAGAGCAGCCCCGAGGCACCTTAGTGGCCAGTGCGCCCCCCTGCCGGGTCCTGACACCGGAGCCATCGTCCGAATCCGTTTCAGGCTCGAAGGTCGTGGCCTCCTGGTCTGAACGCCATCTTGGGTCGCGCCGACAGGGCATGGTCATTCTCTGGTCCTGGGGGCCGCCGGCCACATGGCCGCGGCCCCCAGGAGGAACGGACTGAGTCCCCGAGCGAAGATGGCCGGCGGTGAAAGCCGGGAAGCTTGAAAGGGTCTCCCGCCATCAGCCACTACTTCTATGGTTCCCCTAGGACCGCAACCCCCCGGTTCGGCCCCACCGAGCGCAAGCGCTCACATCCGCCCCCAAGTGGTACCGGAAACCGCGGGGGAGAGGGAGACCTCTCGTCGCCGGTGGCACCTACAAGGGCCTGCTTTGTCGAGTGACAGCAGTCGGGTGCGTACCGCCGAGATAACACGCGAACACGTTCAATATCCGCTTTGGACCCCGCGAAGTCCATGGTCAAGTCGGGTCAGGAGGCCTTGGTCGAGCGGGCAGTCCACTCAGACCCGTTCGGTAGTGACCCGCCAGTCCGGGACCACCTTGTCGAGCCACCCCGCCTCCTGGCCGGAGAGGTTGGCATGCGCTGCGGCGACTCGTGCCCAGCCTGCGGTCATGCGGGTGAAGTTCGCCGGGTTGTAAACATCCTCCTCGCAGGAGAACGCGTTGTCCCCGGCGTACGTGAGGATCGTGATGTTCGCCGCCTGGTGGGTACTCCCGTCGCCCGGGTCCCTCATCAGGTTGACCACCTCGCAGACGATGCGTCCGCGTTCCTCGTCGATGACCTGCCACGACACCGGGAACGACACCATCGCGCTGCCCGGGAAGGTGGTCATCGTCGCGATGATCCAGGAGCGGATCTCCTCGCGGTCGGAGAAGGTTCCGTAGGCGTGCTCCAGATAGGTCGCGTCCGTGGTGAAGAGCTCGGCGAATAGGTTCCAGTCCCCCGTCCGTGCAGCCCGATCCACCTCGGCTTGGTAGTGGCCGAAGGCCGACTCCAACTCGCCTCGCGCCCACGTTCCCATCCGCGGGACGCTAGCACCAGAAGTGTCTCGTCCCTTGCGGGTCAGGTCGTAACGAAACCAGGTATCTCACGTTATAGTGCTATACGCGACGTCGAACTGCCTGGTGATGTCGCGAAAGGTGCTCCGTCAGACGGCGAAGTGGGGGGCGAAGTCCGGGGGGTCTTCGAGTCGACGATCGGCGCACAATGCGATGTGGGGTGCATCCCACGACGCGGCTGGATTCGCGAAGCCGGGGGGCCTGCGGACACAGCAACTCGACGGCCCTTGCCAGGGATTCCTCTGGTAAGGGCCGTTGTGTTGTGCTCCTATGAAAAGGGAGGACTTTCACATGGATCTGCATGCAGTCGAGGTCAACGGCCGAGCGACGCCCCTGGGGGACATCGCCGTGCACACGACGGCGCTCGAGTGGCTCCGCAGCCGAGGGCTGACCGGGTGCAAGGAGGGTTGTGCCGAGGGAGAGTGTGGGGCTTGCTCGATCCTCGTCGCTCGGCCGAGCGGTGACGGCGCCACGGAGTGGACAGCGCTCAATGCCTGCCTGGTGCCGGTGGCGGGCCTGGTGGGACAGGAGATCGTCACCGCCGAGGGGCTTGGCTCTTCGCGCGACCTGCACCCCGTGCAGCGTGAGCTGGCCGTGCGTGGAGGGTCGCAGTGCGGCTACTGCACCCCCGGCTTCGTGTGCAGCATGGCCGCGGAGTACTACCGGCCGGACCGGGCAGCCCTAAAGGGCTCCGGGGACCACGAGCACGGTCCCAACGGTTTCGACCTGCATTCGTTGAGTGGGAACCTGTGCCGCTGCACCGGGTACCGCCCGATCCGTGACGCCGCCTTCGCGCTCGGTACGCCGCCCCCCGAGGACCGTCTCGCACAGCGTCTGCTGGCGCCGGCGCCCGTGCCGGTGCCGGTGCGGATCTCGGACGGAGCTGCCGAGTTCGTCAGGCCCGGTGACCTTCACCAGGCGCTGACCCTGCTGGCCGAGCATCCTGACGCCGTGGTGGTGGCCGGTTCGACCGACTCAGGAGTGGAAGTCAACCTGCGTGGAGCCCGCCCCGCGATCACCCTCGCCGTGGAGCAGCTAGCCGAGCTCCGTCAGTTCGAGGTGGCCGACACGCATGTCGTGATCGGGGCCGCACTCAGCCTGAGCGAGGCGGAGCGGCTCCTTGAGGGCCGGGTGCCGATCCTGGACGAGCTCTTCCCGCAGTTCGCGTCGCGGCTGATCCGGAACAGCGCCACGCTCGGCGGCAACCTGGGCACGGCCTCCCCTATCGGCGATGCCCCACCGGCGCTGCTGGCCCTGGACGCGGCGCTGGTGCTGACCTCGTTGGAGGGCGACCGGGACGTGCCACTGGCGGAGTTCTTCACCGGGTACCGGGAGACGCGCCTGCGGGCCGGCGAGTTGGTCAAGGCGGTGCGGATCCCGCTGCCCCTGGCAAGGGTGGCGGCCTTCCACAAGATCGCCAAGCGCCGCTTCGACGACATCTCCGGGGTGGCGATGGGCTTCGCGCTCGACATCGAGGCCGGCGTCGTACGACGGGCACGCATAGGGCTGGGTGGGGTTGCAGCAACCCCGATCCGGGCGCTGGCCACCGAGGCGGCCCTGGTTGACCAGCCGTGGAACGAGGACACAGTTCGCCGCGCCGCAGCGGTGATGGCGGCAGAGGGCACCCCGATGGACGACCATCGAGCCAGCGCGGCGTACCGGTCGGCCATGCTGGGGCAGGCGCTGCTCAAGTTCTTCGCGACCCACCAGGAGGTGACCGTATGAGCGAGCTCTCCCAACGCCCTGCGGGGGCTGTCGTCGGACAGGCCCTGCCACATGAGAGTGCAGCGCTGCACGTCACCGGCGAGGCGCTCTACACCGACGACCTCGTCGTCCACACCAAGGACGTGCTGCACGCCTACCCCGTCCAGGCGCCGCACGCACACGCGCGAGTGGTCGGGCTCGACCCGGCGCCGGCGTACGACGTCAGCGGTGTCGTCCGGGTGCTCACCAAGGCCGACGTCCCCGGGATCAACGACGCGGGAGTCAAGCACGACGAGCCGCTCTTCCCCGACGAGGTCATGTTCTACGGCCATGCGGTCTGCTGGGTGCTCGGCGAGACCCTCGAAGCGGCCCGCCTCGGCGCTCTCGCGGTTGAGGTCGACTACGTGCCCCTCCCGTCCCTGGTCACGGTCCGCGAGGCCATCGCTGCCGGGAGCTTCCAGGGCGCCCAGCCCCGGATGCAACGAGGCGACGCCGAGGCTGGCCTGGCCGCCTCCAGTCACGTCTTCACCGGGGAGTTCGAGTTCTCCGGCCAGGAGCATTTCTACCTGGAGACCCACTGCGCGCTGGCCCGGGTCGACGAGGGTGGCCAGATCTTCGTGCAGAGCAGCACCCAGCATCCGACCGAGACCCAGGAGATCGTCGCGCATGTGCTCGGTCTGCGCAGCCACGAGGTGACCGTGCAGTGCCTGAGGATGGGCGGTGGCTTCGGTGGCAAGGAGATGCAGCCGCACGGCTTCGCGGCGATCGCCGCCCTTGGCGCCACCCTGACCGGCCACCCGGTTCGGCTGCGGCTCGACCGCACCCAGGACCTCACCATGACCGGCAAGCGGCACGGGTACCACACCACCTGGCGGGTCGGGTTTGACGACCAAGGCCACCTCCAGGCGCTCGACGCAACCCTGACCTCCGACGCCGGCTGGAGCCTGGACCTCTCCGAGCCGGTCATGTCCCGGGCGCTCTGCCACGTCGACAACGCGTACTGGATCCCTCACGTTGCCCTGCAAGGTCGTCTCGCGCGGACCAACAAGACCTCGCAGACCGCCTTCCGGGGCTTCGGCGGGCCCCAGGGGATGATGGTGATCGAGGAGATCCTCGGACGTTGCGCGCCACTGCTTGGCTACGACCCTGCCGAGCTGCGGCACCGCAACCTGTACGCCGACGGACAGGCCACGCCGTACGGTCAGCCGGTGCGCCATCCCGAGCGTTTGAAGCTGGCCTGGCAGCAGGTTCTCAGCGAGGGCGCCTTCGAGGCGCGCACTGTCGAGGTCGCCGACTTCAACGCCGCCCATCCCGATCGCAAGCGTGGTCTGGCGATCACGCCGGTCAAGTTCGGGATCTCGTTCAACTTCACGGCCTTCAACCAGGCCGGGGCGCTGGTGCATGTCTACAAGGACGGCTCGGTGCTGATCAACCACGGTGGCACCGAGATGGGCCAGGGCCTGCACACCAAGATGCTCCAGGTGGCGGCCACCACCCTCGCCTTACCGCTGGAGAAGGTGCGGCTCGCGCCGACGCGTACCGACAAGGTGCCCAACACCTCGGCCACCGCGGCCAGCTCCGGAGCCGACCTCAACGGCGCCGCGGTCAAGAACGCCTGCGAGCAGATCCTCCAGCGGCTGGCCGGTGTCGAGGGCGACACCTGGGAGGAGCGCGTCAGCCGCGCGTACTTCCAGCGGATCCAGCTCTGGGCGGCCGGGTTCTACAAGACCGAGGGCCTGCACTGGGACGTGACCGCGATGCAGGGCGAGCCGTTCAAGTACTTCGCCTACGGCGTCGCCGCGGCCGAGGTCGAGGTCGACGGCTTCACCGGCATCTACGCCGTCCGACGGGTCGACATCGTGCACGACGTCGGCGACAGCCTCTCCCCACTGGTTGACCTCGGCCAGATCGAGGGAGGGTTCGTCCAGGGCGCCGGCTGGCTCACCCTGGAGGACCTGCGCTGGGACGAGTCCGACGGCCCGCACCGAGGCAGGCTCGCCACACAGTCGGCCAGCACCTACAAGCTGCCGAGCTTCTCCGAGATGCCCGTCGAGTTCAACGTGTCGCTGCTCGAGCACGCCACCGAGACCGGTGCGGTCTACGGCTCCAAGGCAGTCGGCGAACCACCGCTGATGCTGGCCTTCTCGGTCCGCGAAGCGCTCCGCCAGGCAGCGGCAGCCTTCGGCCCGCCCGGCACCAGCATCGAGCTGGCCTCGCCCGCGACGCCCGAGGCGGTCTACTGGGCGGTCGAGCGGGCCAGGCAGCTCACGTCGCGGCCGGTCCCGAGCGGGGTGTGACGCGATGGAGTGGCTCCAGGCCGTCGAGCATCTGCGTAGCACGCGCCAGCCGGGCGTGCTGGTGACGCTTGCGTCCGTGCGCGGCCATGCACCGCGCGAGGCCGGCGCGAAGATGGTCGTGTCAGCAGACGAGCTTTGGGGTTCGGTCGGTGGAGGCAACCTCGAGGCCGTCGCGGTCGAGCGGGCCCGTGAGCTGCTGGGCGGCGACACCCCCGACCTGGTCACCGTCTCCCTGTCGGAGAAGGCGCCGTACCAGCACGGCGTGCAGTGCTGTGGCGGTGAGGTCTCGCTGCTGCTCGAGCCCCTGCCCGTCGTACCAGCCGTCGCGATCTTCGGCATCGGGCACGTGGGGCTCGAGCTGGCCCGGATCCTGGCCCGACACGACCTCGAGCTCCACCTGGTCGACTCCCGGCCGGAGCAGCTCACCGATGAACGGCTCGCCGTACTCGCCGACGCTCGCGCCCGGCTGCACGTGCACCAGGTGCCGGTCCTTCCCGAGCTCGTCCTCGGCGAGCTGCCCACGGGGGCGCACGTGCTGGTGATGACGCACGACCACAACGAGGACGCGGCGCTGTGCGACGCCGCCCTGCGCACGCCGGGGCTTGGCACCATCGGGTTGATCGGCTCTTCGGCGAAGTGGTCGACGTTCCAGCGCAAGCTGACCGACGAGGGACACCCACCGGAGGCGATCGCCCGGATCACCTCGCCGATCGGCCTCGACGAGCTCAGGGGCAAGGACCCCGCCACCATCGCCGTCAGCGTGGCCGCGGCCCTGGTCCGCACCTTTGAACGCGAAGCCGCCCACAGGTGACCCTCTTCCGGGGGGCGGTGCTCGACACGCCACAGAGCCCTTTCACGGGCGGCGAGCTGCGTGCCGAGAGCGACACAGGGCTGCTGGTCCGCGACGGCGTCATCGAGTCCCGTGGCCCCTTCTCCGCGGTGGAGGCCGAGCACCCCGGCGAGGAGGTCGTCGACCTCTCGGATGGGCTCGTGGTTCCCGGGTTCGTCGACACCCACGTGCACTTCCCGCAGGTGCGGGTGATCGGCGGGCTGGGACTGCCCCTGCTGGACTGGCTCGAGCAGTGCGCCCTTCCCGAGGAGACCCGACTGGCTGACAGCGACTACGCCCGGCAGGTGGCGGCCGAGTTCGTAGGCGGTCTGGTGAGGGCAGGTACCACCACGGCGCTCGTGTTCGGTGCGCACTTCGCCTCGGCGGTCGACCTGCTTTTCACCCAGGCCGCGGAGACGGGCCTGCGGGTGACCAGCGGTCTGGTGGTCAGCGACCGGCTGCTGCGCGCAGAGCTGCTGACCACCCCTGAGCGCGCGTACGACGAGGGGCTCGAGCTGGCCCGGCGCTGGCACGGCGTCGGGCGCAATCGCTACGCGGTGATCCCGCGCTTCTCGCTCTCCTGCAGCGATCCCCTGCTCTCCTCGTGCTCGTCGCTGCTCACTGACGTTTCGGGCTCGTTCTTCACCTCCCACATCAACGAGAACACCCGCGAGATCGCCTCGGTGGCACGGCTCTTCGGCCTCAGCCACTACCTCCAGACCTACGACCAGCACGACCTGGTCGGGCCGCGCAGCATCCTGGCGCACAACGTGCACCCGACCGACGAAGAGCTCAAGGTGCTCGGAGCCCGCGAGGCCAGCGTCTCCCATTGTCCGTCGAGCAACGCCGCCCTGGGCAGCGGCCTCTTCCCGTTCGCGGGGCATGTCGCGCACGGCGTTCAAGTCGCACTCGGCTCCGACGTCGGCGCCGGCACCGGCTTCTCCTTGTGGAAGGAGGGTCTGCAGGCCTACTTCATGCAGCAGCTGCTCGGCGAGCACGGCTACCGGCTAACCCCCACCCATCTGCTCTACCTGGCTACCACCGCTGGAGCCGAGGCGCTGGGCCTGGGCGAGCAGGTAGGCGACCTCAGCGTGGGAAAGCGGTTCGACGCGCAGTGGCTCCGACCGGCACCGGACAGCACCCTCGACGTTGCACTGCGCAACGCCACCGGGGCTGAGGACGCGTTGGCCAAGTCGTTCGCGCTGGCTACTCCGGCCGACGTGGCGGGGGTATGGGTGGACGGAGCACAGGTTGGCCAGATCCCCTTGTAGATAAGGGCTTTCATGCGTCGTGAACTGTCGGTGGCGGGACCTAGCGTTGGGGTATGTCGACGACGTTGGGGGTGGAGCCGGAGGGCTCGCGGACGCCGGTGTCGTCGCGGCGTCACCGGTTGCACTGGTTCACCGGGCGGACCCATGAGGTGCTCGATGAGCTCGGCCGGCCCTCGACATGGGCGCTGACCGCGGCCGAGCGAGGTGAGGTGATTGCCGAGCTGGTGGCGTTGCGGGACCGGGTCGAGATGCAGCTGATGGGGGTGGTGGCCGAGGCGGACCGGGCCGACGACGCCGCGACGACTGGGGCGACGCACACCGCGGGGTGGGTGGCTGGCCTGACCCGGCTGGTGGGCCGCGAGGCGAGCCGGTTGGTCAAGGCGGCACGGAGGCTGGAGGCCCACGACCGGGTCGCGGAGGCCCTGCGGGAGGGTTGGCTGCGTACCGAGCAGGCACAGGTGATCGTGGCGGCGGTCGACGCGCTGCCCGACGAGGTCGCCGACCAACGCGAGTCGGCTG
The DNA here is from genome assembly GCA_963769585.1 of uncultured Actinomycetota bacterium. Classification (GTDB taxonomy): domain Bacteria; phylum Actinomycetota; class Actinomycetes; order Propionibacteriales; family Nocardioidaceae; genus SSC3. The sequence goes on from CAVYMJ010000001.1 coordinate 337,322, forward strand.
AGGAGCACCTGCTGGGCTTGGCCACCGAGTACGACGCGGCCGGGTTGCGGGTGCTGGGCAGGCATCTGCTGGAGGTGGTCGCCCCCGACGTCGCGGAGGATCACCTGGCCCGGACCCTGGGACGCGACGAGGCCCACGCTCGACGCACCGCCTACATCCAGACCTGGGACGACGGAGACGGGTCGACCCATGGCCGGTTCAAGATCCCGTCCCTGCACGGCGTCATCCTCCAGACCCTGGTCCAGGCCCTGGCCAACCCGGCCCGCCCCGACCCCATCCCCCGTGCCGGTGTTGCGTCCCCGCAGGTCGACGGGCAGGCGTTCTGTGAGTTGCTGGAGCGCTACCCCGTCGACCGGCTCCCCGACACCGGCGGTGTGAGCGCTACCATCGTGGTCACCGTCCCGCTGGAGACCCTGGAGGGCCGGCTGGCCGCGGCCGGGATCTTGGGCACCGACCACCGGCTCTCCCCCGGAGAGGCCCGCCGCCTGGCGTGTGCCGCCGGAGTCATCCCCGCCGTACTGGGCAGCCGGTCCCAGGTCCTAGACCTAGGCCGACGTCGACGCCTGCACACCCGCCCGCAACGCCTCGCCCTCGCGCTGACCCAGGACGGCCTGTGCAACATCACCGACTGCGACCGACCCACCACCTGGGCCGACGCCCACCACCCCCACCCCTGGAGCCACGGCGGCACCACCACCCTGGCAAACGGCGAACTGATCTGCCCCCGACACCACACCCTGGTCCACCAAGGCCACCACTACCCCCGGCGCACATAGCCGGCAGGCTCCTGGGTCGGGTGATCGCGTTCAGCGCAAGTCAACCCCGTTGGCACGAAGACACCGCGAACAGGGTGACCAGCGCGAGGGCCGGGTTCGCCCGGTGGCACCATGTCGTCTATGGGCGAAAGCAGGCTCGGTGGATCCGAACTCGTGATTCTCCGCGAGGCAGACCTCACCTACGCCGAGGTGGGACGTACGCTCGGCGTACTGCCAAGCGGCTACCACCACCTGCACCGAAGCGTCGTCGTCGGCGTGGGCTCAGCTCGCTTCGAAGAAGCCTCGCGAACTCTTCTAGGTTGGGACATGCACCGACGCGCAGGCGTCGCCGTCCGGCCATCGAGCGAATCGGTGATCGACGGCGCGGTCGCTGTACTCCGACTTGGTCGAGGAGCCCTGGGAGTGAACGCGCCAGTCCGAGTTGTGTACTCAGTCGACGAGCCGCGGCGGAGGGGATTCGCTTACGGCACTCTCCCAGGACATCCAGAACGCGGAGAGGAGGCGTTCGTCTTGGAGCTTCACGACGACGGCGAAGTGACCTTGACCATCAGCGCCTTCTCACGCCCGGCGTCCGTGTTGGCTCGCGCGGTCGGCCCTGCCGGTCGGGCCGTGCAGGGTTGGATGACGAGCCGATACCTTCGAGCGGTCTGAGAAGGAGGAGTCATGGGGCGGCAGGAGGTCAGATCGCCATTTGCCGAGACTCCTCCAGCCTCAATCAGATCAGCTCGCCCCAGACTCGCAGCCTTGCCAGCCCTCCGTCGGGATAGACGTCGAGACGCACCTGACTCACGGGCGTCTGCTCCTCGACCACGAAGAAGTGGCGGGTGTCAGGCTGCAAGCGGGTCTTGGGCACCAGCACCACACCGTCGTCTCCGGTGAGACTCGCCCAGCCTGGCGCGTTGCCCACGAAGTACGACGTGTCGAGCTCCACCCTGCGGACTCGGCCCGCTCCGGCGAGCTGGACCGTCACGTGGTCGTTGCCGTCGTCGCGGCGCCGCGCGTTCTCCCAGCCCTCGCCCATGTGGCCTGCCCGCCCGGGAAGCAGCAGGTTGTTCGGCGAGGAGTAGAACCGGTCCGAGCAGTCGATGACCCTGCCGCCGTACTCCAGCGCCGCGAGGTCGACCGTTCCGGTCATCAGCGCCGGGTCCGGCCGGGGCTCGCCGTGCACCCGGAGGCGGGCGACGCCTCCGTCGGGGTAGATCGACAGCCGGACGTGGGTGACGCGACCCTCCTCGCTCACCTCGAAGCGGTTCTCGCTGTCCCCCTTCAGGTCCGAGCGTGGCAGCAGAGTCGTCCACTCGGCCTGTTCCAGGTCGTCTGGCGAGGGGTAGCCCTCGACCGAGGCCCCTTCGACGGAGGCCTGCGGCGGGTAGTTTCCGGTGAACCAGGACGTGTCGACCACGACGCCCTTCACCACGCCGGGGACTCCCAGTCGCACGATCGCGAAGTCGTGACCGGGCTCGCGCCGACGCCGGGTCTCCCACCCGTCGTACAGCTTTCCCTTCGGCCCGAACGCGGCCGGGTCGTGCGCGGCCGGCCCAGGCTTGATCAGGTTCTCCCGCTCCGCGAAGAGCTCGTCGTTGGCCGTGACCACGCTCCCGGCGAGGGCTCGGGACGCCAGGTCAGGAAGCTGGGTGAAGTCGGTCATGATTGCCCTCTCGTCAGGAGCCTGCCCTGTGGCTCCGTGTTTACGTCGATCCGCCGTCCGCGCAGCCAGGTGCTGCGGACGACCCCGGTGAGCCTGCGCCCGTCGTACGGCGTGACGGGGTTCTTGTGGTGCAGCCCAACCGCCTCCACGACGAAGGCGTCCTCGGGCGCGAAGATCACCAGGTCGGCGTCGCTGCCCACCACGATGGAGCCCTTGCGCTGCAGTCCGACCAGGCTCGCCGGCCCCGAGCTCATCCAGCCCACGACTTGTGGCAGCGTGAAGCCGCGCCGCTTCGCCTCGGTCCACACCGCCGGCAGTCCCAGCTGGAGCGAGGCGATCCCACCCCAGGCGGTCGCGAAATCGCCGGTGTCGAGGTGCTTCAGCTCGACCGTCGAGGGCGAGTGGTCGGAGACGACCATGCCGATCACTCCGGACCGCAGTCCCTCCCAGAGGGCCTCCCGGTTGGAGTCGTCGCGAATCGGGGGACAGCACTTGAACTGGGTCGCCCCGTCGGCGATCTCCTCCGCCGTGAAGCTGAGGTAGTGCGGGCAGGTCTCCCCGGAGAGCGGCGACCGCTCGATCAACGGCAACGCGTCAGCGCTGGAGACGTGCACGATGTGCACGCGGCAGCCGGTCTCCTCAGCGGTCGCGGCGAGCAGTGCCACCGCGGAGTTCTCGGCGGCCTTGGGCCGCGAGGCGAGGAAGTCCGCGTACGCCGTACTCGGGCGCGCTGCCTGGATGGCGAGGGGGTCCTCGGCGTGCACGACCAGCAGTGACCCGAGCGAGGCGATCTCGCTCAGGGCGGCGCGCAACGCAGCCTCGGACAGATGCGCGAACTCCTCCACTCCGGAGTCGACAAGGAAGCACTTGAAACCGAAGACCCCGGCTTCATGGAGGGGCTGGAGCGAGCCCAGGTTCCCCGGAACGGCCCCGCCCCAGAACCCGACGTCGACGAAGCACTGGCCATCGGCGGCCTTGCGCTTGACCTCCAGGGCGTCGGCGTCGACGGTCGGCGGGATGGAGTTGAGCGGCATGTCGATGATGGTGGTGACGCCCCCGGCGGCAGCCGCCCGGGTCGCGGAGGCGAAGCCCTCCCACTCGGTGCGGCCGGGCTCGTTCACGTGGACGTGCGTATCGACCAGGCCCGGGAGCAGCACCTCGTCCTCGGCCAGCTCGACCAGTAGGGCGGCCTCGAGGGACTGACCCAGAGTCACGACTACCCCGTCCTTCACCCCGACGTCGCAGGCCCGCTCCCCCTCGGGCGTGACCACCCGGGAGGCTCGGAAGACGACGTCGAGGTCCATCAGCAGAAGCCCGGCACCGAGTGCCAGGCACAACCCGGGTCGGACGCGTCGTCGCGCAGTACGGTCGCCTCGATCAGCCCGTAGGGACGGTCGGCCGCGAGGAAGACCTCGCCAGGGTTCTCCAGGTCGAACGGCGAGAGGTCAACCAGGAAGTGGTGCCGGTTCGGCGCCGACAAGCGGAGCTCGGCGACCTGGGGCTGTTGCTCCAGCACGGCTTCGCCCATGCCGTAGAGAGACTGCTGAAGCGCGAGGCTGTGGATCTCGGCGAACCGTCGCAGCAGCAACGAGGTGACGGCCTCATGGGACCCGTCCCAGTCCGCACCGTCCTGGTTGACGAACGAGGTGTCGTAGCGCCAACGGGCAACCAGCGAGGTGGACAGGATCCGGTCGTGGGTCTCCTGCAAGGTGGTGTACCGGTCCTTGAGGAAGCCGTGGAACTCCGAGCCGGTCGTCTTCATGACGATCAGGTCCTTGACCCCCGACACGACCTGCACCTGGTCGGTCTCGACATTGACCACCGTCGTACGCACCCCACGGCCCACCCGGCGGAAGGCGTGGTCGTGGTCGTCGATGCGCTCCCAGGCGTACTCCTCCACCTCGACCCGGGCTCCGTCCGCTGCGGGGACGGTCTCGACGAAGTGGGTGCCCAGGGCGATCGCGTACTCCTCGATGGAGCGAGGCTGCTGGTGTTTGGCGAACGCGAAGGCGGTGTTCTTCTGGGTGTCGGTCGGTAGGACGTCCTTCTGGTCGCCGGTGATGTGGGCGTCCTCGAAGCGACCGCGCAGCGACGTCGAGACGTTGAGGTCGCGGACCCCGTGGCGGTTCGTGTCCCGGTAGACGCGTACGACGCGGTTCTCCGACTTGCCGTACTGGTTCGGGCCCAGGCGGATGGCCATCGTCAGCTCCCTCGGTAGGTCGAGTACGAGAAAGGACTCAACAACAGCGGCACGTGGTGGTGCCGTTCGTCGGCCACCGTGAAGGTGATGGTGACCTCGGGGAAGAACATCGAGTGCGCCGAGACGTCGAAGACCAGGCGGTAGGTCCCCAGCGCGACCGAGTCAGGTCCGAGGTCGGTCACCCGCCCGTCGACGTCGGTGACCGCCTCAGCGAGGGTCCGGTCGCCGGCGACAAGGCGGACCGGTACGCCGGCCGCCGGGCGGCCCTGGGCGGTGTCCAGGACGTGGGTCGTGATCATGCTCATGCGTCGATGACCTTCCGTAGTCGGAGGAGAGCGATCTTGCGCAGCTCTTCGGCGACCACTGCCGCCTCGGTGGCGTCGTCGTTGTCGAGCCGGGCTCGCGCGGAAGCCAGGATCGCCTCCGCCGACAGCCCCGTGGCACAGATCAGGAAGACCCGGCCGAAGCGCGCCTCGTAGGCCTGGTTGGCCGCCAGCAGCTCGGCCTGGGCGTCTTCGGCGACGCCGGACTGCTCCTGCCGGGACCAGGCTGCCTCGGTCGAGGCGCCTCGAGCACGCTCCCCGATGCGGGGATGGGCCGCGAGCGCCCGGTCGACCTCCGCCGGGGTGAAGGAGCGAGCTCTCTCGTCAGCCAGCGCGAGCAGCGCCTGCTCGTCGGCGTAGGGACGAGCATCGCGAAGGGCGACCGCCCAGGCCGGTACGTCGCAGCAAGCCAGCAGGGTCGCGGTGAGCTCGTCGCCCGGTGCCTGGTTGAGCTCCTCCAGGGTCATCCGGCCACCTTCCGCCGGGCCAGCCGTGCCAGCTCGGCCAGGGTGACCCCCGCCTCGTCGGGGTCCACCGCACCACACTCCAGACCGCGCAGCACGAAGCCGGCCAGAGCGGCAGCGGTCGCGGGCTCGTCGAGATAGCCGGAGTCACCGCCGTGCAGGTAGGCGCTCAGCCGCCGCGACGCCACCGGAAGGCCGTCGCGGTAGAAGGCGTACGTCGCCAGGTACCGGCTCGGCAGCTGCGCGGGGTGCAGGTCCCAGCCCTGGTAGTAGCCGCGCTCGAGCGAGCGGCGTACCAGCCGGGCATGCAGCCGCCAGGCTTGGGCCGCGGCCCCTCCGACAGGCAGCACGTTCGTGGAGCCGTCGGAGAGGAAGACCCCGGTGCCCGCAGCGGCCACCTGCATGACGGCCTTGGCGTGGTCGGCGACCGGGTGCTCCATGCTCTGGTACGCCGCAGCGATGCCCGTCGAGGCGGAGTAGTCGTAGGTGCCGTAGTGCAGACCCGTGCAGCGGCCAGCAGAGGCGTGCAGCATCCGGGCCACCAAGGCGGTGCCCTCCGGACCGAGGATCGCCTGCGGCGTCTCGACCTGGAGCTCGAAACGGAGGCCCTGGACGCCGTACGCCTCCTCCAGCCGGTCGCAGGCGAGCACCATGGCCTCGACCTGGTCCACCGAGGTCACCTTCGGGAGGGTCACCACGAGGCCGTCGTCCAGCTCGCCCCGCGCCTTCACGAAGAGGTCCAGCGTGCGCAGCCCTCGCGCTCGGGTCGGTGCCTCGAAGCTCTTGAACCGGATCCCGAAGAAGGGAGTCGCGGGGCGGCCGCTCGCCACCCGCAGCACCGCCTCGTCCTCCTCGTCGTCGCTGCGGGTGCCGTAGCCGTCCTCGAAGTCGACGCGCAGGTCCTCGACCGGCTCGGTAGTCAGCTTGGCGCGGACCCGCTCGACCAGCGCGGCGTCGGCGCCGAGCACCTCGGCGCACTCGTCGAGCACCGCGAGCGCCGCCTCGCCGTACAAGCCGACCGTGTCCTGGTGATAGCGGTCTGCGGGCACGTAGCAGGTGTGCACCGGCTGCCGGACGCCGCGGTCGCCGGGGTACTGCGCTGCGAGAGCGGCGTCGGCACGTTCCAGCTTGGCGTCGAGCTCCTGGGTCAGGGCGTCGATCACTGGCCCACCACTGCGTCGTACGCCGGGAGAGTGAGGAAGTCGACGTACTCGTCGTCTAGGGCAACGGACTCGAAGATGTCCCGCGCCTGCTGGAAGGGGCGCTGGTCGAAGTCCGGGACCTGCTCCCGGATCCGCTGCATCTCCTCGTCCATCACCTCGCGGACCAGGTCCGCGGTGACGACCGTGCCGTCGTCCAGGGTGGAGCCGTTGCGTACCCACTGCCACAGCTGCGATCGCGAGATCTCGGCGGTGGCGGCGTCCTCCATCAGATTGTGGATCGCTGCGGCGCCGGTGCCACGCAGCCACGACTCCAGGTAGAGGATCGCGATCTCGACGTTGGCGGCCAGCCCATGGCGGGTGATCTCGCCTGGCGTAGAGGCGACATCCAGCAGGTCGTCGGCGGTCACGCTGACGTCGTCGCGCTGGCGGCCGAGCTGGTTGGGTTTGCTCCCGAGCTGGCTGTCGAAGACCTCCCGGCACAGCGGAACCAGATCCGGGTGTGCCACCCAGGAGCCGTCGAAACCCTGCCCTGCCTCGCGTTCCTTGTCCGCACGCACCTGCGCGAACGCCTTGGCGTTCACGTCCTCGTCCTTGCGGCTCGGGATGAAGGCCGACATGCCCCCCATCGCGAAGGCCCCTCGCTTGTGGCAGAGCTTCACCAGCAGCTCTGCGTACGCCTTCATGAACGGTGACGTCATGCCGACGGCGCTACGGTCAGGCAGCACGAACTGCGGACCGGAGTCGCGGAAGTACTTGATGACGCTGAACAGGTAGTCCCACCGGCCCGCGTTGAGTCCCGACGCGTGGTCGCGCAGCTCGTAGAGGATCTCCTCCATCTCGAACGCCGCGGGGATGGTCTCGATCAGCACGGTGGCGCGGACGCTGCCGTACGGGATACCCACCTGCTCCTGGGCCAATGCGAAGACGTCGTTCCAGAGCCTCGCCTCCAGATGGCTCTCCAGCTTCGGAAGGTAGAAGTACGGGCCGCTCCCGCGGTCCAGCAGCTCCTGGGCGTTGTGGAAGAAGTAGAGCCCGAAGTCGACCAGGGCACCCGCCACCGGGCGGCCGTCGATCTCCAGGTGCTTCTCGTCCAGATGCCAGCCGCGGGGCCGCATCACGATCGTGGCCAGAGGCTGGTCGTCACGGAGCTCGTAGGTCTTCCCGTCCGGCGAGGTGAAGGCGATGTCGCGACGGATGGCGTCGTAGAGGTTGACCTGACCGCCGACGACGTTGGCCCAGTGCGGCGTACTCGCGTCCTCCTGGTCGGCCAGCCAGACGCACGCGCCGGAGTTGAGCGCGTTGATCGTCATCTTGCGGTCGGTGGGCCCGGTCATCTCCACCCGGCGGTCGAGCAGGTCGGGTGGAGCGAGTGCCACTCGCCAGTCGGCCGCGCGGATCTCTGCGGTCTCGGGGAGGAAGTCCAGGCGACCAGTACGCGCCACCTCGTCGCGTCGGCGACGACGGGCCTGCAGCAGCTCGTCACGGCGCGCCCCGAACTCCTGGTGCAGGGCGCTGACCAGGTCGAGCGCCTCAGGGGTAAGGATCTTCTCGCCGCCGGCCACGGCGGCTCCGGTCACGCGGATGGTCATCAGCCTCGCCTCCTGGTCGCGAGTCTGCCACGGCACCGGGTCGGGTGGGGCCGGGCGGACCGCAGGCGACCCGGCTAGACGGAAGCGACGAAGGCGTCGATTGAAGCGAGGTCGAAAACCCCGAAGTCGGTCGAGAGTCCCTGGGCGACCTGGGCCGCGGTGGCGTTGCCCAGCACCGCGGACTGCTCCGGCGTACGGCCGAGCGAGCGGCCCAGCAGGAACCCGGCCGAGAAGGCGTCCCCGCAGCCGGTCGTGTCGACCACGTCGATCTTGAACGCCGGCACCCAGCAGGCCTCGTCCTTGGTCGCGACATAGGCGCCGCGCGCTCCGGCGGTCACCGCCACACAGCCGACCCCCTTGGCCAGCAGAACCTGCGCGGCTGCCTCGAGGGTCTCCGCTCCGGTGAGCCCGAGGAGCTGTTCGTCGTTGGGCAGGAAGAGATCAACGTAAGGCAGGCAGCCCTCGATCACGTCGAGCCACATCGGGTCGCCGGGTGCCAGCAGGTCCACCGAGGTCGAGACCCCGGCTGAGCGTGCCCGCTCGAGGATCGTGGTCGCAGCCTCTCCCAGGAACTCCGGGCCGCCGAGGTGCACGTGGTCGGCCAAGGCGAGTGCTTCGAGATCGAGGTCCTCGAGGCCGAACGCGCCGTTGGCGCCGATGCAGTGCCAGGCGGGCCGTTCGCCGTCGCCCTTGAGCGGGAGCACCGAGGACGAGGTCTGCACCCCCGTCTTCACCACGAGCCGGCTCGGATCGACGCCATGGTGGGCGAGCAGCGAGAGGAGCGTCGTGCCGATCGCGTCGTCGCCTACCGCGCCCACGCTCGCTACCGTCGCGCCGAGCTTCGCGAGCACGACGGCCGTCCCTCCCGCGGTGCCGGCCGGCGACATCTTGATCTCGTCGACCAGGGCACCCTCGGAACCCTGCGGGATCCCCTCGACGGTGCGCACGTGCACGTCCAGGACGTGTACGCCGATGCAGAGCACGTTCCTCATCAGGACTTCTCTCCGTAGTTGCGGGCGAGGGCAGCCAGGACGACGTCCTCCTGCTGCTGCCTGTCGAGGGTGCGCGGCTCGCCGATGGCCAGGGCGTCGCGGTAGACGGTGCACAGCCACTCCAGCAGCAACGCACTCTCGACCGCCTTCTCGATCGTGGCCCCATGGGCGACCGAACCGTGGTTGGCCATCAAGGCGGCCTGCCGGCCCTCCAGGGCGTCCCTGACCGAGACGGCCAGCTCTGGCGTCCCGAAGGTCGCGTACGGCGCCACGCGGATCTCCCCGCCGAGCAGGAGCTGCTGGTAATGGATACAGGGCAGCTCGTCGAGCACGGTCGAGGCCGCCGTACTGACAGGCGCATGGGTGTGCACGACGGCGCCAGAGCCGTAGGCGGCATAGATCGCCAGGTGCAGATCGAGCTCCGAGGTCGGCACCGAGGTTCCGTCCAGGACCGCGCCGTCGGGGGAGACCACGACCACTCCCTCAGGGGTGAGCTCTCCCAGCACTGCACCGCTGGCGGTCACCGCGATCCGGTCACCCTCGCGCACACTGACGTTCCCCGCGGTGCCGATCAGCAGACCCTCTGCGGCTAGCCGGTGGCAGGCGTCGACGACGGCATCGATCACCGGCGCACGCCCGCGTTCCTCGGGATGAAGACCGGCACGCCCCGCTCTCCGACGTACACGTCCAGGATGGCGTGGTGCTCGGTCCGGCCGAAGAAGCTCTGGTTGGCGACCAGCACGCTGCGTCCCGCGAACGTGACGTTGGAGGGGGTGTCGAAGGGGATCGGCGAGCCGTTCTCCCCGCTGACCGGCAGTGCAGGGACGCGCTCCACCTCCTGGTAGCGCCGGTTCAGCACCACGAGCTGGTTGCTGCCGGCGTTGGCGACGTACACCCGGCCGGAGCGGGCGAAGCTGAAGCCGTCGGGCAGGTCGAAGGGTTGTGACTGCCACAGCCTGGTGAGCCTGCGGTCGGCGAGCCTGAGCCGGTAGAGCTTGCCGAGCGGCGGGTTGTCGTCGCCCAGACCGAAGGACGACTGCTGCATTACGTACAGCGCCTTGCGTCCGGGGCCGAGCACGAGGCCCGCAGTACCGAACTCGACTCCGTCCAGCTTGTTGCTGGTGAACCATGGGCGGGCGGAGCCACCGCGGCGAGGCACCTTCCAGATGACTGCCTGCCCGTAGTCGGAGACGTACAGCGCGCCACGGGGGCCCCACGCGGCGTAGTTCGGGATCGGAGGCCGGTCGTCCTGGTTCGGGCTGCAGGCCGGCTTCGCCGGGCACGTCGGAAGGTCGGGGAGGGTGGCGTAGGACCGGAAGCGGCCGGTCTTCGGGTTGAGCCGCAGGATCCGTCCCGACGTCTTGTCCAACACCACCAGCCTGCCGCGGGCGTCGGAGGTCGCCACCTGGACGCCGTGCGACTCTGACAGATCCTGGCCGGGGACGGCCCAGCTGCGCAGCAGCGTGCCGCCTCGGGTCCACTCGCGGACCCGTGAGCGCAGCGTGTCCCCCTGGGGGTTGGCGAACGTGCCGGCGTACACCTTGCCGTTGGGGTGGCGGTACACGTTCGCCGGGAAGCCGGGGCTCTCGACCCGGGCCAGGACGCGGGTGTCCCACCGCTCGCGCGGAGCGGCGTGCACCGAAGCAGCGGGCAGCGCGGCTCCAAGGCCGACAAGCAGTCCGACCAGACCGGGCAGCAGACGTGACCTCATAGCAGTGCGTTCACTTCCCGGGCGGCGCGCTCGCCAGCGCGGACGGCTCCGTCCATGTAACCCGACCAGTACGTCGAGGTCTCGGTGCCCGCCCAGTGCACGCGCCGGAACGGCCTGCGAATCGTGTTGCCGTAAGCCTTGGTCGCACCGGGCAGCGGGAGCGCCACCGGTCCTCCTCGGGTCCAGCGCTCGTGCGTCCAGTCGTGCTCGGTGTACTCGATCGGGTGCAGCGCCTCCTCGCCGAACATGCGGGCGAAGCCCTCCAGTACGGCCTTGCGGCGGCGGGCGAGCGGCATCGCGCCGTACTTCTCCAGCGTGGAGCCCCCGACGAAAGCCAGCAACACACCAACGGACACGTCGTAGGGGCTGTTGTCGAACGCCACCCGGACCGCTCCGGAGTCCGCGATGCCCATCCCCGAGAGCCCCTTGGCGCGCCAGAACGGCTTCTTGTAGACGGCGTCGGCTTTCATCAGCGCACCCATCGGCATCCGGCGCAGCAGGGCTGCCCGCCGGCGCGGCAGGACCGGGTGCCAGTCGATGCCGAGGACCGTGGGAGGCGGGCAGGCGACGATCACGCGCTTGGCGCGCACCGAGCCTCGGTCGGTGCTGACCACCACATGGTCGGAGAACTGCCGGATCCGGCGTACCGGTGCGTTGAGCGCGACCCGCCTACCGAGCTTCTTCGCCAGCCGCCGTGGCACCGCCTGGGAACCGAGGATGAAGCGTGAGTCCTGGGCGCCGCCTTCGGTTCCCGCGGAGCGCTCGAACGTGCCGAGGTTCCGCTCGTTGCCCGCGGTGGCGATGTACCAGGCGACGAACAGGAGCGAGATGTTGGCGCCATCGGAGCCGAAGGCCGGCTGCAGGTAGGAGAGCAGCAGGTTGCGGGTGTCAGGGTTGACGGTGTTCTGCCGGATCCAGGTGTCGAAGCTGATGCTGTCCCACTCGGCCGCGCTGGGATGTGACCACGGCGCGTCGACCGCGATCTCCGAGGCCATCTGGTCGAGACGGAACTGGAGCATGCCGGCATCGGGGAGGATCAGCGGGTCCGGCGGCACGGTCCCGGTGTAGAGGGACCGGGACTCCCCCTTCATGTAGACGTTCTGGCCCTCGGCGTACTCCTTGAAGGTCCTGACGCCGAGCTTGTCCGCAAGCCTGAGGATGTGGTCCTGCGTCGGCCCGACGAACGCGCCGCCGGCCTCGATGACCGACCCGTTGTGCAGTCGATGGTTGAGCAGTCGCCCGCCGACGCGGTTGCGAGACTCGACCACGAGCACCGAGTGGCCGGCCGCCTTGACCTTGCGGGCCGCGACCAGACCGGAGAGCCCGGCCCCGACCACGACCACGTCCACCTTCTTGGGCAGGCTTCCGGAGCGGGTTGCGCCGTCGGCGCTGTCCAGGCCGGCGAGGCCGGGAAGCGCGGCGAGGGCCGTTCCCGCGGTGAGACCACCGATCACACCACGCCGGGAGAGGTCTACGTACTCTTCGTCGAACACCGGATCCTCCAAAAAGTGAACACCGCTCAGGTTTGAGCCAGCCTAAGCCACGGACAGGGACCGGTCAATCGGTCCCACCCCGGTCACCGTGGGCGAACGACAGCCTTACGCTCCTGGACCAACGAAGGGAGCGGGCAAACGGCACGCCTAACGCTGCCTGAGCCCCGACTCGGGAGTGTCGGGGAGGCACCCGCGGTGGTGCGGTCATCGGGTTGACCCGCCCACTCAGGCATACTGCGCCGTATGGGTGACAAGCCTCAGGACGACGGCAGCGATCGGTCGCTGGAACTCCCGCGCCTGTTCGGCCGGAAGAAGCAGGCCGGGCCGGCCGTCGAGGAGCCGGCTGCAGTGCCCGTGGAGGAGCCATCTGCGGCACCCGTCGAGGAGCCAACGGCCGTGCTCCCGCCGGAGCCCGTACCCCCGCCTCTGTTCGCCGACGAGGTACCCGCGCCCGAAGCAGTCGTCCCTGCTGCCCCACAGGCACCGCAGGAGGCTTCGGCCGAGCCGCTCGACGAGACTCCGGACCGCGAGTTCAAGATGTTCGCCCTCCCCGGTCGCATCGCGGCCGTTGTCACAGGCCTGCTGGTGGGGGTCTTCGGCGCACTGCTCACCTGGGGATCACTCCAGGGCTGCGAGCAGCTGAAGGGCACCGACTCCTGCGGCGGTCCGGGCTTCTTCCTGCTGATCCTGGTCCTGATCCTGATGATCCTGGCCGGCGGGATGCTCCTGGCTGCCTGGGAGGTTCCCGACCCCAAGGCGACCAGCGCGCTCGGGGTCGGCATCATCTGCGTTTTGGTCCTCCTGCTGCTCATGGAAGAACTGCTGGACCCCTGGATGTTCGTGGTCGTCCCGGTGATCAGCGCTCTGTCCTTCGCCGCCGCGCACTGGGTCACCACAGCTCTCGTCGACGAGTCCGACCTTGAGCCTGAGCCCCCGGCCCACGACATTCGCTAGCAGAACGCCGGGGACCTAGCCGCCTGACAGGAGACGGGGCTCAGGACAGCGCTGCGGCGACGAGCTCGGCTATCTGGACGGTGTTGAGGGCTGCGCCCTTGCGGAGGTTGTCGTTGCTGATGAACAGCACCAGCCCACGCTCGTCCTCCACGCCGCTGTCCTGCCGGATGCGCCCGACGTACGACGGGTCCTGGCCGGCGGCCTGGAGAGGCGTCGGAATATCGGTAAGAACCACTCCCGGCGCGTCGCTGAGGATCTCGGCGGCCCGCTTGGCCGACAGCGGCTGAGCGAACTCGGCGTTGACCGACAGCGAGTGACCGGTGAAGACCGGGACCCGGACGCAGGTGCCTGATACCCGCAGCTCAGGGATGCCGAGGATCTTGCGGGACTCGTTGCGAAGCTTCTGCTCCTCGTCGGTCTCGTCGCTGCCGTCCTCGACCAGCGAACCGGCGAATGGCAGGACGTTGAACGCGATGGGCCGGACGTACTTCACCGGCTGCGGCAGCATCGCATCACCGGGGCCGAACGCGAGGGAGGCAGGGTCGTCGTACGCGGCGACCTGTCCGGCCAGCTCCTCTACGCCGGCGACCCCGGACCCTGAGACGGCCTGGTACGTGCTGGCGATCAGCCGGACCAGGCCGGCCTCGTCGTGCAGCGGCTTGAGCACCGGCATCGCGGCCATCGTGGTGCAGTTCGGGTTGGCGATGATTCCCTTACGCGCCTCGTGGATCGCCTCCGGGTTCACCTCCGAGACCACCAGCGGCACGTCGGGGTCGAGCCTCCAGGCCGAAGAGTTGTCGACGACAGTGGCGCCGGCCGCGGCGAACCGCGGCGCCAGCTCGCGTGAGGTCGCACCCCCAGCGCTGAACAGCGCGATGTCCAGGCCGGCCGGGTCAGCGGTGGCAGCGTCCTCGACCACGACCTCACGGTCACCCCAGGTGATCGTCGTCCCGGCTGACCGTTCACTGGCGAAGAAGCGAAGGTCGCCGACAGGAAAGCCGCGCTCGAGCAGGATGTCGCGCATCACGGCTCCGACCTGTCCGGTCGCGCCGACGATCCCGACGTTCACGAGTCGGCGGGTCATCGTCCGGTCCCTCCGTAGATGACGGCTTCGACCTGGTCGGAGTCCAGGTCGAACGCGGTGTGGGTCGCGGTCACGGCCGCGTCCACCTGCCCCTCGGCCAGGATCACGGAGATCCGGATCTCGGAGGTGGAGATCATCTCGATGTTCACGCCGGCGGAGGCGAGCGCGGCGAAGAACCGTGCGGTCACTCCGGGGTGGGAGCGCATGCCCGCGCCGATCAGCGAGACCTTGCCGATCCGGTCGTCGTACAGCAGCGAGTCGTAGCCGACCTCGTCCTTGATCCGGGACAGCGCCGTCATGGCGCGCTGGCCGTCCTCGCGGGGAAGAGTGAAGGAGATGTCGGTCCGGTTGGTCGCGGCAGCGGAGATGTTCTGCACGATCATGTCGAGGTTGACTCCGGTGTCAGCCAGAGCCTCGAAGATGCGGGCTGCCTCGCCGACCTTGTCGGGTACGCCGACGACGGTCACCTTGGCTTCACTTCGGTCGTGGGCGACACCGGCGATGATGGCCTGTTCCATGTTGACTTCCTGAACGTCGGCGGGTGGGTGCTCGGAGATCCAGGTGCCGTTCAGGTCGGAGAACGACGACCTGACGTGGATCGGCATGTTGTAGCGGCGGGCGTACTCGACACAGCGCAGGTGCAGGATCTTGGCCCCACAGGCTGCCATCTCGAGCATCTCCTCGTAGGAGATCCAGTCCCGCTTGCGCGCGCTGGAGACGATGCGCGGGTCGGCGGTGAAGACGCCGTCGACGTCGCTGTAGATCTCGCAGACGTCAGCGTCCAGAGCCGCGGCCAGGGCTACCGCAGTGGTGTCGGAGCCTCCCCGGCCCAACGTGGTGATGTCCTTGGTGTCCTGACTGACCCCCTGGAAGCCGGCCACGATCGCGATCGCGTCCTCGCTCAGGGCCTTCTCGATCCGGCCCGGGGTGACGTCGATGATCTTGGCCTTGCCGTGGGAGCCGTCGGTGATCACCCCGGCCTGGCTGCCGGTGAAGGAGCGCGCCTCCAGGCCCAGGTTCCCCACAGCCATCGCCAGCAGCGCCATCGAGATCCGCTCACCCGCGGTCAGCAGCATGTCCAGCTCACGGGGCGACGGAATCGGCGAGACCTGTTGGGCCAGGTCGATCAGCTCGTCGGTACTGTCACCCATCGCGGAGACGACGACCACGACATCGTTGCCGGCCTTCTTCGCGGCCACGATCCGTTGGGCGACCCGCTTGATCCCGTCGGCATCGGCGACAGAGGACCCGCCGTACTTCTGCACGACAATGCCCACGATGCTCCTTGAGGTTCAGGGTTGGATCACGCAGGCTGCGCGACGCTGCAACGCCCGCAATTCTACGGGCTGTCGGGTATGCACCCGACCGGGTTTTCTCGGAGAGCGGACGAGTGGCGGGCAGTCTCGCAGGAAAACTTCCTGATTCGAGGCGCTGCAGAGCCGTCAGAGTCAAGAACTTGCGGAGTCGAGCATCGCCTCGGCCGCCTCGACCTGGTCGGCCTCGGAGGCGAACTCCGAGTCGAGCCGGTCATGCGCCACGATCGACTGCAGCGCCCGCAGCACGCTGCTCGCCTCGGCTCCCCACGACGCGACATAGGAGAACTGCCACCACCACAGCGCCTCGGCGACGCGTCCGGCGGTGAAGTGCCTGAGCCCGTGCGCCAGAGCGGCCGCGATGCTGGTCAGGTCGTCCGACAGCAGGCTCGACACGAGCTCTGGTGGGTCGACGTACGGGTCGAAGACCTCGGTATAGGCGTCGACGCTCTCGAGCAGCACCGCGAGACGGAGCCGAAGCTCGTCGAGGTCGGGATCCGGACCAGGGTCCGGCTCGTACTCCTCGGCGGGCTGGAAGTCCTCGTGCACGCCGAGCCGGCCACCGGCGAGCAGCACCTGGCTCACCTCGAGCAGGAGCAGCGGGATCGAGCTTGCCGGCTCCTCACCGCGCGCGATCGCTCGCAGGGCGAGGAGGAACGACTCGACCTGGTCGGCGATCTGCTGCGCGAAGTCCTCAAGCTCGCTGTCGACCTCGGCCGCGGCCTGCGGCTCGGTCTTCGTGGTCTCACTCATCGACGGCCCTCCGTCCCTCGAATGCTCGGCCCAGCGTGACCTCGTCGGCGTACTCGAGATCTCCGCCTACTGGCAGTCCACTCGCAAGTCGCGTCACGCGCAACCCCAGGGGTCGCAGAGTGCGGGTGAGATACGTCGCGGTGGCCTCACCCTCGAGGTTCGGGTCCGTGGCCAGGATCACCTCGGTGACCGCGCCGTCGGCCAGCCTGGTGAGCAGCTCCCGGATGCGGAGCTGGTCCGGACCGATCCCCTCGATCGGTGAGATGGCCCCACCGAGCACGTGGTAGCGGCCCCGGAACTCTCGGGTTCGCTCGATCGCCACCACGTCCTTGGACTCCTCCACGACGCAGATCGCGGTGGGGTCGCGCCGGGGGTCGCGGCAGATGCGGCAGATGTCTTCCTCCGCGACGTTGCCGCAGACCGAGCAGAACCGGACCTTCTCCTTGACCTCGATGAGCACCTGCGCGAGCCGGCGTACGTCGACGGGGTCGGCCTGAAGCAGGTGGAAGGCGATGCGCTGCGCCGACTTGGGCCCTACGCCGGGAAGCCTGCCGAGCTCGTCGATCAGGTCCTGGACGATGCCTTCGTACATCGAGGCTGTGTCCTAGAACCCGAGCTGGGGAAGGCTGCCGCCGTCGCCGCCGAGGCCGCCCAAGCCGCCCAGGCCGCCGGCGAGCGGCCCCAGCTTCTCGGTGGCCAACGCGTCTGCGCGAGCCTTGGCGTCGCGGTACGCAGCCACGATCAGGTCCTCGAGGTCCTCGGTCTCGTCGGGATCGAAGGAGCCCTTGCGGATCTGAACGCGCACCATCTCGCCGGTGCCGCTGACCGTCACGGTCACCAGGCCGTCACCCACGGTGCCGTCGACCTCGGCGTTGGCCAACTCCTCGGAGGCCGCGACCATCTGCTCCTGCATAGCCTGGGCCTGCTGGAGCAGGGCGTTCACGTCGAAACCTCCGGCGAAGGGGTTCTCAGACATTGCGTGCTCCTAGTTGTGTTCGATCTCTTCGATGACGCTGGCCCCCAGCTCGCGCTGGATCAGTTCTGCCCCGCCGAGTGAGTGGTCGTCCGCGGCCGGGTCGTCTCGGTCGGCTTCAGCGTCGGAGACCGTCGGCTCGGCCTTCGTGGGGGTGCCGCCCTGCCGAGTCTCCATGATCGCCTCACGCGCGCTGGAGACCACGCCGGGGTCCGCCGGCGGGCGTGAGCTGGGCGGCTCGGGCGCGTCCGCGACCGCGGCCTTGGTGATCCGCACCGGAGTCTCGGTGCCCGGCTGCGCGGACGGATCGACGATCGCCTCGATCCTCCAGGCGTGGCCGATCTCGTCGATGATCACCTGGCGGAGGATCTCGTCGTTACCACCGCCGAGGAAGGACTGGTGAGCGCCAGGGTTGTTGAACCCGATGGTCAGCGTCGTGTCGTCGACGTCGATGACCTGCGCGTGCTGACTGAGCAGGATCCAGGTCATCCGGCGGCGGTGCTTGACTGCCTCGACGAGGTCTGGCCACAGCCGGCGCAGATCGGTGATGCCCAGGCTGCCGGGGCCGGCCGGGGCGGGCACGTCCTGCGCCTCCGGGGTCGATACCTGAGCTGCGGCTGCTGATGCCGCCGGCTTCGCGACTTCGGCAGGCGGCGATGGCTGCTCGACCACCTCGCGGCGAGGCTCCTGCACCGGCGCGGCGGCCTCTTCCGGGGCCTTCGCAGGGGCGGGCTCCTTCGCGGGCGCCTGGGTGGACGCCTGGGTGGACGCCTGGGTGGACGCCTGGGTGGACGCCTGGGTGGACGCCTGGGTGGACGCCTGGGTGGACGCCTGGGTGGACGCCTGGGTGGACGCCTGGGTGGACGCCTGGGTGGACGGCTGGGTGGGGGCCGCGGCGGGCGCGCTCGCTATCGACAGGCGCTTCTCCAGGCGGTCGAGTCGAGCCATCAGCCCGTCCGTGGAGTCGTCGGCGCCGGGCAGCAGGACCCTGGCGCAGATCAGCTCCAGCAGCAGGCGGGGGGCGGTCGCGCCCTTGAGCTCGGTCAGTCCGTCGGCCACCAGCTCGGCCGCACGCGACAGATCGGCTCTACCGAAGCGGGCCGCCTGCGCCACCAGCCGCTCGCCTTGGTCGTCGGGCACGTCGACCAGCCCGGTCACGGTGGCGTCCGGAACCGCGGAGATGATCACCAGGTCACGGAGGCGCCGCAGCAGATCCTCGGTGAACCGGCGTGGGTCCTGCCCAGTCTCGATCACCTTGTCGACCACACCGAAGACCGAGCGACCGTCCGACGCTGCGAAGGCGTCGACCACCTCGTCGAGCAGGGTGTCCGGCGTGAACCCCAGCAGCCCGGTGGTCAGCTGGTAGCTGACACCGTCGTCGCCGGCGCCGCCGATGAGCTGGTCGAGCACGGACAGGGTGTCCCGGGCCGACCCCCCACCCGCGCGTACGACGAGCGGCAAGGCGGCCTGGTCGATCTTGACGCCCTCCTTGTCGCAGAGCTCGGAGAGGTAGGCCGACAGGGTGCGCGGCGCAATGAGCCGGAACGGGTAGTGGTGGGTCCGGGAGCGGATCGTGCCGATGACCTTCTCCGGCTCGGTCGTGGCGAAGATGAACTTCAGGTGCGGCGGCGGCTCCTCGACGAGCTTGAGCAGGGCGTTGAAGCCCTGCGTGGTGACCATGTGGGCCTCGTCGATGATGTAGACCTTGTAGCGGCTCGCCACGGGCGCGAAGAACGCCCGCTCGCGCAGGTCCCGGGCGTCGTCGACGCCGCCATGGGAGGCGGCGTCGATCTCGATGACGTCCACCGAGCCGGGGCCGCCCCGGGCGAGGTCCGTGCACGAGCGGCACTTGCCGCAGGGCTCGTCGGTGGGCCCCTCTTCACAGTTCAGCGCCCGCGCCAGGATCCGGGCGCTCGTGGTCTTGCCGCAGCCGCGGGGGCCGGAGAACAGGTAGGCGTGGTTGACCCGGTTGTTGCGCAGCGCGGCCCGGAGCGGCTCGGTGACGTGGTCCTGGCCGATGACCTCGGCGAACGTCTCGGGCCGGTAGCGGCGGTAGAGGGCGAGCGGTGCTTCCACGGTTTGAACCCTAAGCCCCGGCCCTGACAATCCGTAGGGCGGGAAGCGAAGGCCCCCCACGCACCCGATAGAGCCCGCCTGCCCTTGCTGCCTTCCGGCCCTGGGGGAGTTCAGCGAGATACCGCCGCATGGGGGGTTGCCGCAGAGTCTAGGTCAGCGCTCAGGAGCCGCCCAAGTCGACCCAATTTCTTACCTGCCTCCCCGGCCGGTATCCTCGCCCGCGGAGGATTCGCCTAGTGGCCTATGGCGCTCGCTTGGAAAGCGGGTTGGGTTAACAGCCCTCAGGGGTTCGAATCCCCTATCCTCCGCCACGCGACGCAGCACCTGACCTGCGAGAACGCCGACCGTCGCCCGCAGCGGGGAGGGTCGGCGTTCGTCGTCTCCGGGACTCGTAGTCTCAGTTCTAGTCTCAGTTGAGTACATTGCCCCAGGCTCACCCCAAGGCAGATTGGCTTCTCGACTCCTGACAAGGCGCCTAACTGTTGGCCACTTCGCGACGAATGGGGTCGGTGACGTGTTCAAGGCGCGCAGCCATCCTCGACCAACCCATGATTGGACATGACCCCCACGCCCCGGGACGCCGAGGACCAGCAGCACCGTCACGGCGTGTGTCGGCAGTCTGGAAACGAGCATGTGTCGCTGACCGCTCCGGGCGCACGTGAGAGCGCCTGTCCGACGTCGCAGATGGTTCACGTGGGATAATTCATGAACGGCCGGAGCAACCTAACGGCACCCTCCTGGCCTCCTACCAGTGAAGGGAACCCGGCGTGAGGCGGGCACGTGGACCAAGAAGAGAACGAAGCATTCCGCGCATTTGTCGTTGACAAGTGGGGCCGCTTGGTTCGCGCTGGGTTTCTGATCACCGGAAACGCGCATGACGCTGAGGATCTCGCTCAGACCGCACTCGTCCAGACTCTCCATGCCTGGTCGCGACTCCACGCGAGGGAGGCTGCTGAGGCATACGCCAGGAAGTGCATGGTCCGAGCGCATCTCCGAAGCCGCCGCACGCCGCTCCGACTTGTCCTCATGCCTGAGGTGTCCAGCGAGGTTGTCGATGAACCCCAGACAGGCGATGACCTTTTGTGGAACGAACTGCGACGCTTGCCACCAAGGCAACGAGCGATTGTGGTCCTCCGCTTTTATCACGACCTGTCTGTTGCCGATACCGCCGCGTGCATGGGGTGCTCGCAAGGCACCGTCAAGAGCCAGGCTGCGCGCGCCCTAGCCAAGCTTCGCGGCGCGCTAGCCGACCCAGTCGATGAGGAGGGGGCCAATGTCAGATACCAATGAAGAGGCGCGGCTCCGAGCCGGGCTCCACCGCCTGGCCGCGAGGGCAGGGTCAAGCAATCCCCCTTTGGAGGCGATCGTGTCTGGGCAACGTCGACCACCGAGAAATCCCAGGGTGTTGATAGCTCTAGCAGCCGCCGCTGCAACGGCACTGCTGGTGGGTGTTGTGTCATGGGTCTTTCCCGAAGGATCGCCCTCTGCCAGTCCAGGCAACACGGACCCAACGTCAACCCCGAGCGGCATTCCAACAGTTACGACCACTCCGACTCCGACCGCAAGCACGCCTCCCGCCGAACCTGCGTTCCGTGCCGCCAGTGATTGCCCGGTCTTCAAACCCCAACAGCTTCCAAGCGGCGCTCCAGCGGGCGAGGCGCGACCATACCCTGAGGGTCAGTCAACTAACTACAGCGTCGCCTACGGTTCCGGTCGAGACCTCTTGGTGGTCAATAGGGGGCGAGAGGCTGTGGAGCAGGCGGAGGGTGGGCTACACGACTTTCCTGGCAAAGGGTGGCCTGGGCCGGTTGTGGGCGAAATCAAGCGATCGGTCGTCTGGGTTGGTCACCCCCCTTCGGGGACGGTGCAGATCCGCTTCCTGGTCGACGGATGCGCCTACGTTGTTTTCTTGAATCCGGAAGGCCCGTCGCCCGAGGGAGGGTTCACGGAAGAGCAGGTACTGGCCTACGCAAAGGTTCTCTAGTACGTCTTCCCGAGACACTCGGCCTGGCACTAACCTGACCTTAAGACCGGTGCCCGGGAGGTGGCCGTGGGAAGTATTGGCAAGTGGGCTGACACTCCGAGAGCCAGGGATTCTGCTCGTGAAGGCAGGCTGCGTCAAACTCAGCACCCTCTTGGTCCAGGCATACTTCTCGATCGCCGTGGCTTCGTAGAGTTGGCGCTGGCTTCCGCCGGCGGGGCCACCCTTGTGGGTGCATTTCCTGCAGCGGCAATTGCAGCGGATGAGTCGTCCACTGCTGCCATCCGTAGTTGCGACGGATCTAAGATTCCGATGAGCCTTGCTGGCGGGCATGCTGGCCAAGACTGGGGTCCTGACGTGGTGGCACAACAGGTCCGCGAGACTTTCCTGAGCGACAGCGCGACCCCATGAGAGCCTACGAGTCGTCACCGCGGAATGGTTGGGTGATCATTCACCATGCCGGTAGCCCGAACAGTCATCAGGTCTATGACGATCGCTACTGCGAAAGCGGCTACGACTTCACGGTTGATCGCAGCGGTCATGTTTACGTCTGCCGGAACAACGCCGACACCTTCTACCGCTGGACGCGCAAGCCACCGGCCGGAGAGGTCTGGCACGCGAGTGGCTGTGATTGCCAAGCAATCGGTATCCAGATGCATGGGTGTTTCGGGGGATGCGCGTCTGGCAACGTCAACGGACCATCGTTCTCCCAGAAGTGCACGGTGGCATCGATCATGTACCAGCTGAACATGCCGACCGGGGAGCTGCGCGTCAGGCCACACGCGGCTTGCCACTCGTGGAACCCGTGTGACCACCCCTCGCCGATCACGACGGTCTGCCCGGGAAGCAACTTCACGGACAGCAACGGTTGGGATAGCAATGGCATAACTCTGCGTGACGACCTTCGTGCGAAGCGTCAGAACATGGAGACGTACGGTTGCTGCAACCCGCCGTGCCCCACCTAAGCGGCGGTCATCGGAATGGGCGGACGGTGGCGGGCCGCAGCCTGGATCGACGAAGCCTCCATCCTCGATAGGTGGATGGATAGCCGCTCTGGCAGGATCGTCACGCTGTACTCCCTGAAGGAGCCGCTGCGAGCGGCTGGGTATGTGGCGACGGTCGAGGCGCACAACGGGTCCCTCAGACGTAGCGTTCTGTTTGTTGTTGACGGCCGAAACATCGTCTCGGTGAAGCTCGGTGATGAGGATCGCGTGTTGAAACAGCGGAGACGTGCTGGTTGGATGCCCGCCGCACCGACACTCACACCCCAGGCGATATCACGCGCCGCGGTGAACGAGGCGTGAATGGATTCCGCGATCCTCGCCACCCTGGCCGTTCTCATACTTGCCACTGCGTTTACGTCTTCAGTCGTCGGCAAGATCGCTCACTGGGATGAGACAACCGATTGGTTCAGCGAGCTATGGCCGCGTCTTCCCCGCCTCGTCGGCCCTTTGGGTGTGATCGCCGCGGAGCTCGGCATCCTCGTGACGCTGGCTCTGTGGCCGAAGCTGGGCAGCCCTCTGGCCGCCGCATGGCTGTGCGCTGCAAGCGCCGTGCTCTGGCGGACGCGGCGGCGCATTTCATCGTGCGCGTGCTTTGGTCGGCAGAAGCCCATCACCATGCGCACAGCAGCGCGCAACGTAGCACTGGGCATTCTGTCATTGGTAGCTACCGCGTTGCACAACGTCACAACGACCACGGCCGATCCCGCGGGGCTCCTGGCTGCCGGGGCATGTCTCGGCGCGGCAACCCTGTTGCTCGATGAGGCACGCACGGCCCAACCGGAAATCGAGGCTCAATGAAGTTTCTTGTGGATCTGAGCCTCGGCCTAGGGTTGCTTGCCATTGCTGTCGTCCTGCTGCGACTGCGGGCGGACGTTAGGCGCCAAACCCTTGTTCTGACACGCTTCTTGGAAGCGGCCTCGATCGAGCACATCCTGGATAGTGCCGCTTCGTCGTCACCCTACCCGTGGCCGGACGATGCACCCTTGCAGCCTGGAGCGATGGCTCCGCCATCTCTCGCCTCGAGCGGGGATTGGGTTGTGGGCTTCTTGGATAACCAGCCGAACCGCGTCGCCGACGTCCTCACGCATGTAATGAGCGCCGATCTCTTGAACGGCTACTTGCTCACTGCGGTAATGCCGAGCTCCTCGGCCGTCGATCTACCTCCGTCCGACATTAGAAGCGTCGTACTCGAAGACGCTTGGTTTGAGGAAGTCCCTCTGCCGTCGGCTCTCCTGATTGGACCAGATGGCACTATCCAGGGTGTTGGCAATGTCGCAACGGCCACGGCTTTGCTGGGCTTCGTCGCAGAAGGAGATGCCAACGGCTTCGGCCCTCGCCATCGAGACCACCAAGACGCGGCGCGGGGTTCCCATCACTCCGCAGCACTCCAGAATCCAAGGACCCGGCACGGGAGAGGGACGCACTGACTCCGCACTCGCTAATCCACGTGGCCCGTTCGCAGCGGGAGTCACTGCAGCGCTCGATCGAGTTGATCATCCGCCAGTCGGAGCACGCGGACGTGATGGTCCGGCTCTGAGAGAAGCGCATGCACGTGCCGTCGACGGTATGGCTTAGTTTGCGTGGCCACGCCCTTCGTTGAAGAGCAATCCACCGACCCTGTTGGCGACATCGCGGCGGATCGGGTCGGTGACGTGCTGGTAGCGAGCTGCCATCGACGTGCTCGACCAGCCCATGATCGACATGACGGTCCGTTCAGGGACACCGAGGACAAGCAGCACGGTTGCTGCGGTATGGCGGGCGTCGTGAAGACGGGCACGGCGGACCCCAGCGCGCTCCAGCAAGGCCCGCCATTCGTGGTAGTCGCTGTTGGGCGCAATCGGCCGACCGAGGAGTGTCGTGAACACCCAACCGCCTTCTTGCCAGAGCGACCCCGCGCGGATGCGTTCCTCAAGCTGCTTCCGGCGATGGTCATCGAGCAAAGCCACCAGTTCAACAGGCAGGCCGACGACTCGGTTGCCAGCAGCGGACTTGGTGGCGCCGACGATGCCGTTCGTCTGTCGTCGTTGTGGGCAGTAGCCGGCCGTCTTGCCGCAGTCGCCGTCGCAGCCGTGCTCGTACACCGGTCGCAGACGTGTCGCGCGAACGCGGAGCGACTTGGCTCCCAGGTCGATGTCGTCCCACCGGAGGGCGAGCGCTTCGCCCTGCCGTAGACCGAGCGCCAGGGCCATGGCCCAGCGAGCCCCGTTTCGGCGCTCCTGCGCGGCCGCGAGGAGCCGCTGGATCTCGTTGACGGTGAACGGCTCGACGGGCTCAGGCTGGATTCGGGGAGGCCGGACGAGCTGGGCGGGGTTGCGACCAAGGTGGCCACGACGCTCGGCCTCACCGAGGGCAGTCCGCAGAGTGCGATGGACTTGGTGGACAGTGGCCGGCCTGGCTCCTGCGTCGGCCATCCGGCGATAGACAGCCTCGATCTGTTCCGGCTCGAGGCGGTCGAGTCGCAGCCCTCCGATGAAGGGCAGGAGGTGTTTAGTGATGGCGGTCCGGTAGGCCTGATAGCTGGAGTCGCGGATGTTGGGTCGGGCGATCTCCTCCAGCCAGTGCCGCAGCCACTTCTCGAGCGTCCACGCGCGCCCGGCCTTGGGCACGCGAGCCTCGTCCCGGAGCCTCTCTAGGGCGCGGACCTTGGCGACCACCGTGCCCTTGGACTTGCTCATCACGTGGCGGCGGTCGAGGCTTCCGCCGTCGTTGCGGCCCACCGTGACGCGGCCGTGCCAGTGGCCATCCTTGCCGAGGTAGATGCTCGACTGCCGGTTGCCTGTGCGGCCCATGCTCAAGCTTCCAGGATCCGGTTCGTGATGGCGCAGTCGGTCGATGTACTCCTCGATGCATGGGGCCGGGATGCGTCGGAGCCCGCCGATCTGCACGGACTCGACCTCGCCCGTCATGACCAAGCGGTACATCGAGGTCCGCCCGATGCCGAGCCGCAGAGCGGCCTCCTCGACCCGGAGCAACAGGATGGGGACGAAGTGCTCGTCGTCGTTCTCAAGCGTGTTCATGGGCAACTCCTCGTGGCGGTGGCGTCCGGCCGGCCGGTGACCGCCGCCCGTCGTGACGGGCCGTGTCTGGTCACTGGTGTTCGGACTTGTCTTCCACTTCAACCGCAAACGCGGCCCCGAGTGGACTACGCGTGAGCGAGCCAGTTGGCGAATGTGAGCCGAAGTGAGGCGGTCGGTGAGTTGCACCCCTCGAGCCTCATGGCGATCGCTCGCTGCGTCGAACCGAGAGCGCGTTCCTGTGGACAGTGCGCCGAGAGCGGACCGACGGGGACGCGATCCCTACCTGCGGGGCGTTACTGCAACGATCAAGTTGGTCAGCGAGCGAACCGTCGAGTCCCACTTCGGATCGTGGAGCTGACCTGCGCGAGCCAACTCGGCCAGGTGGTCGAGCACTCGCCGGCAGGCGACCGGTGAAGCCATGGCCCGATCAGCGCACTCGTCGATGCCGTGGGCGTCCTGTTCAACGACCTTCTCGACGATCTTCACCGCGATGGCGCCATTGGCAGCCGCGCGCCGTTCCTCGTACGCCGCGCGCTTGCAGCGGTCGGAGCACCAGGTCGCGGGTCGCCCTGTGGAACGTGGCTGCGGCATGGGCCCGCCACACCGGGGGCAGACGGCCATGTCCATCACCGCAGCCTAGCGTTTCGTACGGACGAAACCGGTCAAGCGGGTGCAAAGGGTGTGTCGTCAGAGCTTCGTCGGCGCCGTGAGCGTGTCCACTCGGGCGCTACTTCGCGCTTGAAGGAGACGTGGACACAGAAGGCGATCGAGAACTCTCGCGTCAAGGGAAGCGGATCGCAGCTCGGTACCGCGAGGAGCGCCGACGCATCGACCGCCTGACCCGCAAGACGGAGCATTCGCGGCCCGAAACCCAACAGCGGCGTGAGCTCGATCCGGGCCGCTACTCGCTCGGGTCGCGCGGCACTCAAGTCGAGGGAGGCCGCCGAGCTGCGACTGACCGAGGCCCTCAACCGTCTGCTCGACGCCGGACTGACCATCCGCGACGCCGCAGAGCGCGTCGGCCTGGGTTACCACCAGGCTCGCCAGTTGTTGCGTCCGCCGGCAGACGTCCAGCAACATGCGCGGTAGAGATTTCGAATTTTTCGAATTGCGCTATGCTGGGTACATGAACACCCAAGTGAGCGAGGGCAATACCGTTCTGCCTCCTGAGGACCTGGAGGCCATGCTCGACCTGTCCAAGTTTCTCGACCAGGTGTCCGCACCGGCGGCACTGGTAGGGCCAGACGGACAGACCGTCGCGCTCCCTTTGGAGGCGTTCCGAGTTCTCCGGCAGGTCGCCCAGGCGATGCGTGTGGGCAAAGCGATCACGGTTGCTCCGATCGACCAGCTCCTGACGACCCAGGAGGCCGCCACCTTCCTCGGCATCAGCCGTCCCACTCTGGTCAAGTTGCTCGAGTCAGAAGAGATTCCCTTCGAGCGGCCGGCCGCGGGCCGGCACCGACGTCTCCGGCTGCACGACGTCCTCGACTATCAGCAGCGCAAGCGTTCCCAACGACGCGCCGACCTCGACGAGCTGACTCGCGAGGCCGCCGAGGCGGGGCTCTACGAAACCGACGCGGACTACGCCGAGGCCCTCAAGCGGGCGCGCAAGCGGAAGGGGTGAGCGTCGCTCGTGGCCAGGTTCAGCGCGACGTTGGATGCCTGTGTGCTCGTCCCCATCGCGCTGGCCGACACTCTCCTGCGCCTGGCTGAAGCCGATCTCTACCGCCCGCTGTGGAGCGAACGCATCCTCGCTGAGATGGTCTCGGCGATCGAGGAGATCCATCCTGAGTTGGCCGATGGTCCGGCCCGACGTCGCGCCGCGACCATGGACCGCGCCTTCGACGATGCTTGCGTGCGCGGATGGGAGCCCCTGGTTCAGGGCATCGCATTGCCCGACGAGGACGACCGGCACGTCGTGGCAGCTGCCTTGCGAGGGCAGGCCGACCTCATCGTGACGGCGAATGTCAGTGACTTCCCGGCCAGCTCGCTGGAGCCCTTGGGGCTCGAGGCGCAGAGCCCCGACGACTTCCTGCTCAACCAGCTCGACCTCGACCCGGAGGTTGTCATCCGCGTGCTCCACGCACAAGCCGCGGCGACGCAACGTCCGGCGATCGGTTTCGATGCCCTCGTCGACCACCTGGCGCGCTGCGGCGTTCCGCATTTCGCCCGGGCTGCCGCGCAGCAGAAGTGGCGAGGACCCTGAGCCGGCTTAGTCTCAGTTCTAGTCTCAGTTGTCCTCGTGCGGATCCGTCCGCAGCCGGTCGCGGACGTCAGTTTCACGCTCAGCGGAAGTCGGCGGACACCCCAGAACCTCCCATCCCAGAGTTGG
This sequence comes from uncultured Actinomycetota bacterium, assembly GCA_963769585.1. Lineage (GTDB taxonomy): Bacteria > Actinomycetota > Actinomycetes > Propionibacteriales > Nocardioidaceae > SSC3. The sequence goes on from CAVYMJ010000001.1 coordinate 365,168, forward strand.
AAAGCGGGTTGGGTGCAAGCCCTCAGGGGTTCGACTCCGCCGCGCTGACCAGCGCAAGCGCGGACCGCCTCGCCCGTGACGGCGTCCAGCGTGAGGCCGTGACGGTCCAGCACCTGGGCAAGTCCACCACCTCGCCCGTGACGGCGTCCAGCGTGAGGCCGTGACGGTCCAGCACCTGGGCAAGTCCCGGGTGCGAGACCTTCGCGGGGACATGCTCCGGGATGTCTGGACGTGGGCAGGCACATACCGGCAGCGGGAGATGACCATCGGGATCGACCCAGTTCGGATTTCCGTTGCTGTAAAGGACTTGGTGGACGACGCGAAGTACTGGTTCGAGCGCGATGAAGCTGACGCGATCCCAGCCACCTGCTCAGCCGTCTGCCGGGGGGCCCGAGCAGGCTGCGGTGAAGTTTCACCACAAGCTCGTGGCCATTCACCCGTTCCCGAATGGGAACGGCAACCACGCACGCCTAGTCACGGACCTGCTCGTTGACGCCAAGGGGCAACCTGAATTCACCTGGGGCAGCGGGGACCTAGGTCCCAAGAGTCAGGTGCGGAACCGGTACCTACAGGCGCTGAGAACTGCGGACTTGGGCGACTACACCCACTCGAATGCGTTCGTCCGGACCTGACCGAAGCAACTCGCGGCGGAGTTGGCTCGGGGTGGGTTCACCTTCTCGCGCAAAGGGTCATCCTGGGACACCGACGCACGGGCGCAGGCTCGAACTGCCCTTGGCCGGCGGTAAGACGTGCTCGGACCCTGGCTGGATCACGCGTGGAAAACTGCACAATCAGCATGCGATTGCGACTGTCCAGCTGCCGCGCGGGACCATGTCGGGGCGAGTGTTAGCTGAGCACGTCCGCGGGACCGGTCCGCTTTGGTGCTGTCCAACTCGTCAACTACCTGAAGCGGGATGACGAACTGGACGGGGGTGCCAGATGTGAACCGGTCGTCTGGCTTCACTGGTTGCAGGCGTTCCTCGATCGCCGCGAGGGAGACCGGAACTCTTCCTCTGGCTTGGCAAGTGCGGGATCGGCTCTCGGAGCCGGTCCCGGGTTTCTCGTGGGCTGGTCCGTCAGGGTGATGCGGTGGTCACCCCAGACAGAGCATGCTTAGTAGATGAAGAAGCAGGTCCTCATCCTTGGGGCGGGTTTCGGCGGACTGGAGCTCAGCTGCCTCCTCTCCGAGCAGCACCGTGACCTCGTGGACGTCACCCTGGTCGACCAGAACGACGCCTTCGTGTTCGGCTTCTCCAAACTGGACATTCTCTTCGGACGGCAGACCCGCGAGGAGGTTGCACTCCCCTACCGCCACTTCGCCCGACCCGGCGTCGAGTTCCGCCAGGAGCGCGTCCTCGCGATCGATGCGGAGAAGCGCCAGGTCGTGACCGATGCCGGGTCGTACGACGCGGACTATCTCGTCGTGGCCCTGGGCGCGGACTACGACCAAGCGGCAACGCCAGGACTCGTCGAGGGCGGCCACGAGTACTACTCGATTGCCGGCGCCGAGCGGCTGCGGGACCGGCTCGCGACCTTCGAGGGCGGGCGAGTCCTTCTCGCCGTGCTCTCCATACCTTTCAAGTGCCCGCCCGCGCCGTACGAGGGCATCTTGCTTCTCCACGACTACCTGGTGGACCGAGGACTCCGCGACGCGAGCACCCTGCACGTGATCAGCCCGCAGCCGTCGCCCATCCCCGTCTCGCCCGAGGCGTCTGCGGCGGTCGAGGCGACCATGGCCGCTCGCGGGATCGAGTACACCAAGCACCGTCGCGTCTACGGCATCGACCCAGGGACCCAGGTCGCGCACCTCAAGGACAGCGACGAGGCGTTCGACCTCTTCATCGGCATCCCGGTTCACAAGGTGCCCGATGTGCTCGCCCAGTCGGGATTGACCGTCAACGGCTGGGTCGACGTCGATCCCCTGACCCTGGCAACCCCGTTCGCTGGCGTCTACGCGCTGGGTGACTGCGCCGAGACCGGGATCCCGAAGGCGGGGGTCTTCGCTGAGACCGGGGCGCGTGCGGTCGCCGACGACATCGCAGCTCGGATCCGCGGCTGGCCGGCCAGCCCCTTCGACGGCACCGGGCTCTGCTTCGTGGAGTTCGGCAACGGTGAGGTGGGCCGCGTCAACGTCAACTTCCGGGCCGAGGGTGGCCCGACCGCTCCCCTGCTCGGACCCGGGAAGTCCTACGCCGCGGAGAAGGCCGACTTCGGCGCCGTACGACGGGCACGGTGGTTCGGGCTCTGACGTCCGGCCCGTTAGCCCTGGGTATCCCCCTCCGGGTCTTGCGTGTTACGCCAGTAGGTCTTGTCGGGCTCGAGCATGCGGACAGCGAGGTCTCGCCCGTGGGAACTACGCGATGGGCTTGTCGCTGCGGTGGCCCCGCCCGGCGTTGAGCTGCAGGGCGCTGGTGACAAGCGGGAAGTGGCTGAAAGCCTGCGGGGTGTTGCCGAGCTGACGTCCGGCCTTCGGGTCCCACTCCTCACTGAGCAGGCCCACGTCGTTGCGCAGGTCGAGGAGCCGCTCGAAAAGCGTGGTGGCCTGTCGCCTGCGGCCAGCGAGGTGTAGGGCGTCTACGAGCCAGAACGAGCAGGCCAGGAACAGGCCCTCGCTACCCGGGAGCCCGTCGTCGGACTCCGTGGTGTGGTAGCGCTTGACCAGCCCGTCCTCGGTGAGTCGCTCCTGGATGGCCTTGATAGTGCCGAGTACGCGGTCGTCGGTGCCGGGCAGGAACCCCACCCGCGGGATCAGCAGGAGGCTGGCGTCCAGCTCCGGTGCGTCGTAGGACTGGGTGAACGTGTTCTGCTCGTGGTCGAAGCCGTGAGTCAGCACGTCGGCGTGAATCGTGTCGCGCAGCGCGGACCACCGGTCCACGGGTCCCTCGAGCCGGGGGTGGGTGCGCACCGCGGTGGTCATCCGGTCGGCGGCGACCCAAGCCATGACCTTCGAGTGGGTGAACTGTCGTCTCGGCCCTCGCATCTCCCACAGGCCATTGTCAGGTTGTTGCCAGGTGCCCTCGAGGTGGTTCATCAGGGCGACCTGGACGTCCCAGGCGTCGGTGTCCGCACCCAACTCGGACTCGCGGGCCAGGGCCAGGCCGTCGAGGGTTTCGCCCCACACGTCGAGCTGCAGCTGGTCGGAGGCTGCGTTGCCCGTGCGGACTGGTCGGGAGTTCTCGTATCCCGCCAGCCACGGCAGTTCTGCCTCAGGCAAGCGCCGGGTGCCGTCGAGGGCGTACATGATTTGCAGTTCGTCCGGTTTGCCGGCGATCGCTCGTAGCAGCCAGTCGCGCCAGGCCTTGGCCTCCTCGAGATAGCCGGCCGAGATGAGTGCCTGCAGGGTGTAGGTGGAGTCGCGTAGCCAGCAGTAGCGGTAATCCCAGTTGCGGGGACCGCCGATCTGTTCGGGCAGAGAGGTCGTCGCCGCAGCGACGATCCCCCCGGTGGGCTGATAGGTCAGTGCCTTGAGGGTGAGGAGCGAGCGTTTGACCGGCTCGCGGTACGGGCCATGGACGGTCTTGCCACGACGCGACCACGTCTGCCAGAAGTCGATCGTGTCGGCTAAAGCGTCCTCGCCGTGGACCGCCCGGGCGGGTGTCTCGTGGCTCGGGTTCCAGGTCAGTACGAAGGGCACCCGGTCGCCCGCGCGCACCGTGAACTCCGAGACGGTTGCCCAGTCCTGGCCTTTCATGGGGACTGTGGTGCGCAGCTGCACCCGGTCGGGGCCGGCGACGGCCTCCATCCGGTCGGAGTGCTGGCGCACCCACGGAATCACGTGGCCGTAGTCGAACCGCAGCCGCAACTCCGACCTCATTCGCACGGCTCCTCGCAGGCCCTCGACTATGCGCACCACATCGGGGGCGCGGCCGCGTGGAGGCATGAAATCGGTGACCCGCACTGTCCCCTCAGGGCTGCTCCAGGTGGTCTCCAGGACGAGGGTCTCCTCGACGTAGCGACGTGAGGTGCACGTCGTTGCCCCATCGGGTGCGATCCTCCAATGCCCGGCCTCCGAGGTGTCGAGAAGCGCGGCGAAGCAGGCAGCGGAGTCGAAGGCGGGCAGGCACAGCCAGTCGATCGAGCCGCTCGTGCTGACCAGTGCCGCTGTTTGCAGGTCGCCGATCAGTGCGTAGTCCTCGATGCGGCTCATGTCCTGAGCGTGACACGTCAGTGGCGCCGGGGACCGAGTGGGCCTCTTCGCCTTCGTGCGCCGGTGGCCGGCGTGTTCTTGCCGTGGCGGCTACGGTCGAGGGGTCGGGTGCCCGACTCGGGGAGGTCGCTCTCGCCCTCCCGGCTGAAACGCAGTTGATGCGAGGAGAGTGGTCCGTGCTGCTGCAGGGGAAGTCGATCGTGGTCACGGGTGCGAACAGCGGGATCGGGGCGTCCATCGTGCTCGCCGCGGCGGCCGAGGGCGCAAATGTGGTGATCGACTACGTCGCGCACCCTGAGGAGACCACGGCCCTCATCGCTCGAGTGGAGGAGGCGGGCGGGCATGCGGTCGGGGTGCAGGCAGATGTGACGGTGGCCGCCGATCTTCACCGGATGGTGGCCATGGCAATCGACACCTACGGTCGTCTCGACGTGCTGGTCAACAACGCCGGCATCGAGACCCGCGCGTCCCTGCTCGAAACGACCGAGGTGGACTTCGACAAGGTGATGGCGGTCAACCTCAAGAGCGCCTTCTTCGGCACCCAAGCCGCGGCGCGGCACTTCATCGACCAGGGTGAGGGCGGCCTGATTCTCAACATCTCCTCGGTCCACGAGGACTGGCCGATGCCCGGCAACATCGCCTACTGCGTGTCGAAGGGCGGCCTCCGGATGCTGACCCGCACGGCGGGAGTCGAGCTCGGCCAACACGGAATCCGAGTCCTCAACGTCGCTCCAGGCGCGGTCGAGACCCCGATCAACTCCTCGACCGAGTCCGATCCGGACAAGCTTCAGAAGCTCGACGCGGCGATCCCGCTGGGACGGATGGCGCACCCAGCGGAGATCGCCGACGTGGTCGTCTTCCTCGCCTCCGGAAAGGCCGGCTACATGACGGCCAGCACCGTCTTCATCGACGGCGGGATCATGCAAGGCAGCGTCGGTCTGTGAACGGCACGCACACCATCGACCCTGATGGCGGCGACGAGGCGACCATCTCGATGCCTGGGCCCGAAGGCGGCGGGGATGGTCCCGGTCCGGTGCGAACATCGCGGTGATGACGCAACTGCCTGACAAACGAATCGGCACTGCAATCCTCACCCCTGACGGCACCGTCACGCGGGTGCTCGATATTCCCGACCGGACCTTGAACATGGTCTGCACCGTGTGGTCGCCCGACGACGGTCGCCTCGCGTGCGAGGCGTGGGACGAGTCCGACCCCAGCCGCGACGGGATCTACACGGTCCGCGCCTCCGACGGCGGCGGCATGGTCCGGATTACCGACCCGCCCTCGGGCAAGTCCGACCTGCCCGGCGACTACTCCCCCGACGGCAACCTACTGCTGTTCAAGCGCGGCGAGGGAGAGAACAGCGGTCCACTGATGGTGGTCCCAACGGCCGGCGGCAAGCCCACAGGGCTGCCGATCGGGCTGGTGGACGACCCGGGCCGGTACTCGCCGGACGGCAAGAACATCGTGACCTCTCTCAATGGTCGACTTCTGCTCCTCGACGGCGCGGGCCACCTACGCGAGGAGATCATGGGAGAGTCTCACGGCCTCTTCGGTCCGGCGTGGTCCACGGACGGCTCGCGGATCGCGTACTCCAGAGCCTCTGCCCAAGTTCACCACTCGTTCAAGGCGAACCAGACCGGGCCGTTCGCGGACATCTGGACCTCCCGGCCGGACGGGACGGACCCACGCCAGGTCACCTCGACACCGGACAAGGAGATCGTCGTGGAGTGGGGCGGCTCCTGACGGGCGCCCGACCTCGCGGTGTTCGGGCCTGACGCTAGGAAGCCAGACGGGTCTCGAGCAGGGCGATGAACTCGTCGGCCATCCGGAGCTGGGCGGCGAGCTCCTCGCGCCGACGGCTGGCCTCGTCGATGACCTCACGCAGCCGGTCGCGCAGGTGGCCCGACTCGGGCTGCTCAGCCAGCGCCTCGACGAGGCGCATCACGTCCTGCATCGCCTCGAGGCTGAAGCCGAGCGGCTTCATTCGGCGGATGACCAGCAGACGCTCCACGTCGTCATCGGTGTAGAGGCGGAAGCCGCCCTCGCTGCGCGCGGAGGGCTGGAGCAACCCGATCTCGTCGTAGTGCCGCAGCGTGCGCAGCGACAGTCCGGTGCGCGTGGCGATCTCACCGATCTGCACGGCTGCCTCCCGTTCTCGATTTCAACTCTACCCTCACGTAAGGGTAGAGTACGCCGCAGGCTTCCGCCGAGCCGGCCAGGTGCGCGTGCATCGCCGAACGCGAGCCCGCCCCGAAGCACCCCCGATCGCCACTCCGGACGGAGTCCCATGACCTCCACGACCCACGCCCCCACCAGCCAGTCGGTCCGTACGGCGCTGAGGAACCCCGCGTTGCTGCGTACCGAGGTCCTCGCCGGCCTCGTCGTCGCCCTGGCGCTGATCCCCGAGGCGATCTCGTTCTCGATCATCGCCGGCGTCGACCCGCGGGTGGGCCTGTTCGCGTCGTTCACCATGGCCGTCTCGATCTCGTTCCTCGGGGGCCGCCCCGCGATGATCTCGGCCGCCACCGGCGCGATCGCCCTGGTCATCGCACCAGTCATGGCCAAGTACGGCTTCGACTATCTGATCGCCACCGTCCTGCTCGGCGGCCTCCTCCAGATCGCGATGGGTCTGGCTGGGGTCGCCAAGCTGATGCGGTTCATCCCCCGGTCGGTGATGGTGGGCTTCGTCAACGCGCTGGCCATCCTCATCTTCCTGGCCCAGGTCCCCCACCTGGTCGGAGTCCCGTGGCTGGTCTACCCCCTCGTCGCGACGGGCATCGTCATGATGGTCGTCCTCCCCCGTTTCACCACCGCCGTCCCCGCCCCGCTGGTCGCCATCGTGCTGATCACTGTCGCGACCGTGGCCGCCGCGCTCGCCGTACCCACGGTTGGCGACGAGGGCAAGCTTCCCGACAGCCTGCCGAGCCTCTTCATGCCCGACGTCCCGTTCAACCTGGAGACTCTCCAGATCATCGGCCCGTACGCGCTCGCTGTGGCTTTGGTCGGGCTGCTGGAGTCGCTGATGACCGCCAAGCTGGTCGACGACATCACCGACACGCACTCGCACAAGACGCGGGAGGCGCTGGGCCAGGGTGCAGCCAACGTGATCACCGGGTTCTTCGGCGGGATGGGCGGCTGCGCGATGATCGGCCAGACCATGATCAACGTGAAGGCCTCCGGTGCCCGGACCCGGATCTCCACCTTCCTCGCTGGAGTCTTCCTGCTGATCCTGGTGGTCGGGGTCGGCGATGTCGTGGCGAAGATTCCGATGGCTGCCCTGGTCGCGGTGATGATCATGGTCGCGGTCGGCACCTTCGACTTCCACAGCGTCGCGCCGGCCACCCTGCGCCGGATGCCCAAGAGCGAGACGACCGTGATGCTCTCCACCGTGCTGGTCGTGGTCGCCACCGAGAACCTTGCGATCGGGGTCGGCGCCGGCGTACTCGTCGCCATGACGCTCTTCGCCCGCCGGGTCGCTCACCTGACCGAGGTCCAGCGCGAGTTCATCGAGGGCGACGACGGCGCGACCCACGTCCTCTACACGGTCACCGGCGAGCTCTTCTTCGCCTCCAGCAACGACCTCTACACCCAGTTCGAGTACGCCGAGGACCCCGAGCGCGTGGTCATCGACCTCGCCGCCTCGCACGTCTGGGATGCCTCGACCGTCGCTGCTCTGGACAGCATCACCACCAAGTACCACCGCAAGGGCAAGTCCGTGGAGATCCACGGTCTGAACGAGGCCAGCGCCTCGATCCATGGTCGACTGACCGGGCAGCTACCCGGGCACTAGGCCGGGTCGGCGCTCAGTCCGAGGCGTGGCCGTCGGACGGTGCCAGCCGGCGTACCACCAGCACGGCCAGGTCGTCGTCCAGCGTCGGGTCCTTGACGTCCGCCACGAGGCCGTCGAGCTCTGCCCGGAGGTCGTCGGCCGTAGCCAGCCGCACGGCCCTGCGGAGCAGCCGGCCCTTGCCGACCTCGAGATCCTCGGCACGTCGTTCCAGCAGGCCGTCGGTGTAGAGCAGGAGGACCTGCCCCACCCGGAACGGCACCACGGCAGGCTCCCGGGAAGCGCCTCCGGCGCCGAGGATGAGCCCTCGGGCGGACTCCACGAAACCACCTGTGCCGTCGCCGTCGAGCACGATCGGCGGCGGGTGCCCCGCTGCCGCGACGGTGAGCTCGTCGGTGCTGCGGTCGATGACGCCGTACACCAGGGTCACGAGCTGCTCGGTCGGGAACTGCTCGAACAGCCGGTCCAGGCCGGACATCACCGCGACCGGGTCCCGGTCGACCGCCACGAGAGTGCGCACGGCCGCCCGAATCTGCGACATGGCTGCCGCGGCCTGAACGCCTCGGCCCATCACGTCGCCGACGAAGATCACCATCCGGTCCGCATCCACCGGGATCACGTCGTAGAAGTCGCCGCCGACCTCGGTCCGGCCCGCGGGTGAGTACAGCGCCGCCATCTCCCATCCGGGCAGTCCGCGAGGCAGCTCAGCCGGCCGGACCGCCTCCTGAAGGTGGTCGGCGACCTCACGAAGCTCCCGGTGGAGGAGGGCGTTGTCGATCGCGACCGCGGCGCGCCGGGCCAGGTCCTCGCCGAAATGGACGTCGCTGAACCCGAAGCGGCGGCCGGTCTCCCCACTCACCCAGGTGAGCGTGCCCAGCGTGCGACCGCGGGCCTTCAGCGGTACGACGAGCCCGCTGCGGAAGTTGAGGTCGCGCAGGAGCTGGAGCTGGTCGGGGTCCTTGGCGATGGCAGCAAGCTGCTCGTCGGTGACCTGGGTGGTCAGGCTGCTCTGTCCGGTTCGCAGCACCTCGTAGGAGCCTGTGGTGGCCTCGGGGTCGGGCGGGTACCGGCGGAGGTACTCCTCCGCGATCGCGAGCTTCTCGGGATCCGCATGGGCGACGGCGATCGTCCTCAGCACACCGTCCTCGGCCAGCGCAACGGTGCACCAGTCGGCATACCTGGGTACGGCGAGCCAGGCCACCTTGCTCAGCGTCGACTCGTAGTCCAGGCTGCCCGCGAGCTCGGCACTGGCCTCGGCGACGAACTGCAGCTTCAGGGCCTGGTCCGTAGCGTCCGTGACGGCGCGGATCCGCTCCAGTGCCTGCGCGGCCTGGTCGGCCAGCAGCCGCAGGAAGTCGAGCTCGGCAGGGTCGAACTCCCGCCGCAGCGGGAACGACAGAGTCGCAACGCCGATGACCCGGCCGGCCACCATCAGGGGAAGGCTGACCATCGACCGCTCGCCCTCGGCGGCCAGGTCGAGGTGAGGGAACCGGCCTGCGATCTCTGCCCGGTTGGCCATCACCAGCGTCTGGCCGGTCAAGACGGTAAGGCCCGCGGGAGTCTGATCGTCGACGGCGTACGTCGCCCAGCGTGAGGCTGCCCCGGGAACTCCTCCACGCAGCCCCACCAGTGCGAGCGTCGTCTCCTCGACGAGGATCGACAAAGAGGCGGTCGTGGCCCCGGCCGCGTCAGCCAGGTGCTCGATGAGGATGGCAGTAACGCTTTCGACATCCTCGGCGCTTATCAGCTCCGCGGTCACTCCTGCTAGCCGGGTGAGCCGGTCGGCGAGGCCATGGCCGCTGGCTGATGCGGGGTGTGCGACACCATCGGTCAGGAGCAGGACGCCGGTGATCGAACCGTCCGTACGCAGCGGTGAGACTCTCACGGTGGTCGGGACAGCCCCTTCGCGGTGCCTGATCCGGAGCTCCCCAGCCCACGAAGATCCTCGACGGACGAACGTGATGACCTCGGCGAAGCCTCCCCGTTCCTCCTCCTCCAGCAGCGCCTCGGCGAAACTCTGTCCCGGCAACCCGGAACCGAGCGCCTGTGCCGCTGCGTTCACGGCTAGGACAGCCCCCCCGACGTCGAGGACGAACGCCGGCTCGACCAACGCCTCGAGAAGCTGCCGGTCAGTGGGGAGTGAGGTCATCACGCCACGGAGGCGCGCTAGGGAGCGGGGTCGGCTGGGACGACCGCAGCGATGGCCGCATCGACGTCGTCGTACACGCCGAGCACGCTGTCGATCTGGGTGAGCTCGAGGATGCGCCGGACAGCGCGCTGCGGCGAGACCAGCCGAACCCAGCCCCCGTTGCTCTGAGCCAGCTTCGCCGCGCTCATGAGCGCACCGATCGCGCTGGAGTCCATGAATAGGGTCGCGGACAGGTCGACGACGAGCCGCGGCGAGAGGTCCAGGATCGCCGCCTCAAGCTCCACCTGGAGGCGGGCGGACATGGCCAGGTCGAACTCTCCGACGGCGGTCACGACGGCAGCACCGTGGCGCTCGACCAGCGTGACATGTGCAGCCTCGATCGTCACCGACAACGTCCTTTCCGCGGACAACCCTGAGGACATCCCACCACCGGCCGCGAAGGCTGTCCAGGAAGGGCACAGACGAGGCGGTGCGGCCGTGCGAGTCGCTGAAGTTTAGTCAGGTGCCTGAATGGACACAACACGGGCAGCGATTGATGACGAATGAGGAGTCCGCGGTGCCGCAGCCAGCCCCAGCATCGGACGGCGGCCATCCGGTAGTGGCCTCGCCGTCGTCCGAGGACCGCGAAAACGCCCGGCACGGCTCGGGGCCACTCAAGGTCCTGCTCGCCGACAACGTTCCTCAGCTGCGTTCACGGCTGAGGGCTGTGCTGAGCCAGCGACCGGGCTTGGAGGTCACCGCGGAGGCCGAGGACGGACGTCAGGCCGTGGCCCTAGCCGCCGACCACCAGCCCGACGTTGTGGTGCTCGACCTGGGGCTTCCGGACCTGGAGGGCCGCGAGGTGCTCACACACATTCGCAACCATGTCCCGAGCGCTCGGGTCGTGGTCTTCTCCGGGCCCCGGAGGAGCGGCGACGACTGGGTCGCCGAGCGGGTCGACCGGGTCGTCTCCAAGGACGAGGACCTGGGCATCCTCGTTGAGGCCTTGGAAGCTGTGGGGCGACAACCGGTCCAGCTGGCCACGATTGCTTTGGCTCGCAACCTGAAAAGCGTCCGGAGGGCAAGGGATGAGACCAGGAGAACGCTGACCACGTGGGGGCTGTCCCCGCTGGCCGACGACTGCAGCGTGGTCGTCAGCGAGCTGGTTACCAACGCCGTCGTCCATGCCGCGAGCCGCTGCGTCCTGCGCCTGTCGAACCAGCCGCGCTCGGTGCGCGTCTCCGTCATCGACTTCGGCCCCGGCACTCCCGAACCCCTGGCACCGTCCGAGGCCCGGGTCGGCGGGCGGGGGCTCCAGATCGTCAACGCCCTGTCAACGGCGTGGGGCGTGGATGGGCTCATAGACGGCAGCAAGATCGTCTGGGCAGAGGTGAGGCGCCCCTGAACCGCCGAGGTTTCGCGCCCGTAACCGTCCGTGCACGAGTTCGTCGCACGGACTTGTCACGATCAAAGCTCCAAGCAGACAAGGAGATTCTCATGGAGTTCACCAGCATCGACGAACACGGCGTGACCTCTGTCTTCGACCTGTCGATCCCCCAGCCGGCGAGCCGGAAGCGCAGTGAGACGGACGTGGCCCGCGAGCACCGGGCGGCCAAGGCAACAAGGAACATCTTCCAGCTGTTGGAGAGCCGCAGCGAGCTGGTGGGGGTCTACGCCCCCGCTGACCAGCTCGCCGAGACGCTGCGCTGGTCCGCCTAGACACAGACGCGAGCGTCCCGGACGGAATCGCACCCTTCGTCCGGGCGAAACCGTTCGGGGGCATCCCGAGTCCCGGGGTGCCCTCGGCGGGTCCCACCCGGTCTAGCGGCGGCGGCCGATCCCGAAGACCCCCCGCACGATCTCGCGAGCCGCCGTACGCATGAACTCCTTGGTGGCGCTCGACTTCATCACCTGCTCGACAACGCCGTCCTTCTGCTTCGGGGCCGTGGTCGAGGTCTTCTTGGGATAGGCGACCTGCTCCCCGCCCTGTTGGGCCGCCTCCTTCTCGGCCGCGGCCGCACCGGCCTCGACCTTCGCAGCCAGCTTCTCGTGGGCGGACTCTCGGTCGATTGCCTCGGAGTACTTCGGGAAGAGGCTCGAGGCCGTCACTGTCGCGGCCATCGCGTCGGGGTCGGCCGGGGCCATCAGCGACTCCGGCGCACGCAGCCTCGTCCAGGCGACCGGGGTGGGCGCACCGCGCTCGTTCATCACAGTCACGATCGCCTCGCCGATGCCGAGCGAGAGGATGACCTTCCCCAGGTCGTCGTACGACGAGGTGGGATAGGTGTTGACCGTCGCCTTCAACGCTTTGGCGTCGTTCGGGGTTGCTGCTCGCAGCTGGTGCTGGACCCGGGATCCGAGCTGGGCAAGGACGTCGTCGGGTACGTCGGTCGGCGACTGGGTCACGAAGAAGACGCCGACGCCCTTGGACCGGATCAGTCGGACGGTCTGGGTGATAGCGCGCTGGAAGTCCTTCGAGGCGTCCGCGAAGAGCAGGTGCGCCTCGTCGAAGAAGAAGACCAGCGACGGCTTCTCCGAGTCGCCGACCTCGGGCAGGTCGTGGAACAGGTCGGCGAGCAGCCACATCAGGAAGGTGGAGAACATCGCCGGGCGGTCCTGAAGGTTGGGTAGCTCCAACAGCGAGATGACCCCCTTGCCCTCAGCCGTGGTCCGCAGGAAGTCCTGGGTGTCGAACTCGGGCTCGCCGAAGAAGCTGTCGGCACCCTGGTCCTCGAAGGCGATCAGCTCGCGCAGGATGACGCCCGCGGTGGACGCGGCCAGCCCGCCGAGGTCCTTCAGGTCGCCCTTCCCCTCGTCCGACACCAGGTGCGAGACGACCGCGCGGAGGTCGCGCAGGTCCAGCAGCGGAAGTCCCGCCTTGTCGGCGTAGTGAAAGACGAGCCCGAGGGAGGACTCCTGGGTGTCGTTGAGGCCGAGCACCTTCGACAGGAGCGTCGGGCCGAAGCTGGTCATCGTTGCGCGGAGGGTGATCCCGGTTCCTTCCCCGCCGAGGGCGAAGAACTCCACCGGAAAGCCTGTCGCGGCCCAGGTCTGGCCGACCGAGACAGCCCGGGCACTGATCTTCTCGTGCGGCTCGCCCGGGGTGGACAGCCCCGACAGGTCACCTTTGATGTCGGCGGCGAAGACCGGCACGCCGTTGGTCGAGAGCTGCTCGGCGAGTAGCTGGAGGGTCTTGGTCTTGCCGGTGCCGGTGGCGCCGGCGACCAGCCCGTGCCTGTTGAGCATGGCTAGCGGGATCCTGATGTGGACGTCGCTGAGCTCGTCGGCGTCCAACATCAGCCCGCCAAGCTCGAGGGCCGGCCCCTCGAAGGCGTACCCCGGGCGGACCGCTTCGATGATCGGGTTGCCTGAAGAGGCGGCTGGGTCGGGGTTCGGCTTCTCGGTCATTCCTGCAAACTACTTGCCCGCGCGGGCAAACGGGAGGTCGCGCTCGCGGCTTGGCTATCGTGAGGACGTGATCTTCAAACGCGTCGGCAACGGCCGGCCCTACCCTGAGCACGGGCTGAGTGCGCGGGACTGGGCTGCGCTGCCTCCGCGGCAGGTCCGGCTTGAGGAGCTCGTGACCACCAAGGACACCCTCCAGCTGGACGCGCTGCTCGACGAGGACTCGACGTTCTTCGGAGACCTGTTCGCCCACTGTGTGGAATGGAAGGGCGACATCTACCTCGAGGACGGCCTGCACCGGGCACTGCGCGCCGCGCTCCAGCAGCGCCACGTGCTCCACGCGAGAGTGCACCAGCTTGGCTAGCGAGGTTGCCAACCGGCGGCTGTCGACCGCGTTGACCCTGACGGTGCTGGTCGTCCTGCTCGTCATCGGCGCGCTGATCGGCCTCAAGGCCCTCTTCGAGCCGATCGACGGCAACCCAAGTGCAGACCCCTCGCCCGCCTGTACGCCGACCCAGGTAGGCGCACCCGGGCGCATCGAGTCCAACCAGGTCACGGTGAGCGTCTACAACGCCGGCAACCGCGCAGGCCTGGCCAGCGAGACCCTCGACGACCTGACGGATCGCGCGTTCAAGGCAGGGGAGGCCGGGAACGCCCCCGAGGGCACCAAGGTGAACTTCGTCCAAGTCTGGACCACGGAGAAGAAGGACCGGGCGGCCCGGTTGGTCGCCCTACAGTTCGGCCGCAACACGGTCGTTCGCATCCACGACGACCTCGGACCTGGCGTCGAGGTGATCGTGGGCTCGGGCTTCAAGGGGCTGGTCGACGCGCCCAGGTCCATCAAGAGCGCCGCCGAGGTGCGCGAGGTCTGCGTCGCGCCCTGACGGCTACCCCAGCCAGAGGCAGAACGGGTGGCCAGCCGGGTCGAAGCAGACCCTGACGTCGGCTTGCGGCTGGTACGGCGCGAGCCGCGCCCCGCAGGCAACGGCGTGCTCGACCGAGGCCGTCAAGTCGTCGACGCGGACCTCCAGGTGCATCATCATGTGCTGGTCGCCTGGCCCCGCAGGCCAGGCCGGGGGCGTGAACTCCTCGCGCTGGAAGGACAGGGCGACCTGGCCGTCGGGCAGCCGCAGGATCAGGTAGTCGCCCTCGTCGCGGGCAATGTCTCCGCCCAGCAGGTCGCGGTAGAACTCGGCGAGCCTGCGCGGCTCGGGCGCTCCGATGTTGACTGTGGTGATGGTCAGCCGTGCCATGACACCGAGGCTACCCATCCCGCCAGTCGGCCAGGCGTCCTCGCAGAGAGACCGCGCGGAGTCGCTCTTCGGTCCTGTCACGAAGCTTGCGGGGAGTGACGACGAGCAACTCGTCGCCGCGGCGCAAGACGGTGCGCTGGTCGGGCACCAGCATCTGGCCATCCCGGACCACCAGCGAGACCGAGGCGCCGGTCGGCAGGCGCAGCTCGGAGACCTCGACGCCATGCATCCGCGACCGCCTCGTGATGTTGACCTGGAGAAGGTCGGCCGCCATCCGCTCCAGCGGCGCGGCCTCGACCTCGAGGTCGCGCGGCTCTCCCGGGACCGTCACCCCGAGCCGCTTGGCCACCAGCGGCATCGTCGGACCGGTCACCAAGGTGTAGACCACGGTCATCACGAAGACGATATGGAAGAGGCGCTCAGCACTCGCGACGTTCTGTGACAGCGGGATGGTGGCAAGGACGATGGGTACCGCGCCGCGCAGTCCCGCCCACGACAGGAAGGCCTGGTCCCGCCAGGAGGATCGCGCGACCAGGGACGACACGACAACCGAGAGGGGTCGGGCCACGAACGTGAGAATGAAGCCGGCCACCACCGCATCGAGGATCACCTCCCCCGTGATGAGTCCTGGCGAGACCAGCAACCCGAGCATGATGAACAGTCCGATCTGGGCCAGCCAGGCGACTCCCTCGGAGAACGAACGGGTGGCGGCCCGGTGCGGGAGCTCCATGTTCCCCAGGAGAAGAGCCGCCGTGTAGACAGCCGCGAAGCCCGAGGCGTGGGCAGCGGCTGCGCCGCCGTACGACAGCAGGCACAGACACAGCACCGACAACGGGTAGAGGCCGGAGGACGGCAGGGCCGCACGGCGCATCACCCAGCCGCCCGCGAAGCCGATGCTCAAGCCGGCAACCACACCGAACGCGAGCTCGTAGGCCATGATGCCGGCCAGGCCGAGGACGCCGTGCTCCAAGGCGTTGCCGGAGCTGATCAGGGTGACCAGGATGACGGTGGGCGCATCGTTGAGCCCGGACTCGGACTCCAAAGCGCCGGTCAGGCGGCGAGGCAGCGGAACGCGCCGCAGGATGGAGAAGACCGCTGCCGCGTCGGTCGGCGCAGTCACCGCGGCCAAGAGCACGGAGAGCTCCCAGGAGAACCCGAGCAGGAAATGGGCGGCGACCGCGACCACCCCGACGCCGACGGCCACACCGACCGTGGCCAGCGTGACCCCGGTGCGCATGCTCGGCTTGATCTCGGTCCACGACGTGGTGAGACCACCTTCCGCGAGGATCAGCGCCAGCGCCGCGAAGCCCAGCGCATGAGCTACGCCGGCGTCCTCGAAGCCGATGCCGAGGCCCGACTCCCCCATCAGCACGCCCATGAAGAGGTACACCAAGAGCGAGGGGAAGCCGGCCCGGACGGTCAGCCGGACGGCCAGGACCGCCACCAGGGTGACCGCGGCGCCCACCAGAAGGACGTGGTCCATCTGGTGAACATCGAACTGCACGGTCGCCTCGGCTTTCGTCGGGCTTTCGACCACCAGGGTCAAAGCGAAAGCCGTCGTGTCAGAGAATGTCGGGGGCCTGAGCCAGAAGTCTAGTGGGCCGCACCGGGTGCGAGCGTTACCGTGAGCGAGTGCGCAGCCTCCATGAGCGGTCAGCGGTCGCGTCCCGTGCCAACGTCCCTCCGTTCCACGTGATGGATCTGCTCGCTGCCGCGAACCAGCGCGCAGCTGAACACGGAGACCTGCTCAACCTGGTGGCGGGCCAGCCCTCGACGCCAGCCCCGCTCGCGGTACGGCGGGCAGCGGCTGAAGCGTTGGAGCACGATCTGCTCGGCTACACGGTGGCCCTCGGCATTCCCGAGCTCCGCAAGGCGATCGCGGCGCACCACCAGCGCTTCCACGACATCGACGTGTCCTGGGACGACGTCGTGGTCACGACCGGCTCCAGCGGAGGCTTCCTGTTGGCCTTCTTGGCTGCCTTCGAGAGCGGCGACCGAGTGGCGATCGCGCGGCCGGGCTACCCCTGCTACCGCAACGTCCTCACCGCGCTCGGCTGCGAGGTCGTCGAGCTCCCCACCGGTCCGCAGGACAGGTTCCAGCCGACGGTGGCGATGCTCGAGGAACTCGACCCACCGGTCCGGGGACTCATCCTCGCCTCTCCGGCCAACCCCACCGGCACGATGCTGCTTCCCGCAGAGCTCACTGCCCTCGCGCGTTGGTGCGAGGCCAACGACGTACGGCTGATCAGCGACGAGATCTACCACGGGATCTCGTACGGCGACGCGCCTGCGCACAGCAGCGCCTGGGAGACCAGCCGCGAGGCCGTGGTCTTCAACTCCTTCTCCAAGTACTTCTCGATGACCGGCTGGCGGATCGGCTGGATGCTCGTGCCCGAGGCCCTCAAGCGCGCTGTCGACGTACTCACCGGCAACTTCACGATCTGCCCACCGGTGCTCTCCCAGCGAGCGGCGATTGCTGCGTTCGCGGAGTCGTCCTACGCCGAGTGCGATGCGAACGTCGCGCGGTACGCCACCAACCGCGCCCTCCTGCTGGACGGCCTGCCACGACTGGGCATCGACCGGCTCGCCCCCGCAGACGGCGCCTTCTACGTGTACGCCGACCTCAGCCACCTGACTGACGACTCGATGGCGTTCTGCCACCGGCTGCTGCGCGACACCGGGGTCGCGACGGCGCCAGGCATCGACTTCGACACCGCCGAGGGCAGCCGCTTCGCACGGCTCTCCTTCGCGGGCACCCCCGAGGAGATCAGCGAGGCACTGGTACGACTGGGGCGCTGGCTGGAGCAGCCGCCGTCTCGGTGAACCATTGCTGGCAGAGCCCCACCACGTCACGCAGGAGCTGGACCAGCAGCTCGTCCGGGTTGTCCATGCAGGCCTCAGAGATGCCCACCACCGCGTAGTCGATGATCGCCGCGGCACTGATGCCGTGCAGTGTCTTTGCCGACAGGCTGCCGCGGCAGAACTCCTGGGCCCATCCATAGGCGACCGGCTCGCGCTCCAGGACTGCTCCCGCCCGCTTGCTGAGCTCGCGGGTCGGCAGACCCTTCGCCTCGGCGATCGCCTTCTCGCAGCGCAGCAGGCCGAGCGCCACGACGCGAGCCCGCCCGAGCGGCACGACGGGTAGCGCCAGGAGCGCGCACTCCCGGGCGATCATCACATCGGCTAGTGGCTGACTGCCGTTGAGGCCGATCACCTCCGGGACCAGCGGGAGAATCCCCTTCCTGGCCTCGTCGCCGATGTGGTCGTTGACCGCCCGCGCCAGCTCGGCCAGGGCCGAGTGGGTGCAGGAAGGATGGTCCGACCACTTCTCGCCGGCGAGGTACGACGCGAACTCCATGAAGCACGCGCCCTTGCGCGGGTTGCGGTGCTTGCCGGGCGAGAGGACCGGCATCACCAGCGGGCTGGGTTTGTCCTTCAGCCCAGAGCTTCCGAACATCTTCACATCATGCGCGTAACCACGGGCAATTGCACCCGGCACTTGGCAAATTCGTTCGTCTGCTCAGTCGGGTGCGAGGACGGTGTAGACCTGGCAGTCCAGGACCTCGCGGGTACGCCGGTCCAGGCTGGCAATGACAGCGGCGGGACGGTCGTCAACCAGGCAGTTCGCGGTGACCACGTTGCCCGACGAGATGACCTTGTGCAGGTCAGTCACCGTCGTGCCCAGGTGCGCGCGCACGGCGTCCTTGCCCGTCCCGCCGACGCTGCGGATTGCCCCGACAAACCGGGCAGTTCCAGCAAAACCGAGGTGACGCACCATGCGGCCGTTCATCGAGACCATCGACCGCAGGTACGCCGACCCGGGCCTGAGGAGCTGGGCGAACACCGGGCCGGGCTCCCAGTGCGCGGCCATCCGCTCGACCTTCACGACCCCGTCGAGCTCGACCAGCTCGTAGCGCAGGTGCGCCGGGGTCCGCACCTGCACCCCGGTGGCCAGGGTCGTCACGATGGTGACGTCCCGCACGACGTGCAGGTCCTTGACCCAGTCCCGAGCCACCTCGAAGACGATGTCGTTGGGCGCGATGAAGGCCTCCCAGAACGACGAGATCTCCGCTCCGCGCACCGGCCGGGAGCCGACCGGGTCCTCGATGACGTAGTCCGGCGCGAAGAGTGCCGTCCAGGCGGCCTTGTCGTGCGCTGCGACGGCAGCCGGGGACGCCTCCACGACGTCCAGCAGGGCTCTGGGTGCCACCACGGTCAGCTCCTTAGCGCAACGTTGCCGACGTCACGGCGCCAGCATCTTCCGCTCTATACTAGAACCTGTTCTACTTTCGTGCATGAAGGTAGCAGTCACCGGCGCAGCCGGCTATGTGGGATCGAACCTGCTGCGCGAGCTGGTCTCGGGCGGGCACGAGGTCGTCGCCGTCGATCAGGAGGTCTCCGCGCTCGCACCGGCGGAAGGCGTGACCTGGGTCAGCGCAGACGTCCTCGACGCGGACAACATGACCAACGCCCTGGACGGCGCCGAACTGGTCTACCACCTGGTCGCCAAGATCACTCTCAAGCAACAGGACCCGGTCGCCTGGCGGCTCAACACCGAGGGTGTGGCAACCGTGGCCGACGCCGCGCTCACGGTCGGCGCCCGCAGGTTCGTGCACTGCTCCTCGGTGCACTCCTTCGACCAGGTGCACTGCGGCGAGGTGCTCTCGGAGACCTCGCCCCGCGCTGACGACGACTCCGGGCTCCCGGTCTACGACCGCTCGAAGTACGCCGGAGAGCTTGAGCTGGACCGGTACATCGACAAGGGCCTTGACGCGGTGAAGTGCAACCCGACGGGCGTCTACGGGCCGATGGACCATCCGGGCCGGCTCTCCCGCCTCAACACGATGGTCCGGGACTCGGCCCGTGGCCGGGTGCCCATGTCGGTCGGCGGCGGGTTCGACCTGGTGGACGTCCGCGACGTCGCGCGAGGCCTGGTGCTCGCTGGCGAACACGGCCGCACCGGCGAGAACTACCTGCTGTCGGGCGAGATGGTCTCGCTGCACGAACTGATGAAGGTAGGTGCTCGCGCCGCCGGTCGACGCGGACCGCTCTTCGCCGTGCCGCTGTGGGTGCTGAAGGCGATCATGCCGGTAGCCGAGCCCATCGCCCACCGCCTCGGCTCGGACGTGATGTCCGAGGCGGCTCTCGGTGCGATCTTCGCGCAGCCGGAGGTGGACAGCAGCAAGGCCCGCACGGAGCTTGGCTACCAGCCACGGTCGTCCGAGGAGACGATCCGCGACCTGGTCGCGTACTACGTGCGGGCCGGGCTGTTGGGCTGAGGTCAGCTGGTGGGCTGCAGCACCGAGTCGATCAGGTAGACGGTCGCGTTGGCCGTCTTCACGCCGCCACAGATGACCGAGGCGTCGTTGACCCTGAGGTTGTCGCCCGAGCCGGTCACGTCGACGTCGCCACCCTCAACGGTGGTCTGGGTGCCGGCGATCTTGTCCGGAGCGATCTGGCCGGGGACCACGTGGTAGGTCAGGATCTGGGTCAGCAGAGCTGCGTTCTTCGGCTGGCTCAGCGCCTTCACAGTCGCTGCGTCGAGCTTGCCGAACGCGTCGTCGACCGGTGCGAAGACGGTGAACTCGCCACCGTTGAGCGTGTCGACGAGGTTGACCTTCGGGTTGAGACCGCCGCTGACCGCTGCAACGAGCGTCTTCAGCAGCGGGTTGTTGCTCGCCGCGACGGCGACCGGGTCCTGCGCCATGCCGGCAACAGAGCCCGCGCCGTCCGGAACGGCGTCGGCGTACGCCGAGCAGCCGGGGCCCACCAGGGCGGACGACATGGTCTTGGTCTCGGTTCCGCCGGAGGCGGGAGTCGTGCTGTCGTCATCGTTCCCACAAGCAGCGAGGCTGCCCAGAGCGAGTACGGCGGCGAAGCCGGATGCGGACTTCATGAGCGTGTTCATGGTGTGGCCTTTCGGGTTTGGGCTTGACGTGGATGGTTCGGTCCTACGGGTGCTGCGGATTGGTCGTTCATTGAAGATTTGCTGCTAGTTCTCGACGGTCACCTGGACGCTTGGCCAGCCGGTGGCACCGTTCGGAGCGATCGGTACGCGCTCGTCGGTCTGCACCTCCCCCGTGGAGTCGGTGGCGCGGATCTCGAGCTGGTGGCTGCCAGGCGTGGCGTCCCACTGCCACACCCACTGCCGCCACGAGTCGATGCCGTCGGCCTCGGCGAGTCTGGCTTGGTTCCAGGACCCGCCGTCCACGCGGACCTCGACCTTGTCGACACCCCGTTGCTGCGCCCACGCGACGCCGGCGACCGGGGTCGGTCCCGCCTTCACCCGGGCGAAGGACTTCGGTACGTCGATCCGGCTTCCGGTCTTGATGGGCGCCTCCTCGGCGTACCCGCGGGTGCTCCAGTAGGCCTTGAAGTCGGCGAAGCGGGTGACTTCCAGCTCGGTGAGCCACTTGGTGGCCGAGACATAGCCGTACAGGCCCGGGACGACCATGCGAACCGGGAAGCCGTGCTCCAGCGGCAACGGCTCACCGTTCATCGCTATGGCGATCATCGCGTCGCGGTCGTCGGTCAGGGCCGTCAACGGCGTACCGATCGTCATGCCGTCGACACTCGTCGACTTGACCGCATCCGCCCCGCCCTTGACGCCGACGAGCTCCAGCAGGTCCTTGGTCCGCACCCCGATCCAGGTGGCGTTGCCGACGTACGGGCCGCCGACCGGCTGTGAGACACACGTGAGGGTGATCCTTCGCTCGACCAGCGGAAGGTCGAGCAGTTCCTTGAAGGAGAGCTCGACGGGCTTGTCGACCAGTCCGCCGATCTTCAGCCGGTAGCCGTTCACAGCGACGCGAGGCACGCTCAGTGCGGTGTCGACGCGGTAGAACTCCTTGTTCGAGGTGATGTAGGACGTCAGCCCCGGAAGGCCGAGCTCGCTACCGGCGGGAAGCGGGGCCGCGGCGAAGGCCGGGGTGGGGATGCGCACAGAGGCACGGCCCGTTCCCTTCTTGAGCAGGGTCTGCCCGGATGCGACGCCCGCGACCGCGACGGCTCCAGCCGTCCCTGCTGCCATCAGGAAGGCCCTGCGGTCGAACCCGGCCGGCGCTTGGGCCTCGGGGCGACCCATCAGGCCGAGCAGCCAGCGCAGCGCCAGGATCGAGACGACTCCGAGCACCAGGACCGGGATAAGCCGAGTTGCCGTCCCAGCGGTCGAAGCGCGGTCGGCGACGACCAGGGCACCAGCCACCGCAGCCAGCGCGCCAAACGCGGCGAAGCCCCAGCGGCGGTCGCGGGTTCCGAGGATCCCGGCAACGGCCAGTCCCAGGACCATGCCGACGATGATGCTGCCCAGCAGGATCGGTTTGTCCTTGGTGCCGAACTGCTCGATCGCGAACTCCTTGAGAGGTCGCGGTGTCCAGTCGATGATCCGGTTGGCCACCGCAAGCGAAGGCGAGGTGACGCCGTTCAGTACGGCTGCCATCGCCTCGCTGGCGCCGACTCCGGCGCCGCCGGCCGTGACTCCCGCTGTTGCTCCCCAAAGGATTCGTCTCATAGAGACCGTTCGTGGCCGGCCAGGTGGAAGATTGGTCCCGGGTCCCAGCAATCCACTTGTCCCGCAGCCACGAACTTGTGGTGTCGTTGGACCACACCAGGAGGTAGCCGTGCCCGCAGGAACCGCGCTGCGACTCGTCCCGAACGAGCCGCCGGCCAGTCCGGATGCGCTGCTCGAGCGGGTCGCCCGCGGGGAGGTCGCAGCCTTCGACGCCCTCTACAGCGCGCTCTCGGCACCGGTCTACGGCCTGGCTCGCCGCGTCGTACGGGACCCGGCACGGGCCGAGGAGGTCACCCAGGAGGTGTTCCTCGACGTATGGCGGCAGGCGACGCGCTTCGACCGCAAGCGCGGCCACGCCCGCACCTGGGTACTGACGATGGCGCACCGCCGAGCCGTGGATGCGGTCAGGTCCTCCGAGGCCTCCCGGGCTCGCGAGCAGAAGGTCGCGCAGCAGGAGACGGACGTCGTGGCCGGTCCCGAGGACGAGGTGGTGGCCGCCGGAGAACGCGAGGACGTGCACCGCTGTCTGGAGGCCCTCACCCCGCTCCAGCTGGAGTCGGTACGACTGGCCTACTTCCAGGGCTACACCTATCCGCAGGTTGCGACGCTGCTCGAGCGTCCGCTTCCCACCATCAAAACCCGCATGCGAGACGGCCTGATTCGCCTTCGCGACTGCTTGGAGGCCAACAATGAGTCCTGACATCCACACCCTGTCCGGCGCGTACGTCCTCGACGCGATCGACGACGACGAGCGCTCCCTCTTCGAAGGCCACCTCGCACGCTGCGAGAGCTGCCGCGAGGAGGTGGACGCGCTCAGGCACGCCACCGCGGCGCTCGCCGAGAACTCGGCGGTCGCTCCGCCCGCCCACCTGCGCACTCGTGTGCTGGCTGCGGTGGAACGCACTCAGCAGCTTCCGCCGCTGACGCCGCGGGTCGTGCCCGCCGTACGGCCGAGGTGGGCGCCACGCCTGCTGGCCGCCGCGGCTGCCGTCGTGGCCCTCGTCGGGATCGGCGTCACCGCCCGTGAGATGAGCGACGGACCGGTGGCCATCACCGCCTCCGACGTCTTCGGCTCGAGCGACGCCCGGGTGAAGTCCATCGCACTGGACGGGGGCCAGGTGCGCATCGGCATCTCGAAGCGGCTCGGCCGCATCGCGGTGGACGGCGCGGACATGCCGCCTCTCCCACGGGACCGCGTCTACCAGCTCTGGCTGGTCACCGACGCCGGAGCCCAGTCGCTCGACGTCATGGACGACTCCACCGATGCCGTGGAGCTGATCCCGGCTGAGGGCGAGCTTGCGGTGACTGCCGAACCCACAGGTGGATCAGACCAGCCCACGTCGGAGCCGATCGTCACGGTCGACCCGAGTGACCTGTGACACTCTCCCTCTCGCCGATCGCTACCGGTCGGTAATCTGTCCGGCATGAAGCGCGACATCTTCGATGCAGACCACGAATCATTCCGCGACTCGGTACGGAGCTTCCTGGACCGGGAGGTCAAGCCGAACTGGGAGAGCTACATCGAGTCCAAGCAGTTCCCCCGCAAGATGTGGCTCGCCTTCGGCGAGGCGGGGCTGCTTGGTCTGGAGATTCCCGAGGAGTACGGCGGCTCCGCGGCCGGCGACTTTCGGTACAACGCGGTGTTGTGCGAGGAGCTCGGCAAGGTGTCGATGTCGCTGGGCTCGTGCCACGGCATCCACGCGGACATCGTCGCGCCGTACCTGGTCGAGCTGACCACCGAGGAGCAGCGCAAGCGCTGGCTGCCCGGCTTCGTCTCTGGTGACATTCTGTGCGCCATCGGCATGACCGAGCCCTCCGGGGGCTCGGACCTCGCCGCGCTCAAGACGACCGCCGTACCCGACGGCGATGACTGGATCCTGAACGGCTCCAAGACCTTCATCACCAACGGGTACTCCGCTGACCTGGTGGTCGTCGCCGCGCGGACCGACCCGTCCAAGGGCGCCAAGGGGATTTCGCTGTTCGCCGTGGAGACCGGCATGGCGGGCTTCACCCGCGGCCGCAAGCTCGACAAGGTCGGTCAGGACGAGTCCGACACCGCCGAGCTCTTCTTCGAGGACGTCCGGGTCCCCGGTGACAACCTCATCGGTGAGCTCAACATGGGCTTCATCCACATGATGAACTGGCTGCCGCAGGAGCGGCTCTCCAATGCCATCGGCAACATCGCCCAGGCGGCGCAGATCCTCGACGAGACGCTGGAGTACGTCAAGGAGCGGAAGGCTTTCGGTCAAGCGATCGGCTCGTTCCAGTACAACAAGTTCCTGCTCGCCGAGCTGGTCACCAAGATCGAGGTGACCCGTGGCTTCCTGGACAACGCGGTGCAGGCCCACACCAAGGGCGAGCTCACCCCGGTGGACGCGGCCAAGGTCAAGTGGTGGTGCGCCGACGTACAGAACGACGTCCTGGACGCCTGCCTCCAGCTGTACGGCGGCTACGGCTACATGAACGAGTACCGCGTCGGACGTGCCTGGCGCGACGCCCGAGTCTCGAAGATCTGGGCCGGCTCCAACGAGATCATGAAGGAGCTCATCGGCCGCGACCTCGGCCTCTGAGACCGTTCGGACGCGGCGAACTCGGCCCAGATCCATTGTGGGCAGGTCCTGGCAGCACCATGATCCTGGCCCGTCCGTGGAGACTGCTTGGTCCCGACCGCAGTCATCGAGGGCTCACATGTGCCCAGCGGGGTAGGCGTGGACCACGGCGCTGGCCAGCTTCGGCACGGCGTGGGTCAGCTCGTGCTCGGCGTAGTGGGCGAGCTGGTGGGCCTCGGCGAGCGAGGTGTTGCTATCGATGTCGAGATCGGCGTCGGCATGGATCGCGTGACCGATCCAGCGCATCCTGACCCGACGTACGGCCACGACACCCGGGATAGCCGCCAAGCTGGTTTCGGCCGCCTCAATCAGGGCAGGGTCGACCGCGTCCATCAGTCGGCGGAAGATGTCCCTGGCTGCCGACCGCAGGATGACGAGGATCGCCAGTGTGATCACCAGGCCGACGATGGGATCGGCCGCTTGCCAGCCCGCGGCGACACCGGCGGCGCCGATCACGACGGCCAACGAGGTGAATCCGTCTGTGCGAGCGTGCAGACCGTCCGCGACCAGGGCCGCGGAGCCTATCCGTCGACCGACCCGGATCCGGAAGATGGCGACAGCCTCGTTCCCCAGGAAACCGACGAGTCCGGCGAGAGCAACCCAACCGAGATGATCAACGGGCCGCGGGTCGATCAAACGGGCGATCGACTGATACCCCGCCACCACGGCGGACAGAGCGATCATCGCGACGACGAAGAGCCCGGCCAGGTCCTCTGCCCGTCCGTAACCGTAGGTGTAGCGCCGCGTCGGCGCACGTCGGCCGATGGCGAAGGCGAGCCAGAGCGGCAATGCGGTCAACGCGTCAGAGAAGTTGTGGATGGTGTCGGCCAGCAGCGCCACTGACCCGGAGATCGCCACCACCCCGAGCTGCGCCATCGAGGTCACACCGAGCGCGACCAAGCTCAGCTTGACTGCCCGGATGCCCTGCCCGCTGGACTCCAGCGCGGCATCAAGGGAGTCTGCGGCGTCGTGAGAGTGCGGGCGAAGCGCATGGGTCACGCGGTCTCGCAGGCCACGTCGGCCGTCCGGGGTGTCTTCGCGCTCGTGCGAACTGCCTTGTCCATCACGGTCCCCGGCGCCGGGATCGTGGCTCACTTCGCACCGCGGCGGGCCGGGCGCACGGACCTGGCGTCATCCCTGTGATGCCGTGGCACGTCCGGCCCGGCGTGCTCGGCGTTGAGAACGGCGTCACGCACAAGCCGTCCTACGTGGTCGTTCTCGACTCGGTAGAAGACTTGTGTCCCCTCACGGCGGGTCCGCACGAGTCGGGCCATCCGCAACTTGGCAAGGTGCTGTGACACCGAGGCCGCGGGCTTGCCCACCAGGTCTGCCAGTTCATTGACCGGTAGTTCCTTGTCGAGCATCGCCCAGAGCAGCCGTACTCGCGTTGAGTCGGCGAGCATTCGGAACACCTCGGCAGCGAGGTCGGCCTGTTCAAGGGGCAGCAGCCCCTCTGCCTCGTTACCTGCATGCATACGCAGATACTAGGGCATAGGCTCACCATCGACACCAGCCAGGACTGCCGACCCAGAATTGGCAAAGGTCCGAACCCACTTCCGGAGGTTCGGACCTTGCAGATGTCTTGAGACATCACATTGGCGGTGGCGGTGGGATTTGAACCCACGGTGGAGTTACCCCCACACACGCTTTCGAGGCGTGCTCCTTAGGCCGCTCGGACACGCCACCGCGGAGTAGGTTACCGGAGCGGCAGCCGAGGCTGAAATCCGCTCAGCAACGCCACCACCCCGGAGACGACGAAGGAGCACCACGGTTGCTGGCAAGCCGCTTCCGTGGTGCTCCTCGTGGTCGAACGATGGATCAGCGAGCGGTCACCACAGCCAGACGTCGTCCAGCCACAGCGTCTTGCCCTTCTGCAGCGTCGACGGCGCCGCGAAGGTCAGACGCAGCTGAGACGCTCCGGCGGGCACCGTGAGCTGTCCGGTCAAAGACCCGGTCTGGGAGTCGAGCCCGGTGACGATCGAGCTGACCTTCACCGGAGCGCCTGCACCGTCGAGGTAGCTCACCGAGACCACCGGCAGCCCAGCAGCACCGCTCACATCAGAGGCCAGCTGGTAGGTCTTGCCCGCGACCACCTGGATCGCCGAGCTGGTGATCGACGCAGGAGTGACGCGCCCGCCGGCGAGACCGATCGAGTCGGAGCCGTCCGTGGAGTGCGCACCGCTGGTGTCGTACGTCGCACCCGACGAGGTCCAGCCATCGGGCTGGGCACCGCCGGCCGACTGCTCGAACGAGCCGTTGGTGACCTTGTTACCCCTCACCGTGATCGTCCTGGTGATGGTGTTGTCGGTCTCGTCCGACTCCACCACCGTGTTCGTCGGGTCGACGACCGCGCTGATCATCCGGTCACCCTTGACGGACTTGGTGTCCCAGCTGAGGGTCACGGTCTTCGTCGCCCCAGCCGCCAGGTCAACCGCTGCGCTGGTCCCGACCAGGTCGGTTCCGTCGCGGAACTCCACCAGAACTCCGCTGGCTGCAACGGAGCCCGAGTTGGTCACCGTCGCCGACAGCGTCGTCAGCTTCTTGGCCGGCTGCGCGGCCTCCAGGCCGGTCGGGGTTAGGTTCGCCTGCTTCGGAGTAGTCCCGTCGCCCTGCGGGTTGATGTCGAAGTAGTAGACCTGCCCAGCCTCGACGAGCCTGGGTGCGCTCGTGTTGGCAGCCGTCTGTGCGAAGCCGCGAGCGGCGAGCGACGAGTTGCGTGCGGCGTACTCGGCGTGCAGGTAGTCACCCTTGCGGAACAGCTGACCCGCCTGGGAACGCCACTGCTTCATCCGAGCGAAGTCGGCTTCCCAGCCCGCACTCGGAGTGGTCCGGCCAGCAGCGTTCTCCTTGGAGAGACGGTCGCGCAGAGCGTCCTGAGCTGCCAGGAGGTACTCCGCCACGTGACCACGCTGCAGGTTGTCCTGGTCCTCCACCTCGTACGGACGGTAGGGGATGGCGTAGGTCGTCGGCGCCGCTGAGATGTCGTACATCCAGCCCAGGCCGGACCAGTAGCAGGCCCACTGGCCCGCCTTCGGGTGGTCGGCCGGGCAGCGGTCGACGCCGTACGAACCGTCGTGCGGGTGAGACAGGCCGAGGTTGTGAGCCGCCTCGTGCTCGATCGTGTACGAGAAGCCACCACCCGAGTCCTGCGACGGCAGGGACGCGTCGGTCATGGACCGCTTGGATCCGGGCGCATCGCCCGGCTGGACACCCGGGTAGTGCGACTCCGACCACTTGAAACGGTCGTTGACGTTGTTCATCACGCCCCAGGCCTCGCCATCGGCCGTGCCGACGGCGATACCACCGACGATGGCCGGAAGCGCCCAGGTGTAGGCCTTCTCGAAGACCATGTTCACCGAGGGGATGGTGTTCACACCCTCGACCTGGTCCGCGATACCGGCCCGGTTGGCGTCGATGAAGTCGCGGAACGACTCATGGCTGACCGAGTCGTCGTAGCCGAACCCGAAGACACCGTGAGCCTTCGCCTTCTCCAGTGCGTTCGAGACCGCGGTCAGGTCGACCGTGCTGTCGCCGTACTGGGCATGCTCGTGCTCACCGCCGTACAGCGGCTCGGGGACCAGTTCCGTGTCACCACCGTCGGTGTAGACGTGGTGCTCCGGCGCGGGAAGGTCCTCGTACTTGGGGGAGGTGTCCAGAACCTCGCCGGTCGGGCGGTTGCTGGTCGGGTCGTAGAGCGGGATCTCCTCGCCCTTGCGGCCCACCCAGCGGGCGTACGGCGTCGCGCTGGACAGCCAGCGCAGCGTGTCGTCCTGCTGCGTTCCGTCCGCGACGTTGCCGATCTTGTAGAGCTTGTCCGGGTCGGTCCACCAGGTGCCGTACCAGGGCGCGCTGGTGAGCTGGCCGTTGACCCATTGCGGGCGTGAGTAGAAGTCGGTCCAGTTCGAGACCGCCAGCCAGTAGACGTCTCCGCGCGGGATCGGCCGGTAGAGGTAGCCGGCGGTCGACCGGAAGAAGAGCCCGTAGGCAACGTCGCGACCCAGGCGCGGCATCAGCCGGCACGGCGTGTCGTTGTTGTACGGCAGGCTCTCGCCGAAGACCGGGCCGACCTCGGTGGTGCAGCGGTCGCCCGGCTGCTGCCAGAGCGGGTCAGCGTCGTAGTGCCAGATCGGCGGGTCACCGTGCGGGTAGTCGCTGGACATGCCCACTCCGGCGCCGGCCCACGAGGCAGACTCGTAGTCGTTGGGCGCAGCGCCCAGGTCGATGAAGTGGAAGCGGTAGCGGCCACCCCAGGTGCGTGCGTAGTCAAGGCCGTCCCAGGCGTTGGTGTCGGGGTCGGTGATTCGCCAGGAACCACCCTCCTCGATCGGCTTGGGCACGATCTTGCCGTCGATCACCTTGTCGATGCCGAAGGTGTGGTACGCGTTGCTGCGGAAGTAGTTGTTCGCATAGTCCGGCGTGAAGGTGTCGAGGAAGAAGAACGACGAACCCTTGTTCAGACCCTGCGGCATCCGGTCGAGGTTCAGCCCGTCCCGGTCGTAGTACGGGTCGTGGTACGCCTGCCTGTCCGGCGCGATGACGGACGGGTCCGAGCACGCGCCCGTCTCGGTGTTGGTGAAGGCGCAGTCCCACTGGGTGTCGAAGCGGGACTCGAACATCCAGTCCTCGACGGCGATGGCGTCGACCAGGTCGGTCTTGGTCGGCTCGAGCACCTTGTACGACGGGTCGCCGCCCTTGGCGACCACCCGAAGGTTGCCGTACTGGGCGTCGTACGCGGCTTGGTGCTGGGCCCGGCTGCGGCCGGTGCGGTACTCCTGCGCCTGCGCCGTGTTCTTCTTGGCGACCTCGAAGAGCGCCTTCGCGTAGGCGTCAGAGGCCTGGAGGATGTTGAGCTCGTAGCGGTAGGTGATCCCCAGGAAGTAGGGGTCCCCCGAGATGTGGTCCTTGTTCCAGTTCAGCAGGCCCGCCCCGGTCTGAGTGAGCTCGCCGGAGGCGGTGGACTTGGTGGCCACCGGTGGCTTGTAGTTGTCCGGGATCGACTTGCGCAGCTCAGCGACCTCGGCGGCGCTGGGCTTGCGACCCACGAAGACCACGTTCAGCGGGTAGTCGACGACGAGCTCGTCCTCGACGGCCTTGCGCGACTCGGGGTAGGCCATCGCTCCACCCAGGTCGGCTGCGGTCAGCGTGGCCGTGCCGGTGTACGACGCGTCTGTGACCAGGTAGGGGACGACCTGAACCGAGTACGAGCCCGGGGCCAGCTCACCGAGGTTCACCGACTCACTGTCGGTGCCTCCCTGGGCGCTGTGCTTCACCTCGTTGCCGGCTGAGTCGTAGACGTACATGTCGAAGTCGTTGGCCGAGTCGGCCCACTTGATGGAGACCTTCACGTCTCCGGTGTGGGTGGACCAGAAGTCGTCGGGGACGTTCAGGTTGATCTCGTGGCTGTCACAGCTGGCCGGGGTGCACAACACCGGGTCCAGGACGGCCTGGGTGTAAGGCCCTCCCGACCACATGGCGGTCGAGGTCTCCTGGCCACCGGCCGGTGGAGCAAGCGTGCTGGACGCCGGGGACGAAGCCTCGGCTGTCTGGAGGCCGACGATCGTCAGGCCGAAGGCAGCGGTAGCTGCCGCTAGTGCGTGGAGCCGGTTCATGTAGCGATCCTCCAAGAGGGGGCGCCCGAGAGCGCTGGAGCGGTAACTCATCAAACGACGCCCGACGCACCCTAGATATGAGCGGAAACTGCATATATGTTTGTCACATCGCCATGAACAAGCCCCCGCCGAGGCGGGTCTCCTCCCAGTCGATGATGGCCTCGTTCGCCGAGCAGGTGTCGCCCGGCGTCGTCGAGGCGCTCCAGCGCGCGGAGTCCGCCGCGCTCCGCGGCGAGACGGGCTGGTCGCTCGACCTGCTGCGCGGCGTCGCCGCGGAGCTAGGCGAGGGTGCCGACGACGACCGGGTGGCGGTCGGCGAGATGGCGGTGGTGATCTCGGCGTGGGCCCGGCGGGTTCTCGACTTCCAGGAGTTCCTGGAGTCCTTGGCTGCCTCGGTCGACTCACCGTCCGCGCGCGGAGCGCTGCTGTTCCAGCGAGGGCGTACGGCGACAGCGGTGGACAGCACGGAGTTCCTCTCTCGTGCCCTGGGTGAGTTCGCGATCGCCGGAGATCTCCGCGGTCAGGCAGTGACGCTGGGTGAGCTGTGCTGGGTCAGAGACGACGCGGTGAGCCCCGACTACCGGGTCCGCCTCGGGCTGCAGGCGCTCGAGCTGGCTGAGCGGCTGCAGGACCCATGGGCCATCGCCTTCTGCGCGGGGCGGCTCGCGGCGACCGAGACCTACTACGACCGACCCGATGCGCTCACCCACTGGGAGCAGTCGGCCCAGGCCCTGCCGTCAGCGACCGACTCGTTGACCTCGGAGGTCGCCTCGCTGAACCAGCACAACTGGGCGCTCACCGCCTACCAGCACGGCGACTACGCATCCGCCCGACGGGTGCTCAGCGAAGGCAAGCTGCTCTCCCGCGGGCCGAGCTGGTCCACCCGTTTCGAGTCCGCGCAGACCCTCCTCGCTTGGCGGACCGGCCAGCTCACTCAGGTCGAGGTCCTCGCCGCCGGACACGATGATGCGTTCGCCCAGGTCGCCACCGCCGCAGCCGATCTCGAACGTCACGGGAAGCTGACCACTCACGTTATCGACGGGACTCTCGAGCGCTTCCAGCACGACCTGCAGATGCTGTGGCTGGCCAGGGCCGTCCAGGCGGCGATCCGTCACGCGCGCCAGGAACCGAACCCGATGCGCGACCTCAGCGCCGCGGTCGAACAGGCCCATCGGATCGGCATCCGGTTCGGCTGGGAGGACCTCGTGCTGGTGATGGCCCAGCACGCCCCGGACTCAGCCCGTTCGGCCTACGACCTCTTGGCGGACCAGTGGCCGTCCTACCCGCGCGGTGAGGCGGTGCACCTGTTCGTCACCGGGCTGCTCGCCGGCAGGCAGGGCTATCCCCAGCTACGCGAGGCAGCCGAGCGGTTCGCGCAGCTCCACGAGCCAGTGACCAGCGGTCAGGCGCTGCACGCGGCAGCCCGCGTCGCGCCCGCGGCCGGGGATGGCAACCGACTCAGGCAGCAGGCGGTCGAGCTCTTCAGCAGCAGCGGCGCCGACCGGTCTTTGGCGAGCGTCCTCCGCGAGCGCAGGCTCCACCGCGGGAACGGGCACGTCGGCGTCCCGCAGAGCCAGCGCAACGTCCCGAGCGCGGGGCTCACCGTGCGCGAACGAGAGGTCGCGGCGCTGGCCGCCCAGGGACACACCGCTTCGGAGATCGCCGAGGCGCTTCACATCACCGTGGGCACCGCCCGCAACCACCTGCTCCGAGTGCGCGAGAAGTTCGGCGGCGTTCCCAAGCGCCGCCTCACTCAGATCCTGGGCGGGGACAGCCAGGGCTCCTGAGCACAGGTCGAGCCGCGGGTGGCCGCGCCTAGCGCTGGGACGCGAAGAAGTCCGCGAGCAGGACGCCGCACTCGTCGGCCAGGACACCCGAGAGCACCTCGGGCCGATGGTTGAGCCTCCGGTCACGCAGCACGTCCCACAGCGACCCGACGGCACCTGCCTTCTCGTCGAAGGCACCGAAGACGAGCCGGTCGGCCCGGGACAGCACGATCGCCCCCGCACACATGGTGCACGGCTCCAGCGTCACGACCAGGGTGCAACCGCTGAGCCGCCAGCTACCCAGCCTCTGGGCTGCTTCGCGCAGCGCGACCACCTCTGCATGCGCGGTGGGGTCAGCCCGCAGCTCCCGTTCGTTACGACCACGGCCGATCACCTCGCCGGTCGCGGACAGGACTACGGCCCCCACCGGAACGTCCGAGCTGTCCATCGCTGCCCGCGCTTCGGCCAACGCGAGCCTCATGGCGTCGTCCCAGGAGTGAGCGGTCACTGAGCGTTGGCGCCGACCCGCTCGTCGTACTGCGTGCCGAAGCCGAGCTTGGCCGCGATCTCGCCGAGGATCTCGTCGGGGTAGGCGTCGAGGTCGTCCAGGAGCGCACCCATGTCCATCGCGTCCAGCCCGAGGTCTCCCACGATGCCGAGATCCCCCGCCGGGACAGGGTCGTCGTCATCGTCCGGCATCGGCAGGTCGAGCTCGTCGACCACCGAGCGAGCGATGGGCCACTCGCTCGCGGCCGTGATGTCGGAGAGCAGCATGCGTATGGCGGCACCGGCGACCCGCACGAGCAGGAAGAAGTCCTCGTCGATGGAGATCATCCCGAGGGCGCCGAAGTCACCGGGATAGCGCCGCAGCTCGGTGGCCAGCTCGGCGACGCCACCCAGCCGGTCGTGAGGGATCTCCTCGACCTGCCAGACGCCTTCCTCGCGATACGCGGCGAGCGCGAAATCCACTCCCTCAGCGTTCGCGTCGGAGTCTGCCGACATCGATCCCTCCAGCCGTCGCACTACGTTGCCCCGTTGACTTTCAAGGGTGACAGAGCCGCACCCATCGCACCACCCCGTTACCACGGGTTAGGTTTTGCGCATGCGTGTTCACGTTGCCGACCATCCGCTCATCTCGCACAAGCTCACAACGCTTCGCGACGAGCGCACCGACTCCCCGACGTTTCGACGCCTTGCCGACGAGCTGGTGACCCTGCTCGCCTACGAGGCGACCCGAGACGTGCGCGTCGAGAAGGTGAGCGTGACAACGCCCGTGGCCACCACCGAGGGGGTCAAGCTCGCCGCGCCGAAGCCGCTGGTCGTGCCGATCCTGCGCGCCGGACTCGGCATGCTCGACGGCATGATGCGCCTGCTGCCCACGGCCGAGGTCGGCTTCCTGGGCATGGTTCGCAACGAGGAGACCCTCGAGGCGTCGACGTACGCCGAACGCCTGCCCGACGACCTCTCCGGTCGGCAGTGCTACGTCCTGGACCCGATGCTCGCCACCGGCGGCACCCTGGCCGCGGCGATCCAGTTCCTGGTCAAGCGCGGCGCCGACGACATCACCGCGATCTGCCTGCTCTCCGCGCCTGAGGGCTGCGCGAACCTGGAGCGCGGCCTGACCGGTCTGGACGTCCCGGTGACCGTGGTGACCGCCGGCATGGACGAGAGGCTCAACGACAAGGGCTACATCGTCCCCGGTCTTGGCGACGCGGGCGACCGCCTCTACGGCGTCGTCGGCTGAGCCGCGGCTGCTGTGCCCCTGTCCAGGCGGGTGCGCCAGCGGCCACAGGTCAGAGCGACTCGACTGCCTTGAGCAGCTTGCTGAGACTGTCCTTCGCGTCGCCGAACAGCAGCGTGGTCTTCGGGTCGAAGAGCAGCTCGTTCTCGATGCCCGCGAACCCTGGCCGCATGGACCGCTTCATGAAGACGACCTGCTGAGCCTCGTCCGCGTTCAGGATCGGCATGCCGTAAATGGGGGCGCCGGGGGTCGTCTTCGCTGCCGGGTTGACCACGTCGTTCGCGCCGACCACCAGGACCACGTCGGTGTGCCTGAAGTCGCTGTTGATGTCGTCCATCTCGATGAGCTGTTCGTAGGGCACCTGCGCCTCGGCCAGGAGCACGTTCATGTGGCCAGGCATGCGACCGGCAACCGGGTGGATCGCATAGTCGACCTCGATGCCCTTGCCGATGAGGACGTCGACCAGCTCACGAAGGGTGTGCTGGGCCTGCGCGACGGCGAGTCCGTAGCCCGGCACGATGATGACCTTGTGCGCGTAGGCCAACAGGATCGCGACGTCCTCGGGCCCCGCCGACTTGACCGGCCGGTCCGATGCCTCGCCGCCACCGAGCGTTGAGCCCCCCTTGAGCGCGCCGAACATGATGTTGGCGACCGAACGACCCATGGCCTTGGCCATCAGCATCGTCAGGAAGGTACCCGCGGCACCGACCAGGGTCCCTGCCACCAGCAGCACGGTGTTGGACAGGACGTAGCCGCCCGCGGCGACCGTCAGACCGGTGAAGGCGTTGAGAAGCGAGATCACGATCGGCACGTCTGCGCCACCCACCGGAAGCACGAGCAGCAGGCCGAAGACCAGGCCGACGACCAGGAGGACGATGCCGATGAAGATCGTCGGGTTGGTCACGGTCAGAACCGAGAGGACCAGGGCAGCGACGATTCCGGCTCCGAAGGCGACCGGCAGGCCGGGGAAGACCACAGGACGGGAGGTCATCAGCTCCTGAAGCTTGGCGAACGTGACGAGCGACCCGGCGAAGGAAACCGAGCCGACGAAGACCGTGAAGGCGGTGGCCACCAGGTCGAATGACGGGATCTGGTCGTGAACGC
Source organism: uncultured Actinomycetota bacterium (assembly GCA_963769585.1). GTDB lineage: Bacteria > Actinomycetota > Actinomycetes > Propionibacteriales > Nocardioidaceae > SSC3. The sequence goes on from CAVYMJ010000001.1 coordinate 400,230, forward strand.
CTTCGAAGGCATGGAGGATCTCGTCGAGCTCGAGAAGCGCGACCAGCGCCGCAGCACCGCCGCCGACGCCGTTGAACAACGCCACCATCTGCGGCATCTGGGTCATCTGGACCTTCCGCGCGCCGAAGACCCCACCGGCGGTACCCACCGCGATCGCCACCAGGATCAGCGGGATGTGCTGCAGGTTGTCGACGTAGATGAAGGGCAGGATGCAGGCCACGACTGCCGCTCCGGCGCCCACCAGGTTGCCGCTACGGGCGGTCTTGGGACCCGACAGGCCCTTGAGCGCGAGGATGAAGCAGACGGCGCAGAGCAGGTAGACGAACTGGACCCAGGTGTCGATCACGCCCCGGCCTCCTTCTTGGCAGCGGGCTTCTTGCGCGTGAACATCTGCAGCATCCGGTCGGTGACGACGAAGCCGCCGACCATGTTCACCGTGGCGAGCACGATGGCGAACAGGCCGACGATCAACGCGAAGGTGTTGTCTGTGTTGCCGGTGACCAGGATCGCGCCGAGCAGGATGATGCCGTGGATCGCGTTGGCTCCGGACATGAGCGGGGTGTGCAGGGTCGAGGAGACCTTCGAGATCACCTCGATGCCGACGAAGACGCTCAGGATGAAGATGGTCAGCCAGACAATGGACTCGTCCATCAGGCGACGCCTCCCTCGGTTTGTCCCTCGATAGCCGTACGGGTGGGCTCGTGCATGATTGCGCCCTCGTGCGTCACGCACGAGCCGGAGACGATCTCGTCGGAGAAGTCAGGGGCGAAAGCGCCCACGCCGTCCTCCCCGGTGGACGTCATGAGGGTGACGAGGTTGACGACGTTCTGTGCGTACAGCCGCGACGCTGGGGTCGGGAGCTGGGCCGGTACGTTCAGCCCGCCCCATACCTGGGCGTTCCCGATCTTGACGACCTCGCCGGCCACCGATCCTTCGACGTTCCCGCCGGTCTCGGCAGCGAGGTCGACGACCACGGAGCCTGGCTTCATCTGCTCGACCATGGCCGAGGTGACCAGCAGCGGTGCCTGACGACCGGGAACGGCCGCAGTCGTGATCAACGCGTCAGCACTCGCGATGTACGGCGCGAGGGCGTCCATCTGCCGTTGGGCGCGGTCCTGCGTCATCTCCCGTGCGTACCCGCCCGCGCCCTCGAGCGTCTCGAGCTCCAGGTCGATCGCCTGGGCGCCCATGGAGCGGATCTCCTCGGCCGCGGCCGCTCGCACGTCGTAGGCCTTGACGACCGCCCCGAGCCGCTTGGCGGTGGCGATCGCCTGAAGCCCTGCCACGCCGGCGCCGAGGACGACCACCTCGGCTGGAGGGACGGTTCCTGCGGCGGTCATGTTCAGCGGGAAGAAGCGACGCAGCATGCCGGCGGCCACGATGGCACTGCGGTACCCCGACACCAGAGCCTGCGACGACAGCGCGTCCATGGACTGGGCGCGCGAGATTCGCGGGACCAGCTCCATCGCGAACGACGTCAACCCCAGGTCCCGGAAGTCCTTGACGAGCTCTGGTTGCTGGTTGGTCGGCAGGAACGAGACAGTCGACGTCCCGGCGGTCAGCCGTCGTACGGTCGATGAGTCGAGCGGGTTCACCGAGACGACCAGGACGGCACCCTCGAGCGCGTCCTGCGAGATCTCGGCACCGGCTGCGACGTACTGCTCGTCGGAGTGCAGGGCCCCTTCGCCCGCTCCGGGCTCGACAGCGACGACGTACCCGAGCGAGGTCAGCTTGCCGACCAACTCCGGGACCAGCGCCACGCGAGTCTCACCCTCGCGGGTCTCCTTTGCTACAGCGATCTTCACTCGCCGGAGACTAGGCGTTGGCGCCCGAGGCTCACAACAGGGTGAGACAGGTGTCTCACGTCTTCACATGGGCCCCGGCAGCCGACAGTCTTGGCCAATGGATGTGCGACTCCTCGGTCCGACGACTGTCACGGACTGCTCCGCGAGCGATCTGCCCGATCTGTTGGGTGGCTCCGACGGGTTCGTCTGGGTGGACATTCCCGTCATCGACGACGAAGCGGTCCAGGTGCTCACCGATGTCTTCAAGGTGCACCCCAAGGCGCTCGAGGCCTGCCAGGTGCGCAACCACGTGCCGACGGTGCACGCCTACGAGGGGTACATCTTCCTGGTGCTGTTCTCCCCGCTGCTGGGCGCCGCGGGGCATGTGCACCTGCTCGAGCTTGACGTGGTGATCGGACGCAACTTCCTGGTCACCGTGCACGGTCCGCTGAACCCCAGGGTCGACCCCGTCGAGGCCCTGCAGGAGACCGAGTCCGTGCTGCGCCGAGTCCGCGAAGGCAGGCTCGACGCGGCCTCCCCGACCAAGGTCGCCTACGCCATCGGTTCGGCGATCGCCCGGCGGCAGCGCGGGCTGATCAGCCAGGTGGCCGAGAAGCTGCCCGGACTGGAGCAGGAGGTCATGGCGTCCAAGCTGCGGGAGCCCGAGGCGCTCCTGGAGCAGATGTTCCTGGTCCGGCACGAGCTGATCACCGCCCGGACGATGGCCGCCCAGTCGCACGACGTGTTCGCTCGGATCCTGATGTTCGACCGCTGGCTGAACGAGGTCGACCGCCCGCTGATCCATGACCTGGCCGACCAGTTCGACCGGGTCCGCTCGATCGCCGACGGGGAGTCCCAGTTCCTCTTCGGCGTGATCGAGCTCTACCAGACCAAGGTCCACACCAAGATGACCGTGGCGATGGAGCGCTTGGCCGTGATCGCGGCCGTGACCCTGCCCATCACCGCTATCGCGTCGATCTACGGGATGAACGTGATCGTCAACGGCGAGACGCACTGGGCGCAGCTGTTCGCGGTCCTAGCGGTGATGGCCGTGATGAGCGGAACTCTGCTGCGCTGGGCGCGGCGCCAGGGCTGGTGGTAGCAGGCCACGTCGACTGGCCTAGCGGTACTCGGGGTTCTCGTAGTCGAACCGCGAGCCCGCGTCCCACTCCGAGCGCTGGTTTCCGAAGGCCGGAATGCCACCGGAGTCCTTGAGGAGCTTGGCCAGGTGCATCAGGTTCCACGTCATGAACGTGGTGTTGCGGTTGGTGAAGTCGTTCTCCGGGCCCCCGCTGCCGGGGTCGAGGTACGAGGGCCCCGGTCCCGCCTCGCCGATCCAGCCGGCATCGGCTTGCGGTGGGATCGTGTAACCGATGTGCTGCAGGGAGTAGAGGATGTTCTGCGTGCAGTGCTTGATGCCGTCCTCGTTGCCGGTGATCAGCGCCCCAGCGACCCGGCCGTAGTAGGCGTACTGCCCCTGCTCGTTCAGCTCGCCGCTGCCGCCGTACAGCCGCTCGATGACCTTCTTCATCACGCTGCTGTTGTCACCGAGCCAGATCGGACCGGCCAGCACCAGGATGTCGCTCTCCATCACCTGCTGGTAGATCTCGGGCCACATGTCCGTCGCCCAGCCGTGCTCGCGCATGTCGGTATAGACCCCGGTAGCGATGTCGAGGTCGATGGCACGCACCACCTCGACACCCACGCCATGCTTCATCATGATGGCGGCGCTGGCGTCGACCAGGCCTTCGGTGTGGCTCTTCTCTGGTGAGCGCTTCAGCGTGCAGTTGATGTACGTCGCCCGCAGGCCAGTGAAGTCGTATTCGGTCATGGGTAAGACTCTCGACCCTCAGGGTCTGCCCGACAAGGCACCAACCCTGACGGAACGGTGACGTCCCTGGGCACGGACGCTCGGCGGATCAACGGAACAGCACCGACACCAACAGGACCAACAGGACGACGGCGACCGCGGTCGCGCCGAACGCGATCACGATCAGAATCAGCCGCTGCGCCGGCGTCGGCTCGTCAGTCACGGCGATGCACGCTGACGGCGTAGCCTCCGTCGGCTCCCTGGTACTCCTCGCGCCCCCACCCCGCGTAGCGGTGCTCCAGGATCAGGCCTGCCGCCTCACAGGCCTCGTCGTAGGCCGAGAGCGGAACCACGGGACTGCCAGGAGGGAGGTGCTTCTGGTCGAACCCGAAGCCACAGACGACCAGCCCGCCCGGTTTGGTGTGGGCCGCGAGACGCCGTACGGCCTCGGGCAGCTCGCTCTGCTCGACGAACGGGATGACATTGCCGGCGAGTACGACGACGTCGTACGACGTACCGAGGTCCATCTCGCTCAGCCCAGCCACGGTCCAGCTGAGTGCGGGAGCGCGTTCGTGCGCGACCGCGATCATCTCGGCGTCGAGGTCGACCCCCGCCACGTGGTAGCCGAGCTCCGCCAGCCGCGCGGCAACGCGGCCGGTGCCACAGCCTGCGTCGAGCACCAGCGCAGGCGGTGCCACCAGGGACGCCACGAAGGCGGCCTCACCGTGGACGTCCTCACCCGCGGCGGCACGCTGGTCGAAGACGGCCGCGAACCCGTGCGCGTAGTCCTCCCCACCCATCCCCCGGGCCACAGTGCGCCAAGTGCTAGCGGCGTCCTTCTCCATGAGCGTTATCCCTTCCCCACTGGCGTCTCCGCCGGACCGAGCTTCTGCAGCCGGGAACGCAGGGCCGCCACACGGTCCGCGTTGCCGTGCAGCCCCACGTAACGCTCCTGGAAGGCGGCGAGCAGCGCATCGTCGAGGCGGCGCACCGCACCCGGCGGGTAGCGGTAGGCCATCCGTTGGTTGAGGGCGACGGTGTCCAACGGTCGGAGCACCTCGCTCAGCTCACTCAGCGAGGTCACACCCAACTCCAGCAAGAGGCCTGAGATCCAGGCGTAGTGGTCGGTCCGCGACCAACCCGCGTCTGAGTACTGCCCGGCCAGGAACGCCGCCAGCTCGCGCGGGCTGATCCTCGGGTCGTCGTCCTCGGACTCGTCGCTTTCACTGGTCATGCCGGCTTGGAGCCGGTCGCGGATCGTGGAGAACTCGCGGTCAGCCAGCTCCAACAGCCCGGCCGCCAGGGTGAACCGCCGGTCGAAGTCGGGCACGTGCTCATCAGGGATGGTGCCCTTGTAACGGATGTCGTGCTCGAACTCCGCCCATGCGTGCTGCACCACGGTTCGGATCTGGACCTGGGCTCGCAACCCGCGCATCACGGCGTGGCCCGGATCGCTCTCGCGCGCCGCGTCCAGGGAGATCAGCAGGTGGCGGCTGGCGTAGCCAAAGCGCCCCTCGCTGGCGGTCTCCTCGCCCATGTCGCGGTCGTCGAGCACGACCACCTGGTCGCCGAGGAGGTCGGCGACCGCCGCCACGTCGCTGTGCACGTAGGTGATCACCCGTACGCCGAGCTGGTCGGTGACGTTCAGCAGCGGGTCGGGATAGGCCAGACGCCCGTCGACGCGGCGGGCTGCCTTGGCCGCGAAGGAGCTCACGCTCTTGGCGCGGCCGCTGATGGTCAGGTAGTTGATGCCGGCGTCGTCGAGGATCTCGGTGACCAGGGCGACGTACTTCTCGACCGCCTCTTCCAGCAGGGGCCGCCGGTCGGCGTACTCCCGTACGGCGGCACGCAGCGCGTCCGGAGCGACCGGGGCCGGCGGGCTGTGGTCGGCCGGGAGCGTGGGAGTCACGATGTAGCCGGTGGCATAGTCGCCGTACGTCGTGGTGTGCTCAGGCTCGTGGGTCGCGTAGCGGCCGGTGTAGGCGCAGAGGACCGCGTCGACCTGGTCCTCGACCACCCTGAGCTGGCTCTTGCGGACCGCGGTCCGCACAGTCTCGACCAGGGCCCGCCACGGGTCCCCGTCGACGAGCAGCGGGGTCCTGGCTGTTGCCAGGCCATCGACCAGACGCATCAGCTCCAGGAGTTCCTCGCGTAGCTGGGCGAACGAGCGGCCCGGCTTGTTCTTGTACTTCAAGGTGCGCTCCAACCGGAAGAGCGCAACGGTCGCCGGATGCGGGTAGACCTCGATGGCACGCCGCTTCTTGCGGGATCCGGGGTCCATGTCCAGACCGAGCAGAGTGCAGAGCCTGGCCCCGCGGAGGACCCCGCTGAACTCGGTCTTCGCGGTGTTCGATGGGTGCGCACCCGCTTCGTACGCCCGGAAGTCACGGTTGAGCGCGGCTTCGGCGGGGCGGTTCCCGGTGGCGTTGGCGACGATCAACGGGGCGTCGATGGCCACCAGGCAGGCGCCCTCGACGTACGGCGCCAGCGAGGCCGCGATGTCAGCGTCGGTGCTCTGTGTCGAGACGTGGACCAGCCGCCCGGCGTCGTCGAGGACGGCGACTCCGGTGGGCTTGCGCTCGCCCCAAGCCAGGTCCACGCCGACGAAGTGCATGGATCAGTAGTACCAGGGAAGACACGGTTTCTGCCTTGGCACCTATGTGGTCGAGCCGATCGAAGCCGACGCCTGGCCGCTCAGCTCCGGTGCCCGCCAGGTCTCGCGCCCTGCTCTGGGGACGGCGACCCGTTCGGGTCACGTCGGTGCTATCGCGCTGCGAGGACCCGCCAGGTGCCGGGCACGCCTTTGAGTTCGTGCTCACCGCGGTCGTCGAACTCCAGGCCTGAGCCGGCCACCAGGTCGCGGACCGTGGATGAGGTGAGAATCTCGCCCGCTTCAGCCAGTGCAGAGATCCGCGCAGCGATGTGTACGGCGATCCCGCCGACGTCGTCACCGAGACTCTCCACCTCGCCCGTGTGGACGCCCGCTCGGATCGGCAAGCCCACAGACGCCAGCGCCTCGCCGATCGCCCTCATGCATTGCACCGCGCGTGCCGGGCCGTCGAACGTGGCCATCAACCCGTCCCCGGTGAACTTGATGAGTTGGCCGCGAGCCGACTCCACCTCACGACGGGATACCGACTCGTGGGTTTCCAGCAGGCTCCGCCACCGGGTGTCACCGAACTGGGCGGCTTTGCCTGTTGAGTCGACGATGTCGGTGAACGCCACGGTCATCAGGCTTCGTCTGCTGGGGGCCGGTCGCTTCGCGCCGACCAAGAACCCCTCGATCGCGTCCGTAAATTGGTCGGCGTCTTGTGACATGAACGGCGTGTAGTCGGCTCCAGGAAGCTCCAGATAGCGAGCACCCGCAATTCGATCGACCAGATACTCCGCGTGCCCGATGTTGGCGAACGGGTTGCCCCGCGAATGGATCACGAGGGTCGGCGACTCGATAGTCGGCAAGATGTCGCGGATATCGATCTCAAAGACACTCGCATGCTTCAGTGCAGCCGCGCGGGAAGTGGCGGAAGCGCGCTCGCATTTTGCGAGCCATTCCATGAGGCGTGAGTCAGCAGGCCCTCGCGAGGTTCCAGCGAGGACCCGCCCCGTCCCCCAGTTCTCGCGCATGAACCGCACGGCACGTGCCTCGGCTTCCGGCGGAAACCCCCAGGGATAGGCAGGCCCGCGGCGTAGTCGTGCAAAGCCGTTGACCGTCACCACCGCCGAGGTCTGCTGCGGATGCGTTGCCGCGAATAGCAAGCAGGGTTGCGCTGCATGGCCGTGACCAATCAGGCACGCACGCTCCGAGCCGACGGCGGCCAAGACTGCGCTGACATCGTCGACCCAGTCCTCCAACGGCGGCAGGTCGTCGACGCGATCGGAGAGTCCCGTTCCGCGGACGTCGAAGCGGATGAGCCTGCCGAACTCCGCGATGCGGCGGAGAAACCGCTCACAGCGCGGGTTGTCCCACACGATGTCGAGACTGCTGCCCCACTCGAAGAGGGTGACGATGTCGATCGGACCGTCGCCCAGCACTTCGTAGGCGATCTCGAGACCGCCGCTCTGGGCGTAGTGGACCTTCCGCTCGGCGGTCATGATCGGGAGTCTAGGCCCGGCAGCGGGTATCGATCTCGACGATCAACATCGCGTCAACCCCACCTCCCCGTTGCCGAACCAAAGCGGAGCGTCAGCTTCCCATCCGTCGCGATGTGAGCGGAGCTGTCCTTGCGGGAGCTGTGCGGCGTGCGCGCCTGCATCCACCGTCACAGGCTCTCCAACGGGTTCCACCGTCAAGGACATCGAGTGTGGCCTCGATGGTGACCTCGTGCGCGTCGCCCAGTTCGAGGTGGATGCCGTAGCTGCGACAGGCGCTCATGCGAAAGATTGAAGTGGTCGGCTCGAGCGCTGGGTCTGGGGAATTCCAACTCAGTAGTACCAGGGGAAGCGCGGCACGCTCAGAGGCCGACGTTGGTGGTTGTCGGCAGTGAGGCTGACCTGCGCAAACGTGCTGGAAGCCGGTGAGTCCGGCCGGTCGTGACTGGCCGTCCTGCCACATTTCTGCACAGGCGGATGGGCGGCGCGTGGAGCGTGCCACCAACCGATCAGCACGCGGGAAAGGTCAGTCGGCGATCGATCGACGGGCATTGGAGAGCCGAAACGACTCGCCAAGGGCAGCCCAGAGCGATGATCTCGGCTCGACTATCAAACCTGCCCCGGTGGCATACTGGCCTGGTGCGGGACCTACGGTGCCCCGTGGTTGTCGGCCGTGACTCGGAGTGGCAGGAGTTACGTCGCGCCCTAGATCGCCTGCCTGACGGACACGGCGCGACACTGGTGGTCGCGGGCGAGGCCGGGGTTGGCAAGTCGCGGTTGTTGTGGGAGGTCGCCAACGAGGGTGGTCGTCGGGGGGCGCAGGTGCTAACCGGTCGGGCGGTCGCGCGCGACAGCCCCCACCCCTTCCGGCCGGTCGCGGAGGCACTGTTCTCGCACCTTCGTACGTCGGGACCACCGCAGGTTCGGGAGCTGACACCGTTTCTGCCCATCCTCGGCCGACTCATCCCGCAATGGCGCGTCCCGGGCGAGTCACCCGGCGAGGAGTCACTCGTGGTCCTGGGCGAAGCCGTGCTGAGGCTGCTCGCCGCCCTGGGTGACGGTCCTGGCTGCGTTCTCCTGCTCGAGGACCTGCACTGGGCGGACGCCGAGACTGTCGAGGTGGTCGAGTACCTCGCCGACAACGTCGCGGGGGAGCCGGTCCTCTGTGTGATCTCGCTTCGTGACGAGGAACCCAGCAGGGCGCTGTCGTCCGCTTACGATCTCGCCGCCCGCCGCTCCGCAACCATGGTGCCGCTGCGGAGGCTGAGCGACGAGGAGGTCGTGTCGGTCGCCGAGGGCTGCCTGCACACTCCGGTAATCCCCCGCGGGCTCGCCGAGGTGCTCGTGGCACGGGCCGATGGACTGCCTTTTCTGGTCGAGGAGCTGCTAGCGGGAATGATCCAGGCCCACGAGTTGGAGAGGACAGCAGACGGCTGGGTCCTCGACCGCTCACCGGGACTGACCATCCCCGCCACGTTTGCCGAGACCGTGTGGCGCCGCCTCGCCTCACGCCCGGACGTTCGGGACCTTCTGGTCGCGGCGGCACTACAAGGGCGAAGCTTCGACTGGCGCCTGCTGGCGGACGTGAGCGGTCAGGACGAAGCCACTGTTGCCGATGGCCTGCGCCGTGCTGTCGATGCCCAGCTGCTGTCGGTGGAGGCCGCCGATCCCGGACCACGCTTCCGGTTCCGCCATGCGCTGACTCGGGAGGCCATCCTCGCGGAGCTCCTTCCGCCGGAGCGAGCAACGCTCGCCGCGCACGGTCTCCGTGCGGTCGAGGCCGCTCATCCGGGACTGCCGGGGGAGTGGTGTGAGTTGGCGGCCGAGCTCGCCGAACAGGCTGGGGAACCGTCCCGGGCCGCTCGGTTGCACCTCGAGTCGGGGCGACGGGCGTTCGATAGGGCCGCGCTGACCAGCTCCGAGGCGAACCTGGAGCGGGCCGTACGTCTGGTGGGCGACAACCCGCCACTGGCCGTGGAGATCGACGAGGCGCTCTGCGAGGTCCTCGTCAAAGCCGGCAACGCCGAGCGGGTGGGCGAGGTCGGCCAGCGCCTGCTTAGTCGGCTGGCCGCACTGGAGGCCCCGCCGACACGCAGGGCGCAGGTGCATCTGTGGCTGGCTCGCACGGCCATCGTGTCCGCCGATTGGGCAGGTGCCCTCGATCAGCTTCACCGCGCGCGAGAACTGGCGGCCAGCGGTGGCGTTGCCGCCAGCGAGTTCGAGATCCTGGCCGCTCAGGTGGCGCTCGGCGAAGGCCGTCTCGACGACGCCGTGACGCTCGCCGCGAGGGCGTTGACCTCGGCAGAGTCCGGTGGGCGCTTCGAGCTGGCCTGCGAGGCCCTCGCTGTTCTGGGTCAACGGGAACGCCTGCGTGACCTTACGTCAGCGGCCAGGGCCTTCTCGGCTGCCTTGGCACTGGCAGAGCAGCACGGCCTCACGCTGTGGCGCGTGCGTGCCCTCCACGAGCTGGGCACCATCGACCTGCTGGGTGGCGGTCCGCTCGATCGGCTCGCCCAGGCTCGGAAGGCCGCACTCGACGCGGGTGCACTAGCCACCGCGGCCACGGCCAGCCTCCAGATGGCAGCGTGGTTCATCAACCATGCCGAGCCGGAAGGGACCCTCGACGCAGGCCGGTCCTGCGCCGCGGAGGCGCGGCGGCTGCGGCTCCCCCTCATCGAGGGACTGGGGTTCGCCTTGCAAGCGGCGGCTCACGCGCTACTGGGTCAACGGGCCGAGATGGAGGTGGCCATCGACCAGGCCGTCGACTCCTCCGGTGGCCACGCCGAGGTCCGAGGGGTCGCTCTCCTGATGGCCAAGGCGCTGCTGTGGGTCGTCCGGGAGGACCGCGCCAGGGCTCTGCGCGAGCTGGACGCTGGTATGGAGCTGTTGCGGGGCACGCCGGTCACGGCGCCAGCCCGGGGCTTGTGGGCCCTCGTCCACGCACTGGACGTCGGCGATGGTGAGGCGGCGGTGGCCGAGGTGGAAGCGTCAGGACTGACGACATACTGGCTGATCGGAGGATGGGTGGGCCACGCCCGGGCGGTGACCCTCGGCCGGCAAGGGCGGACTGTCGAGGCCGAGGCGGCCTTCATCCGGGCTGACGCCGACCTCGCCCCGTGCGACTGGTTCCGTCACCACGCCCGACGACTGGTGGCAGAGGCGGCCATCGCCGACGGCTGGGGGGACCCGACGCGATGGCTGGCGGAGGCGCTGGCCTTCTTCGATCCGTCCGGGCCGCCCGCGGTGGCCTCGGCGTGCCGATCGCTGCTCCGCCAGGCCGGCGCACCGGTGCCGCGGCGCCGCCGTCCGGCCCCGGACCTGCCGGCGCGGGTGGCGACCCTGGGGGTGACAGCGAGGGAGGCGGAGGTGCTGGCATTCCTCGCCGAGGGCCTCCCCACCAGGGAGATCGCGGCGCGCCTCTATGTCTCGCCGAAGACCGTTGAGCGCCACATAGCCAACCTGACCGTCAAGGTGGGCGTCGGGGGGCGATCCGAACTGGTCGCCTACGCGGCCCGTCACCATGTGGGGGCGGGATGACCTAAAGATGGGGGCCTGCCCGATGCACGGGCGCGGGCACCACTCCGATCATGGACACGCCGATTCGTTGAAGGAGTGGACATGACCGAGACCGGCACGCTGCAGGTGGCCGAGCGGGCGCACGTCATCGTGCGGGAGCTGCGCGAGAGTGACCTCCCCCTCGCCGATGTGATCTTGCGCTCCGCGTTCGACACGTTCACCGGCGTGGCCTCACTGTTCGGGGACAAGGACTACGTCCGAACCCGCTGGCTGGCCGACCCCAGCGCCGCTTTCGCCGCCGAGCGCGACGGGCAGCTGGTGGGGACGAACCTCGTCACGGGCTGGGGAAGCGTGGGCTTCTTCGGGCCACTCTCGGTGCGCCCGGAGCTGTGGGACCAGGGCATCGCCAGCCGCCTGATGGAGGCCACCGTCGCGCTGTTCGACCGCTGGGGCACGGCATCCGCCGGCCTCTTCACCTTCGCCCAGAGCGCCAGGCATCTCGGGCTCTACCAGAAGTTCGGGTTCTGGCCCCGGTTCCTGACCCCTGTGATGGCCAAGCCAGCGGTAGCCGGGCAACAAGCATCCTCGGCCATCCGCTACACCGAGCTCGCACCCGCCGAGCGGACCCGAGCCCTCGACGCGTGCCGGGCGCTGACCTCCACGGCGTACGAGGGCCTTGACCTCGAACGCGAGATCCGCGCCGTGCAGAGCCAGAATCTCGGCGAGGTCGTCCTGCTGGACGACTCCACGGGCCTGGCGGGTATGGCCGTGTGTCATCTGGGCGCCGGCACAGAGGCAGGCAGCCGTGGATGCTACGTCAAGTTCGGGTTGGTCAGGCCGGGACCAGGTGCCGAGCGGCGCTTCGGGGCGCTCCTCGACGCGTGCGAAGCGCTGGCTGTCGACCACCACGCAGATCACGTTGAGCTGGGGGTGAACGCCGGCCGCCACGACGCCTACGCAGCAGTGGTGGCGCGCGGGTACCGCGCGGAACTGGTCGGGGTGACCATGCACCGGGCCAACGACGAGGGCTACAGCCGCCCTGGCATCTGGCTCATCGACGACTGGCGATGAGCCAGATCATCGGGATCGCCTGAGTGGAGGACGGGTACTCGATCCGAATCACGGCTCGAGCCGAGTGCGATCTACAGCGGTCACTAGAGAAGTTCGCCACGGCCTGCGTCGACCTCGCCTTTGCCGGGGTGACGTTCGGCGACATGCCCCTGCGCTCGATTCGCCGCTCCCACGTCGAGGCGAGATCTAATGAACCAGGCCGTCCGTTTGTCGCTTGATAAGTGACAAAAGGTCATCGTCGAGATCCACGCCTTCCGCGCCTCGCTCGAGGACTTCGGTAAACCGTATGCGCGCATGCGGACCAGACGCGGACTTTCACCGGGCGACCGTTCCTGACCTGCGGAAACGCGTCAGATCAGTAGTACCAGGGGAACTGCGACCAGTCCGGTTCGCGCTTCTGGAGAAACTGGTCGCGGCCCTCGGTGGCCTCGTCGGTCATGTACGCCAGCCGGGTGGCCTCCCCTGCGAAGAGCTGCTGGCCGACCAGGCCGTCGTCGATCAGGTTGAAGGAGTACTTCAGCATCCGCTGCGCCGTCGGGGACTTGCCGTTGATCTTGCGACCCCACTCCAGGGCCTCCTTCTCCAGCTCGGCATGGTCGACGACCTTGTTCACCATGCCCATCCGGAAGGCGTCCTCGGCGGTGTAGGTGTCGCCTAGGAAGAAGATCTCCCGGGCGAACTTCTGTCCGACCTGACGGGCCAGGTACGCCGACCCGAAGCCACCGTCGAAGGAACCTACGTCGGCGTCGGTCTGCTTGAACCGGGCATGCTCACGGGAGCCGAGCGTGAGGTCGGAGACGACGTGCAGCGAGTGCCCCCCACCGGCCGCCCAGCCGGGAACGACGCAGATCACGACCTTGGGCATGAAGCGGATGAGCCGCTGACACTCCAGGATGTGCAGCCGGCCGAGTCTGGCCTTGTCCACGGTCTCGGCCGTCTCGCCCTCGGCGTACTGGTAGCCGGCGCGACCGCGGATCCGCTGGTCCCCGCCGGTGCAGAACGCCCACTTGCCGTTCTTGTCCGACGGACCGTTGCCCGTGAGCAGCACGCAGCCGACGTCGCTGGAGGTGCGTGCATGCTCGAGCACCCGCAACAGCTCGTCAACGGTGTGCGGCCGGAAGGCGTTGAGCACGTCGGGACGGTCGAAGGCGACCCGCACGGTGCCGTGCTCGACCGCGCGGTGGTAGGTCAGGTCGGTGAGGTCCTCGAAGCCGGGGACGTCTGCCCAAACGGCGGGGTCGAAGAGCTCCGAGACGTTTTCCAGGGCTGGCATAAGCGGCAGGCTACCGAGCCTCCCTATGCTTCCGCTCATGACCCAGCCCAGTCTCGCTGACCAGCTCCTCGACGCCCAGGTCCGTTTCGTGCTCGACGAGCTCACCGGCGACCGGCTGCTGGAGGCCGTCGCGCGAGACGCCGAGGACGTCCTAGGTGTCGCCGACCAGCTCCCCCTCGTCACTCTTGTCGACGCCGACGAAGTCAAGCGCGTGCTCCGCCGGTTGTTGGCCACCGTGCCGGCCAGCACCGCGGCGAGCACCCTGGTCGAGGCGGGGGCGGACGTGGTGCACGCGGGGCCGGAGCAACCCTTCACCCTCAGTGAGCTGCTGGCTCGCGAGCACGTGGAGCTGCTCGTCGACGAGGCCCTCGGTATGACCTCGCTGGTCGAGCGGGGCCTCGACCGGCTGACCGACAGCCCGCTAGTAGCGACCATCGCCTCCCGGTTCGTCGCTCGCATCGTGGGCGACGTGCTGCAGTCCAACAGAGCAGTCGCCGAGAAGATCCCCGGCGTCGGCTCGCTGATGTCGCTCGGCACCAGCGCGGCCTCGAGGGTGATCGGCGCGGCGGACAAGCAGTTCGAGCAGCTCCTCGGTGACACCGCCGGCAAGGGCGCAGCGTTCGCCGTACGGCGGCTGAACAAGATCGTCATCGACACCATGAACGACCCGCTGCTGCGCGAGGCGATCCTTCAGGTGTGGGACCTTCATGCCGACAACCCGTCCGCGGACCTGAGCCGATACGTCGGCCAGGACGACGTGCGCCGGGTCGCCGGCATCCTCCAAGAGATCGTGGTCGCGAGCGCACCGAGTGATCCAGTCGGTGCGCTCCTGGACGGGCTGATCGATGCCTTCTTCGAGCAGTACGGCGAGTACCCGGTCACCACCCTGCTCGATGAGCTGGAGATCAGCCGTGAGGATCTCGTGTCGGACCTGCAGGCTTTCGCGCTGCCCGTGGTCGCGGCTGCGATCGAGGGTGGCCGGCTCGAGGCGCTGGTCCGCCGTCGGCTCGAGCCGTTCTTCAGCTCAGCTGAGGTGGCCGCCATCCTCCGCTCCTGAGCGAACAGAGCGCCGCCGCCGAGACCAGGGTCCCGACGGCGGCGCTCGTCAATCTCAGTGCTCGGTTAGACCACCTTGACGGTCTTGGTGATCGAGGTCCCCGCGGTGTAGCTGCGGTTGCCCTTGTACTTGGCGAAGATCCTGACCTTGCCCCGCTGGGCGATCTTGAGCCTGACCGTGGCGCGACCGTTGACGAGCTTGGCCGAGCCAAGAGTCTTGCCGCCCCTCTTGATCAGCACCTTGCCCTTGGGGACCAGTCCGTTGACAGTAGGCACCACCACTCTGGCCGTGAACCTCTGCCCCTGCTTAACCACCTTGGGCACCCGCAGCTTCACCGTCGACCGGATCTTGGTCACTGTGAGTGACCTGGACGGCGAGGTTCCCGCGGAGTAGGTGGCATCGCCGGAGTACTTGGCTCGCATGGAGTACGAGCCCGCCGCCGACGGCCTGAAACTGATGGTCGCGTTCCCGTCCACGTCGAGGGAGGCAGACCCGAGCAGCTTGCCGGCCGAGGTCTCCAGCCGGATGGTCCCGGTCGGGACGGTGTTCTCAGTGTTGTCGACCGAGACTGATGCCGTGACCCGCTTGCCCGCTTGGACTCGCGACCGTGCGAGGCTGAGCGTCACGTTGGAGGGCACCTCGGTGCCCAGCGCGACAACCTGCGCCTTCTGGCCGACGCCGTTGTGCAGGTGGACGATCAGCGCACCCAGCCCGTTGTCCGCGTTGTAGGCGTCTCGGTTCCGGGTGAGCGGAATCGTGGTGGCGAAGTCGTCGAACAGGACCCGATCCCCGTCACCCAGGTAGACGCCCGGGGTCAGCAGGTCGTAGCTCAGCGAGCCGTCGATGTTGCCATCCGCGTCCACGCCGACCACGTCCACCGGAGCGTCGGCCTGGTTGGAGTAGGCCTCAACGGCGTAGCTGATCCTGGAGTTGTTCTCGTCGATGCCCAGGGCTGCGATCGGGAACGTCAGCAGCATGGTGTCGCTGTCGAACAACGCCGTGTCGACGTCGCCCGCGACATCGTTGAGGTACCAGTAGTCCAGGAAGTCTCCGGTGGCCGAGAAGAGCGCCGAGACCTGGATGTCGGTGTCATTGAACCTCAGGTTGGCCACGATGAAGTCGGCCGCGCCGTCCTGGTCGGTGTCGATCAGGACGTCGAACTCGTTCTGCGACGCGGCCGTGTACCAGGGCCCGTGTGTCGAGATGGCGAAGTAGCCCCAGCCGTCCGCGATGGGATCCGTGTCGAAGAACGCAGACGTGGTGCCGACGTACTTCAGGTCCGACGCGCGCTCGTCTGCGTTGTGCACGCAGCCAACCGCCGCAGCATCAGCACAGTCCGGCGCCAGCCCACTGACGGCCTGGAGCTCGAACCCTGCCATTAGCGACGCGATCAGCTCATCGCCGGATCCCTGGAACACGTCCGTGCCGGTCAGCTCCAGATCGGCCGTCTGCACCTCGCCGCCCGGAAGGGTCAGCGAAGATGCCTGCGTCATCTGGGACGCCGGCCGGGGAGCGGAGTAGACCGGCACCCGAAGGTCGGGCCGATCCGCGCTGTCGAGAACGACGCGACCACTGGCGTCGGCGAGGTACTCGCGTGGCTCGCCGCCCTGGCTGCGCTGCATCGTCGGGTCGATGGTCTTGGTCAGCAGCGCCGGGTCGATGGTCAAGGTGAGCTCGACAGTCTTAGAGGAACGACCGTCCACCGTGATCGAAGCCGGCTCCACGGAGTACTCCGCGCCCGGGATCTCGGTGATCGCCTCGTAAGACACGTCGTACGACGCCGCGGTCAGACCCTTGTTCGAGACCGTGATGGTCTTGGTCAGCACTGTCGGCTCGGTGACTTCGACCGGACCGAACGAGGCACTGACTGCACCGTGGTCGTCTGCCACGTAGGCGAGAACGTCGTTCTCCAACGCCGCCGCGGCGTCGATGCGACCGGAGCCGACGCGGTTTGGTGCGAAGAGGTCACCCGTGTGGTTGGGGCCGGTGTAGACGTCCTGGCCGGCGGTGTTCATGACGTCGGCCTTGACCTCTTCAGTGGTCCAGTCAGGGTGCTCGCTGACCACCAGGGACGTGAGCCCCGCAACCATCGGGGTCGCCATCGAGGTACCCGTCAGGGACTCGCCAGCGCTCCCGGTGCCGTTGGCGGTTGAGAAGATGCTGGTGCCCACCGCGGCCACGTCTGGCTTCACTCCGCCGGCCCCACGCGAGTTCCGTGAGGAGCTGTCGTTGACGAGGTCGTCGTTGCCCGCGATCTGCTGGCTGAAGCCGTTGGCCGTCGTCCCGCCGATGGTCACGCCGACGCCGATGAGCGGACGGATGGTGTCACCGGCCGACTTGGTCACCATGACGCCGGGAATCGACGTGCTGCCGGTGATCCCGGCACTGAATGCCTCCCGGTCGTCGGCGAAGATGAAGCCGATCGCGCCAGCGTTCGCCAGGTTGGTCGAGCGAGCTACCGAGCCGCAGCGACGCGTGGTGTCGTCGTCGGTCCACTCGACCCAGGCGATCTTGCCCGAAACGGCTGCTGCGTCACTCCCGTTGAGCGCGTCGCACCCGTCCAGGTTTTCGGCCTGCGTCACCTGGGCGACGTCGCCGGCCAGGTCGGGATCATTGACCCAGTCGTAGGCGACCGAGCGCTGGGCGCCGTAGTCGCCGGCGATCAATACCGGGCCGGAGACCGTCAGGGCGTCGAGTTGTGCCGCGGCGTCCGTGCTGTTGGCCACCGCGATCGTGCGCACGGCGTTGCCGGGCGAACCGCCGACGTCGTAGAGGTCACCACCGTTACCCGAGGCGACCACCACGTTGATGCCGAGTTCGACCAGGGCGTTGGACAGGACCGAGTCGCCGTCGAGCGACGATCCGAAGTCAGAGCCGAGCGACATGTTCACCACGTCGACGTGATCGGAGGGGTCGCCGTCCTGGTTGGGGTCGGCAGCGCGCTCGAGCGCAGCGCCGACGACGTCGGAGAAACCGTCGCAGCCGAAGACCCGGAAGCCGTAGAGCTTCGCGTCCGGCGCCACGCCGGGCCCGATCTTCAAAGTGCCGAACGGCGTCGACTCGTCGTACGGGCCGTCGTAGGTGGAGCCGTCGGGGTTGACCCCGAAGCCGGCCGCGGTGCCACCCACGTGGGTGCCGTGGCCGTTGCAGTCGAGCGGGTTCGGGTCTGGCTGGGGCGCGTTGGACCCGTCGTACGCGTCACCGGCGAAGTCGTAGCCGCCGATGATCTTGCTGCTCGGGAAGAGGCCGGGGTCAGCCGGGTCGGCCTCGCCGGCCCGTGCGGTCTCGTAGTCACCGGGAGTCCCGGGGCCGCCGAAGCCGGAGTGCGTGTAGTCAAGACCGGTGTCGACGATGGCGATCGTAGTGTTCTGCCCGGTGTTGCCCAGGCTCTGCCAGACGCTGTCCGCCCCCACCAGCGGGACCGCGTAGGCGTTGCTGGGCCTCTTGCTGGCAATGGGGTAGACCGCGGTCACTCCCGCAATCCGCTGAAGCTTCGCGGAGTTCTTCGCGCTCGTGCGGACCGCGATGCTATTCAGGGCTGTGTGGGTCTTGTAGAGAACCTTGGCGCCGTGCGGCAGGGACCGGCTGACGCGGCTCTGGCTCGCGTTCACCCTCGGCAGCTGCGCTCTGGCCGCGGATCTCGCGGCAGCCTTCCCGTTCGGTCGGTTGCGCTCGAACGCCTGCTGGGTGGAGGGGGTGTTCAGCGTGAGCAGGAACGTGCGCGTTCCGGTGATCGCCTGCAGTGCGCGGGGCTTGGTCGTCGGCTCGCGTGTTGTCGCTCTCGAGGAGTGCTCGGGCGTCTTGAACGCACCAGATCTCTCCTTCGGCGCAGCGGACGCCTGCCCCGCTGTGGCCAGGCCCGCAGCGACGACGACGACGGCTGTAGCCGCGACGGTCAGGCGATTCGTACGAGAACGACTCTGTCCCATTGGATCCCCAGAAGACAGGGAAGTATGGCCCCTCCGGAGAAGCTCGTGACCTCTCGAAGACCGCTCGACGCACTCGCGCCGAACGAGCCACCTGTCAACAGTCGGGACACTAGTTGCATTGGCGAAGAATGTTTAGCGTTCCGTGCCAATCGATAGAAAAAGGTTCATCCCTCGCGACCTGGGAAGGTGAACGATCGGGGACCGATCCGCAGCTGGGCGCGGCGTGGTCACCGCGACCGGGCGATGGACACCGCGAGCGCCGTGAGGTGGTGCAGGCGGGCGAGCTCGGAGTCCAGCACCTCAGGCCCGCCTCGTCTCCCGAAAGCGACCAGCTCGTTCTCCGACTCCACGCGGGCGGCCGCTACGACGGCGCCCCAGTTCTCTGGAACTTCGAGCCGGACGGCTCTGGTGATGGGGAACCAGTCCTTCTGCCCGTCGGAGATGTCGGGGGCGGCAGAGGTCGCGTGCAGGACTTTGACCCCACCGTCGGTCAGCTGGATCCGCGCCGCCCAGTCCGAGCGGAACGTCAGCGGCATCAGGTCGACGAGCTGGTCGAGCGCCGTGGCCGGTTGCTCGGTCATGCTCTCGACGGCTTCGAGGTCGAGGAAGAGGTTGCCGCCGGCGCCGTACCGCGACACCCAGAGCACCTGGACACCGTCGAGCTGGTTGCACGCGGAGACGACGGAGTCCGGCATCACACCGGGTGCCATCTCAAGGAGTACATCGTCGACTGCGGTGCCGTCGTGGCGGTGCTCCACGATCTCGATGGCCTCGATGTCGCCGCCCGCTTCACCGATCGCACTCGCAACGCGGCCCAGCGAGCCGGGAACGTCGGGTAGTTCGACGCGGAGTAGATAGGGCAACTCCGGTCATCCCCTTCCGTGTCGTGTCCCCCTGACACCATCGACCCTAGCCCGACGGCGTTACACCCACGTTTCCGGTCTCTACCGCACGATCTTGAGGTTGAACTCGGCCGTACCCAAGGCACCCATCAGACGCACCCACATCGGCAGCCACATCTCCATCCCGCGGGCAGCCTCGAGCGCCGTGAACTCCACGACGTCCTCCCAGCCGAACTCCTCGAGCAGGTCCACGACGGTACGGCGAGCCTGGGCGTCGTCCCCTGCGACGAACATGGTCGTCCCCGGTACCGGCGCCAGCATCACCGATGCGGTCACCGTGTTGAGCGACTTCACCACCCTGGCGCGGGGGTGTGCACGCTGCAGCTGCTCAGCGAGCGAGTCGGTGTCTTTGACCGAGAGGCTGGGTGGGAACCCTGCCGAGAAGTCGAGCGGGTTCGCGACATCCAGGAGGACCAGGCCGTCCAGCGAGGATCCCACCTGGGCCAGGGCTTCCACGCTGGCGATCCCGTTGGTGGCGTTGATCACGAGGTCAGCGCCCGACGCGACCTCGCCGAGCGGCGCCAGGGCCAGCTCGACGCCCTGCCAGTCCTCGCGAGCCCCGGTGACCTCTGGCCAGCGCGTGCCCACGACGACGTCGTGTCCACCTGCCGCGAGTCGGGTCCCCAACGTACGGCCGGCAATGCCGGTGCCGATCACGGCGATCCTCATGGTCCAGACGATAGCCCTGGTCGGCCCAACGGAAAGGTCTCCACGATCTCGTAGCGCGGGCGCTTCCTCGGTCCCTCACCCAGGTGCGAAACGATGAGACTGAACGAGCCAGCCGACCACCGCACGCCGGCATACGCGTCCAGGACCCTCAGCCATCGGGCAGCCTCGAACGGACGTCCACTCCGTGCCAGGGTCAGGTGCGGGCGGAACCGTCCACCATCGGCGTCGGCACCCGCCTTGTTCGCCGCTGCCCGCGCCCCTACCGACAACCTGCGCAGCTCCTCCGCCTCGTCGGTCTCCACTCCCGCATAGAGCACCTTGGCGCGACCCGGGTTGGGGAAGGCACCCCCGCCGGAAAGCCTCACCGCAAACGGGGTACGGCGGGAAGCGGCCCGACCCAGCCGCTCGCCGAGGTCGTCGAGTCGCCGGGGTGCGACGTCGGGCATGAAAGCCAGCGTCAGATGCCATTGCTCCCGGGCAGTCCACCGCAGCTCGGGTCCAGCCTCACGTCTGGGGGCCAGGAACTCTTCGAGGTCATCGAGGGCGGGCTCGGGCGGGAGCACCGCGACGAACAGCCTCATGCTGGCAAACTACCCGTGCACCCGAGGCCCAGCGGCTGGCTCAGCCTGTCTCTGCCGGAACGCGCGGCAGACCCGGCTCGCTGGCGGGCAGCTCCTCGTCACGGAAGCCGTAGCGCTCCCACCACCGTTGCAGTGGCGCTGGAGCCCACCAGTTGGCCGACCCGAGCAGCTTCATCGTCGCTGGCACCAGCAACGCCCTCACGACGGTCGCGTCGACCAGCAGGGCGACCAGCATGCCGATCCCGATCATCTTCATGAACACGATGCCGCTGAGCGAGAAGGCTCCGATGACCACGGCCAGCAACAGTGCCGCACTGGTGATGATCCTGCCGGTCTTCTGTACGCCGGCCGCGACCGCCGCGGTGTTGTCATGGCCGCGGTCCCACTGCTCCCTGACCCGGGAGAGCAGGAACACCTCGTAGTCCATCGAGAGGCCGAACAGGATCGCCAGCATCAGGATCGGCTGGGTCGCGTCGAGGAAGCCCTGCGACTCGAAGCCGATGACGCTCTCCAGGTGGCCGTCGGCGAAGATCCAGGTGATGACGCCGAAGGACGCGACGACGGAGATGATGTTCATCAGCACTGCCTTGATCGGCAGGACCAGCGAGCCGAACGCGAGGAAGAGCAGCACCAGCATCACCGAGATGACGATCAGGCCCATCCAGGGGAGGTGGCTGCCGATCGAGCTCAGCAGGTCGACCGTGTCGGCGGTGAGACCCCCCACGAGCGCCGAGCCCTGGGGCGGGTCAACCTCACGTAGCTGCTTCACCAGGCCCTGCGAGAGCTCGGACTGGCTGTTCCCCTTCCAGAAGGCGCGCAGCAAGGTGGCGTCGCCACTCTGCGCTACCGGCTGTACGGCGACCACCCCCGGCACCCGCGAAACCTCGGAGGTGTACGCCGCGACAGCAGCCTGGTCGGCACCGCGCAGCATCAGGCTGGCGCTGGAGGTCTCGGGGCCGAAGTCTCGGTTCAGCCTGTCCGCCGCCACGTGGGCCGGGGCATCTGCGGGAAGGACTCGATAGTCGACGCTTCCCCACTTCACGCCCAGGAACGGTGACGCCACCGCCAGGAGCACGGCCGTCACGGCCACCGCCACGACTACAGGACGGCGCATCACCGCATGGGCCAGCCGTGCCCACGCGCCGTGGTCGGTGTCGGTCGACACCGGGCGGTGACGACGCCACGGCATCCGGCCCGCGTCGATCCGGCGGCCAAGCAGCCGCAGGACCGCTGGCAGCACGGTCAGGGCTGCGAGCATCGCGACCACCACAGCCGCCATGCCGCCGTACCCCATGGACCGCAGGAACGCCTGCGGGAAGACGAGAAGCGAGCTCATCGCTGCCGCCACGGTGAGGCCGGAGAAGAGGACGGTGCGACCGGCCGTGGCCATGGTCAGCTTGATGGCGGTCTTGGACGCCTCCGGGTCGTCCTCGGGCAGCCTGGCCAGCTCCTCACGGAACCGGCTGATGATGAAGAGGGCGTAGTCGATCGCCAGACCCAGGCCGATCAGGGTGATGACGTTGACCGAGAAGATGGAGACCTCGGTGAAGAGGCTCAGCAGTCGGATCACGGCAAGTGCACCGAGCACCGCGACGACGCCGACCATGACCGGCATCAGGGCTGCGACGAGACTGCCGAAGATGAGCAGCGACAGGATCAAGACGACCGGGGCGGAGACAGCCTCGGCTTTGCGTAGGTCGGTCTCGCTGATGTGGTTGACGTCGTTGTAGACGGAGAAGGGGCCGGCCAGGTCGGTCTCGAGCCCGGTGGCCCCGAGGTGTGGCGCGAGCTCGTCGTAGTTCTCCAGGTACTCGTTCTGGGTCTCTCCGGCCAGCGAGATCAGAACCTGGGTGCCTTGCCGATCTGTGCTGACCAGATCCTTGGCTCCGGTGTCGTAGTAGCTGGTCACCGACGCGACGGTGTCCTTGGGCAGGTTCGTGAGCACGTCGTTGACGGCCCGCTCGAAGCCTGGGTCGTCCACGCTCAGGGAGTCGCTGGAGTAGATGGCCACCACGTCGACGGTCTTGTTCCCGAAGGCGTCGCGTTCGGCGACGAGCTCGCGGGCCGACTCTGTCTTGGGGTCGTCGAATCCTCCCTGGGAGAGCGAGTCGAAGACTCCCGCCCCGTAGGCGGCCGCGCCGAGCACGGCGAAGATGCCGACCATCAGGACCACCAGCGCCCGTCTGGCGACGAACTCACCCCAGTGCTTGACCATGCTCCACCTGTTTTCGTGAACGGACTTCACATTTGTTTATGCCGTAAACAGTGAACACTGTAAACTGTCCCTGGGTCAACCCCGTATATTGCGGGGTCCCGCAGGCAAGGGAGGCGAAGAACGAAGTGAGCGAGGCAGTCCTCACCCGACGCGAACGGCAACGTCAGGCAACTCTCGACGAGATCGTGACGGTCTCACGCAGTCTCCTCGGTGACCCCGGTGGACTCTCCCTTCGTGCCGTGGCTCAGCGGATGGGGATCACCGCTCCCGCGCTCTACCGGTACGTCGACAACGTCCAGGACCTGCTGGAGATGGTGGCCAAGGACATCGACGACGAGACCGGTGCCCTGCTCGCGAAGGCGCGGGACTCACAACCCGACGACGACCCGGCAGCCCAGATCATCGTCGCCTCGATCGCCTTCCGGCGATGGGCGCTGACGCACCGCGAGGAGTTCGGGCTGGTGTTCGCCAACCCCCTGGTGGGGCACAAGGACACCGACGAGATGAAGGAGCAGAAGGTCGGTCTGCTCTTCACCGACCTGCTGATCGCGCTGTGGCGCAAGTACGACTTCCCGGTCCCCTCGCTCGACGAGATCGACCCGGCCGTCGTGGCCACGTTCGACGACCCGCACCTACCAGCCAAGGTCGAGAGCATCCCCCAGCACGCCAAAGGGCTGCTCTGGGTCTTCATGCAGTCCTGGGTGGCGCTCTACGGAACGGTGACCCTCGAAGTCTTTCGGCACTGCGACCCGCGGGTCATCGAAAGCGGCGCCCTCTTCCGGGCCATGCTCGCCAAGCAGTCCGAGCTCCTCGGCATCGCCGGAGAGCTACCGCGTCTGCTGCCGCTGATCGAGGAGGAGCTCGCCCACTGAGAGCGGCCGGCTAGGAGCCTGCTGCCGACGGCGCGAGGCCGCTAGGAGAGCGCCTGAACATCCACAGCTTCATCGCTAGGAAGCGCCCGACCGTGACGGCCAGGTTCGCCGCCGTGAGGACCAGTACCTCCACCGCTCGCGGCGCATCGCCGACCAGCCGCAGGGCGAGCGAGGTCACAACGAGGCCGGCGCCGAAGATGAGTAGCCCCTGCAGCTGATGGCGCAGGTACGACGGACCGGTGACGCCGAAAGTAAGTCGCCGGTTCGCCGCGGTGTTGACCACCGCGGTCAGAGCCAGGGCCAGCGCGTTCGCCGTGAAGGCGCCGTACCAGTGCCGAAACCCCATGAACAACAGGGCATAGACGATCGTCGACGCGGCCCCGATGAGCGCGAACATCGCCACCTGGGGTGCAAGTCGTGGCCGCGTGGCGACGGTTGAGAGGGGCAGCTTCCCCCGCGCCAGAGCTATCGACAGGCGGAGGATCCCCAGGAGGTCGTCGCGCGCGGTGCGCACGAGTTCGACGCGGCTCTCGGGGTCGTCGACCCAGTCGACTGGCACCTCGTGGATCCGGAGCCCGGCGCGCTCGGCAAGGACGAGAAGCTCGGTGTCGAAGAACCAGGCGTCGTCCTCCACCAACGGCAGCAGCCGACGGGCCACATCTGCCCGGATCGCCTTGAAGCCGCACTGCGCATCCGAGAAGCCGGCCCGCAAGGTACCCCGCAGCAAGAGGTTGTACGAGCGCGAGATGAGCTCACGCTTCGGTCCCCGAACGACGCGGCTCCCCCGCGAGAGGCGGGTGCCGATCGCGATGTCGGAGTGACCGGAGAGGACCGGTGCGACCAGCGGAAGCAGCGCGTTCAGATCGGTGGAGAGGTCCACGTCCATGTAGACAAGGACCACCGCATCTGAGGATGCCCAGACGGCCTTGAGCGCGCGGCCGCGCCCCTTCTGCAAGAGGTACTCGTAGTTCACCTCGTGGTACTGCTCGGCCAGATGTGCCCCGATCCCTGCGGTGCCGTCGGTGCTGGCATTGTCGGCGATGGTGATGCGGAACGAGTACGGCAGCCCGGCCATGTGCGCATGGAGCCGTTGCACCGAGCGGGCGAGGTCGAGCTCCTCGTTGTGCACCGGCACGACGACCTCGAGGGTGGTCGTCCGGGTCGCCACCGACGTCACTCCTGCCCGCCCGACAGGTCGTACACCGTCGTACCGGCGATGCTGCTTGCGGTGAAGTCCTGCTGGACCCAGGCAGCGATCTCATTGGTGCCGACCAGACCGCCCCTTGCGCCACCCTCGATGAAGTAATGGATCTTGCCCTGGGCTACGTAGTCCTGGAACTGCGCCAGAGTCGGGCTCGGGTCTGTCCCGTTGAACCCGCCGAGCGGCATCACCGACAACCCGGTCGCCAGCTGGTAGCCCGACGCGTTGTTGGCGCCGACGGTCGCCGCCACCCAGGTGTACGCCGACGCGTCCTCCTCCAGGAGCGCGGTGAGCTCGGCGCTCGGGGTGGTCCCGTTGAGCAAGCCGCCACCGCCTGCCCCTCGGCCAGTTGCGGCGGATGGGCCTGCGCTCGGGATCGACCCCGTGTGCGGCGTCGCTGCCGTGGAGATCGAGAACGCCGTCGGCGCTACCAGGACGGCGACCAGAGCCGCGCCGGCCACGGCTCTGCGGCCGGTGCGGGTCAAGTGCGGCAGGCAGGCCAGCAGGAGGGCAGATCCGAAGCCCAGCAGCGCGACCAGCCAGCGCAGCCAGGGGAGGTAGTCCGGCGTGCGCCCGAGCAACACGAACGAGAACGCCGTCGTGCAGGAGACCACCGCTGCGAGGGTCAACGAAGCGGCGTACTGCTCACGACGATCCCAGAGCAGCACCCCCCCGATACCGACGAGCGCGCCGATCGCGGGCGCCAGAGCGACGGTGTAGTAAGCGTGGAAGATGCCGGCCATGAAGCTGAAGGTCAGGGCGGTGACGAGCAGCCAACCACCCCACCCGATGAGAGCGGCGCGGGTAGGGCCGGCCGTACGCCAGGTGAGCCACAGTCCAGCGCCGAGCAGGATCAGTGCCGCCGGAACCAGCCAGGCCACCTGGCCGCCGACCTCGGAGCTGAACATCCGGAAGAGACCGGTCTCCCCCCACTGTCCGCCGCCAGGGCCGCCGCCGACGGAGCCGATCTCGTTGCCGCTGAGCCGGCCGAGCCCGTTGTAGCCCAACGTCAACTCGAGGATCGAGTTGTCCTGGGAGCCGCCGATATACGGCCGGCTCGCGGCCGGCCACAGCTCGACGATCGCGAGCCACCACCCCGCACTGACCACGACGCCGGCCAAGGCTAGAAGGAGGTGCCCCAGCCTCTTCAACCAGCCAACCCGGGCCTCGACCAGGTAGACCAGAGCCAGCGGCGGGAGCACCAGGAACGCCTGGAGCATCTTGGTGAGGAACGCGAGGCCGACCAGTGCGCCGGCGAGGAAGAGCCACCGCTTGACGGCAGAACTCTCCAGCGCGCGGAGTGTCGCGTAGACCGAACCGACCAGGAGCAGCACCAGCAGTGCATCGGGGTTGTTGAAACGAAACATCAGCGCAGCAACCGGGGTGGTGGCAAGCACGGCCCCGGCGAGCAGCCCTGCCGGAGCCGAGCCGGTGCTTCGCCGAACGGTCGCATGCAGGAGGCCAACGCTGGCCACGCCCATCAGAGCCTGGGGGACCAGAATGCTCCACGAACTCAGCCCGAAGAGCCGCACCGAGACCCCCATCACCCACAGCGAGAGTGGCGTCTTGTCGACCGTGATCGAAGCAGCTGCATCGGAGGCCCCGAAGAAGAAGGCCTTCCACGACTCCGACCCAGCCTGCGCGGCCGCGGCGTAGAAGGTGTTGGCATACCCGGACGAGCCGAGGTCCCAGAGGTACAGCAGGGCAGTCGCGGCCAGCAGGGCGGCCAGCGCGGCCCGTTCCCAGGAACGCGGCACAGGCTGTGACACGGACTCCTCGCGCACCACATGGTCGGTCATCTCGATCGTCGTCATGGGCACGAGCATCGACGGCCGGGATGGGCAGCAGCCCTGACGAGTCTGTGTGCCGTCTGTGAAACGTGTCCCGGAGGGAGGTCAGCGGCCGATGGGCAGAGTGACGGTGAACGTGGTGCTGCCTGGCCGAGAGTCGACCGCGACCTCACCCCCGTGCGCTGCCACGATGGCCTCCACCAGCGAGAGACCGAGGCCCGCACCACCGGAGGCCCGGGTCCGTGAGGAGTCGCCCCGGGAGAACCGTTCGAAGACGTCGAGCTTCTCCGGAAGGCCAGGGCCCGTGTCGTGCACTTCTAGGGCGACGGACCCGTTCGACACGGTGAGCCCGGTAGTCACAGCGGTGCCCGCGGGGGTGTGCCTCCGGGCGTTGCCGAGCAGGTTGGTCACCACTTGGTGCAGGCGCAGCTCGTCGCCCTGGACCAGCACGGGTTCAGGGGGTAGCGACAGCGACCAGCTGTGCGACGGGTCAACGACCCGGGCGTCGTCGACCGCGCCCACTACGAGCTGGGTCAGGTCAACCCACTCCGAGGCGAGGGGTCGACCGGAGTCGAGCCTGGCCAGCAGCAGAAGGTCGTCGACCAAGGTCGACATCCGCTGGGCCTCCTCGGCGACCTTGGTCATCGAGGTCGAGAGCACGTCAGGCTTGCGGCCGGCCAACTCGGCGTACCCGCGGATGGTGGTCAGGGGCGTACGCAGCTCGTGGGAGGCATCCGCGACGAACTGTCGCACCTGCTGCTCGCTCCGGTGCCTGGCGTCAAGGGCGCTCTCGACGTGACCGAGCACGCTGTTCAGCGACGCACCGACCTGGCCGACCTCGGTCTTCTCGTCAGTGAGCTGGTCGGGCACCCGGACGGTCTCCCCGACGGAACCTCGGTCGAGTTGGAGCCTGGTGACCTGCTGGGCTACCGCGGCCACCTTGCGCAGCGGCGCCAGCGTGCGTCGGACCAGCCAGGAGCTCACAGCCCAGGCGATGAGGACCCCGAGCAAACCCAGGAGGAGCTCCCAGAGCATCAGGGTCTCCACGGTCTGCTCGATCTCGCGCGTCGAGAGCCCGTTGACGATGGTGACGGGCACGCCCTTGGAGGATGCCCGCTGCGCCCGCGCTCTGAAGGACCCCAGCCCGGGGATGTCGACTTCGTGCACCCTCCCGTCCACGGTCAGCGCGGCTACGGCCCGGACCTGCTTGGTTGTGAGCACTTGGAGGTCCCGGTCTCCCTGCGGGGCGACGTAGGTCGCCCTCAGGACAGTCCCGCGGTCGTCGTACGCGACGAAGAGACCGGGTCGGATACGGTCGCCCGAACCCCCGGGAGGACCGCCCGCAAAGCCCCCGACGTCCTGGTCGAGCCGACCCATCAGGACCGCGCGCATGCCGAGCGTCGTCGTGACGCTGACCAGCAGCGCAACGATGGCGACCAGCCCGACCGAAGTGAGAACCAGCCGCGAGGCGAGTGAGGTGGGCAGCAGTCTCATTCGACCGGCTTGAGGACGTACCCGGCGCCCCGCATCGTGTGAATCATCGGTTCGCGGTCGATGTCGATCTTCTTGCGCAGGTAGGAGATGTAGAGCTCGACGACATTCGCCTGGCCGCCGAAGTCGTAGTTCCAGACCCGGTCGAGGATCTGTGCCTTGGACAGCACCCGCCGAGGGTTGCGCATCAGGTAGCGCAGCAGCTCGAACTCGGTGGCCGTCAGGTTCACCTGCTCGCCGGCCCGCGCGACCTCTCGACTGTCCTCGTCCATGGTCAGGTCACCGACGGTGAGCACCGAGCGGTCCGCGGACGTCCTGGCACCGGTGCGTCGCATCAGCGCACGCAGCCGGGCGACCACCTCCTCCAACGAGAACGGTTTGGTCACGTAGTCGTCCCCTCCCGCGGTGAGCCCGGCTACCCGGTCCTCGACGGCATCCCTCGCGGTCAGGAAGAGCACCGGTACGTCGGGAAGCGACGCCCGCAGCCGGCGCAGCACCTCCATCCCGTCGAAGTCGGGCAGCATGATGTCGAGTACGACGGCATCCGGACGCACGTCCTTGGCCGCGGCCACCGCCTTCGAGCCCGTGTGCGCCACCGAGGTCTGCCAACCCTCGTAGCGCAGGGCCATGCTGAGCAGCTCGGCGATGTTGGGCTCGTCGTCGACCACGAGCACGTGAATCGGCGAGCCGTCTGCGCGCAGGAGTTCAGTGGGCATGGCAGCAGCCTCCTCCTCCACGCCAGCCAGTCGCTGTGCGTAACCTGTGTACTTCCTGTGTACTCCTTCCCATAAGCAGCGATGGGCTGGCTCACAGTCGGCACACAGGAAGCGACCGCAGCGTCGTCTCCATGGACGAAACCGAGAACAAGCGCACCTGGTCCGTGCGAGTAATGGCCGCGGCAGCGATCTCCGCACTTGCCCTGGCCGGCACCGGAGGGGCCGTACTTGCCGGGACCACCAGTGGCAGCGGCACCCAGCAGGGTCCGGGCGTTGGCCGACCCGGTGGGCCGCCTGGGCTCCAGGGCGGGCAGGGCGGGCAGGGCGGGCAGGGCCAGCAGTTCCGGCCTGGCGCTCCCGACCAGCCGCCGGGAACGATCCCGCAGAACGGCTCCGACGACACCTGAGCAAGAACACGTTCCGCGATGGTCGGCCCGATCGACGGTCTTCGCCTCGCGCGCCGTAGGCGACCTGGCGGGAGGAGGCTAGACCTCCACCGTTCGGCCAGACTTGCCGACGAGGTCCCTGCCGGGAGGGCTGCCGACCATAGACTAGTGGCGGCTGATCCGCCCATGTCTCAGGGTGTGGCGAGGCCGCCCAAGGAGGGGTCCGTCCCATGTCCGCAACAGTGGTGGATCGCGCGGAGCGCAGCGCGGCCCGGGCGCGAGCGAAGTTCGAAGCGCGGCGTGCCGAGCTTGCGGGCTCGGCCATCCTCACACTGGCCGAGTCCGGCTACGCGAACACCAGCCTGCGTGACATCGCGCAGAACTCCGACTTCTCACACGGCGTGCTGCACTACTACTTCGAGGACAAGCTCGAGCTGATCATCTACTGCGTGCGGCAGTACAAGGCCGCCTGTGTGGTGCGGTACGACGAGGTGCTGGCGGGCTCACAAACGGCCGAACAGCTGAAGAGGGGCTTCGTCAAGCTGATCGGCGAGACTTTGGTGGAGGACGCGTCGTTCCATCGTCTCTGGTACGACCTGAGAGCACAGAGTCTCTTCGAGGAAGCTCTACGCGCCGACGCCGCGGACATCGACGGCACGCTCGAGCAGATGATCTGGCGGATCGTCACGCGCTATGCCGAGTTGACCGGGCAGGCGTTGCTGGCTTCCGAGGGCGCCGCCTACGCCCTCTTCGACGGACTCTTCCAAAGGGCGCTGCTGCAGCAGCTGAGCGGCGACGCGAAGGCCCAGGCGACCCTTCGCAGGCTGGCGGCCGACGCGCTCGACCTGGTGGTCCGTCAGCCTGTCCCCTAAGCGCCCGAATGCCCGGTCCCGAAGTCAAGGTGGATCAGTCCGCACATTGTCTTTCCCGAGGACGCGTGAGAAAATTTGGTCAGGTGTCAAATCTTTGGCGCGCCTCGTTCTCAACCCCCCACCCGACCGAAGCGCCCAGGTCTGACAGTCTCGTTCGCGAGACGAACCGTGAGTGGCCTTGTGCAGGTGTCCCCCCGCCTGACAAGGCCATTTGCATGGGCTGGCTTGCTAGGAGGTCGGCTTCGCCTCTTTCCCGATGCGTCGGCCTATCTCCCAGAACCGGGCGAGCTCGGGATAGAGCACGGATTTGCCGGTGGTGATCAGGCCCACGGAGAGGTCGCGCTCGGGGTCGGCCCAGCCCATGATGTTGATCCAGCCCAGGTGGCCGAAAGCCTGCGTCGTGTTGGGGCCGTACAGGCTCAGCACGCGACCACCAAGCATGTAGCCGTAGCTGAAGGCGATCGGCAGCCCAAGGCTCAGGTCCACCTCGAGGTGTGACTGCGGGACCAGGGCCCGACGGACGGTGCGCCTGTCCATCACCCGTACGCCGTCGAGCTCACCCTCCAGCCGCAGCATCTCGTAGAACCGGCCGAGTTCGTTGGCCGTGCTCACACCGTTGGCGGCCGGCAGGACCGCGGTCATGAACCGGGGGTCGTTCGACATCCGGGTCGCCTCGTCGGGATGGAGGCCGAGGGCCCGGGTCAGGAAGGTCGACACAGGCGGGACCGGGGGCGGGCCTGTCGGATAGTTGAGCGCGACCTTGTCCACGTCTTCCGGCGAGACGCCGTAGTTCATCCACCGGAAGGAGAGTGGGTCGAGGATCTCGGCGGCGAGCACTTCGCGAATACTCTTCCCGGTCACCTCGCGGACCACCTCGCCGAGCAGCGCGCCCCCGGACACGGCGTGGTAGGCCTGCCTCTTCCCGGCACGAGACATCGGCTTGGAGTCGTACATGTACTGCCGCTGCCTCTCCCAGTCGTCGATGCCGTCGAGGGAGAGCGCCGCCTTGGGCGCGTTCGGGATCCCCGACCGGTGCGAGAGCACGTGGCCGATGGTGATGTCGGCCTTGCCGTTGCGGGCGAACTCGGGGAGGTACTCGGCCACCGGGTCACCGATGTGCAGGATGCCGCGTTCGTCGAGCAGATGGATCAGTGTGGCCGTGGTGCCCTTGGTGGCCGAGAAGATGCAGAACGGCGTCTCCGGAGTCGCGAGCACCTTCTCGGTGTCGCGCTTGTCCTGCGGGCCGTTACCACTGGCGTGGCCGATCGCGCGGTCGAGGACGACCGCCCCCTGGCGGCGTACGCACAGCGCTACCGCGGGGTGGATTCCCGACTTGTAGAGGTTACGGACGGCTCGCCAGATGCGGTCGACCCCGGCCTGGGTCATCCCCACGTCCGCCGGGTCGGTCTCGCTCCCGATGGTCGTCACCGAGTCGAGATCCTTGGGGATGCTGGCCCGGCGGAAGGGGTCAGGGATGCCTGCAATCACGATCGGAGCCTAGTCCCCTCCTGATTCTCTACAGTGGCTTCGTGAAGCTGCTCAGTCCGGTCGACCAGATGTTCGCGCGCATGGAGTCGGTGCGGACGCCGATGCATATCGGAGCGCTCGCGATCTTCGAGCTCCCACCGGGTGCCGACCAGAGCTTCGCTCGCGAGCTGTACGAGACCTTCTCCCAGATGGCCTTCCTGCCCTTCCCGTTCGACAGCGTGATCGCCGGCGGTGCTGGGATGTCCTACTGGCGCCAGGTGGAGCCCGACCCCAGCTACCACGTCCGGCTCTCGGCGCTGCCGCAGCCCGGCACGGACCGGGAGCTCGGTGCGCTGGTCGAGCGCCTGCACTCCAGCCCGCTCGACATGACCAAGCCCCTCTGGGAGGCGCACATCATCGAAGGCCTCTCCGAGGATCGGTTCGCGTTCTACTTCAAGGCGCACCACTGCGCGGTCGACGGCATGGGCGCGATGAACCTGATCAAGACCTGGCTGACCACCGACCCGGACGCTCCGCCAGGCTCCGAGACGCTCCCTGCTCCGCGCGACGACTACAACCTGGCCAACCTCTTCGCGGTGACCACCGCGCGACGGGCGCTGGACGGCGTCACCGCGACCGGTGAGATCGCGGGGCGGCTGGTCAGCATGATGCGTGGCGCCAACAGCCAGGTTCGGGCCGCACTGAAGACTCCGCGCACCCCGTTCAACTCCAAGATCACCCGGCACCGGCGGCTCGCCGTACAGGTGCTCGAGCTGTCCCGGCTCAAGGCTGTCGCGGCGGCCACAGGGGCAACGGTCAACGACGTCATCCTGGCCTCGCTCGGCGGCGCCGTACGCCGGTACCTGGCGGAGCAGGATGCGCTGCCGAAGAGCAGCCTCACCGTCTCGGTACCGGTGGGCATCGAGCGCGACGCGGACACGTTGAACGCGGCCACCGGCTTCGTCGCGCCATTGCGCTCCGACACCGACGACCCGCTGGAGCGGCTCCGCGGGATCTCGGCGGCGACCAGCCGAGGTAAGGCTGAGCTGCTCGAGATGTCCCCGAACGCGCTCCAGCACTACACGCTGGTCGGCCTCATCCCGCTGGCCCTCGGCCAGAAGACCGGCGCGCTCGGCGTACTGCCTCCGCTGTTCAACTTCACCGTCTCGAACGTGGTGCTCTCCAAGGAGCCGCTCTACCTCTCCGGTGCCAAGCTCGACCTGATCGTCCCGGTCTCGTTCCTCTGCGACGGGTACGGCCTCAACGTGACCCTGGTCGGATACACCGACCGCGTGGCCCTCGGCTTCGTCGGCTGCCGGGACACGCTGCCCCATCTCCAGCGCCTCGCCCAGTACACCCTGGCCTCCCTCGAAGAGCTCGAGGCCGTTTGCTAGCGGCTTGAACGGTGAGTTTCCATCGGTGTCGGGGTCAGACCACCGACACGACTTCCCAGCACAGCAAGGAGTTTGCGGATGAGGCGAGTCTCCGCCAGCCTGTTCATCGCCCTCGACGGCGTCGTCGAGGAGCCGGCCGAGTGGCACTTCCCATACTTCAACGACGAGATGGGTGCCGCCGTCGATGCCCAGCTCGGCAGCTCGGACACGCTGCTGCTCGGCCGCAGGACCTACGACAGCTTCGCTGGGGCGTGGCCGGACCGGGAGGCCGCTGGCGAGGAGGATGCCGGCTTCGCCAAGACGCTCGGGGACGCCCGCAAGATCGTGGTCTCGCGCCAGGATCTCGAGTTCACCTGGCGCAACTCCGAGCAGCTCAGGGGCGACCTGATCGAGGCCGTGGCTGCGCTGAAGCAGGAGCCCGGTGCGACTCCCATCGCGATAAGCGGCTCAGTCTCCGTCGTTCGTCAGCTCTTGGCGGCGGGACTGCTCGACGAGCTGCACCTGTTGGTTCACCCGATCGTCGTGGGCAAGGGGCTGCGCCTGTTCGACGAGGCGGAGGAGACCCTGCCGTTGCGCCTGGTCTCCTCCCAGACCTTCGCCACCGGCGTGCTGCACCTCATCTACGCGCCGGACGCAGTGGCTGCTGAGGGGACGTACGACGACGCGAAGGCTCACCTTCCCGAGGGGTGACAGCGGCTCCGCAGATCACCGCGGGTGCTGTTGACGTGGCCGGAGCCCGGCCTCACGATGAGCCATGGCCGAACCAGCCGCGATCGACGCGATGCTCCGCGAGGCCAGGCGTGACCTGGACCGGGTCGACCCAGCGAACCTCGCCGCCGAGGTCGGCAACGGAGCGCTGGTGGTGGACACCCGACCGTCGGAGCAGCGGCAGCGCGACGGCGAGCTGCCCGGTGCCGTGGTCATCGACCGCAACGTCCTCGAGTGGCGGCTGGACCCGACGTGTCGACACCACATCCCCGAGGTCACCGACCTCGACGTCCGGATCGTCGTGGTCTGCAACCAGGGCTACAGCTCGAGCCTGGCCGCCGCAACCCTGCGACTGCTCGGACTGCACCGCGCAACCGATCTCCGAGGCGGGTTCCAGGCGTGGGCTCGGCTGACCGAGACGGACCAGCCAAGCTCCTGAGAAAGCCCCGAAACACGCCGTCGAATTACAAGCGTGTCGTATTGACTTTTCGCCAATCTGGTCACTCGTATTAACAAGAACCCCTAGACTCCCACCGGTGACAGCAAGAGTCCGAGTGGCCATTCTGGCCGTCAGCGCGCTCCTTCTCGGGAGTGCCGCCTCGACGGTCGGTCTCGCGCCCGCTTCCGCGACGGTCACCACGCTGTGCTCGGGGTACACGGCCTGCTACAAGGCTGGGATGTCTGCCTCGGGCTATGTGAAAGCCCGCGACACGATGTGGTGGCGCATGTACGCCGGCCACAACTGCACCAACTACGCGGCGTACCGGATGGTGCGCAGCGGACTCCCGAACGTCAGGCCTTGGGACGGTGGCGGCAACGCGACCTACTGGGGAACCAAGATGAGCAACATCACCGATCAGACCCCGGCCGTCGGCGCGGTGGCTTGGTGGAAGGCCGGCGTCTCGCCGGCGGGCTCCTCAGGCCACGTCGCGTACGTCGAACGGGTTGTCTCCGCCGACGAGATCATCATCTCCCAGGACAGCTGGGGAGGGGACTTCTCGTGGGCCAGGATCACCCGCGCCAGCCGCGGCTGGCCGAGCGGGTTCGTCCACTTCAACGACGTCCCGCTGCTCAACGTCGTCAAGCCGGAAATCAACGGGACTGCCAAGGTCGGCGACCTCCTCGCCGCCTCCCCCGGGACCTGGAAGCCGGGCGACCCGGCTCTGCGCTACCAGTGGCGGGCCGGCGGATCCAGGATCACGGGAGCCACCGCGTCGACGCTCACGTTGACCAAGGCGCAGCTCGACAAGACCATCAGCGTCCGGGTCTGGGCCTCCAAGCTCGGTTACCCGACAACCTCAGTGCTGTCTGCACCCACGGCTGCCGTGCTGCCGGGGGTACTGAGCAACACCGTGGCTCCGAGGGTCACCGGCAAGGCGGTCGTCGACTCGGTGCTCTCGGCAAGCGGCGGCACGTGGTTCCCCGCCCCCGATGCTCTCAAGTACCAGTGGCAGGCCGACGGAGTCTCGATCCCCGGTGCCGACGGCTCCACCCTCGCGATCGGCCCAGATCTCGTCGGCAAGGTGCTCAGGCTGAATGTCACTGCGAGCAGGGCCGGGTACGACGACGTGACCGCCTCGTCGGCGGCTACCAAGGCGGTGGAGCCTGGCACGCTGACAGTCACCCGGCAGCCGACCACGACCGGGGAGCCGCGGCCCGGGCAGACCCTGACTCTGGAGCCGATGCGAGTCAGTCCCAGGGCCGACGTCTCGGTGCAGTGGTTGCGTGCCGGCGTACCCGTGGAGGGTGCGACAGGAACGACGTACCGGTTGACGGCTGCCGACCTGGGCTCGCGCGTCACCGCTCGGGTACGGGCCACCCGACCTGGCTACACGACCATCACCACTCGTACGCCGGCGACGGCGCGGGTCAGGTCGGTGCCGAGGATCAAGGTCAGCCTGACCCCGCGAAGGCATGGCCGGGTGACGGTGAACGGGTCCGTGACCGCCAGAGGCGTGAATCCGGTCGAGGGCACGCTACTGATCAGGTCTCGGGGTCGCGTGCTGCGTGAAGTCCCGCTCATCGACGGAACGGCGAGGACCCGCCTGGTCGGGCTGCGCCCAGGGATGTGGACGCTGCGCATCGTGCTCCCCCGCTCAGCAACCGTGTCCAAGGGCCTGGTCATTCGTCGTGTGACGATCCGTTGACGCGGCGAGCGCGGAGCCAGGTGGCCATACCCGGGCCGTAGACTGCCTCGCCATGTCCCGCTGGAGTTCTTCCCAAACGCGAAGAGGTACGACGCGTCGAAGCGTGGCTCGCGCACTGCTCGTCTCGATGCTCGCACTCGTCGCCCTGGGTGGCTGTGGAAGCGATGCGCCGAAGGTGAAGACCTACACCACGGACCGCGGCGGAGTGTTCAACGATGCTGACGTCGCGTTCGCGACCGACCTGATTCCGCACCATGCGCAGGCGCTCCAGCTGGTCGACCTCACAGTGGGGCGAGAGCTCGACAGCGAGATCCAAGCCCTGGCCGATCAGATCCGAGAGCGTCGAGGCCTGGAGATCGAAGAGCTGGCTGGCTGGCTCGGCTCCTGGGACAGGCCGATCCCTGCCACTGCCCGCGACCACGAGAACGCGCACAGCGACGACGACAGCGACTCGGTTCTCCGCGCCGACCTCCCCGGAATGGCGACTGCGGCCGAACTGCAGGAGCTTGCCGACTCGACGGGGACAGCGTTCGAGGTCAGGTGGCTCGAGCTGATGATCCAGCATCACCAAGGGGCGCTCAGCCTGGCCGAGACCGAACGGTCGACCGGGGTGTTCAAGCGCGCCGTACGGCTGGCGAAGTCGATCGAGACCTCGTTGCAACGAGAGATCGACCGGATGCAGGAACTGCTCCGCTCCTAGTTGCGAGGGCCCTGGCAAGACGAAACCGCAGGTCAGCAAAGCGGCGCCTCCGGCTCACCATGGTGAGCGAAGATCCGGGGGCATCGTTTTCTGCTGTGGTCACCGGACGCCCGGGAGACGAGACTGGTCGTGTTCGTCGTGGTCGACCCCGAATCCTCTGTAGTGCCGCTGAGCCTGTAGGTCAGCATGGTGGTGGAGGGCTCCACGGGAACCGTGGATTGGTGCCTTGAGCCCGTGCGTCAGACTTTGATTTCTCCCTGCCCTCCCGCGACGGACACCTTCAGTGATGAGTCGACGGGAAAGCAGGTGGCAGTGATGGAAGTCGTTCATGTCCGATGCGCTGGGCTCGATATCTCCAAACGGGACGCGAAGGTCTGTGTCCGGGTCGCTGGTGCCGGACGCCGGAAGACCACTCGAGACGGTCACGACCTGGGGTTCGACCACCAGCCAGATCCTCGCGCTGCGCGAGCATCTGATCGGCGAGCAGGTCACCAGTGCGGTGATGGAGGCGACCGGCGACTACTGGAAGCCGTTCTACTACCTGCTCGAGGACGCCGGGTTCGAGGTGCTGCTGGTCAACGCCAGGCACGTCAAGAACCTGCCCGGCCGCAAGACCGACGTCGCGGACGCCACCTGGTTGGCCCAGCTCGGCGCGCACGGTCTGGTCCGGGGATCGTTCGTGCCGCCCGCGCCGATCCGGCAGCTGCGGGACCTGACCAGGACCCGGACCGCGATCACCCGCGAACGCGGGCGCGAGGTCCAACGGCTGGAGAAGCTGCTGGAGGACGCCGGCATCAAACTGTCCTCGGTGGCCTCCGACATCGCCGGTGTGTCCGGTCGGGCAATGCTCGAGGCGCTCATCGCCGGGGAACGGAACCCCGCCACGCTGGCGGATCTTGCCCGGCGTCGGTTGCGGTCCAAGATCCCCGCCCTGACCGAGGCGTTGAACGGGAGGTTCACCGACCACCACGCGTTCTTGGCCCGGATGCACCTGAACCTGATCGACCAGCACACCGCCGCGATCGGACAGCTCACCGACCGGATCGAGGTGGTGATCGAGCCCTTTCAGGGATTCCGCGACCTGATCGCGACCATCCCCGGCATCGGACCTCTCAACGCAGACATCATCGTGGCCGAGACCGGTGCGGACATGAGCCGGTTCCCGACTGCGGCTCACCTGGCCTCCTGGGCGGGGACCGCACCGGGCAAGAACGAGTCCGCCGGCAAAACCAAATCCAGCAAGACCCGACCCGGGAACCCCTACCTCCAAGGCGCGCTGGGCACCGCCGCGATGGCCTGCGCACAGAACCCCACGACCTACCTCGGCGCCCGCTACCGCCGGATCGCGACCCGGCGCGGACCCCAAAAGGCCAACGTCGCGATCCAACGATCGATCCTGACCGCGATCTGGCACATGGGCACCAACGGCACCCTCTACGACGACCCCGGAGCCGAATACTTCACCCGACTCCACCCCGAACGGGCCAAGAACCGCGCCCTTCACCAGCTCGAGTCGATGGGCTACCAGGTCACCCTCGACCGCGTCGGCTAACCCCAAGGAACCTCTGACGCGAGTGAATCTTCGCGTCAGCGGGCTGTCCTGCGGTTCGCGGTTTGCGCGCTCGGAGGGATTCGAACCCCCAACCTTCTGATCCGTAGTCAGATGCTCTATCCGTTGAGCTACGAGCGCTGGTGGAAACCCGGAATGGGCCTCGCAGAGTCTAGCCAATGGCGCTCATGACACGAAATCGATCGCCGAGTGAGCCACGCCACCGGGTCTGGATCGATCAAATGGTCCCGGTGAGCGGGGGTCGGTATCGTCCTAGACCTTCCCTGGTGCGCCTCGCCTGGTGCTGGCGCACGCTGGGCAGAAACTTGAACGAGAAGGACCGCAGCGTTGCGGTCACCACACACAACTCCACGACAACCATCGACACGCTCGATGGCCTTCCGTGCGTTGCCGACCGTGTGATCGGCCCGCGACGACGGGAGTGAACGCGCGAGAGGGACACGGCGAGAGATGACAGCCGAAGCTACCGCTAAGCCGACCACCCATGACGGGATCCTGGCTTGGGTCAACGAGATCGCCGAGCTCACTCAGCCGGCCGACATCCACTGGTGCACCGGATCGCAGGAAGAGTGGGTCGAGCTGACCGACGCCCTCGTCGCCTCCGGTACCTTCACCCGGCTCGATGACAGCAAGAAGCCCAACTCCTTCTGGGCCGCCTCAGACCCGACCGACGTGGCGCGCGTGGAGGACCGCACCTACATCTGCTCGGTCGACGAGAAGGACTGCGGGCCTACCAACAACTGGATGGACCCGCACGCCATGAAGGCCATCATGCGAGACCTGTACCAGGGGTGCATGAAGGGCCGCACCATGTACGTGATCCCGTTCGTGATGGGCCACCTCGACGCGGAGCACCCGATGTTCGGAGTCGAGATCACCGACTCGGCGTACGTCACTGCCTCGATGCACGTAATGGCCCGCACCGGCACCGCCGTGCTGCGCAAGATGGAAGAGACCAACGCCAGCTTCGTCCCAGCCCTTCACTCGGTGGGCGCACCGCTCGAGCCGGGGCAGGACGACGTCCCCTGGCCGTGCAACGACACCAAGTACATCGTCCAGTTCCCAGAAGAGCGGATGATCTGGTCCTTCGGCTCCGGGTACGGCGGCAACGCGCTGCTCGGCAAGAAGTGCTACGCCTTGCGTATCGCGAGCGTGATGGCCCGCGACGAGGCCTGGCTCGCCGAGCACATGCTGATCCTCAAGCTCACCTCACCGACCGGCGTCGTCAAGTACGTCGCGGCCGCCTTCCCCAGCGCCTGCGGGAAGACCAACCTCGCCATGCTCGAGCCGACGATCCCCGGCTGGAAGGTCGAGACGCTCGGCGACGACATCGCGTGGATGCGGATCGGCGACGACGGCCGGCTCTGGGCGGTCAACCCGGAGAACGGTCTCTTCGGCGTCGCCCCGGGCACCGGCTGGGACACCAACCCCAACGCCATGCGCACCATCGCCAAGGGCAACTCGGTGTTCACCAACGTCGCCCTGACCGACGACGGTGACATCTGGTGGGAGGGCATGACCGAGGAGCCACCGGCCCACCTGACGGACTGGAAGGGTCGCGACTGGACCCCCGACAGCGAGGAGCTGTCCAGCCATCCCAACAGCCGGTTCTGTACGCCGATCACCCAGTGCCCGATCCTCGCGCCTGAGTACGACGACCCCCGTGGCGTCCCGATCGACGCGATCCTGTTCGGTGGCCGCCGCAAGACGACCATCCCGCTGGTGACCGAGGCCAGGGACTGGACCCACGGCACCTTCATGGGCGCCACGCTCTCCTCGGAGACAACGGCAGCCGCTGTCGGGGCCGTCGGCGTCGTACGGCGCGACCCGATGGCGATGCTGCCCTTCATCGGGTACAACGCAGGCGACTACTTCGGCCACTGGATCACCATGGGCAAGGACAATGACGCGGCCAAGCTGCCGAAGATCTTCTACGTCAACTGGTTCCGCCGCGACGAGGACGGCGGTTTCCTCTGGCCGGGGTTCGGCGAGAACAGCCGCGTGCTCAAGTGGGTCGTGGACCGCATCGACGGCCAGGTCGACGCCGTCGAGACGCCGATCGGCCACGTGCCGGCTCCGGGCACCCTCGACGTCGAGGGCCTCGACCTGACCCCGGAACAGATCGCCAAGGCGCTCGAGGTCGACGTCGAAGAGTGGAAGGCCGAGATCCCGCAGATCACCGAGTGGTTCGAGAAGTTCGGCGACACGTTGCCGGCCGTTCTGTGGACCGAGCTGGACGCTCTCAAGGCGCGACTGGGCGCCTGACGAACAGCGACGACGAGGGCCTCCCCCGGGACACGGGGTGAGGCCCTCGTGCGTTGCATACCCGTGATCATGATCGGGCATACTGTGTCGGCAATGGAGGGAATGCGAGGGCCATTTGTCACAGCTCAACTACGGACCTGACAAGCGCATGCTCCTAGAGACCCTAGGCAGCGAGGTCTACAGCAAGGCGGTCGCCCACGGCCATATCCCGGCCGACGACCCCCGGTACGCCGCGGACACCGACCTCGGCGCTGCACTGGCGCTGCTCGTGGAGATCGGGGTGCTGCGGCACGACGAGGGCGCCCGTCGTTACTTCCCCGTCGACCCTGCCGGCGTACAGGCCCAGGTGGTGGTGCCGTTAGCGCAGCGCGGGAACGAGCTGCTCGGGGAGTCCGCGAACTGGTCCGAGGCGCTTGCGTCTCTGGGTCGGACGTTCCGCGCCTCACCGCATGCCCTGGTCAGCCCGCTCACCGAGCTAGTCGGCATCGAGAACATCAACTCCTTCATCGGCACCATGGTCAACGACTGCCGCGTGGAGATGCTGACGGCGCAGCCGTTCGGCAAGCGCCCGGTCTCGTCGCTGAGCCTGGCCGAGGACCGTGACATGCGCGCCCTGGAGCGCGGCGTACGCATCCGGACGCTCTATCAGCACGCGGCACGCCATGGGCCCGCCACCCGGGACTACGTGGCCGAGATGGTCAAGCGTGGCGCCGAGGTGCGCACCCTGGACGAGTTCTTCCGGCGGC
The DNA here is from genome assembly GCA_963769585.1 of uncultured Actinomycetota bacterium. GTDB lineage: Bacteria > Actinomycetota > Actinomycetes > Propionibacteriales > Nocardioidaceae > SSC3. The sequence goes on from CAVYMJ010000001.1 coordinate 441,451, forward strand.
TGATCGTCTGGGATCGTCAGGTCGCCATCATCCCTGCGAGCCAGGACCACGCCATCGCCCTGGCGATCCGTGACAAGGCCGTCGTCGGCTACTTGGTCGATATCTTCGAGCGCGCCTGGGAGCGCGGCATGCCCTTCACGCTCAAGGGCGACAGCGTCGAGCGCAACATCGCGGCGGACGTGCGCGCCATGACGGTTCGGCTGCTTGCCGAGGGTCACAGCGACGCGGCCAGCGCCAAGCGGCTCGGCGTCAGCACGCGCACCTACGCCGGGTACATCGCGAACCTGAAGGACGAGTACGGCGTACAGACCCGGTTCCAGTTGGGCTGGGCCATGGGCCGGGCCCAGGGCGGCATCGACGAGGGAGCCGCGCGTCGCAAGGAAGTGATGGACCCGCTCGAAGCCCACCTTGACGAGGACACAGCCGACTCCTGGAACGGGAGCCAGCAGGCGTAACGCCTGTGACTGGTGCGACTGCACGATCGTGCACCACCGCGTCCGAAGTGTCTGCGATGTCTGTAAAGTCGCCCTACTCCCTCCACGTCGCGCGCGCGCCCACGCAGGCTCTCTACGACCTTTCGCGCGGCGAGTGGGGGCCGTGGACCGAACATGAAACGAGGGCAGAACCCTTGGGTTTCTGCCCTCGTTCTCGTTGAGACGGGCCGGGGGGGTTGGCGCTCGGATCGACGTGCCGGGGGGGTTGACTCAGTCGATCCCGTCTCAAAACTGTGGTGGCCTCACCTTACGCGAAAGCCGCGTTTTTACTGGGGAAACTCACTTCGCGGTGGGGCCCCAGCCAGAGTCCGCGGGCTGCGTCGTGCCTGAATCGGTCCTGGCCGGAGCTGCCTCAGCGGGACCGGTGGCAACGCCAACGGTAAACAGCGCTGCGACCACCATTCCGAAAGACTTCAGTGCGATCGAGCGCGTGACGTTCATGGCTTCCCTCTCCTGACTCTGGCCCCGTCCGGACCTGGCCTCTGGACCCAAGTGTCAGTCAGGAAATGGGATGAAGCCACCCATGACCAACCTCAAGAGTGTGCATTGCAGAACTCTGCAAAATCTGGGTTCACGGCAGCATGAACCGAGCCGCGGCACTCGGCTGCTGGCATCCAAGGAGAGGCTGGACTACTACCAGGCACACCCAAAGGTGATGAAAGGGACTGGGACGCCGGCGTCCACGCAGTCAGCCTGGGCCGCTGCGAGCGCGCCGGCCGAGTCCATGCCGCTCGCAAGACCATCATGCACCCGTTGCATGACTTCTGCAGCAATGTCATCACGCACGCGCGCAACTCCGGCTAAAACGGACCGAGTTCCCAGCTGTAGCAGCGCATTCGTCATGCCCAAGCCCTCCTCGCCAGGGCGCACTGTGGCCAAGCCGGCGTCGCAGGCCGAGAGAGCGACGAAGGGCGCGATGTGGGAGTCCGCATCGAGCTCGTAGGCGTAGAGCTGCCCGTCCGCCAGACGGATGGAACTGAACAGTGGGCTGTCTTGACGATGTGTCCCATGCGCAGCGATATGAACGACATGAGCCGAGTTGAGCGCTTCGTGGGCAACCGCGATGGTTGCGGCTTCTCCGGTGACGATCCGGGAACTGGTCCAGACCGCTCCGACCCTTGTGGCCTCGACGGCCGCCAGGTGCAGGTCCGGGCCACCGATCGAGACCACGTCCGGCGCCTCCGGTCGCGGGTGCCCCTGGCTGCGCAACCAGGACGTCGCGCTGGGGGTCACCACGGTCGGAAGACCGAAGCGCGAGGGCACCAGACTCCACGGCATGACCACCAGTGAGCCGCTGCAGCTGACTACCAGGGAACGCCTGCCGATCCGCAGCGGCCGCACCAGCAGGTCGTCGAGCCGCTCCAGGGCCGACTCGATGGAGCCACGGATGGCCGTCACGATCGGTTCCGGCAACCGCGGCATCGCAATCGCGTCGAGGTCGGCTCGGACCCGCCGTACCAGCTCGTCGACGTGCGTCACGCTCGCCAGGTGGTGAAGCGCGACCCTCCGGCCTACCGAGACGACCGCGATCCACCGGCCGTGGTGACGCGCGTACGTCGCGAAGGCGCTCTCTCCGGCAGCGGCTCGTACCGGCGCCAGCCGCGCACTCGCCTGCACCGGGCCGTCGTGGTCGGCCTCGATCTCCCACGCCCGTGCTCGGATGTCGCGTTGCAGGTGGGCGGCCCTGGTCCGCAGCCTGACCAGGGTCTCCGCGCCCCCGGCATCGCCGGCCATCCCGCGTGCCTCCTCCTCGACCTGGCGGAGCTCGGCCAGAAGCTCGGCGGTCTGCTCGTCGCTGGGCGGTCGCACCTGGGCCAGGCGAGTCGACACCGCCCGAGCGCGCTCGATCCCCGCGAACACCGCGCTCGGCCTGCCGTCTGCCATCGCGAGGTCCAGCTGGAGCTTGGACAGCTGGACCCCATGTACAGCGCTGGCCGTGCGCAGGTCCAGGGAACCGAACCGGTTCTGGTACGAGCCGAGCTCGACAAGACCCCGGCGGACCTCGCTGGCCGCCCGCCGGTTCTGGTTCGAGGCAAGGAAGGCCAGCGTGCGCACTTCACGGGTCTGCAGGCGCGTCTGGAGCGAGTCCGAAGCGCGAACCCGGTAGTCCGCCGGGATTGCCGCGCCGAGGCGGAGCAGGACCTCGGCCTCGACAAGTTCCGCGGACCGGGCGATGTCGGGCCGGTGCTCGTTCCGTGAGGCCTCGGCGAGGGTGCGCGCGCGTACGGCGATCCCGTTCAGTGCGTTCCGCTGCACGAGCCCACGCTTGCCGTCAGCTGCCAACCGGTCACAGCGCAGTCGCTGGAGCTCGGCGTTGCGCTGCCACCGGACGTTGCCTCGCCTCACGAACCTGCGGTACGCCGAGGCAGCGAAAGCCGCAGCCCGCCGCGGGTCGCCCTCGACGAGCGCGCACTCGGAGCGAACCAGCTCGTTCTCGCCGAGATCCTGGAAGAGGCGCTGCTGGCGAAACAGGGCCGCCGCCTTCTCCAGTAGCGCGTCGGCTTCACGGGTGAGGCCCGCCTCGCGGTAGACGCGCGCTCGATCCAGGTAGGACACCGGGTGCGGGTCGCCGACGTTCTGCTGCTCGGCGGCCTCCAGCGCCGCCAGCGCGCGCGGGATCCGGCCGGCCAGGAACTCCACGTAGCCCAGGTTGTGAGTGGCCTTGAACGCCAGCACGGCCGAGCCGGACGCCTCAGCGATCGAGCGGCAGCGCTCCAGGTCCGCTGCAGCGCTCTTCAAGGCGAAGCGCTCCAGATGCAGGACTCCTCGGTTGAGGAGGATCGTCATCTGGTCCATCGGTTCGGCCAGGTCGAGCAGGTCCGCAGCCTGGTCCAGCGCGGCCAGTGCGGCGCCAACATCGCCACTGCGCAGTTGGAGCAGGCCTCGCTGACCCCTGGCCGCAGCGGCGAGGTCCTGGGCATCCGCGGTATCGATGATCTTCTCGGCCTCGGCCACGATGCCCAGGGCCGAGGTCATGTCGCCCGTCGCCTCCCACTGGGCCATGGCCACGCCGAGCAGGGCACGCACTCTGAGCCGTACCAGAGCCGGGACCGGCTCGGCCTCGTTTCCCAGCGAGCGCAGCACCGACCTGAACTGCCTGATCGATGCCGCGGCTCGGCCATCCTGCGCGGCCTCACGGGCAGCCGCGACCGCGGCCTCTACTGCCTCGATGTCGAGCGCTGGCGCCACGCGCCGAATCTACAGCTGGAACAGGGGGGTGACGATCACGCCCTCCTCGTCGTCGCGGTCGGTCGGATGGAAGCTCAGCTGGGCGAAGCCCTCCGAGAGACCGTCGATGACGAACCTGCCGGACTCGTCAGCCACCACCTGGCGGCGCTCGCCCTGCATCCGCAACCGGACCTCCAGGCCCGCCGGCGGCGCGATCCAACCGTCGATGCGCAGGAGGTCGCCGATCCTGGAGACCGTGACCATGGCGGTGAGCCGCTCCGCCGAGAAGGTAAGCGTCTCGGTACGGGTGCCCGTGGCCGCCTCACCCCGGACGGCCAGGGCGTCCAGCGGCATCCGGGTCAGGTGGGCAACCTCGGCATAGACCTCGTTCAACGCGAGAGCGAACTGGATCCGGTCGACCAGGTCATCCGGGACGGGGTCGACCTCGTCGTACAGCTCGCGCAGCTGCGCAAGAACCGTTCGGTCGGCCTCGTCGAGCGGCCGCTCCGCGGACTCGAGGATCTCGCGGCCGAGTCCCCCAGGGAAGTCCTCTTCATTCATGATGGGTTTCCTTCCCATTCCGGGTCGCCTGCGAGCTTGTCTCGCAGCTTTGCCAGGCATCGGCCACGGGTCGGGCCGATGCTGCCGACGGGCATGCCGAGTGACTCGGCGATCTGGGCGTAGTCGGGCTTGTCCGCGAAGGCGATCACCCTGATCAGCGTCCGGCACCGTTCCGGCAGTCCCTGGACATGCGACCAGAGTCGCTGATGGCTCACCCCCGTCAGCACCACCTCGTCGGGCAACGCCTCCCGCTTGACGGGCACCGAGAGGACCTCTTCCCCCTCCACGCCGAAGATCGCCGCGGTCCGGCTGATGTCGGCTCGGGTCCGCTTGGTGACTCGCCAGGACTCCCGCCGGGCCGAGGTGAGCAACCACTTGACGACCGTCTGTGGGTCACGCACGTTCTCAGCACTGTGCAGCAGGCTCATCCACACCGTCTGTACGACGTCCTCGGCCGCCGTCGGATCGACACCCTGCCCCCGGACGGTGTGCCACAGCAGTGGCGTGACCGTGGAGACGAGTTCGTCGAAAGCACTGCGGTCACCACCCTGGAAGTCGGCGAACGCGTGGGCCGCCCGGTTGACCAGGGTCTCGCCCTCGGGACGTGTCCTCATGCGCCACGCTCCGGGATCGCCTCGATGATCTTGCGCAGTCGTGGAACGGCCTTGGCCGGCTCGGAGGAGTCGTCACCGGCTCGGTAGCGCTTGAGCAGGAGCTCGGCCAGCTGACCGGCGAAGAACGGTGCCGCGAACGACGTACCGCTCCACACCGCGAAGCCGGAGGCGAAGTTGTCCGGGTCCAGGCCCGACCTGGTTTCGCCGAGCTCGTTGACCAGGATGTTGCTGGCCTGGGCGGAAGCGTTGTACGTGATGGGGAAGGTGCTCACCAGTGCCGCGCCCGGGCGCAGGTACTTGACCCAGGGACCGTCGTTGCTGAAGAGCGCGATCGTGCCGTCCGGGTTCTTCGCGCCCACTGTCGTGATCGGAACCCGGCTAGCGTCGTCCGGTACGCCGCCACCGTCGTACGGCGCGAAGGACGCGGGATAGGCCGGTCGGCTGGTCGCCTCGTTGCCGGCGGAGGCGACTACCGCGACCCCCAGCTCACCGAGGACGGCAAGAGGGCTGTAGAGCAAGGCGTCGTAAGCCATGTCCTCGGGCTGCTCGTGGTAGTAGCCAAGGGAGAGCGCCACGATGTCAACGCGCTCGTAGCCCTTCACACCGTTCAGGGCGAGCATCTGGCGCAGCACGAGCAGGTTCAGCGAACGCAGCAGCTCGCCCTCCGCGACGATGCCGTCGTCATGGAAGAGCCGGATGCCGAGGATCACCGCGTCCGGACAGGCCTGCCGGATCAGGCCGGCGATGAACGTGCCGTGTCCGGAGTCCTGCTCGAGCGCGCCGACGAGCTTGTCCATCACCCCGCTGAGGTCGGCCTTGACCGACACCGGCGGAATCCCGATCAGCTCGCCCATCACCTTCGGGTTGCGCACGACTCCCTTGTCCATCAGCCAGGGGTGGATCCCGATGCCGGAGTCGAGGACCGCGACCACCGGTCGGCGGGTCTTGGCCGTCCGGGCCAGAGTCGGCTGTGGCTGGGACCCCAACCAGTTCACCGGCTGACGACCACCCCAGCCCGGTACGACGTAGGTCGTCGTCGCGGGGTGCGGGTTGGTGATCGGGTGCGGGTTGGTGATCGGGTGCGGGTTGGTGATCGGGTGCGGGTTGGTGATCGGGTTGGCCGTTACGTCGGAGGTGCTGGCCGGGTGCTCGAGCCCCACATCCGCCCGCCGCGGCGAGTCGAGGCCGACCGTCACCCGGTAGGCCTGCAAGAGGCGCCACGTGTCGATGGGTCGGAAGACCGCCTTGGACGGCTCGTCGACCGGGACGATCTTCACCCGCGACACCCAGATCCCCTCGAGCCGCTCGCGCTGCTCGTCGGTGAGCCTGGCCCGACGGATCAACGCGTGGTCCTTCTTCGAGCGCTCGTCCCACTCCAGCTTGAACTCCGCCTCGGCGGCGACCCGCTCCAGGGCGCTGACCGTGTCGGGATGGTTGCCGCGGACCAGCAAGGTGTCGGTCACGAAGACGGTCGGCCTGAGGCCAGGCTGCCCCTTGATCTGGTAGGCCGTCATCGGGTCGAGGACCCGGACGTTCAGGATCTCCTCGGCGAACTCCCGAAGGTACGGCGGGTTGGGTGACAGCGGCTGCGTCACGTGCGCCGGCTGCCGGGCCGCCTTGCCACCATTGCTGCTGGGCTGCGCCATCGTCGTACTCATCCCATCGAATCTGTGTTTCCGCGAGCCCGAACGACCCCGATGCCCTGAGCATATTGAGCGGCCGCCGCCTCGTCACCGATCCTGAGAGCCTTTCGCCGGCACCATCGGCGACGCGCTCTCATCGGTGGCGGGGCGGCGGTCCCCCCTCCGCTCCCGGTGCTCCTGCGTATTGCAGTCCTGCAACCGCCTGGGGTGGAGCCGGAGCCGAGCCCGCAGGCTCATCCCCGGCTCCACCACCCCCGTAGCGGCTCCGAACCTCTCGACCCCCCGATCGGTCCGGCTTCGCGCGGCAATCCCCCGCCACACGACCACAAGGAGCACGAAGACCCACGGCTGATACACGGACCCCGAAATTCTTCAGACACGTATCAACCCGCGCGCTGGCATCTCTTTACCAGCCGTTAGGCGTCAGATGCTTGAGTCGTCACAGCTCGCCCATCTCGGCGCCGTAGTCCCCCGTCTAGGAGGCGAAGGATGAGCTACCGACATGTCGACGAGATCGACAAAGCGGTCCACGTTGCCCGCAAGGCGCTGTCGCTCGGGCATCTGCAACGCCCCGACCGCCTTACTCGGTTCCTCTACCAGCGCTGGTACCTGGGATTGCCCTCCCACCAAGCCGAGGTGTCGGCCCAGCGGCCGCACGTCTGGCAGGCGTGGAGCAAGTTGTGGACCCACGAGCACGCCAGCGCAGGATCGGAGCTGGTCCGCCTCTATCTGACCTGCGCTCCGCACACCTCCCTGCACGCGATCAGTCTGGTCTCGGACCGTGCGGAGCAGTGGGAGGTGCCCTGGCGCCTGGCGAGTACCGCCATGAACACACCGGTCCCGGCGGCTGACGCGACCGTCCTCTACCTACCCGTCGCGACGCTCGACCACCTCCGCCCCCAGCTCGAACAACTGGTCACCGATCTTCAGCCGTTCCTGGCCAGCTCCGTGCCGGCGCTGACCCTGCGGATCGCCCGTGGCGCTTCCCTGGCGCAGAACCCCGCCGACGGCCGGTCCTTCGGGGAGCACCGGTGCAGCCTCGTGGCCCGGTCGGCCCTGGACAGCCAGCAGTTCCACCACCGGGAGCAGGTCGTCCGCACCATGCGGGCCTTCGCGGAGGCGGGCATCGACCCGCGGCGCCCGTACCTCGAGGCAGCCGGCTCGTGGGACCAGCCCTGGGTCGCCGCCTGACCAACGACAGACTGCGGTGCGCAGCAGCGGTCCAGGCCTAGGACGGCGTGCTGCGCACGAGCACGGCGACGGTGAACGCCGATCCGGGCCAGGCCGAACACGAAGCCGAAGGGCAAGGGCGAAGCCCGCCCAGTAGGAGAGCTCGATCGGCAGGAGCGCGAGGGACCACCACAGGGCCGCGTGCCGGTCCGCCAGCAGGAGCGCGCCGAGCACGACCTCGGCGACACAGACGATGACGAAGCCAAGGAGCAGTGGCATCGACGTCGGGACGCCCAGGCGCTCGAAGGGCCCTTCGCCGTAGGTCGGGACCCCGAGGAACCGCCACACCTCGTGGGTCTCGGCGAAGTGTCGGCAGCCGATCACACCGGGGATCCCGAACCCCAGGCCGACAAGAAGGCCGAGCACGCCTGCGGCTCGGGTCACGGCCGGCGCATCGTCACGTCCCGGAAGCCGGCGACGTAGCGCCGGTAGCGCCGCTTGCCGACGAGGGTCCAGAGAATCTTGACGGGTGCGGGCAGCGTCGCGAGCATGGCGGCCGCCTCGTCGGCAGTCGCAACCTCGAGCATCTGACCGAGGGCGATGAACCGTTGCGCCGGCGTGAACTTGTCGAACGCGGTTTCGCCGACCTTCGCCCACTCGTCCTCGGTGAGGTGCTCCGCGATCAGGGGCACGATGTCACGCTCCTCCTCGTCGAGGTGCACCTCGAGCTGACCCAGCATGCCGGTGATCGCCGCCGAGAGTGCCGCGCCGGACTCGGGGGTAGGCCGATCGAGCCACCCAGCCCCCAGTCCGCGGACGTCCTCGAGGCCGTCGTGGATTCCTTGATGCTGCGCCTCCATCCTCTCGACCAGGGACGCGGACGGCTGCGCTCTGCTGGACAACACCGGCCAGACGAGCTCGTCCTCGGTCGTGTGGTGGGCGGCCAGCCCGGCGAGCATGAAGTCGACGTGTCCCGCGGCGGAGCGGACCCGGGCGCCATCGGCCGGCGGGATCGTGCGAACAAGCTGTGCGAGATCAGCGAAGCTGCTGCGAAAGATGCGGTGAATCAGGGCCATGTCCCACAGGGCGGGGTGGGTAGCCGAGGGCGGGTCGAGGGTGGCCATCGAAAACTCCCTTGTAGGTGGTCACTAGTGACTATCACTAGTAACTGACCCTGATAATGTGCCTCTCGAGATGGGCACTGTCAAGAGAGCCGGGGTCACCCGCCGGGAGAAGGCCGCAGCAACGCGGGAACGGATGCTCCGCGCCGCGATCGAGGTGTTCGCCGAGGAGGGTTACGTCGGAGCGCGGATGGTCGACATCGCCGCACGCGCGGGGGTAGCGGTGCAGACTCTGTACTTCGCCTTCCACACCAAGCCCGAGCTGCTCCAAGCATGCTACGACCACGCCGTCCTGGGCCCGGACCGGTTGGCGCCGCCGGAACAGCCCCTCTTCGCCGGGCTCACCGCCGCCCGCTCCGGTCGGGCTGCGCTGCGGTCTTTCGTTGCCGGCAACACCGAGATCCTCGCGCGCGTGGGGACGACGGACGAGGTGGCGCGGGCAGCCCTCCACGAGCCGGAAGCCGTTGCGGTCGTCGAAGCAGGCGACCGCCTGCGCCGGGAGGGCTATCGCGCCATGCTCGCGTCGATCGCCGACCGGTTCGCCCTTCGCAGTGGCCTGGACCTGGACGAGGCGACTGACATCCTGCTGATGTACGGCAGCAGCGCGACATACCTCTCCATGGTGCGCGCAGGCTGGAGCCGTGAACGCTTCGAGGAGTGGCTCACCGACACCCTGGCCCGCACGTTCCTGACACGGCCCGGACGCTAGGGCGGACGTCGTGCGCCTAGCAGCCAGGAATGTGAAAGATCCGAACCCCCGGTCAGGGCTCGGATCGTTTCTCTCTTGCGAGATCACACTGGCGGAGGCGGCGGGATTTGAACCCGCGACAGGGATTAACCTGAACCCGCTTAGCAGGCGGGCGCCATAAACCGGGCTAGGCGACGCCTCCAGACAGCGGCCTAGGCTACCTGCCCCGCGGCCCGAGGAGCCAATCGGGGTTTCCGAGCCCGGCGCGAGCCGGGGAGCTCTGTCATCGCTTCCGGCGCTTGGCCTGCGCGTGCTTGCCGATGTCACGGGCGAACTCATCAGCGCTGCCCGCCACCAGGTTGACCGGGATGGTCGTGGTGCGGCCGTCCTGCAGCCGGATGACCACGACGGGCTCGCCGGACGCGAAGCCGCTCACGACGTCCTCGACCTCCGACCAGCGAGCCCTGAGTACTCCTGCCTTGCGCAGGTACCTGACCTGGTACCCGAGGTCGTCCAGGCGCACCAGGACGGTGAGCCGGGTCAGCAGGAAGCCGACTACTACGACCGAGATGACAGCCAGGATCACCACGACCGACAAGATGTCGACCGGGAGCCGGAAGAGACCGACGACGCCGGCTGTCGCGAAGACCAGAAGTCCGACCAGCACCAGGAAGGCGCCCATGAACCGGACGGTGAGGGCCTGGGAGACTCGATAGTCGGATGCCACGGAGTCGATTACACCCCAACTCACCGCTTGCTCGCCAAATGCGTCCCACATGGCCCTTGTCACAAGAGCCTCAAGCGAGTCACACTCAAAGTTCCACCCTGGTGAGACGCTGCAGCCCCCCCGGCGCCCGACCGAACGCAGCGGCCCACCCGACGACAGCGAGGTGGCAGTGTGAGCGGTCTCGACAACGCCATTCACGGCCTTGAGCAGGCCCTGGCGGACTCCCCCCAGCAGACCTGGCACGGACTGGTCCGGCAACGCATCGCCAGCGTCCACGAGGCACTCCTCAACGAGCGCGCACGCGCGGGTGACGCGTGGCAGGCCGCCCGTGAAGCTCATCTCAAGCGAGAGCGCAAGCATCTTGTGGAGCGCATGAACAACCTCGACGCCGCCAAGTTCCCCGACCCGGACGAGTTCTCGGCCGAGGTGCGCAGGCTCATCCTCGACCTCGCCCACCACCGCCAGCGCGTCAACGACTTGGTCTACGACTCGGTCTCGATGGACCTCGGAGGCTCTGAGTAGAGCCTGACGGCAGAGGGGGCGGGATTCGAACCCGCGGCTGACATCACTGCCAGCGACCGCTTTCAAGGCGGTTCCGATCGGCCACTCCGGCACCCCTCCATGGCCCCTAAGGACCGGTGGATCCAGGGAAGTCTAGAGGGCCGGGACAACCAGCGGGTCGCCTCCGGTCGGACGTCATGCTTGTCCACGCTGGTGTCGGTGACGGTCCCGCGCGGTCGGCGCGCACCGGCGGCTCCGATTTCGTCGCCTCCGGCAACCCGACCAGGGACCCAGTCTCCGGGCCAGGATCGTACGGCGCTCGCGGCACCTCTCAGAGCAGCGCTTCGAGCCGGTTCGGCTCGGGCCTGTGTGCCGACTGCTCCTCGAGCCTCCGGGCTCGGCGACCTCGATTGCCAGTGACGTAGGAGTCGGCCCGGATCACGGCGTACCCCAGGGCCAGGCCCAGGAAGAGGCTGTACCCCAGCACCAGGGCCGCCTCGGCGAGCGAGATCTGCGGATCGAGCAGCGAGGTCGAGACCACCGCCAGCCCGGCCGCGCCGAAGGCGCAGACCCACCAGCCCTGGCGGCGACGAGCACGCGTCGAAACCCCCCAGGCCAGAGCGGGGAAGCCGAGGAGGAACTCCGTGGGCCTGGGAACGCCGCCGAAGATGTCGTGGATCGCGCCGATCAGGTCGCCGGCGCTGTTGGTCAGGTCACCGGTCCCCCAACGACTCAGCGCCTCGGAGTAGGCGAGACCCACGAACAGCAGCCCGATGCCGCTGACCACCGCGATCCCTCCGCGCCGGCCGAGCCCGTGGAGGCCGGCGCCGAGTCGGTAGACCAGGCCGACCGCACCGAGGAGCGCGACACCGAGTGCGAGATAGCTGGCCCGGTCAACGGAGACGGGCGCCTGGTAGGCCTCAACGGCGAACGCACCGACGACCGCGACCAGGGTTGCCAGGCCCACCTCGCGGGCGACATGCCGGAAGCGCGCTGCCGGCTTGGTGGCCATCACGCCGAGCACGGCGGCCAGCACTGCGGTACCGACCGCAACCCCCGACAGCAGGATCGGCTGCTCCCAGATCACCGCCGCGCTCGCCAGCACCAAGCACAGCAAGCCGCTGTAGTACGGCCGGCCACCGGTGCGTGCGGCCAGCGCGACCGCGTAGGTCGAGCTGATCAGGACCGCGCCCGACGTAGGCACCCAGGCCGGGACGCCGAGGGAGGTCCAGCCGAGCGCGCAGAGCAGCAGGCCGAGGCCAGTTACCCCAAGCCAACCCCGGAAGACCTGGAGCTTGGGTGGAGCGGTGAGAGGGAGCCGGGGGCGACGGCTCGCCGGCTCGGCCGGTCTGGTCCTGCGCAGGGTGGGACGTCGTCTCGGCTCTGGGGTTGCCCGGCGGCGACCAGGTTGCTGGTCAGCACGCGCCACGGTGGCAACTCCTCGCGTCGGGGCTCTGCGGCCGCCGTACCGCGTCCGTCCTTGCGGAGGATAGCAACGGCATCAGAGTCGTCTGTTGGACAGCGAGGGGTTCTCACGTCGGCAGTCGGCCACGACCCCGGCGTCGACGGAGGCCAGGATCGTCTGGTCCTCCACACCGCTCTCCGCGATCACGTCGCCCCAGGGGTCGACCACCATCGACGAACCGGCGTAGCGGGGGCCCGACTGGCCGGCCCCGGCGACGTAGGTGAGGTTCTCGATCGCCCGGGCAGTGAGCAGGGTCCGCCAGTGGTGCACCTTGTGGGGACCGGCGACCCACGCGGCCGGTACGACGAGCAGGTCGATGTCGTGAGCGAGGCGGCGTGCCTGCTCCGGGAACCGCAGGTCGTAGCAGGTGATCAGACCGACCCTCACGCCGCCGACCTCGACAGCGACCACCTGGTCGACCGACCCGGCCGTGAGGGCGTCCGACTCCCGGTAGCCGAACGAGTCGTAGAGGTGCACCTTCCGGTAGGTCGCGAGGATCCCGTCTCGGTTGACGACGACCAAGGTGTTGAACGGTCGCTGCGAGTCAGGTGCCTTCTCGAACATCCCGGCTATCAGCGTCCGGTCCCCAGCGGCAGCGGTGAGCGCGGAGACGAAGGGACCCTCGAGGTCCTCGGCGTACGGGGCGACGTCCGAGCCAGGCTTGCCGAAGTCACGCGCAAAAGCCTCGGGCAGCACCACCAGCTCGGCGCCGGGCAGGGAGCCGAGCCGGGCGCGGTTCTCCGACGGCTCCAGCGAGGAGGCGACCTGGACGAGCGCGAGTTGGAGAGCCACGGGCCCTATGCTTCCACGGTGACCGAACCCCTGCGTCTGGGCGCGATCATCCTGGCCGGTGGAAGCGCCGTCCGGATGGACGGCGCCGACAAGGCTGCGATCGAGCTCGACGGCGTGACCCTGCTCGAACGAGCCCTCGCGGCCACGATGAGTGCGGTCGAGGTGGTCGTCGTCGGCGAGCAGGTCCCGACCACCCGTCCGGTGACCTGGACTCGCGAGGACCCTCACGGCGGTGGCCCCGCCGCGGGCCTGCTCGCGGGGCTGCGCCGGTTCCTGCGGCCGCCTGACCTGGTCGCGGTTCTGGCCGTCGACATGCCCAAGGTCAACGCCGGAACCCTGGCTCGGTTGACCTGGACGGTCGAGGCCGACACGTCGTACGACGGCGCGATGCTCGTCGACGCGCAGGGGCGGACCCAGCCCCTGTGCGCGGTCTACCGACGCACCTCGTTACAGCGGGTCAGTCCGGAGCTGATGGAGGAGGAGCACGGCCTCCCGGTCCGTACCTTGATCGCGCGGCTGATCCTCGCGCACGTGCCGGCGGTCGGCGCCGAAGCCCGCGACATCGACACCTGGGAGGACTTGGCCGAGCTCAGGGACGACTAGATACCAGCGACTAGGTCGTCACTGACGCTTGCGTGTCGGGCTCATCGGTATCACGCTAAAGAACGTGACCCTTCACGACTGGATCGACGAACTGTGCGACGCGCTCGACATCGAGACGGAGATCGACGAGGGCTTGATCCTCGACCTGGCACGCGAGGCCGCGCACAACGTGGAGCGCGTAGCGGCGCCCATCTCGACGTACCTCCTGGGGTACGCCGCAGCACTGAGGGGTGGCAGCCCCGAGGTCGTTGAGGAGCTGGCCGGCCGGGCGTTGGTGCTGGCGGAGAAGTTCGGTGGCGACGAGGTCTCGGCGGACGACTTCGACGAGGCGGATCTGGTCGAGGCTGAGTGACCGCCCTCTAGATTGGGGCGCATGCGCGCCGTCGTCGTTTCCGAGCCAGGAGGGCCAGAGGCCCTTGGTGTTGCCGAGTTGCCTGATCCCGTCCCGGGACCGGGTGAGGTGGTGATCGTGCTCGCGGCGACGGCCGTCAACCGCGCGGATCTGTTGCAGAGAGCGGGTTTCTACCCGCCGCCGCCGGGTGCCTCCGACGTGTTGGGCTTGGAGTGCAGCGGCACGATCAGTGCAGTCGGTGCTGACGTCACGACCTGGCAGGTGGGTGACGCGGTGACCGCGCTGCTCGCCGGCGGTGGGTACGCCGAGGAGGTGTGCGTGCCCGCGGGCCAGGTGATGCCCGTCCCCGAAGGGGTCGCCCTCTCCGAAGCCGCGGCCTTGCCGGAGGTCGCCTGCACCGTCTGGTCGAACGTCTTCATGCTCGCCGGCCTCCAGCCGGGCGAGACGCTCCTGGTCCATGGCGGCTCCGGCGGGATCGGGACGATGGCGATCCAGCTCGCCAAGGCGTCCGGGGTTCGCGTGGTCACCACAGTCAGCACGCCGGAGAAGGCGGCGACTGTGAGACGCCTGGGCGCTGACGTCGTGATCGACTACCGCATCGACGACTTCGTCGAGAAGGTCGCCGCCCTCGGTGGCGCGGATGTGATCCTGGACAACATGGGGGCGGCCTACCTCGACCGCAACGTGAAGGCACTGGCGACCCTTGGCCGCTTGGTCGTGATCGGCCTTCAGGGCGGAGTCAAGGGCGAGCTCAACCTCTCGACCCTGATGTCGAAGCGGGCTGCGATCCTCGCCACCACGCTCCGCTCGCGCCCGGTCGCCGAGAAGGCGGCGATCTGCGCCGCGGTCGTCGAGCACGTGTGGCCATTGGTGGCCTCCGGTCAGGTCAGGCCCGTCGTCCACGCGACCTACCCCTTCACCCAGGCAGCCGAGGCACACCGCGTCATCGAGTCGGGGGCTCACGTGGGCAAGGTGCTGCTGACTCCGCTGTGACTACACGGCATAGGCTTGCGCCCATGACCGATCAGACACCCGAGAACGAGGCCACAGAGGACGGACCGCGCCTGTTGATCATCGGCCCGGACGGACAACGGGCCGAAGTCGCGGCCGCTGACCTCGAGGACGGCCAGGATCGTGCCGTCATCGACCTCGTCGAGCAGCCCGCCAAGGTCATGAGGATCGGAAGCATGATCCGCCAGCTGCTCGAGGAGGTGAAGAGCGCCCCGCTGGACGAGGCCTCTCGCTCCCGGCTCGCAGAGATCTACAAGTCATCGATCCACGAGCTTGAGTCCGGGCTCGCGCCGGAGCTGGTCGAGGAGCTGGAGCGGCTCTCGCTGCCGTTCAGCTCCGAGACGCCGTCCGAGGCCGAGCTGCGCATCGCGCAGGCCCAGCTGGTCGGGTGGCTCGAGGGGCTCTTCCATGGGATCCAGACCGCGATCTACGCCCAGCAGGTCGCGGCGCGGGCCCAGCTCGAACAGATGCGTCGCGCGCTCCCTCCCGGGGTCATGCCACCGGAGGGACACGGGGGTCCGCCCCAAGGTTTGACGCCTCCCGGAGAGGACGGAGAGCGCAACTCGGGCGGGATGTATCTGTAGGACCTGGTCCTTTCGGGCTATTCTCCCGCCTGGGTCTGCCGGTAGCATGGCGGGGTCTGGAGGGGGTCCAGAGAGTCCCAGGGGGGATCATCGATGAAGCGCTCTATTTTGTTTGCCATCGGCATGCTGATGGCGTCGTTCCTCGTAGCAGCAGTACCGTCCGCGGCCCAGGCCAAGGCGAGTCCAGTCATCTGTCCAGCCGGTGACTCGGGGAAGATCGACACAACCGGTGACCCGCAGTCAGTCACGGTCACAGCACCTGACGGGTACCTGGTGTCGGGGTACTGCGCCAAGGGCGGTCAGCAGACCGACTTCGTGACGGTCGACCCTCCACAGAAGACTGTGACCATCACGGTCTCCAACGGCAAGGCCGTCTCGCACTACTCGGTGACCTACACCGAAGATCGCCAGTGCGACCCGTACGACGACCCATACTGCTCGTAGCCGACCAGCAGGACAACCCGAAGGCCCGGACCTCTGGTCCGGGCCTTCGGCATGTTCGCGCCGGACTGGCGGGTCGCCCTACTCCGACACCAGGCGGTCGATAGTGGCCGCGAGGTCGAAATCGCGTGCGGTGAGGCCACCAGCCGAGTGCGTGGAGAGCCGGAACGTGATCGTCGTCCATCGGATGTCGATGTCGGGGTGATGGTCGGCAGTCTCGGCTGCGTCGGCCACCCGTCGTACCAGACCAATGCCCGCCAGGAAGCTGGCGGCCTTCACCTCGCGGGTGATCGTGTCGCCGTCCTGGGTCCACCCATCGAGCCTGGACAGGGCTTCCGCGATCTGCGGCTGGCTGAGCAGAGTCATGGTCACACCTCGTCGCGGGTGGCCCTGTCACGACGGAAGATCTTCTCTCCCAGCCAGACCACCGGGTCGTACTTGCGGTCCACCACGCGCTCCTTCATCGGGATGATCGCGTTGTCGGTGATCTTGATGTGCTCGGGACAGACCTCGGTGCAGCACTTGGTGATGTTGCACATGCCGAGACCTGCCGCGTCCTGGGCGAGCTTGCGGCGGTCGTTGGTGTCCAGCGGGTGCATGTCGAGCTCGGCGTACCGCAGGAAGAAGCGCGGACCCGCGAAGGCGGGCTTGTTGTCCTCGTGGTCCCGGACCACGTGGCAAGTGTCCTGGCACAGGAAGCACTCGATGCACTTGCGGAACTCCTGCCCGCGCTCGACGTCTGCCTGCATCATCCGGCGCTTCCCGTCGGCATCGCGCGGCGTCGGGGCGAACGCCGGGATCTGCTTGGCCTTCTCGTAGTTGAAGGACACGTCGGTCACCAGGTCCCGGATCACCGGGAACGCCCGCATCGGCGTCACCGTGATCGTCTCTTCGGGGTCGAAGTCCGCCAGGCGGGTCATGCACAGGAGCTTGGGCCGGCCGTTGATCTCAGCTGAGCACGAACCGCACTTGCCCGCCTTGCAGTTCCAGCGGACGGCGAGGTCGCCTGCCTGGGTGGCCTGGAGCCGGTGGATGGCGTCCAGCACCACCTCGCCCTCCTCGACTCCCTCGACAACGAACTCCTCCAGCCCACCGCCGGACTGATCGCCGCGCCAGACGCGCATCTTCAGGTCGTAAGCCATGTCATGCCCCCTCGAACAGACTCGTGAGCTCGTCAGGCATGACGGGCAGTGGCTGGTGCTTGAGGTCGACGGACTCGCCGGACTCGGCCAGGGTGAGCACCAGGTTGAGGGCACCCCACTCGGGGTCGGGCCCCGGGTAGTCGTCGCGGGTGTGGCCACCTCGCGACTCCTGCCGCTCGAGCGCAGCCTTGGCGATGCACTCCGAGACGATGAGCATGTTGGCCAGATCGATCGCGAGGTGCCAGCCCGGGTTGTACTGCCGGTGGCCCTCGACGGAGAGCTTCTTGGCACGCTCCTTGAGCTTCTCGATCTCACCGAGCGACTCGGTGAGCTCGTCCGCGCTCCGGATGATGCCGACCAGGCGCTGCATCACCTCCTGAAGGTCCTTCTGGATGGTGTACGGGTTCTCGCCGCCGGCCTCCAGGAAGGGGGCCAGCGCCTTCTCCTGCGCATCCTTGATCTGGTCCTGAGAGACCTGGGGCAGGTTCTCGCGCGTTCGGTAGGACTGGTAGGCGGCGTTGTGACCGGCCCGGCGTCCGAAGACCAGCAGGTCCGAGAGCGAGTTCCCGCCCAGGCGGTTGGAGCCGTGCATTCCCCCCGCGACCTCGCCGGCGGCGTAGAGGCCCGTGACCGTGGACTCCTCGGTGTCGGCATCCACCTCGACCCCGCCCATCACGTAGTGGCAGGTCGGCCCGACCTCCATCGGCTCCGCCGTGATGTCGACGTCGGCGAGCTCCTTGAACTGGTGGTACATCGAAGGCAGCCGCCGCCGGATGAAGTCGGCGTCGCGACGCGAAGCGATGTCGAGGAAGACACCCCCGTGGGGTGAGCCCCGACCTGCCTTGATCTCGGAGTTGATGGCCCGCGCGACCTCGTCGCGTGGGAGCAGCTCGGGCGGCCGACGGTTGTTCTTCTTGTCGGTGTACCAGCCCTCGGCCTCCGCTATCGTGTCGGCCGTCTCCTTCTTGAAGAAGTCGGGGATGTAGTTGAACATGAACCGCTCGCCCTCGGAGTTCTTCAGCACCCCGCCATCGCCGCGCACCGACTCGGTGACCAGGATCCCCTTCACCGAAGGCGGCCAGACCATGCCCGTCGGGTGGAACTGCACGAACTCCATGTTGATCAGCGAGGCCCCGGACCGAAGCGCCAGCGCATGCCCGTCGCCGGTGTACTCCCACGAGTTCGACGTGACCTGGTAGCTCTTCCCGATGCCGCCTGTGGCCAGTACGACGGCCGGTGCCTTGAACACGACGAAGCGGCCGGTCTCTCGCCAGTAGCCGAAGGCGCCCGCGATCCGGGATGCTCCTCCGCTCTCGTCACGGAACAGGTCGGTGATCGTGCACTCCATGAAGACGTCGATCCCGAGCGCGACTGTGCGCTGCTGCAGGGTCCGGATCATCTCCAGGCCGGTGCGGTCTCCCACATGGGCCAGCCGGGCGTAGCGGTGGCCGCCGAAGTCGCGCTGCGAGATGAGCCCGTCGCCGGTGCGGTCGAAGAGGGCACCCCACTCCTCCAGCTCGATGACCCGCTCGGGGGCTTCCTGGGCGTGCAACTGGGCCATCCGCCAGTTGTTCAGCATCTTCCCGCCACGCATCGTGTCGCGGAAGTGCACCTCCCAGTTGTCCTCCGGGTAGAGGTTGCCCATCGCTGCGGCGATACCACCCTCTGCCATGACGGTGTGGGCCTTGCCGAGCAGGGACTTGCAGACCACGGCCACCTTGGCGCCCGCGTCCTGGGCGGCGATGGCGGCACGCAGCCCGGCGCCGCCGGCGCCGATCACCACGACGTCGTACTCGTGGGTCTCGATCCCCCCGTCGGTCCCGGGGTCCATCCGGTTGCCCGTCATGGGATGGCGGTCGGCACCACTGGTTGAGTTGCTCACTTAGAAGAACCTCGGGTCGTCGAAGACGTTGGTGGCAAGCAGGTAGATGTAAAGGTCCGCGAGGGCGATGGAGAACAGCGAAGCCCAGGCATAGCTCGCGTGGCTGCCGTTGAGCTTGGAGACCGCCGTCCAGAACCGGTAGCGGACCGGGTGCTTGGAGAAGTGCCGGAGCCTCCCGCCGACGATGTGTCGACACGAATGGCAGGAGAGCGTGTAGAGCCAGATGAACGCGCTGTTCACCATCAGGAACACGCTGCCGAGGCCCATGTGGCCCCACTCCTCGTGCTCGTCACGGAAGCTCAGCACGGTGTCGTAGGTCAGCAGAATCGCGAACGCGAAGGCCGCGTACCAGAAGTAGCGGTGCAGGTTGTTCAGGATCAGCGGGAGCCGCTGCTCGCCCGAGTAGCCCTGGTGCGGCTCGGCGACGGCGCAGGCAGGAGGGCTCAGCCAGAAGGCGCGGTAGTAGGCCTTGCGGTAGTAGTAGCAGGTCATCCGGAAACCAAGCGGGAAGATCAGGATCACCAGCGCCGGCGAGAGGGACCACCAGCCGATCGGCGTGCCGAGGTCGGAGGAGCCCTTCACACACTCGTCGGTCAGACACGGCGAGTAGAACGGCGAAAGGTAGGGAGCGGAGTAGTAGCCGCTCCCCATGAACGCACGCCAGGTGGCATAGATGACGAACGCCGTGAAGATCACGAACGTCACCAGCGGGTAGAGCCACCAACGGTCTTGGCGAAGGGTCTTGTCAGGGATCTGGGCACGGCGAGGACTGCGGACGCCGGTCGACATAGCGGGTTACCTGTCTACTTGGCGACGGTCATTGCGCGTGCTGGGCTTCGGAGTCCGAGTCGGCCCAGAGATTGTCGTCGTACGGCTTGTCGTCGATCTCCTCTAGCTCCTCGCGTCTCACGCCGGGACGATGGCCCGGCTTCGGGTCGCCCAGTTCGGCCAGGTCGTCCTTGAGGCGCGAGACGTCGGAGAGGAGACGCTTCACGCCAAGGGTGTCCCCGAACTCGTTGGCGACCCGCGCGGCGGCGGCGTTCAAGGAGTCGATCGCCGCCTTGGCGGCGGCTACGGCGTCCTGTGGCATGGATGGAACCTCCGGTGACCTGGCTCGCATACGTCAGTGGCCCTGAGTCTCCCCTTGATTCGCCGGATTGAAAAGGGGGATCGCCGCTCGGCAGGATCTAGTTGTCGGCACCTCGTAGCCGAGGAAGCATGCGCGTGATCTCAGCCGCAAGCTGCTCGGCCCGCACTCCCCAGCGATGCTCCACCGCTAGCCGCGCCTGGCGAACCACGGCACGGGCCCGCTTCCGGAAGTGCTGCGCGAGGCCGCAGTCGGCGTACACCGAGGCCAGTGCCACCTCTGCACGGGAAGGCCGGTACGTCGGGGCCGGTGGCGGCGGGAAGACGCCGATCTCACCCGCCCGGACGCGGGAGTCTGCGTCGAAGGGCTCTTGCACGAGCTGTCCCGGCGCGACGCCGACCGCAGCGAGGAGATCGCCCCCTGTCTTGGTCGACAGCACTGCCGCTGGCTCGAGCTGCGGGTAGCCGTGCCGCCGGACGCACCTCAGCCGCTCCAGGAGCAGCGGCTCGATGGCGCGGGAGACTCTTCGCGCAAGATCGGTGCCTGCCCGACCGCTCAGCTTGGCGGCGCGCGTCTGGAGAAGCTCGA
Organism: uncultured Actinomycetota bacterium; assembly: GCA_963769585.1. Taxonomy (GTDB): domain Bacteria; phylum Actinomycetota; class Actinomycetes; order Propionibacteriales; family Nocardioidaceae; genus SSC3. The sequence continues at coordinate 462,085 of CAVYMJ010000001.1, forward strand.
GTCCCGGGGCCAGCTCGTCGTAGAGCCACTCATCACAGCGCGTGCCTACTCGGTCGAACTCCGAGCTCTTCGAGATGAGAAACCCGTGGTCACCGTCGTCGACGGCGGTCTCGGCGCCGCCGAATCCGAACCTGGACGCCTCGGCGCGGGTCGAGGGCCCGAACTCGATCATCGGGATCGCCAGCGGACCGGTAGTGAAGGCGCCCTGCGCGGGCCTGCGCAGGCTGAGCGACTCGTTGAACTGGGGGTAGCCCTGCGCCTCCAGACACGCTCCGCGGACGTGCCCGACCCGAGCCGAGAGCGTCCGGGCAGTAATGAGCGCGTGCTGGACGCGCCTGCTGGATTCCTGTGGCTGAGCCTCGCTGACGACCAACCCGGACAGGCTCGGCTTCGTGAAGTCGGGGCCCCCGCAGCCGCTGACCAGCAGCCCCAGACCTGCGGCGACCACGGATGCCAGGCGCAGACTCAGCCCAGCATCCAACGTTCCTCCTCGCGCACCAGGGTGATCGACGCGGCGCCGACCAGAGCGGCGACCGCCTCGGCGGCCCTGCCGGTGACATCGGCCGTCTCGCCCTCGACGGTGACCTTGGCGGCAGCGAGCGCGTCGACGGCAGCCAACTGGTCGGCAGAGCCTGCGGCTTTGGCCGCGCGTACCGCCGACAGGCAGTCCCCTGCGCCGTACTTGGCCTCGATCCGGCGCTGCGCAGCCGAGTTCAGGAACGAGCAGGCTCGGGGACCATCTCCACTCGCGAGGCCCGCGGAGAACTCGGTGAGGACAGCCTTCACGCCCGCTTCGCCGGGGTCCTGCCCCGGATCGAGGTCGTCACCGCCACAGGCGGTGAGACCAGCAAGCACCAGACCCGTGGCCACCAGACCGCCGAGACGCCGAACCATTAGCAACCCCATTTCTTTTTCAACAATCTCTCCGCCGAACTATCTTTCACTCTCCGGTCAAGGTGACATTCTCGGCGCGCACGAAGCGGGTCAGGAAGAATGTCGCCAGTCCGGTCGAAACAATGGCGCTCGTCGCGACCAGGAGAATGCCTCCCACCGGCAGGGGGACAACGCGCGGCTCGACCAGCTTGGTGAAAGCCAGGGCCGCGGCGAGCGAGATCGCCGCCGACGGAAGCAGCGCGGTCGCAGTCGGCGCCATGGTGAGCGTCCACAGCGAGCGCCGGAAGAGTGTCTCGTTCGCGCCCGAGATCGCCAACAGCCGTCGCTCGGCGGTTGCCGCCCGGATCAGCTCGTACGTCGTGATCAGGGTCGCCATGCCGGCGATGCACACCACCAGGAGACCGGCGACGGCAGCGATCATCTGGAACTCGCGCGTGGTCCGAGTGTCGATCGCGTACCGCTCGTCGATGGAGAGGATCTCGGCGTCGAGGTGCCTGCCCATCGCCGTACGGGCAGCTTCTCGGGCCGACTCGGAGACCGGTCGGGCCAGCAGGGTACGGCCGAAGCCGTCGATCGGAACTCCAGCCAAGGCCTCTTGCGGCAGGAGGGCAACCGCCGGGATCGCGAGCCCCGCAAGCAGCGTGTCGAGCTCCGTGGAGGAGACCGGGTGCAACCGAAGGTCCACAGCTGGCCCCACCGGGACTTGGCGAACCCTGCCGTCATCGGTGAGCGCCTCGCGCACGGCGTGAAAGCGGCCGGCGAGCGAGACCCCGGCGACGTCGGTGAGCGCTAGCCCGCGAGCACATTCGGCAGCGGGGATCGGCGTCAGCGCGGCGACCTGGGCACAGTCGGCAACAACCACGGTCGGGGTGGCGCCACCTCGACCTGCCAGCGGAACCGTGTACAGCATCAGTGCGCCAGCCAGCAGCGGATCGGCGCGTAGCTCGTCGAGGTCGCGCCGCCGGGCTGGCGCTGCCTTCGCGGGGGCCGGGTCAGCGGCTTGTACGGCGACCAGCGTCTCGCCGCCCACCTGCTGACCCAGCGCCTGAAGGTCCGCGGCCTCGGAGATCAGCGGGAAGAAGACCAACAGCGGACCAGAGACGGCGACCAGAGCCGACAGCCCGACAGCCACCCTTGTCGATCGGGCAGGGTCCTGCTCGACCCGTCTCGCGGCCATCAGGACGGGCAGCGTCCTACTGCGCAGCGCAGCGCGGGAAGCAAGCACCCTGATCGCAAGGGCAAGACTCGCGACCAGCCCGATCATCAGCAGTGCCGTCGCCGCGACGATGAGCTTCGGCTGTGCAGGGGTGTTCCTGCCGAGACCGGCGAAGACCCCTCCCAACAAGGTCACGCCGCCCACCAGCGGGGTCAGCCTCCAAGCCGAAGGGCTCTTGACCAGTGCCCGTCGCTCGATGCCCAGTGGGCTGGTGGACAGGGACCGCAGACCCACCCAGTTCCCGATCACGCACAGCACAGGGAAGGCTCCCAGGATCCCGGTCGTCCATCCGAGCGGGAGGCTCAGGTCCTGGGGCCAGACGCCGCCGTCGGCCGGGAGCGCTGGAGACAACAGTGGGGCTCCGACCAGGAAGACCACCAGCCCGACCCCGACCGCCAGCAGGGCAAGCAGGCCACTCTCCAGCGCGGCGGCAGACTTGGCTTGACGGTCGTTCAAACCGATCAGGCGCATCGCGGCCAGGCGCTGCTCACGACGCGCCGCCCCGAGCGTTCCGACCAGGACGATGAGCATCACCAGCGGGACCAGGAAGCCGACCACCAACATGGGCAGTCCGTACTGCACCTCGGCGGGCACGCTGTCGAGCAGATCGGTGTTGCTCTTGCCTCGCTCCCCCGCAGGAGCCACCCAGCCGGCCTCAGGAAGACCCTGCGCAGTCACTCCGCGCCAGACCACCAGCGACCTGGGACCGAGCTGTTCGTTCCCGGGGAGGACCCGAGTCACAGCCCCCGGATACCGCTCGGCCAACGGAGGCGAACCGGCCAGGAGTCGCTGCATCTGAGCGGAGACGACCAGCTCACCGGGGCCGGGCAGGTGCGCGGCGCGAGCGGCGACCCGCCCGGCCTCGCCCACAGCGGCGAAGGAGCGCACCTTGATCGGCGCTCCTTCGAAGTAGTCCGACGACTCCTGGGCGAGCACGCCCTGGGACTGGTCGGAACGCGGCAGCATCGGCGGGATCAGCTCCGCCGTACGGGCACTGCGCGCCAGAGCCGTCGGCTGCAGCGCACACCCGATCAGCGCGACGAGGACCGCCACGACCGAGACCCCGACTCGCACCAGGGTGTCGCCCTTCGCGGCGAAGAGGCTCCGCCAGGCCAGCCACAGCGTCAGCCGATGGCCACTGGTTCTAGTCCCCACGCGCAACCCCGGCGATGGCACTCATCGAATGGTCGGCCAGGTGGCCGTCGCTCAGGTAGACACGCCGATCGGCCTGTTGCGCGACCGACTCGTCATGGGTGACCAGGACCACCGCAGCCCCCAGATCGCGGGCTGCGGAGGTCAGGCAGTCCATGACCAGAGCACCGTTGGTCGAGTCGAGCGCTCCGGTGGGCTCGTCGGCGAAGACGACGCCCGGGCCATGCACCAGGGCCCGGGCGACAGCAACCCGCTGCTGCTCACCGCCGGACAGGCTGGCGGCTCGTCGGGTCGCCTTCGAGTCGAGCCCGACGACGGCCAAGGCCGCCAGCCCCCGCTGCTCGGCCTCGGCGCGCGGGACGCCCAGGAGTCGCAACGGGAAGCTGGCGTTCTCGACCGCCGTCAGGTCTGCGACCAGACGACCGAACTGGAGAACGAAACCGAAGTGCTCGCGTCGAATGGCTGTGCGCTCACGATCTGACCCGCCTGCGATGTCAAGCCCGTCGTAACACACCCGGCCGCCGGTCGGCACGAGCACGCCGGCCAGGCAGTACAGGAAGGTGGACTTGCCCGAGCCACTCGGCCCGAGCAGGGCAACGACCTCTCCCGGAGCCACATCGAGCGAAACACCGCGCAGCACCTGGGTCTCGCCGTAGGCGAAGCAGACATCCTCAGCGACCAACATCGGTTTCATATACTCCATCGTGTGTGAGAACAGGGTGGCCCAGGCGTAGCCCCGCCAGGGCCACCCCCCACAAGTGTCAGCAGTTGACGCGCTCGTGCTTGTTGTTCTGGTCGCGCGTGTCGTCCTTGAGCATCGTCCACACGCTGTTGTTCGGAACGATGTGGTAGTCGTCCGGCTGCAGCGACTTGGTGTCGATCACCTTGACGTCACACGAGCCGTCGCGGTTGCGCACCTGGGCGGCGTTGTCCTTCAGGGCCCCCTGGCCGGTGGCGCCGGTGTTGACGTTGGTGAAGCTGTAACCGTCGTGGTTCGCGCCGTACCAGAAGTGCTTCTGGTACGTCGTGTTGGTGGTGTCGCGGGCGAAGCAGATCTCGTACGCGTTGCATCCGAGCTTGCCGTCGCCGGAGTCGGCGTGTGCCGCAACGCCACCGGCACCGAGGAGAGCCACGGCTGCCGCCCCGAGGAACATCGATCTTGCCTTCATACTGCAATCCCTTTCTGTTGCACGCGGGGACCGCAGCGCACCGTCGCAGTCTGCGACGCCCCCGTCGTGGAGCAGAAACGTAGGGGCCGTAACACCGCCGACACAAGCCGGGACACGCACCGTTTCGATGCCAGTTTCTGCAATGCACGAATGCGCACCGAAGAATCACCGAAATGCACCAGAACTCAGTTGCGTCAATATCTTTCCGGGCGAACTCTGATAGGCAATTCAGCGGAGGGGGTGTGAATCCCTTGACCTACTTGTTGTTCTTCCGGTACGCGTTGGCGATGAAGAGCATGCCGCCTACCAGGGCGACGAAGACCACGAAGGCGATCGGTCCGACCCAGCGTCCGTTGTCCTCAGGCGGGGGAGTCGGTGCAGTGACCGCGTACGCCGGGGCGACGACCAGGAGCAGCGCACCCCACGCCGTGATGCTCAGGACGGCGGCGCGGACTCGCTTGCTAGTCATGGAGCAAGCCTACGACGGCGGGTTCAGAGGCCGAAAAGCTCCTCGAGTACGACGGCAACCCCGTCGTCGTCGTGTGGGGGCGCCGTACGACCGGCAGCCGCCTGGGCCGAGGCATGCCCGTTCGCCATGGCGTACGAGGTTCCGGCCCACTGCAGCATCGCGATGTCGTTCGGCATGTCTCCGAAGGCGACGACCTCGTCGGCTCTGATGCCGTGCTCGCCGCAGAACAGCTCGAGCGTGCTGGCTTTCGTCACGCCGGCGGCGCTCATCTCGACCAACGCCCCCATCGACGACCACGTGGTCGTCACCAGATGGCCGACCGTCTCCTCCACGGAGGCCCAGAACGCGGCCGGCTGCTGCTCGAGGTGCAGCGCCAGCAGCTTGACCACGTCGTCGGTGAACACGAGCTCGAGCGGCCCGACGTCCAGCTCGGGACGCTCGGCGTCGTCCGCAGCCGGAGCGTAGGTCGGCTCCTTGCCGAATCCTGTCGTCTTCTCCACGGCGAAGACGGTGCCGGGAACCTCGGCCCGGACAAGGGTGGCCACCTCGAGGCCCACCTCGGGCGGGATCGTTCTCGCCTCCAGTACGGAGTGGGACGAGACGTCGTACACGATGCCGCCGTTACTGCAGATCGCCAGGCCATGGCCCCCGACGTGCTCCCACAGGTCGTCCATCCAGCGAGTCGGACGGCCGGTGACGAACACGACCGTGACGCCGCGGCTGTCGAGCTCCTGCAGAACCCGACGGGTGCGCTCGGTGACGGTGCCGTCGCTGTGCAGCAGCGTGCCGTCCAGGTCGGTCGCCACGAGCTTGAACACCAGGCAACCCTACGTGCGGCAACCCGGGTCCTGCAGTGCCTAGAACCAGCGGTTCAGCTCGACGGCGGCGCCATCGTGGTAGACGCTGAGCGTCACGTCGTCGGCCGCCTCCTTGACCTCGGCCACGGCCTGACCCATCGCCACCCCACGTCCGGCCCAGCCCAGCATCTCGGTGTCGTTGCGGCCGTCCCCGATCGCCAGGACGTCAGCCTGGTCGACGCCGAGCTCAGCGGCCACTGCCGCCAGGCCCGACGACTTGGAGACGCCTTCCGGTGCCAGGTCCAGCCAGGCCGTCCAGCCGATGAAGTAGTTCGTTCCATGCAGGCCGAGTCGTTCGGCGAGCTCGACGAACTGCTCCGCGGAGGCGTCCGGGTCCCGGATGATCACGCGCGTGACCGGTTCGGCGACAAGCTCCTCGACCGACTGCAGCTGCATCACACCAGTGATCTCGCCAGTCGGAAAGTGCTTGTTGACGCGGTAGCCGACCCCAACCTCCTCCACCGCGACCATCGCGTCCGGCACATGCTCCAGGAGCTCAGCCACGACCTGGCTGGCGTCGAAGGTGACGGCTTGGATCACCTCCACCGGCCGGTAGCGGAAGGTGACCGCGCCGTTCGACGCGACCGTCAGCACCTTGTCGCCGTCCCGTGGCAGGCTGAGCATGTCCCACACTCGGGTGATGCCGTACGCCGAGCGGCCGGTCGCCAGCACGACGTGCGCTCCGGAGTCGACTGCTCGCTGCACCGCCGCGTACACACCAGGCGAGATCGTCTCCTCGACGGTGCCCGCGTCCTCATGGGCGGCGAACAGGGTGCCGTCGATGTCCAAGGCGACCAGGCGCGGCGTGAAGGTCACAGCGGCTTCAGGACTTCGCGACCCTGGAGATAGGGGCGCAGGGCCTCCGGCATCCGGACCGAACCATCGGCCTGCTGGTGCGTCTCCAGGATCGCCACGATCGTCCGGGTCATGGCACACAAGGTGCCGTTGAGGGTGGCCAGCGTGGAGGTCCCCTCGGGGAAGCGACCGCGGATGTCGAGTCGCCGCGCCTGGAAGTCGGTGCAGTTGCTGGTGGACGTCAGCTCGCGATACTTCCCCTGGGTCGGGATCCACGCCTCGCAGTCGAACTTGCGCTGCGCCGACAGGCCCAGGTCACCCGCCGCGACGTCGACGACCCGGAAGGCCAGCTCCAGCTTGGTGAGGAACTCCTTCTCCCACTCCAGCAAGCGCCGGTGCTCGGCGTACGACTCCTCGACCGTGGTGTAGGAGAACATCTCCACCTTGTCGAACCAGTGCACTCGGATGATGCCGCGCGTGTCCTTGCCGTACGAGCCGGCCTCCTTACGGAAGCACGGGCTGAACGCCACGTAGCGGCGCGGAAGCTGCGACCCGTCCAGAATCTCGTCGGAGTGGTACGCCGCCAGCGGCACCTCGCTGGTTCCGACGAGGTACAGGTCCTCCCCCTCGATGCGGTACACGTCATCAGCCGCCTGCCCGAGGAAACCAGTGCCGTCCATGGCCCGCGGCTTCACCAGCGCCGGGGGGATCACCGTGGTGAAGCCCGCGGCGCGCGCCTGGTCCATTGCCAGGTTGGTCAGCGCGAACTCGAGGTCGGCGCCTGCACCGGTCAGGTAGTAGAAGCGTGCACCGCTCACCTTCGCGCCGCGGTCGATGTCGATCGCGCCGAGCAGCCTGCCGAGCTCGATGTGGTCCCGCGGTTCGAAGTCGAACTCGCGGGGTGTTCCGATGGTCTCCAGGACCACGAAGTCGTCCTCGCCACCCTCGGGCGCCTCGTCGGCGGCGAGGTTCGGGATCACCTCGATGGCTCGCCGGTAGGCGTCCTCGGCTTCGGTCTGACGGGCCTCGGCCAGCTTGACGGCCTCCGAGAGCTCCTTCGTGCGGACCAGCAGGGCCTGCTTCTCGTCGCCCTGGGCCTGCGGAATCTGCTTCCCCAGCGTCTTCTGCTCGCCGCGCAGCGCCTCGAACGCGGTGATGGCCGCACGGCGCTCCTCGTCTGCCACCAGGGCGACGTCCACCACGTCACCGGACAGCCCGCGCTTGGCCTGAGCGGCTCGAACGCGGTCGGGGTCATCTCGGAGGATGCGCGGATCGATCACGGGGACAGAGTATCCGCGCGGGCGACGGCCGCTGCCGAGTCCTGCAGCAGGGAGCACAATGGCCGTCATGACCAAGCGCGCACCCCGGGACGACTTCACCGAGGACGACCTTTCGGTAGCGCCACCGAAGAAGTCGGCCGTCGGACTGACGGCGGTCTTGAACAGCCTCTCGCTCAGCAACAACCAGATGGGCCCGCGACGTACGTTTCTGACGCTTCGGCAGGTGAACCAGAAGGACGGCTTCGACTGTCCGGGTTGTGCCTGGCCCGATCCGGAGCACCGGAGCCCCGCCGAGTTCTGCGAGAACGGGGCCAAGGCTGTCGCTGAGGAGGCGACGCTGCGCCGGGTCAAGCCGGAGTTCTTCGAGCAGCACTCGCTGGCCGACCTGCGCGAGAAGAGCGACTACTGGCTCGGGCAGCAGGGCCGCCTCACCCATCCGATGTACCGGGCGGAGGGCAGCGACCACTACCAGGCGGTGACCTGGAACCGCGCGTACGACGTGGTCGCCCGCCACCTCAGGGCCCTTCCGTCGCCCGATGCCGCGGCGTTCTACACCTCAGGCCGCACCTCGAACGAGGCCGCCTTCGTGTACCAGCTGATGGTGCGCCGGTTCGGCACCAACAACCTGCCCGACTGCTCGAACATGTGCCACGAGTCCTCCGGCTCCGCCCTCACCCACACCATCGGAATCGGCAAGGGGAGCGTCCTGCTGGAGGACCTGTACCAGGCCGACCTGATCCTGGTCGTCGGTCAGAACCCCGGCACGAACCATCCCCGCATGCTGTCCGCGCTGGAGAAGGCCAAGAAGAACGGAGCGCACATCGTCGCAGTGAACCCGCTGCCCGAAGCGGGACTCGGCACCTTCCACAATCCTCAGACGCCGATCGGCCTGGCCAAGGGCACCCGCCTCGCCGACGAGCACTACGCGGTCCGGCTTGCCGGGGACCAGGCGCTCTTCGCGGCCGTCGGCAAGCTCACCCTCGAGGCCGGCGCCGAGGACCGCGGCTTCATCGAACGGCACTGCTCGGAGTTCGAGGAGTACGCCGCCGCGGTCGACGCGCTTGGCTGGAACGACATCCTCGCCGCCACCGGCCTGACCCGCGAGGAGATCGAGCTCCTCGCCCGGCGTTACCGCGACAGCGATCGGGTGATCATCTGCTGGGCGATGGGGCTGACCCAGCACCGGGACGCGGTCGCGACCATCCAGGAGGCGGTCAACCTCCTGCTGCTGCGTGGCAACCTCGGCAAGCCCGGTGCGGGGGTCTGCCCGGTACGCGGCCACTCCAATGTCCAAGGCGACCGCACCATGGGGATCTGGGAGAAGATGCCCGACGCCTGGCTGGACCGCCTCGGTGGTGAGTTCGGCTTCGAACCACCGCGCAGGCACGGGTACGACACGGTCGACACGATCAGGGCGATGCAGACCGGCGACATCGGCGTCTTCTTCGGGATGGGAGGAAACTTCGTCTCGGCCACGCCGGACACCGAGGCGACCCAGCAGGCGATGCAGTCGCTCGATCTCACCGTGCAGGTCTCCACCAAGCTCAACCGTTCGCACGTCGTCGTGGGCAGGGAGGCCCTGATCCTGCCGTGCCTGGGTCGCACCGAGCGCGACGACGCCGGTCAGGTCACCGTCGAGGACTCGATGGGGATGGTCCACCTCTCCCACGGCCGGCTGAAGCCCGCGTCGGCCGAGTTGGTCTCCGAGGTCGGCATCGTCTGCGGGCTGGCCCAGGAGCTCTTCCCAGACGACGACATCGACTGGGCGGGCATGGCGGCCGACTACAGCCTGATCCGTACGCACATCGCCGCCGTCGTCCCAGGCTTCGAGGACTTCGAACGTCGGGTGCACACCCCCGGCGGCTTCACGCTCCCGCACCCTCCACGGGACTCGCTGACGTTCGAGACCGACACCGGAAAGGCCAGGTTCACCGTCAACGAGGTCTCGGTGCTCCGGGTCCCGCCAGGGCACCTGCTCCTGCAGACGATCCGCAGCCACGACCAGTTCAACACCACGATCTACGGTCTCGACGACCGCTACCGGGGGATCAAGAACGGACGCCGCGTGGTCTTCGTCAACCCGGACGACCTCAACGAGCTCGGTCTCGCCGACGGTGACCTGGTCGACCTGGTCGGTCCTGGCGGGCGGCGGGCGAGTCGGTTCCGCACCGTGGCCTATGCGACGGCACGGGGCTGCGCGGCTGCGTACTACCCGGAGACCAACGTGCTGGTGCCGCTGGACGCGGTGGCCAAGGTGTCGAACACGCCGGTCAGCAAGAGCATCGTGGTCCGGCTGGAGACCCTCGAGGCGTGAGCCTGACGGGTGCTGCCGCTCAGCACGCATGGTCGCCTTGCCGAACCGACATACTGGGGCCCGTGTCGTTCACTGCTGCCACGCGACGGCGCTTCCTGGTCTGGGGAAGCGCCTCGTCCGTCGTTCTCGTCGTCCTGTGCCTGCTCGGCGCGCTGAGCACGGCCACCCTCGACGACATCGACTCCCTGGTCACGATCGGGGTCGAGTCCTGGAGACCTGACCACGCGTGGCTCTCGGACCCCCTGCTGTGGGTCTCCCGCGCGTTCAACACGGTTCCGATGGCTGTCGTTGCGCTCGTGGCCGCCGGGATCCTGCTGCTCAAGCAGCACCGCCGGGCCGCGATCTACGTCGTGGTGGTGATGGCAACCACGATCATCTCGACCGGCGCTGCTCAAGGCCTGGTCGGTCGCGTGCGGCCGGTGCTCGACGACCCCCTCCTGACGATCGACAACAACGCCCTGCCCAGCGGCCACGCGGCCTACATCGCAGCCGCTGCCGGGATCGCCATGCTGCTCGCCACGCTGTTCCTACGGAAGCAGGCCCTGCGCCGGCTGGTCGCCGTCGCGGGTACGGCGCTCGCCCTGCTGGTCGGACTCGACCGGCTGATGCTCTCGGTGCACACCCTCACCGACGTGCTGGCCGGCTACGCGCTCGGAACGGTCGTCGTGTTGGTCACGGCGTACCTGTTCGACCCGGCGCCACCACTGATCCGCGCTCAACCGCTGGCCGGTCCAGTGATGCTCGACCACAAGCTGGCGTGCATCCTCAACCCGATCAAGGTCGAGGACGTCGGCGCCTTCAAGCTGCTCGTCGAGGAGATGGCTGCCTCACGCGGATACAGCAAGCCGGACTGGTACCTGACCACCGTGGAGGATCCCGGCAGGTCGATGGCCGAGCAGGCAGCCATCACCGGGGCTTCGCTGGTCATCGTCTGCGGCGGTGACGGGACGGTGCGCACGGTGTGCGGAGAGCTGGCCGGCACCGGGATCCCCGTCGGGGTCGTGCCCGCGGGGACCGGGAACCTGTTGGCTCGCAACCTCGACCTGCCGCTCTATATCCGCTCCGCGGTCGACGTCGGGCTCAACGGCCAGGACCGCGCGATCGACCTGGTCCGGATCAGTGGCGACGGGATAGCCGAGCAGGAGCACTTCCTGGTGATGGCCGGCATGGGGTTCGACGCCGCGATCATGGAGGGCGCCAACGAGCAGCTCAAGGCCAGGGTCGGCTGGGCCGCGTACGTCGTCTCCGGGCTGCGAAACCTGATGTACCCGGTGGTCCGCGTCGAGATCTCGGTGGACGACGGGCCCTGGACCAAGCACCGGGCCCGCACGATCGTGGTCGGGAACGTGGGCAACCTGCAGGGCGGTCTGCCGCTCCTGCCCGATGCCACCATCGACGACGGCACGATCGACCTGGTCCTGCTCTACCCACGCCGGTTCCTGTCGTGGCTGCGCGTCGTGGTTCGCGTCCTGAGCCGAAGCCCTCTCTCCGACGAGACCGTCACCCGGATGAGCGGACGCACGATCAGCGTCCGGGCGTCCGGTGACACCCCCCGGCAGATCGATGGCGACTCCATCGGGGCCGGTCACGAGATCCACTGTGAGTGCCTCCCCGGCAAGTTGCTCGTCCGCGTGCCACGCTAGAGCCATGACGGACAACGAGGACGTCGAGGACGAGGCGGGGTTCCTGCGCCACCTGGACTCGCTCGGCGTACCGCACCCGGGAAACCCGGATGCCCGCCGTCGCGGTCTGGACCGCAGCACCGAGGAGGGCGCCCTCGTCGCGTTCAGTGGCGCCTTGCGCCCGCAAGACAGGCTGCACCGCGTCGTGGCCTGGGTTCTGCTGGCTGCCTTCGGGCTTCCGGCGCTGTTCGCCCTCGTACACCTGACGGGGATCATCCTCCGCTGGCTGATGCCCTAGCGCCGGGCTGAGCTCAGGCCAGCTGCAGCCGACCGAGCACCTCGCCGACCGGGGGCACCGGCCCACCCACCCGAGGCAGACTGGCAAACATCACCCCCAGGCCGTCCGGAGTGTCCACGACGACGAACAGGGCATCCTCCTCCCCGAAGTCCAGGCTCGGATCGTCGATATCCAGCGGCACGGTGAGCACCCACCCCGGACGGCCGAGCACGGGCTCCAAGTGCGGCTCGAGCCCCCCGTGTGGCTTCTCGTGCGGGTAGTACATCTGCAGCATCTCGGCCGAGAACGCCGTGCCGGCCTCGCTCAGGTCCACGCCGTACTTGTCCGGGAGTCCCCCGAGGAATACACAGGCGATGTACGGACCCCGTGGGGTCTTGCCCACCACCAGCTCCTGACCCTGGACGCCGTCGATGTGCGGATAGCCCGGACAAGATGACCAGCCGTCGAGCTCGGGAAAGGAGAGACCGCCTGCGACATACCGGCCTTCGACGGGGATCGAACGCTCCAGGGGTTCTGGCGGCGCCGCGTCACGCCGCGCGGAGTAGTGCTGCGTCCAGTCGTGGCCGTTCCACCAGCAGAACAGGCTCGGGCGCAGACCTGGATCCCAGTACCAACCGGGCGCAAGCGGCTGCATACCAGCAGGCTAGTGGTTCCGGCGTCGGGTCAGGAGGCCCTCGCGACGGCGAGCGCCTCTTCTTCCTCCGGCGAGATCTGCTGCTCGCTCGTCCACGCCGTGATGTTCTTCGCGTACGTGCGGGCCTCCGAGCGGCCGTGGATCGAAGTGAGCACCACTCCGTTCCCGCTGTCGTCCAGCAGGGCCATCGACCACGACAGGTGACCGCCCATGTCGCCGAACGCGTCGTAGCGGACCACCGCGACGTGGCGCACCGCGTCGGACACCTCGGCCTTGAGGGCGGCGACCTCGCCGCGCAGCCCTGCCAGATCGGTGGGCACGGGCAAGTCAGTAGTGCGCCGCGTCGACCTCCGAACCAGCCGAAGGGCGGTGACCCCGATGACGAGGGCGAGCACGCTGAGACCGGCCAGCAGCAGCACGAAGAGGGTCAGCAGGATCGAGATTTCCATGGCGCTGCCGAGCCTAGGCCGAACCTCAGGATCCTTCGCGGAGGCGCGACAGCCAGGCAGTGGCGTCGTTGAACTCGCTGTCGCTGGTCCCGGGCCGGATGGTCGGACTGATGCCGTCGTGTCGTTCGTAGGACCCGAGGAAGCGTACGTCGGCGCAGACCCGGCGCAGACCCATCAGCGCCTCGCCGACACGCGCGTCGTCGATATGGCCCTCGCAGTCGATCGAGAAGCAGTAGTTGCCGAGTGCGGCGCCGGTAGGACGCGACTCGATGCGCGTCATGTTGACTCCGCGGCTGGTGAGCTGCTCGAGGATCTCCAGCAGTGCGCCAGGGTGGTCCTCCCGCATGAAGGCCACCAGGGAGGTCTTGTCCGCTCCCGTTCGAGGGGCTGGCCGTCCCGGGCGGCTGACCAGGACGAAACGGGTGAGCGCCTCGGCGTTGTCACCGATCTGCTCGAACAGGGCCGTCAGACGGTAGTGCTCGGCGGCCAGCGGCGCAGCGATCGCCGCATCCCAGCCCGGCGACGCCTTGGTGAGCTCTGCCGCGGCCGCGGCGGTCGAGGTGGAGTGCACGATGGTCGCCCAGGGCAGGTTCAGCGCGCACCAGCGCCTGGTCTGTGCCGCCGCGTGCGGGTGGGTCGCAACGGTCTTGATCTCCTCGACCGTCGTTCCGGGGCGGACCAGGAGCGAGAACGCGACCGGGACGGTCATCTCGCGGGTGATCATCAGCGGCTCACCTGTGGCGAGCTCGTCGAGCGTGACCGGGACCGAGCCTTCCACCGAGTTCTCGATCGGCACGACCGCGCCGTCCGCCTCGCCGTCGCGTACGGCGTCCAGGGCCACCGTCACTGTTGCTGCCGGCTGGAGGTCTGCCTTCTCCGCGGCGGGCAGCGAACGCAGCGCCTGCTCGGTGAAGGTCCCCTCGGGGCCGAGGTAGGCGTAACGGGCGGGCGGTGATCCTGGCACGTCCTCATCTAATCAGTTCCGAATAGCGAGTTTCTGTCGGCGGGGCCTGGGAGTCGCCCCCTGACGGGTTTGACCGGCGCCGCTCCGGGTTACCGATCCTGGGAGAGGAGTTCTCATGCTGTACGGCAGACAAGTCGCCTTCCTGGTCGCGAACGAGGGGGTGGAGCAGATTGAGCTCACCGAGCCCTGGAAGGCGGTGGAAGAGGCCGGCGGAGCGCCGGTTCTCATCGCCCCCGAACAGGGCAACGTGCAGACCGTGGACCATCTCGCCCAGGCGCAGTCCTACCCGGTTGACCTCAGCGTCGCTGACGCGAACCCCGATGACTTCCTGGCCCTGGTTCTTCCGGGCGGTGTGGTCAACCCCGACCTGCTGCGGACCGACGCCTTGGCGATGGAGTTCATCCGCTCCTTCTTCGTCGACGACAGACCTGTCGCCGCGATCTGCCACGCGCCGTGGGCGCTCATCGAGGCTGGCGTGGCTACCGGCCGCACCCTCACCTCGTGGCCGAGCGTGCAGACCGACCTGCGCAACGCGGGGGCGACCTGGGTCGACGACGAGGTCGTGGTGGACGGGAACCTGGTCACCGGCCGGCGCCCCGACGACCTCCCGGCGTTCATCAAGCACCTCTACGAGGTCTTCACCCGGGCGGCGCAGGACGCCTGACGCTGGACTAGATTTCGGGGATGGACAACCCCACGACCGACCTTGGGTTCGCCCGGCTCGACACGGATCGGGCCCAGCGCACCGGGGACCCGGAGGTGGTCTACGGCGCCGGCAAGACCCCCGAGCAGGTCGTGGCGATCCTCCAGTCGTTGCATGCCGCCCACCCCGAGCGCGCCGTCCTGGCCACCCGGCTCTCAGACGCCGCCCTCTCGGCCGTCGCGACCCTTCCGGGGGCGACGGTCGACGACGTCGCTCGGGCGGTCACGCTCGGCACCCTGCCCGCTCCCCAGGGGACGGTCGTGGTGGTGTCAGCCGGGACCTCGGACGCTCCGGTCGCGGCAGAGGCCGCGCTGACCGCCCGGGTGTACGGCGCCGGAGTGTCGGTTGTCAATGACGTCGGGGTGGCCGGGCTGCACCGGGTCCTCGCCGTACGCGACACCCTGCTGGCGGCCGACTGCCTGGTCGTGGTCGCCGGCATGGAGGGCGCGCTCCCGTCGGTAGTGGGCGGGCTCACCGGCGTACCTCTGGTGGCGGTGCCAACCTCGGTCGGGTACGGCGCCTCCTTCGGCGGGCTGGCCGCGCTGCTAGCGATGCTGAACTCCTGCGCGCCGGGGGTCACCGTGGTGAACATCGACAACGGCTTCGGTGCGGGAGTCTTCGCAGCCCGGGTGGCCCGCAATGCCAGGCCACGCCAGTGATCGGGTGGGTGGACGCGTCCAGCGGAGCTTCGGGGGACATGCTGCTCGGCGCGCTGCTCGGCGCCGGAGTCCCGATCTCCGTCCTGGACGACGCGATCCGCGCCGTCGCGCCCGAGGCTGTCTCACTCTCGGCCGAGAAGGTCTCGCGCAACGGCTTCAGCGCCACCCGCTGCCAGGTCTCGGTGGCCGACTCCAGCACCCAGCGCAGCTGGAGCCAGCTCAAGACGATCGTCACCGGCCGCGCCTTCGACGTCTTCGAGCGGCTCGCCACCGCCGAGGGCACCGTGCACGGCACCTCCCCCGACGAGGTGCACTTCCACGAGGTCGGCGCGCTGGATGCCATCGCCGACGTCGTCGGGGTGTGCGCGGGCTTCGAGCACCTCGGCATCAGCTCGCTGGTCGTCTCCCCCATCGCGGTCGGGACGGGCACCACCAGCGGTGCGCACGGCACCATGCCGGTTCCACCTCCCGCGGTCGCCGAGCTGCTGAAGGGCGTCCCGTCGTACGGCGGTCCCGGTGACTTCGAGCTGTGCACGCCCACCGGGGCGGCCCTGCTGACCACCCTGGCCAGCTCCTACGGCCCACAGCCAGCCATGACGGTGCGCCACGTCGGGGTCGGGGCCGGTGGCCGCGACCCGGCCACCCATGCGAACGTGCTCAGGCTCTTCGTCGGAGACCCGGCCGAGCAGCCGGTCACGCCGGTGCTGGTCGAGACCAACGTCGACGACCTCGACCCACGTCTGTGGCCCAACGTCATCCAGGCGCTGCTGGCGGCCGGGGCGAGCGACGCGTGGCTCACCCCGATCCTGATGAAGAAGGGGCGGCCGGCGCACACGCTGCACGTCCTGGTCGCGGGTGCGCACCTGGACGTCGTACGGCGCGAGATCTTCCGGCAGACCTCCACGATCGGTGTCCGCGAGATCGCCCTGTCCAAGACCGCGCTTGACCGGGAGCTCCGCAGCGTCGAGGTAGCAGGCCACAGCGTCCGGGTGAAGCTGGCGTACCTGGACGGTGACCTGGTCAACGTCCAGCCCGAGTACGACGATGTCGCCGCAGTGGCAGCCAGCACGGGCTTGCCCGTCAAGGATGTCCTGGCCGAGGCGAACGACGCAGCCCGAGAGCTCTGATGGACCTGACGGTTCTGCTGATCGCGTTCGGCGCGATCTTCGTGGTCGAGCTGCCCGACAAGACCTTCATCGCGACGCTGGTGCTGGCAACCCGGTACCCGCCCGCCCTGGTCTGGCTCGGCGTCGCCGGCGCCTTCCTCGTCCAGACAACGGTGGCGGTCACCGCGGGCTCCCTGGTGGGCCTGCTGCCTGACCTGGTGGTGAAGTCCATCGCCGCGACGATCTTCCTGGCCGGCGCGGTCCTGCTCTTCCGCACGGCGGGCAGGGCTGACGCGGAGGAGGCCGAGCAGGAGCAGGAGTACACCTCCAGGACGAGCAGGTCCAGGACCGGCATCGCGGCGGTCACCGCAAGCTTCGTGCTCCTCTTCGCCGCGGAATGGGGTGACCTCTCCCAGCTGCTCACGATCAGCCTGGTGGCCAAGTACCAGAGCCCGCTGTCGGTGTTCGTGGGAGCCTTGGCTGCCCTGCTCACCGTCTCCGGGCTCGCCGTCCTGACGGGACGCTTCCTGCTCAGCCACGTGCGACTGTCGAGGGTGTACTACCTCGGCGCGACGGTCTGCCTGGTCCTCGAGGCTGTCACGCTCTACGAGATCCTGAAATAGGCTGCCAGCATGACTAGCCCCCACGGCGCCGACAGCGAGGTCGGCCGCCTGAAGACAGTGATGCTGCACCGCCCTGGTCCGGAGCTGAAGCGACTCACCCCGCGCAACAACGACAAGCTCCTCTTCGACGGGATCCCCTGGATCAGCCGGGCTCAGGACGAGCACGACGAGTTCGCGGAGGCGCTTCGTGACCGAGGCGTGGAGGTCGTCTACCTGACCTCACTGCTGACCGAGACCCTGAAGTCCGCCGACGCTCGGGCCCTGGCCATCGCGGGGGCGCTGGACCGGCTGCATCTCGGGGACACGCTGCGGACCTACCTGGCCAGTGCTCTGGTCTCCCAAACCCCGGAGGAGCTGACCACGTCGCTGACCGCCGGCATCCGCAACGACGAGCTCCGTGGCGGTCATGGCCTGGTCACCTCGCTGCTCCCGCATGACGAGTTCATCATCGACCCGCTGCCCAACCTGCTCTTCACACGCGACTCCAGCGTCTGGATCAGGGACAGGGTGGCCATCACCTCGCTGGCGATGCCCGCGCGGGAGCGGGAGACCCAGCTCACCGAGCTGATCTACACCCAGCACCCGCGGTTCAAGGGCACGCCCACCATCCACGGCTGGCAGCGCGAGCACGTCGAGGGCGGCGATGTCCTTCTGCTCGCACCAGGAGTCATCGCGATCGGCGTCGGAGAGCGGACCACGCCGGCCGGCGCGGAGCGGCTGGCTCGCCAGGTCTTCAAGGCGGAGCTGGCGCACACGGTGCTGGCGGTTCCGATCGCCCAGGAGCGCGCCACCATGCACCTGGACACGGTGTGCACGATGGTCGACGTCGACAAGATCGTGATGTACCCGAACGTGGCCGACAAGCTCGAGGCGTACGCCGTGACGGTCGCCGACCGCAACGGCGACGACGACTACGAGCTGGTGCTCTCGGTCGCCCCGGCGGAGCCGTTCCTGGTCGCAGCCGCCAAGGCGATGCAGATCGACACGCTCTTCCAGATCGACACCGGGCTCGACCCCGTGACCGCGGAACGTGAGCAGTGGGACGACGGCAACAACACCCTCGCTGTCGCGCCGCGCGTCGCCGTGGCCTACGAGCGCAACGTCGAGACCAACTCCCGCCTCGAGGAGGCGGGCATCGAGGTGGTGGCCATCGCTGGCTCCGAGCTCGGCTCGGGGCGGGGCGGCCCGCGGTGTATGTCCTGCCCGGTCAGCCGCGACCCCTTGTGAGCTGAGCGCTACCCGACGTCAGCGCGGGAGCACACAACGAAACGCGTCCGGCTCGACGACGCCGTCGGCCACCTCCCAGCAGAAGACCACCCCGTCGGCGACAAGGTCCTGGCTCTCGAGCTCGACCAGCTGCCGCCAGGCCTGGTCGGGAAGGCGCACGGAGCCGATGCTCACCTCTCCCAGCATCAGGTCTGCCAGCGGCGGCTCCGACTGCGGCAGCAACCATGCCTGGGCGGCCCGCTCTCCCGTACGAGGGTTGACCACCGGGAGACCGAGGGAGCCGAGGTGCGCCGTCGCGGGCTTGGCATAGATCACCGGCAGCGCGTGCATCTCCCAGTCCGTGTTCGCGCTCACGCGGCGCCGACCCCCCGGTAGGTCCACCGGCTTGACCGAGTACGGCCCCTCCAGGCGCCCGGCAAGCTCGGTGAACGACGCGGCGACCGGCGGCGTGAGCGTGAGCCCGGCCCTCAGCGCATCGGTCGGAACCTGGCTCGGCGGGGTGCCCCGACGCCAGAGGTCGAGGAAGACGTCGCGGGCCGCACCCTCGGCGGGAAACCCCTGCACGTGGTGGAGCCGAAGCGCCTCGAGGAGTACGGCGTCCGAGCCGTCGCCGGTGTCGGCGCGCTGCGTCCAGGCCGCGGCGTACGCGTTCTCGAACCGCCTGAGGTTGCGCCGCTCCTCGCGCCTCATAGAAAGCTCCCTGGGAGTGCTCGAGTGCTCGAACTCTACCCAGGGAGCGATCAGGGGAACAGGCTTGGTCAGTCCAGGCCGTTGGCCGCGAGGAAGTCAGCGGCGACGTCCTTCGCGTCCTCCTTGTCGCTGACGACACGGTCCACCAGGTCGAGCAGTGCCTGCTGGGTGAGCGCAGCGGAGACGGCGTTCAGCGCGTCGGTGATCTCCGAGGTCAGCACCGCCGTGCGCACCAGGGGCACCACGTTCTGGGCCGCGAAGAGCGACAGCGGGTCCTCCAGCGCGACGAGCTCACCGGAAGCGACGTCCGGGCTCGTCGAGAAGATGTTGCCCGCCTCGACCTGACCGTTCTGCAGGGCCTTCAAGGTGAGCGGACCACCCGCGTCGAGCTCGCGGAAGTCACCGAACTTCACGCCGTACACCTTCTGCAGCCCGGGTACGCCGGTGCTGCGCGTCTTCCACTCCGGTGGGCCGCCCAGGGTGAGGTCACCAGCGATGGGCTTGAGGTCCGCAATGGAGGTCAGCGAGTACTTCTTGGCGGTCGCGGCTGTCACCGCGACGGCGTCCTTGTCCTCGGCGGGAGCCTTCTCGAGCACGCTCAGCGTGTCCGGCAAGGCGTCGACCAGCTCGGCGTACACCTCGTCGGGCGCCGAGGCAGTGGCGGCTTCGTTGAAGTACAGGCGAAGGTTGCCGGTGTACTCGGGGAAGACGTCGAGCTCCTTGGAGTCGGTGAGGGCCTTGATGTAGGCCTCGCGGGACCCGATGTTGAGCTTCTTCGTGACGGTGATCCCCTTGGCTTCCAGGGCGCCGGCGTAGACCTCCGCCAGGACGATGCTCTCGGGGAAGTTGGCCGAGCCGATGCGTACAGACTTCCCACTCCCGTCACCGTTGGAGAGAGGGTCGTCACTGCCACAGCCGGAGACAGCAAGTGCTGTCACCGCGAGCAGCGACACGAGGGTCGAGATGGGTTTCATTGCCTAGGGCCTTTCACTCGTGAACAGAGCCTGCCTGCGGCTTCACAACACCGGGCTGACGTGGAGTCTTCCTGGTCAGGCCCGGAGAAACCACTACCCGCTCGAGGAGGGCCAACAGGAGGTCGACCGCCAGGGCCAGTACGGCGACCGCCAGCGCGCCGCCCGCGGTCTGGCCGTAGTCCTGCACAGCCAGCCCGTCGATGAGGAAGCGGCCCAGCCCGCCGAGACCGACGGTCGCCGCCAGCGTGGCCGTCGCGATCACCTGGAGGACCGACGACCGCAGGCCGGAGATGATCAACGGGAGCGCGCACGGGAGCTCCACCTTGACCAGCACCTCTCGGCCGGTCATGCCCATTCCCTGGGCCGCGTCACGCGCGGCGGGCTCCACCTGCTGCACCCCGGCGTACGCACCGGCCAGGATCGGGGGGATCGCCAGCACGATGAGGACCAGCTCTGTGGGGACGAGGTAGGCGGCGTCGCCGCTCAGGTCGTCTCCGAGCCACATCACGGCGATGAACAGCAGGCCCAGACTCGGCATCGCCCGCAGAGCACCGGTGAGGTTGACCGCGAGGAACTTTCCCCGGCCGGTGTGCCCGACGTACAGGCCGAGCGGGAGAGCGATCAGCGCGGCGATCGCTACCGCGATGGCGGAGTACTGCAGATGCTCACCAAGCCGTGCCGGGACACCGTCGGGGCCCTGCCAGTGAGCTCCGTCCAGGAGCCACTCCCACATGAGGTTCATGCAGAGCTCCCTTGCTTCCAGGGCGTGGCGACCCGGGTCAGCGCCACGATCACCAGGTCGAAGGCGACGGCCAGCAGGACGCAGCCGACCACACCGACCACGAGCGGGTCGACGAAGTCCCGGGTGAAGCCGTCGGTGAAGAGCTGGCCGAGCTGCGGGACGCCGATCAGCGCGGCGACACTCACGATGCTGACGTTGCTGACCGCGGCCACACGCAGGCCCGCGGCGATCACCGGGACGGCCAACGGCAGGTCGACGGTGAGCAGCCTGCGTACCGGTCTGACCCCCATCGCGGTGGCCGAGAGGCGTACCGCCTCGGGCACCGCCGCGAGACCGTCGGCAACGGTGCGGGTCAGTAGCGCCAGGGTGTAGATCGTCATCGAGATGAGGACGTTGACCGGGTCCAGGAAGCCGGTCCCGAGCAGACCCGGCATGAGCGTGAACAGCGCGATCGAGGGGATCGTGTACAGCAGACCGGTGCCCAGCACCAGCGGGGCCCGGAGCACCCGATAGTGCTGCGCGAGCCATCCCAGCGGGATCGAGATGAGCAGGCCAAGCACCAGGGGAAGCCCGGCCAGGTAGATGTGCTGCCCCAGCAGGCCGAAGAACTCGCTCCAGTGGCCCTGTAGCCAGGTCATTCGCCGGCGCCCTCGATGATCGCGAGCACCTCACTGGCCCGGACCGTGCCGAGCAGCGCGCCGTCGTCGCCCACGATCACACCCCGCCGGCTCGGGGAGGAGAGGGCTGCGTCGAGCGCGGCACGCAGACTCCCGTTGACGCCGGCGACCGTGCCGCCGCGGTGCAGGTCCTCGGTGCGGATGGGGCCGGTGAGGCGGTGCGGCTCCACCCAACCGAGGGGCTGCTTCGTCTCGTCGACGACGAGCAGCCAACCGTCCCGCTGCGGATGCTCCCCCAGCATGGCCGTGGGCTCCGCTACCGGGTTGAGCGAGGTGACCTGGCGGAAGGAGAGGGCACGGTACCCGCGGTCGCGGCCCACGAAGTCGGCCACGAAGTCGTCGTGGGGGTCACCGAGAAGCTTCGCCGGGTCAGCCGCCTGCGCCACCTTGCCGCCGACCCGGAGCACGACGACCTGGTCACCGAGCTTCACGGCCTCGTCGATGTCGTGGGTGACGAAGACGATCGTCTTTCCCAGCTCGGCCTGCAGCCGGAGAAACTCGTCCTGGAGCTGTTCGCGTACGACGGGGTCGACGGCGCTGAACGGCTCGTCCATCAGCATCACGGGCGGGTCGGCTGCCAGTGCTCGCGCCACCCCGACGCGCTGCTGCTGACCACCGGAGAGCTGGTGCGGGTAGCGCTTGGCGAGCCCAGGCTCGAGGCCGACCCGTTCCATCAGCTCGAGAGCCCGTAGCCTCGCCCTGGCCCGATCCCAGCCGAGCAGCAGTGGCACCGTGGAGATGTTGGCGGCGACCGTACGGTGCGGAAAGAGCCCGGCATGCTGGATCACGTAGCCGATTCCTCGACGCAGCTCGGCCGGCTTCATCGTCGCGGTGTCCCGGTCATCGATGCTGATCCGCCCCGACGTCGGCTCGATCATCCGGTTGACCATCCGCAGCGTCGTTGTCTTGCCGCAGCCGCTGGGGCCGACCAGCACGGTGATCTGCCCGGAAGGAGCGACGAGGTCGAGACCGTCCACCGCGATCGTGCCATCGGGAAAGGTCTTGGTGACCGCCTCGAACCGGATCATGGTGTTGGACTCTACGGCGGGCGGTCCGCAGGGGCCGACGACCCCCGGACAAGGTAGAACCCGGCCGTTGCTGACGGGGGATACAACAACGACCGGGCAATGCAAACCTACGGGTGGTTGAGCGTTTGATCAACCACCCAGATCGAATATGTTGCGAGTCTTCGGAGCCGGCGCCGAACTGCCTAGTCCAGGTGAGTTTGCGACGATGACTGTCCTCAACCGCGGCACGGTCTCACCGGATTGTGACCTGGCGGTTGGCCAGTCCGGAACGAGCCGCGCGCTGCTCGGTGGAGAGTGCGCTCGCGTCGGAAAGAGCTTCCTCCAGGTCACCAGCAAACCGTTTGGCAGGGTCCTCCAGGGCCTCCGGGCCCGTTCCCAACGGTAGGTCCCAGACCGGCGTGAGGCGTCCGTGGGCCCGGAACATCCCGACCATCCGGGAGCCTTCCACGAGCCCGTCCCTGCCCGCCGCATGGAGCCGAGCCAGCGCATCTAGAAGCCGCTGCTCGTCGTACGGCATCACCCAGCGCAGATGCTCCTTGGAACCGGCGTCGACCCAGTACGCCGCCTCGACGCTGGTCAGCCTCCGCGTCGGGGTGACGGTCGAGTTTGCCTGGTCGAGGGCCGCCGCGCCCTGGCCGCTCGAGTCCTCCACGTCGGCGAGCCAGAACTCGAAGCCGTCATGAACGGTCACCGACAGGCTCCCGTCCCCGACGAGGTCCTGCAGGCGCGGACCCTCTCCAGGAGGGCCCGTCAGACCGACCATGTCGCCCGGCGCGGCGCTCAGCGCCTTCAGCAGCACAGCTGCCAGGTCTCGGCTCGGGTCACCGAAGCCGTGCTGCACCTGGAGCCCCAGCCAGATGGAGCCGTCCTCGCGCACGAGTGCCGGGGCCGCCATCGGAAGCAACGAGCACAGCAGTACGGTTCGGTCGACGTCCTTGAGCACGATGGACGCGGTGGCCGCTGGCACCAGCTCACGCATCGCGATGAGGTCGCACTCGCCGCGCAGTCCCTCGAAAGGTCTGCTGACGAAGACAGGTGCCGGCCCCTCACTGGCACCGTGGCAGGCCTTGTACCGCTTGCCCGAACCGCACGGGCACGGCTGTCGGGGCCCGACGTCACCGCCGGCAGCAGCCGCGGCGGAGCTCTTGGTCCGTGACTTCTTGCCCATGCCGCGAAATCTAGCCGCCCAGCGGTGCGCTCTTGGTCGCGGGGCCATAGGACAGCGCGGGGACACCGCCGGTGGGGCTCCTGCGGAAGCCGGGTGGCGCTAGGCCGGCCAGTTCAGGAGGGCATGGACCGTGGTCTTCGAAGGGCCGTTCTCCAGCCACCACGACGAGACGAGAGTCTCCACGATCGACAGCCCACGACCGGAAGTCGCCGAGACCGGGGCATCGACGCGGTGCGGGTTCGTCGGGCTGCCGCCGTCGGTGACCGAGATCAGCAGGCCGCGGCTCTCCAAGGCCCAACTGACGTCGAGACATCCATCCGCCAACGGCTGGGCATGGCGCACAGAGTTGGCGACGAGCTCGGAAACCACGGCCGGCGCGTCCTCGACCACCTCCCCCGTGGTGCCGCGCGCGATCATCCAGCCCCTCAGGTCGCGTCGAACTTCGGCGACCGATGAGGCGGCAAAGGGCACGCGAAGTTTCACGCGCAAAGGCCCGGCTCGCACGGAACCCTCCACGGTGGCCCCCCGCCTCTCACCAGGTCGCTCATCCTGCTGATGATCCCCAAAAGCCGCCAACCCAAACTCACCCCGATTGCAGGTGAGCCAAAGCCGCACCCGGATTGTCTGTGATTATGGCTTCGACCCCGAGATCGACGCAAAGGTCGAGATCATCAATCGTGTTGACCGTCCACACGTGAATCCGTCGCCCACTTTTCCGGAGTTTACTCCCCAATCGGGGGCTTTCGCGGAGGAGATCGATCCCTGGACCGGCAATCCAGCCGTCGCTGAGCACCCCCGCACCGACCCGCCAGGAGTAGGCGCTGTCGGTCAGGAGCACGACCTCGAGATCGGGGGCATGCTTCTCGATCCGGGTGAGCGCGACGGGAGAGAAGCTCATCACGCGCACGGGGCTGCCCTGGCCCGCCCAGCCGTACTCCGCCAACAGCTCGACGAGCTTGCGCTCCACCAACCCGGCATACCGGGTCGGGTGCTTGGTCTCGATCGCCAGGTCGACATGCCTGTCGTAGCCCCGGGCCATCTCCAGCAGCTTGTGCAGGGTCAGGACCTTCTTGGTCTCCTCGTCGACGTCGGGCGCTTCGTCGTCCAGGTCTGACCACGGGTTCTTCCACGACGCGAAGTCCAGCTCGTCCAGCTCGGCGAGCTTCATCGTCGACACGATGCCCTTGGAGTTGGTCACCCGCCGGAGGTCACGGTCGTGCACGCAGACGAGGTGGCCGTCGGAGGTCAGGCGTACGTCGCACTCGAGGGCTTCGGCACCTTCGTCCAGCGCGCGCACATAGGCGCCGAGGGTGTGCTCGGCAGCGACCGCACTCGCTCCACGGTGAGCCACCACCTGCGGGCGACCGTCGGGTTTGCGCATGACGCAATGGTGTCAGTCAGCGCGGATGTTCTGCTTCAACCTGAACAGATTCGTGGCGTCGTACCTGCGTTTTGCGGGTCTAGAGCCGCCTCACTCTCGGCGCCGCAGCGCAGGCCGATCCTTCTGCCGTGATCGACGACGATCTCACCGCGAAACGCCGGCTCAGCCCTGCCCGGCGGACCAGACTGGTCGCTGCGAGCGGAGGAACTTGCCGAAGTGCGGGACGGTGAAGGCCACCGTGCCGCGCTCGCTGGAGTAGACCAGACCCTTCTTGATCAGGCCGTCCCGGGCAGGGCTCAGCGACTGTGGCTTGCGTCCGAGTGCCTCGGCCACCTGCGCGGTGGTGACCGGCCTGTCCCCCACGTCGGCACCGAGCTCGGCCATGGTGCGCATGTAGTCGCGCTCTGCCGGGGTGGCTCGGTCATAGCGCGCCCCGAAGAAGCCGATCGCGAGCTCGGCCTCGGCCTCCGGCGCGGCTTCAGCCACGTCCGCGCCGCGGATCGGCGTACCGACCGCCAGATCCCAGGTCACCTTGCCGTAGGCCTGGACGAAGTAGGGGTAGCCGTCGGTCAGCTCGTACAACGCGTCGAGCGCCTCCGGCTCGAAGTCCACCTGCTCTGTCGCTGCTGGTGCCTCCAAGGCGCGGTCCGCCATCGGTCGAGGGAGCCGGTCCACCACGACGTAGCGGAAGAGACGCTCGGCGTACGACTTGCTCGCCGCGAGCGCCACGGGCAGGTGCGGCAGGCCCGCACCCACCACCACCAAGGGAGCGTTCTGCTGGCTGACCTCGTGACAGGCCCCGCACAGTGCGGCCAGCTCGGCGGGCCCGATGTCCTGCATCTCGTCGATGAACAAGGCGATGCCCACGCCTAGGTCACGGGCCAGCTCGGAGACATCGCTGAACAGCTCGATCAGGTCGAGCTCGAGGTCGCCGCTGTCAGCGCGGCCCTTGGCCGCCGGTACGTCGGTCGGCGGGTTCCAGCGGATGCCCTTGCGGTCCTTGAGGTCAGTGCGCAGCGCGAAGGCCTTGACCACGCCGGCGACGGCATCGACATGGTCCGGGTCGCGATGACGGTGGGCCAGCTCCCGGACCGCGGCGTGGACCGCCTGCGCCAGCGGGAGTCGCACCGACTGCTCCGGGCGCGCCTCGATCTTGCCGGTCCCCCAGGCCCGTTTCACCGCCTGGCCCCGCAGCGCGTTGAGCAGCACGGTCTTGCCCACGCCGCGCAGCCCGCTGATCACCATGCTCCGCTCCGGGCGTCCGCCCGCGACCCGCTCCAGGGTGACGTCGAACTGCCTGAGCTCGCGATCGCGGCCGGCGAGCTCGGGGGGACGCTGGCCGGCGCCGGGCGCGTACGGGTTCCTGATCGGGTCCACGATGTGAAGGTATCGGGATATCTAGCGGAATCCTTAGATTGGGCTAGCGAGCGGAATCGTGTCGGCTGAATCCCACGGTCCCGTGGGATTCATACCGCCCCTCAGCCAGCGGCTGACTCGACCTCGACAGCGTCCTGGTCGGCCAGGTCGTCGGAGGCTTGGGCGTAGCTGGCGTCCAGCCCGCGACGGAGTACGTCGATCAGGGCCGGGACCTCCTCGATGGCCAGCCGGAACGTGCCCGTGCACAACCCACCGCGCCACAGCGACAGGACCACCAAACCGTCCTCGCCGTGCCACGACAGCCGCAGAGTGCGATGCGATCCCCTCCCGTCAAGGAAGATCTCACCGCCGGCCGGCAACCAGGTCGGGGTCACCGCTCCATTGTGACCTTCTGCGGGACCCCGCACCAGCCTCGTAGGCTGTGAGCGTGCCGGAGCTACCAGAGGTCGAGGGCCTCGCCCAGGACCTGCGTGGGCGGCTGAAGGACCGCGCGATCGGCAGGGTCGACATCGTCGCCTTCAGCGCTCTCAAGACCTACGACCCTCCCCTGGCCTCGTTGAACGGCACCTTCGTCGAAGGCGTCCACCGGCATGGGAAGTTCCTCGACGTCGAGTCGGGCGGCCTCCACCTCATCGTTCACCTCTCTCGGGCCGGCTGGGTGCGCTGGAAGGACGAGGTGCCGACGCTGCCGCCCAAGCCCTCGACCAGGAGCCCCCTGGCTGCACGCGTTCTCCTCGATGACGGGTCGGGCCTGGACATCACCGAGGCAGGCACCCAGAAGCGACTGGCCATCTACGTAGTGCGGGATCCCCAGGACGTGCCCGGTATCGCCCGGCTCGGGCCCGACCCGCTTGCCGACGCCTTCACCCTCGAGGCCTTGCGCGCGATCCTCACCGAGGCGGGCCGTGCGCAGCTCAAGGGCGTGCTGCGCAACCAGTCGACCATCGCCGGGATCGGCAACGCCTACTCCGACGAGCTGCTGCACGCTGCGAAGCTCTCCCCGTTCAAGCCCGCGTCGTCGCTGGACGAAGACGAGCTCCAGACGCTGTACGCCGCAGTTCGCACCGTCCTGGGCGACGCCGTACAGCGCAGCCTCGGCCTGGCCGCGAGCGAGCTGAAGGGCGAGAAGAAGTCGCACCTGGCCGTACACGGTCGGGCTGGGCTTGCCTGCCCGGTCTGCGGCGACACCGTCCGCGAGGTGTCGTTTGCTGACTCCTCGCTGCAGTACTGCCCGACCTGTCAGACCGGCGGCAAGCCGCTGGCCGACCGCCGGATGTCCAAGCTGCTCAAGTAGCCCGTACCCACCCGTCCGCGTCGCCACGAAGCGTGAGCGGCTCCTCGCTCCCCAGGGCAGCGACCATCAGCGCCGGCACGACTCCGACCGTGACGGTCTCACCCCGGTGCAGGTCGGCGACGCCCTGCAGGTGCTCCCACAGGCGCTCGCCCACACCCGCGGCGTCGGGTACGACGTGCACGGTCACCGCGCATTGAAGGTCGCCCATGGTGCAACGATAGGTTGGGGTGATGAGCGTGCCCACCGTCTCCGTCACCGGCGTACCCGACCCACTTCCCGAGGGCCTGCACGTCCTCGATGTCCGCGAGCACGACGAGTGGGCCTCGGGTCACATCGCCGCTGCCCAGCACATCCCGCTGATGGAGATCACCACGCGGATCGGCGAGCTGCCCCAGTCCAGGACTCTGGTGGTGTGCAAGGTGGGGGGCCGCTCCGCGCAGGCGACCGCGTACCTGGTGCAGCACGGCTTCGACGCAGTGAACCTCGACGGCGGCATGCTCGACTGGGCGTCAGCCGGACGTCCCATGGTCAGCGAGACGGCCGACCCGCCGACAGTGCTGTGAGCCGCAGCCTCTGACTACGCCCACCGCTTGGGGAGCGGTACGCCGAGCGCCGCCCCGAGCTGAGCCAGGTACTCCCGCCGCGGGACCTCGACCACGCCGAGCGACGCCAGATGGTCGGTGCGCCACTGCACGTCGAGGAGCCGCCTGTCGGCGTACTCGTCACTGAGCAGCTCGACCAGCCGGACCAGGGCGACCTTGGAGGCGTCGCGCTCCCGGTGGAACATCGACTCGCCCGCGAACAGACCGCCGATGGCCACGCCGTACAGACCACCGACCAGCCGCCCCTCGTGCCACGTCTCGACCGAGTGCGCCCACCCCAGCTCGTGCATCACGCCGTACGCCTGACGGACCCGGTCGTCGATCCAGCGGCCGTCCCGAGCCGGCTCCGCGCAGCCCGCGACGACGTCGTCGAACGCCGTGTCGACCCGCACCTCGTACCTGGCCAGCGACTGGCGCAGCGAGCGTGTGACCCGCAGGGAGCCCAGTGGCAGTACCCCGCGCAGCTCCGGCGACCACCAGGACATCTCGCCCTTGAGGTCGTCGGCCGGCATTGGGAAGAACCCTCGAGAGTACGCGTCGATCAGGGTGCCGGGCTCCAGGTCGGCACCGACTCCGACGAGGTCGTCGAACCGATCGCCCTCGGGTCCAAAGAGATCCGGGAAGTTCCACGGGCTCGGCGGAGGCGGGGTCGGCACGGGTCCAACCTACGGCTGGATATGGTCGAAGCATGGGTATCGGAGGCCAGGTTGCCAAGCAGGTCGGGCCGCGCGTGCAGCGGATCGCCCCCGGCTTGACCACGCAGGTGATCAACGAGGCGATGCGCCGGGCCATCGACGGCGTCGGCCCGCTGGCCGGTGCGGCCGAGGCGGCGGAGAAGCAGCTCGCCGAGCGGCCCGGGGACGTCGACCACGCCGTCCACGAGGTCATCGAGTTCAACGTCCGGCTGGCCGGCGTCCAGGGGTTCGTGACGAACCTCGGCGGCCTGGTGACGGCGTCGGTGACCATCCCGACCAACATCGCGGGGGTGGCCGTGGTCCAGATCAGGATGGTGGCCGGGATCGCGCACCTGCGCGGGTACGACCTACAAGACCCGAAGGTTCGCAACGCTGTGCTCGTCTGTCTGCTCGGCGAGGACGCGGTCGCGGCGGCAGTGAAGAAGAAGCGGATCCCTGCCCGTCCGCTGGTGATCGCCACCGCGCCGACCTATGACGCCGACCTGAACCAGACCATCGCCGTCGAGGTCGCCTCCGAGCTGATCACGAAGGTCGCGGGGAAGCGCCTGGTGACCACGGTGGGACGTCGGGTGCCGGTGGTGGGCGGGTTCATCGGAGCGGGAGCGGACGGCTTCTCCACCTGGAAGATCGGCCGGTACGCCGACCGCGAGCTCATCCGCCGAGCTCCTCGCAGCTGAGGGTCAGCTGCGTCCGAGCGCCTTGCGGTACACGCCGAGCAGGGCGCGCAGCGCACCATTGGACTCCGACGCCCTGACCACCCGCCGCTTGAACCGCTGCACCGGCCCGACCTGCTCGTGGAGAGCTCGCCGAGCCTCGTCGAGCTCGCGCCGGAGTCGCCGGTTCTCCTCGCTGAGCCGGCCCGCCTCTCCCAGCAGGGTCACGGTCGCCTCCAGCGCGACGGAGTCGTCGGACGGCCTCTGGTCCGGGTCGACGAACTCGGTGCTGGCGGGTAAGGGCACCAGCTCCTCGAGGTCCCCGACCACGTCGTACCCCCTGGTCTCGAGCTGGGTCACCCAGGTCCTCGACAGGTCGGTCGCCCACGTCCGAGCCTCGGGCGGGATGGAGAGTCGAGCCGACGAGGTGCGCTGGGACAGGGTGCGGTGCGCGAGAAGCTCGCGGACGAACTCGCGGTAGTGCTCGTTGGCCAGCACGCCATCATTGACGCGGAGGTTGACCCGTCGGATGAAGTCGGTCTCGGCCGCTCCTAGAGAAGGGTTCGCCCGCACCGACTCGGTGTCGTACGCCGCCGGGTCGAGGCCGAAGACTGAGGCGAAGCGCTCCCACAGCAGCCCCGTTGGCGCACCCGCCGGGGGAACCGTGACCAGGTGCACCCGACCAGGGTCGAGGGTGCCGCCCCAGCGGTCGAGGACGTCGGGCACTTCCTGCACGCCCCAGAACCAGGCGGCCAGCGCGCCGCTGCGCGACGGGTCCCTGACCCGCTCCAGGAAGGTCGCGTAGTCGACGGTACGTCGGTGCTTGACGTTCTCCTGCCACTCGGCAGGGAGCTGCCGGACCAGGTCGCGCGCAGAGAAGACCACGTGGACCTCGGCGTCGCCGAACGAGTCGAGCGCGCGCCGCACCTGCCGCTGCGACGCCGTTGCCAGGATCTCGTGGGAGACGATGCTGGTGCCCTCCCAGGCACGGACCTGCTCGGCCAGCGCATCCCAGCACCCGGCGGCCTGCCGCTCGAGGCCGCCCCACGGCAGCTCCATCAGGTCGAGCGCAGCGAGGAAGTGCGCGTCGAACCGGTCGGCGGGATAGAGAATCCCCTGCCCTGCAAGGGACTCGCGGTGCTCGAAGAGCAGCGACTGGACGAACGAGGTACCGGTCTTCGGTGCTCCGACATGCACCAGCACCCGGCTCAACGCTGCTCCTCACGAACGGTTCGCACCACGACTTCGAGGAGCCTGTCGAGCACCTCGGCTGCGCGGGGGTGACGTGGGGCTGAAACACCCGCGGCGAACTCGGCCACGTCGCCGTGCACAGCGTAGCCGCCGGCACGGATCGCCTCGGCGATCCCCGCGGCGCGCTCTCGAGCCCAGCTCTCGTGCTGTTGCGGCACGGCGAGTACGGCGGGCACGCCACCGCGAAGCAGGTGGACGGCAGCCGCACGGGCCCTCTCCCGCTCCGCCTCGGGCAGGCGTACGCCGAGGACCGGGTTGAGCCGCCGCAGCAGCTCCGCGCTCTGCACAGTCAGGGGCGCGGGAACTCCCGCGACCGGGGCGACCCGTGCCGCGCGGCCGACAAGGACATGGACCCTTGCTGGTCCCACCCGCTGGGCCGCCTGGGCGGCCAGCCGGGCAGGGTCCGCAGAAGCAGGCAGAGATCCGCGAGCCGCCCACTGCTGGACGAAGCTCCGCCAGCCGCTCGCGGAGCCGCGCTGGACCCGGGTGGACCACACCTCGGTGAGCAGCTCTTCGAGGCTCGGCGCGCAGACCAGCACCTCGGAGCGGGAGAAGCCTCTGGCGGTGCGGGCCAGAGCGTGGCGCGAGATGGGCGCACCGAGGACCAGCGGTCGGCGGCGGGAGCCGCGTACACGAGCGATGCGGGGCGGGGCGGAAGCGGCGACGAGGTCAGCGAGCACCCCGGTCCCGAGCCGGAGCAGCTCAGCCACGGGCAGATCCGACGGATCGACCGCTGGGGCGCCGCCTCCTCCCGGGAAGGAAGGGTGTGCCAGCGGCTGCCGCGACAGACCGCGGCCTGGCGGGTCCCGGTAGAGCACCCGGTCCGCGACCCGCTCGAAGCCAGGGCCGTCCCACACCCCGGCCAGTCGGCGCACGAGCTCGAGCTGTGCCGCCCCCGGCGGGTCGCCGGCAAGGGTTTCCCCCGTGGTCGACCGGTACTGCGACCAGGGCGTGGTCCCTCCCGAACGCAGATGGGCCGCCCAGTCCAGAACCGCCTCGTCGTACCGGCTCACGGGGTGCGCAGTCGTTTCGCGGCGCGCGCGATCTTCTGGGCTTGGCTGAAAATCGGCTCCCGCGTGGCGGCCGACTCGACCAGCAGAGCCTCGATGACGTCCAGGGCGACGTCGACCATCTGTCCCGGTCGCGGCCGGTCCGGGTCGACCCACTCGCCGTCGGCCTCGACCGGACGCAGGTCGTTGAGGTCACCGACCACGTCGATGCCCGCACCCTCGGCCCACTCGATCCACTCCTCGGCCACCTCGGTAGCCCACGGGAAGGCCACAGGCGGCAGCGTTGCGCGGGTCATGTTGTCGCGGTGAGCCAGCGTCTGGTGTACGACCAGCTCGCGAACCAGGCGACGGTACGCGTCGTTCTCCAGCACGTCGGCGCTGCGCAGCCTGCGGTTGAGGCGTCTGATCAGGGTGGTCTCGGCGATGCCGAGCGACACGTTCTCGCGAGGACTCTCTTCGGGCGCCCACGCCGGCTCGATGGACAGTGCCTGGCAGTAGCGCGTCCA
This sequence comes from uncultured Actinomycetota bacterium, assembly GCA_963769585.1. GTDB lineage: Bacteria > Actinomycetota > Actinomycetes > Propionibacteriales > Nocardioidaceae > SSC3. The sequence continues at coordinate 494,564 of CAVYMJ010000001.1, forward strand.
GAGCTCGTCCCGAGGGGCGCCGTGCTGCGGCACCGTGACGAGATGGACCTGGGACGGTGGCAGGTTCCGGGACCACCGGCCGAGCACGTCCGGGAGGCCCTGTGCCCGCCAGAACCACATCTGCGAGTTCCTCCGCGGCGCGTTCTGCACACCGTCGAGGAACCTGGCGAAGGACTTCCTGCGGCGATGCTTGATCCCCTCCTGCCACTCGGCGGGGATCTGCCGAGCCAGGTCGCGGGCTGTGTAGACCACGTGCACCTCGAGGTCCTCCAGGCCAGCCATCACCCGGGCCACCTGCGCGGGCTTCGCGGCCGCCAGGATCTCGTGGCTGACGATGACCGAGCCGTTCGCCCGGCGTACCCGCGACATCAGCGAGTCCCACTCGCCACGGGCCCCTTCACGCTGCCCGCCCCAGGACATGTCGAGCAGGTCGATGGCCGCCTCGAACATGGTGCCGCCCAGCCCCACCGGGTAGTGCACCTCGTGCTTGGCCAGCTCGGCGCGGTTGCGCGCCAGCCGATCCTGGAGGTACGTCGTCCCCGTCTTCGGTGCCCCGACGTGCAGGTAGACGACTCGTGCCATGTGAGGATTCTGCCAGTCTGTGATCATGCACATCGGTCAGGTCGCCCAGCACGCGGATGATCTCGAACGCGCGGCTGCTTTCTACACCAAGCTGCTCGGCCCGCCGGCCGGGTTCTTCGACCCTCCGGGGCTGCTCTTCTTCAGGCTCGGCGACGGCCGGCTGCTGCTGGAGAAGGCAGCACCGTCCGCGACGGTCTACCTGCACGTCGACGACGTCCGTGCGACGGTCGAGCAGCTCCGTTCCGACGGCGTCACCATCGAGTCCGAGCCGCACCGGATCTTCCAGCACACCGACGACTCGCTCGGCCCGACCGGCAAGGACGAGTGGATGGCCTTCTTCCGGGACAGCGAGGACAACCTGGTCGGCCTGATCTCGCACGACGACCCACCCGGGGTCTGAGCGCTCAGCCACCCAGGGCGTTGACCACCCGGCTGGGGCTCGGGCGGCCGAGCTGTCCGGCCATCCAGACGCTGGTCTCTACGAGCCTGTCCAGCGAGACCCCTGTCTGGATGCCGAGGCCGTGCAGCATCCACACCAGGTCCTCGGTAGCGAGGTTGCCGGTCGCGCTCTCGGCGTACGGGCAGCCGCCGAGTCCACCGGCACTCGCGTCGAAGGTCGTCACCCCGTGACGCAGGGCAGCATGGGCGTTGGCCAGTGCCTGGCCGTAGGTGTCATGGAAGTGCATGGCGAGCACGTCGTCGGCGAGCCCCGCAGCGTTGAAGGCATCCAGAAGGGCATGGACGTGCCCCGTCGTACCAACTCCGATGGTGTCTCCGAGGGAGAGCTGCGAGGCGCCGAGGTCGAAGAGCCGCTTCCCGACAGCGACGACCTGGTCGACGGGGACCGCGCCTTCCCAGGGATCTCCGAAGCACATCGAGACGTACGCTCGCACGTCGAGGCCGTGCTCGCGGGCTCGCGTGACCGTCGGCTCGAACATCGCGAACTGCTCGTCCAGGGAGCGGTTGAGGTTGCGCTGGGCGAACGTCTCGGTGGCGCTGCCGAAGATCGCGATGTGCTTGCAGCCGAGCTCCAGAGCGCGGTCGAGCCCCCGCTCATTGGGCACCAGCACCGGGAGCTCTCGGCCGAGCTCGCCCAGCGCCGCCATCACCTCACCGGCGTCGGCCAGCTGCGGCACCCATGTCGGATGGACGAAGGAGGTCGCCTCGACGATCGGAAGTCCGGCGTCCAGCAGTCGGCCGATGAACTCGACCTTCACCTGCGCCGCGACCACGGTCTGCTCGTTCTGCAGGCCGTCACGGGGGCCGACCTCGTAGACCGTGACGCTGGCCGGCAGTGCCGGGTCCGGGACCGTCTGTGGACTACGCATGCGGGGCCTCCACCACGAAGAGCGTGTGCTTGAGCGGCACCTGCTCTCCCGGGGCCGCCCCTACGACGGTGACCACGCCGGGCCCGGGCGCCTTCAGGGCCAGCTCCATCTTCATCGCCTCCATCACGCCCAGCACGTCACCCTCGGCCACCTCGTCCCCGACCGCCACGTTCACGGCGAGCACCGTTCCCGGCATCGGGGCCACCAGCGTGCCGTCGACGGCAGAAGCACCGGCCGCAGGACCGAACGCGTCGGGCCGGTCGAACGCGAACGTGTGCCCCAGGTAGGCCACATGAACGGCGTGCGCGCCGAGGTGTACCGACGCCTCGTGGACCAGGTCGTCGATCTCCAGCCGGAGCACATCGGGCTCCGACGCGATCGGCCGCACCGTGCTGACCCGTTGCTGCGCCGAGGGTCCGGGGGTGGGGTGGCGCCGTGGAAGCCGTCACCGAAGGAGACCTCGCCGGTGGTCGGGTTCACGACGTACACCCGGCCGCCGAGCTCGACGGTGACCGGCGCCGCAGGCCCCGCGAGCCGCCAGCCGTCGTTGGTGCCGAACGGCGAGTGGTCCGCCGGGGTGTCGGTGGCGACCGCCCAGGCCCCGAGCAGAGCGGCCACGTCGGGGGGTGGGGGTGCGATGGCGCCAGGGTTGGAGTCGAGCCAGGCCGTGTCGACCTCGTTGTCGCGGAACTCGTCCGAGGCGGCGAGGCCGCGCAGGAAGCCGAGGTTGGTGGTCAGGCCCAGGATCGCGGTGTCGTCGAGCGCGTTGACCAGTGCGAGCCGGGCCGTCTCGCGGGTGGGGCCGTGCACGATGATCTTGCCCAGCATCGGGTCGTACGACGTCCCGACCACCGATCCGCTCTCCAGGGCCGCATCGATGCGGGCCCGCGGCGACCACCGGACGTACGAAGCCAGGCCGGCCTGCGGCAGGAAGCCGTTGAACGCGTCCTCGGCGTACACCCGGGCCTCGAAGGCATGACCGGTGCAGGTGATGTCCTCCTGGGCGAAGGGAAGGGGCTCCCCCGCCGCGATGCGCAGCTGGAGCTGGACCAGGTCCAGCCCGGTGACCAGCTCGGTCACCGGGTGCTCCACCTGGAGCCTGGTGTTCATCTCCAGGAAGAAGACCTCGTCCCCCGAGACCAGGTACTCCACCGTGCCGGCGTTGGTGTACCCGACCTGGGTGGCCAGTGCCACCGCCGACTCCAGCAGCACCTTGCGCGCGGCCTCGGAGATGGTCGGCGCCGGAGCCTCCTCGATGACCTTCTGGTGACGCCGCTGTGCGGAGCAGTCCCGCTCGAAGAGGTGGACCACGTTGCCGTGCTGGTCGGCCAGGACCTGCACCTCCACGTGCCGGCCATGCTCGACGTACCGCTCGATCAGGACGGTGTCGTCCCCGAACGCGCTACTCGCCTCACGCTTCGCGGCCTCCAGGGCGGACTCGAGCTCCTCGGCCCGGCGGACGATGCGCATGCCCTTGCCGCCACCACCGGCCGCAGCCTTGACCAGGACCGGGAAGGTCATCCCCGCCGCCGAGTCTCCGACCGGTACCACCGGAACCCCGGCAGCGATCGCGACCCCGCGCGCCTTGTCCTTGCGGCCCATCTGCTCCATCACCTCGGCGCTCGGTCCGACGAAGACCAGGCCCGCGTCGGTCACCGCCCGGGCGAACGGCGCGCGCTCGGAGAGGAAGCCGTAGCCGGGGTGTACCGCGTCTGCGCCGGTCACCCGGGCTGCTTCGAGGATCGCCGGGATGGACAGGTAGGACTCCGAGGCCGGGGTGGGGCCGATGCGGACGGCCACGTCGGCCTCCCGGACATGGGCGGCCTCACGGTCGGCGTCGGAGTAGACCGCGACGGTCCTCAGGCCGAGCGCCTGCGCGGCCCGGATGATGCGGAGTGCGATCTCGCCACGGTTGGCGATCAGAAGCGTGGAGATGGTCACGTCATCACATCCTGAAGATGCCGTACGACGGCTCGGGGATCGGTGCGTGTGCTGCCGCTGCGAGCCCGAGGCCGAGCACCCGACGGGTGTCCACCGGGTCGATGATGCCGTCGTCCCACAGCCGGGCGCTGGAGTAGTACGGCGAGCCCTGGGTCTCGTACTGCTCGCGGATCGGAGCCATGAACGCCTCGGCCTGCGCGGGGGTCTCCAGGTCCGAGCGCACCGTCGCCAGCACCGAGGCCGCCTGCTCGCCGCCCATCACCGAGATGCGGGCGTTGGGCCACATCCACAGGAAGCGCGGGTCGTAGGCCCGGCCGCACATGCCGTAGTTGCCGGCACCGAAGGAGCCGCCGATGACCACGGTGAACTTCGGGACGACCGAGCAGGCCACCGCGGTGACCAGCTTCGCGCCGTCCTTGGCGATCCCCCGGTTCTCGTACTCGCGGCCGACCATGAAGCCGGTGATGTTCTGCAGGAAGACCAGGGGGATCCCGCGCTGGTTGCACAGCTCGATGAAGTGCGCGCCTTTGAGTGAGGACTCGGAGAAGAGGATGCCGTTGTTGGCCACGATCCCGACCGGGTAGCCCCAGATCCGGGCGAAGCCGCAGACGAGGGTCTCCCCGTAGAGCTGCTTGAACTCGTGGAACCGGGACCCGTCGACGACACGCCGGATCACCTCGCGGACGTCGTACGGCGTGCGCGAGTCGGTGGGGACCACGTCATAGAGCCCCTGCGGGTCCTCGGCCGGCTCCTCGACCTCCTGGCGCTCCAGCGAGGAGCCTGCGGGGCGCTCGAACGTCGACACGATGGACCGGACGATGGCAAGCGCGTGCGCGTCGTCGTTCGCGAGGTGGTCGACCACTCCGGAGAGCTTGGCGTGCACCTCGCCGCCGCCGAGGTCCTCGGCGGTGACGACCTCACCGGTCGCGGCCTTCACCAGCGGCGGTCCGCCGAGGAAGATCGTCCCCTGGTCCCGCACGATCACGGTCTCGTCGGACATCGCCGGGACATAGGCGCCGCCGGCCGTGCACGAGCCCATCACCGCAGCGATCTGGGGGATGCCCTTCGCGGACAGGTTGGCCTGGTTGAAGAAGATCCGGCCGAAGTGCTCGCGGTCGGGGAAGACCTCGTCCTGCATGGGGAGGAAAGCACCGCCCGAGTCGACGAGATAGACGCACGGCAGGCGGTTCTGCTCGGCGATGGTCTGGGCACGCAAGTGCTTCTTGACGGTGATCGGGTAGTACGTGCCCCCTTTGACCGTCGCGTCGTTGGCGACGACCACGCACTCGCGCCCGCTGATCCGGCCGATCCCGGTGATGATGCTGGCCGAGGGGACGGTGAACTGCTCGCCGGGTCCGCCGTACATCTCGAACGCGGCGAGAGGGGAGAGCTCGAGGAACGGCGAGCCCGGGTCCAGCAGCCGCTCCACTCGGTCCCGCGGCAGCATCTTGCCGCGGCCGGTGTGCTTGGTGCGCGCGGCCTCGGACCCGCCCCGGCGTACGACGGCGAGGCGCTCCCTGAGCTCGTCGACGAGCACCTTCATCTGGCTTGCCATCGCGATCCTTCCGACGTTAACGCCTGTTAACTCACTAGGTTAACGATCATTAACTTCGACGTCCAGCGTTACCGCAGGACCTCCTCCAGCGCGGCGAGGATCAACAGCACGTTGTCCGGCCGGGCGTTGTGGCCCATCAGCCCGATCCGCCAGACGCTGGCGGCGTACTGACCCGCACCCCCGCCGATCTCGATGCCGTGGCGTTCCAGCAGGCGCCCGCGCACGGCGGCCGAGTCCACGCCGTCAGGGACCCGGACCGTGGTCAGCTCGGGAAGGCGGCTGCCCTTCTCGGCGAAGAGCGTCAGTCCCATCGCCTCCAAGCCGTCCTGCAGTTGGCGGCCGGCCTGCTCGTGGCGAGACCAGACGTTCTCCAGCCCCTCCTCGAGGATGCGGCCCAGGCCCGCATGCAGGCTCGCCACCATCGCTGTCGGGGCGGTGTGGTGGTAGGTGCGCCGCGAGCCGCTCGCCTCACCGACGTACCCGCCGAGCAGACCCAGGTCCAGGTACCAGGAGCGAGGCCGCTCGATCCGGCGCTCGAAGGCTCGCTCGTTGATGGTGAAGGGCGCCAGACCGGGTGCGACCCCGAGGCACTTCTGCGTGCCGGCGTACCCGAGGTCGACGCCCCACTCGTCCGCCCGGAGCTCGATGCCGCCGATCGAGGTCACCGCATCCACGAGCAGCAGGGCGTCGCCCTTCGCCCGACCGAGCGCGGCGATGTCGGAGCGGACACCGGTGCTGGTCTCGGCGTGCACGGCGGCGATCACCTTCGGGCTCGGGTGCGCGGCCACGACGCGCTCCACGTCGACCGGCGTCCCCCACTCGTGCTCGACCGGGATCACCTCGGCACCGCAACGGGAGGCCACCTCGCACATGCGCTGCCCGAAGAGCCCGTTGACGGCGACGACGACCACGTCCCCTTCGCGCACCGTGTTCACGAACGCCGCCTCCATGCCGGCCGAGCCGGTAGCCGACAGCGGGAGCGTGCGTGCGTTGGAGGTGCCCCAGGCCGTGCGCAGCATCGCGCAGGTCTGGTCCATCACGTCCAGGAACGCCGGATCGAGATGACCGAGCAACGGCTGGGCCAGGGCCGCGGTGGCCTCAGGGTACGGGTTGGAGGGACCGGGGCCGAAGAGGTGACGGTCGAGGAGTGCCATGCGACTGAACCTAGCGCGCCCTGGGGCGGGTGCTACAGGATCGCGCCCGGGTTCATGATCCCGTCGGGGTCCAGCGCCTGCTTGACTCGCCGGGTCAGCTCCATCACGTCCGGGCCGAGCTGGTCGGGGAGCGCCGACTTCTTGGCCCGGCCTACACCGTGCTCGCCGGTGATGGTCCCGCCGAGGCGGATCGCGGCCTGCATCACCTCTGCGAAGGCCTCCCGTGCCCGCGACTCCGACGACTCGTCGTACACGATGATCGGGTGGGTGTTGCCATCTCCGGCGTGGGCGACGACCGGGATCTGGACGTCGTACGCCGCGGCGATCTCCGCGATGGCGGCCAGCAGGTCGGGCAGCACCGGGACAGCCGCTCCGACGTCCTCCAGAAGTAGCGACCCCCGCGCCTGGATCGCGGGGAACGCCACGCGCCTGGCCTGCACGAACAGCTCGCCCTCGTCGGGGTCGTCGGTAACGAAGGTCTCGGTCGCGCCGGCGGCCTCACAAGCCCGCAGCATGGTCTCGACCTCCTCCGCGCGCGCCGCCCCCGGGGCGTCCGACTGGGCGATGACCAGCGCCGCGGTCGACCGGTCCAGGCCCATCGGCTGGAAGTCCTCGACGGCGTTGACCGCCGCCTGGTCCATCAGCTCCATCATCGACGGGCGCAGGGTCCGCCCGACGTCGACGACCATCGCAGCGGCTGCGGCGACCGACGGGAACTGAGCCACCAGCGTGGAGCGTGGCGGCTGGGCCGGCACCAGCCGGAGGATGGCACGGGTGACGATGCCGAGCGTGCCCTCACTGCCGACGAAGAGCTTGAGCAGCGACAGGCCTGCGACGTCCTTGATGCGCTTGCCGCCCAGGGTGACCAGGGTGCCGTCTGCCAGGACCACGTCCAGCCCCAGCACGTAGTCGGTGGTGACGCCGTACTTCACGCAGCACAGGCCGCCGGCGTTCGTCGCCACGTTGCCGCCGATGGAGCAGATCTCGTACGACGAAGGGTCGGGCGGGTACCACAGCCCGTGCTCGGCGGCCGCCTGCTTCACCTCGGCGTTGAAGGCTCCGGGCTCGACGACCGCGACCCGGGAGGCGGGGTCGATCTCGATCGCCCGCATCTTCTCCAGGCTCAGCACGATCCCGCCGTCGACGGCCGACGACCCACCGGCCAGCCCGCTGCCGGCACCCCGGGGGACCACGGGCACGCCGTGCCGCGCGGCCCAACGCACCGTCTCCTGCACCTGGGCGGCGTCGGTCGCCCGGACCACCGCGAGCGGTTTCCCGGCGGAGACGTCCTGGGACCAGTCCCAGCGGTACGGCTCCATCACGTCCGGGTCCGTCAACGTGGTGCCCGGTGGCAGCGCGGCCACCAGCTCATCGATCGCCTCCATGGCTCCATGCAACCATGCAGCCCATGCGCTTCAGGCTCGGTCGACCCGACATCGCGACGTACGCCCACCGTTTCGACCTGCCGACCGCCGGCTCGGGACTGGGCGTCACCTTCCTGGGCGTCGCGACGCTGCTGGTCGACGACGGGGAGAGCGCGTTCCTGACCGACGGCTTCTTCAGCCGGCCCGGACTGCTCCGGGTCGCCCTCGGCAGGATCGCACCGGACCGGCGGCGGATCGACGCGTGCCTCCAGCGAGCAGGGGTCTCGCAGCTACGGGCTGTGCTGCCGGTGCACACCCACTACGACCACGCGATGGACTCCGCGGCAGTGGCCGAGCGGACCCAGGCCCAGCTCGTGGGCGGGCGCAGTACGGCGATGACCGGACAGCGGCTTCCCGGCGAGCGTGTAGTGGTGGCTGAACCGGGCCAGCCGCTGACGTTCGGCCCCTACCAGATCACCCTGGTCGAGTCGCATCACTGCCCTCCCGACCGCTTCCCCGGCGAGATCACCACGCCGGTACTGCCACCCGTGCGGGCCTCGGCGTACAAGTGCGGTGAGGCCTGGTCGGTGCTGGTCCGGCACCGCGACGGGCACACCCTGCTGATCCAGGGCAGCGCCGGGTACGTCGAGGGCGCGCTGGCCGGACGGGAGGCGGAGGTGGCCTACCTGGGAGTCGGCCAGCTCGGTCTGCAGAGCGAGGACTACATCGAGGCGTACTGGCGTGAGACGGTCACCGCGGTCGGCGCCCGCCGGGCCGTGCTGATCCACTGGGACGACTTCTTCCGACCGCTGACCAGGCCGCTGCGCGCGCTGCCGTACGCCGCCGACGACCTGGACACCACGATGCGGGTGCTGTCCAGGCTGGCCGACCGTGACGGCGTGACCCTGCACCTGCCTACCGCCTGGACCCGGGAGAACCCCTGGTACTGAGGCTCAGCCGGGCCGGCGCGCCTGCGCCTCGAGCTCGGCCAGGGTGTGGCGCAGCGAGTCGAGCGAGCTGTTGACCTTCTCCACCTCATCGGTGGCACCGACACCGACGTCTAGCGACGACACGGTCGCCGAGAGCTCCAGCAGCTTGGTGTAGACCTCCGCGACCTCGTCGACGGTCCCGCGCAGCTGTGCCAGCAGCGCCGCCCTCCGGTCGGCCATCCGCTGCACGGCTTCTCGAACCTGCACGTTGGGGCTCGGTTGGCCGCTGCGCGCGAGTGCGATGTCGAGGCCGTCGATCGCGGCGGCCACGCGTGCCGCCGCCCCGAAGGTGTTCTCGGCCGCGACCAGGGCCTCGATGGACGGGTCCACCACCGCGTCGGGTTTGGGACCCGCGCGCAGCGTGCGCAGGTCGTCGACGTACCGGCTCAGGTTCTCGACGAGCTGGGCCTGCTCGGTGCCCCGCAGCAGCTCGGGGAGCGGCAGATCCCCTGAACCGGAGTCGGCCTCCTTGGGCTGGAGCAGCCCGCCGACCAGCGCACCGACGGCGTACATCCCGCCGGCGACCGCCACCGCAGGACCGGCCGCGACGACACCCGCCGCCCAGGCCACCCCGCCGACGAAGGCGGCCGTCATGCCGAGCCAGGGATCGCTGGCCGTGCTGCCCACGCGGTTCCAGAAGCTCATCAGAAGTTGCTCAAGACCGCGGTGAAGACCTTGTCGATGTTCGCCGGGTTCGTCGAGTCGTACGCCGCGGCGCGGGAAGCCTCGGAGATCTTCTTCAGCGTCTCCAGGTCGGCCCCCTCGCCGTACGCGATCGAGAAGACCCGCAGCGTCGTCTCGGTGCCTCCGTCGAGCTCGCGGACCAGGCTGGCGAGGTTGTTGTCGTTGGGGTACTCGTTGCGGCCGTCGGTGAGCACCACGACGGCGTTGATCTTCGAGGAGTCGAAGTTGCTGTTCATCTCCCTGACCCCGGCCCGGATCGCGGCGTACAGCGGTGTGCCGTTGAGCGGAGCCAGGTTGCGCATCGACTGGGCGATGCGCGCCTTGTTCTGGGCGATCGGCGCCACCGGGACCAGCTCGGCATAGATCCCGGCCGGGGTGGTCAGGTCCGTGGTGAAGACCCACAGTCCCACCTGGTCCCGCGAGGCGAACTGCGACAGCGCCTTGAGCGCGGCGTCCTTAGCCAGGTCGAGCTTGGTGCCACCACCGGCGTCCTCGCCCATGGACCCGGAGACGTCGAGCAGGATGAGCACCCGTGCTTCCTTGCGTACGTCGGTCCAGGTCGCGCGGACGGCGTCCAGCACGTCCGGCGACGGCGCGCTGAGCTCGATCTTGACCCCGTCGGCGATGAGCTCCTTGCTCTGCAGGATCGGTGCTCCGGCCTTGTGGTCGAAGGTGCGGAACCCCGCGTCGGTGAACTGCTTCTGCGACTGCGGAGTCTGGAGGAACTCCAGGAAGTCCGCAGCGCCACTCTTCTTCTCCGCGGTCGACCAGGGCGCGTCCAGGACGACGTAGGGGCTGTCGGAGTAGAGGGTGCCCTCCTTGGGGTAGATCGCGGCCAGCGGGACCCGTGGGGGTGCGTGGTCGCCGATGGTGGCCAGGCTTCCCGAAGGGTTGCCGGTGTTGTAGTCGATGACCGACTTCTCCTCCACGGCCACGGCGGAGACATACCCCAGACCTGCGCCGGAGTCGTCCGCGCGCTGCAGGTTCGCCAGGTAGGTCAGCGTGGTGTCGCCGTAGTGCAGGACGGCCTTCTCCACGTCACCGACGAACGTGCGGACCTTCGGGTCCTGCACGTCCTGCATCCGCAGGTCGGACGACTTGCCGGTTGCCGCGACGAAGGCGCCGACGGTGGCCGCGAGACCGGAGGTGGAGATGTTCGGGTTGGTCTTGCCCAAGGTGAACCTGCCCCACTCGGGGTGCCCGACCGCGGCCCAGCCTTGCGGGTTGTTCGCCAGCCGCAGCACATCGGACCAGCCGAGCTGCTTGCCGGGCCAGCCCAGGGCCTCCGCCATCGGCTTGGGCATCGCCAGCACGAGCGGGGTGGTGGTGACGCTCGCCAGTGCGCCCTCGGGCACCAGGTCGGGCCGGTCCCGCTTGGCCAGGTCCTTCTTCAGCAGACCGACCCAGGTCGAGGCCGCCGGGCTCCACACGTCGGGCGGTACGCCGTCGACGTCCGCGTCCCACCCGCGGGCCAGGATCTGTTCGCCGCCGCCGGAGGACAGCGGGTTCACCGTGACCGCGAAGCACGCGCCGTCGACCTCGCGGTCGGACTTGTTGTACTCGTTCGCGATCGCCTGCATGATCCCTTGCTTCTCCGGCGATGCGCCGATCGTCAGCGGGACACAGCCTTCGCGGCCGACGACGGTGGGGTCCGAGCTCGGGTCGCGGTCCCCGTCGCTTCCAGCGGAGCATGCGCGAATCCCTGCGATGGCGACGACGCCGATCACAGCCGCCGCGATGAGAGGTGCCTTCGACCTGGCCACATGTCCTCCTGAACCGGTGCCCGGAAGTCTATAGACGCAAAAGCGTCGACCTGGCGGTCTACGGTGAAGCCATGCCGTTGGCGACGTACAAGGACCTGTGTATCGACGCTGTCGACGCGGGCCTCCTCGCAGCCTTCTGGGGCGGGATCCTGGGCCTGGCCGCCGAGCAGCTCGACGACGGCGACGCCAGGCTGACCGGACCGACCAGCGAGCACTCCGTCTGGGTCAACACCGTCCCGGAGCCCAAGACGGTCAAGCAGCGGGTCCACCTGGACGTCTGGCTCGACGAGGTGGCCGACGCGGTGGCGCTCGGCGCCACGCCCACGATGGTCCTGCCGGCCTGGACGGTCCTGGAGGACCCCGAGGGTGGAGAGTTCTGCGTCTTCACCACGGACCCCTCGTCCCGGACGCCACGGCACGCCGAGCTCGGATTCGACACCGGGCCCGACGCGGGGCGGATCGCCCGGTGGTGGGCGGAAGTCTTCGGCGCGACGCTGCACCACGATGACCGCGGCTTCTCCTACATCGACGAGATCCCCCGATGCCCGCTGCGCGCTATCGCGTTCGAGCCGGTTCCCGAGCCGAAGACCGTCAAGAACAGGATCCACTTCGACGTCTTCGGTGACGTGGACGCCTTGGTGGCTGCCGGTGCCGAGGTGCTCGCCCGGCTGGAGCGGTGGACGGTGATGGCCGACCCCGAGGGCAACGAGTTCTGTGTCTTCGCCCGCCAGTGACCGGCAGGGCGTCCTGGTCACCGGCCTGGTCGCCGGCGCGGTGCCTCGTGACGAGGTCCGGCTCCTGGTCCATCGCGCGAACCTGGCCGTCGCCCGGGAGACCCCCGGTGAGCAGCCGTACGTCGTGGGTTGGGACCTCCTGTCGACCGAAGAGGGCCCCGTCGCGGTCCTGGACGTGAACGACGATCCGGGGCTGCTGGAGCGCTGGGTGTCCCTGGTCGGCGGCCGGCTCGTGCCGGCCCGAGGAGCGCTCTGCCCCGAGGACGCCTCCGTCCGGGTCGTGCAGCTCGAGCTCGACGAGTCGTCGATGAGCGCGCAGCGTCAGCGCGACGGCCTGCTCGACCGCTTCCATGCCACCGTCCCCGCAGCCCTCGGTTTCGCCGACCGGGCGCGTGCCTGGGTGGGCGAGGAGGCGGTCTTCTACCGCCTGGACTCGGCCGGCGTACGCACGTACTGGCCGTCGTCTCCGCTTGAGCAACCGCTCACCCAGACGCTGGACGACGTCGCGATCGGGTACGGCGGCCCGGTGGGGTACGCCGTCACAGCGATCGACGACCGGGGCTGGCGCCGGGTGGGAGTCGAGGCTCTGGGGAAAGTCAGATACATGTCCTGGTCGGCAGGGCGAGGTTAGCGTTCATTCACCTACGCTGGAGCTGTGACCAGCCGCCGGCAGCAGATCCTGTCCACCGCCGCTGAGCTGTTCGCGCAGCGAGGCTTCCACGGAGTCTCCGTCGCGGACCTGGGCGCCGCGGTCGGCATCTCCGGCCCCGCGCTGTACCGCCACTTCGCCTCCAAGGACGCGATGCTGGCGGAGATGCTGGTCTCCATCAGCGAGGAGCTCCTGACGGTCGGTGCCGCCCGCGCGGAGGTCGCCGGCTCCCCGGAGGAGGCCCTGCGCGCCCTGGTCGCCTGGCACACCGACTTCGCGTTGCACAACAAGCCGCTGATCGTGGTTCAGGACCGGGACTGGGACTCCCTTCCCGACGAGGCCCGGGAGAAGGTCCGGTCCTTGCAGAAGGCGTACGTGGACCTCTGGTCCGACCAGCTCCGCGCCGTACACCCGGGACTCGGACTTGAGACGGCCAGGGCTCGCGCGCACGCCGTCTTCGGCCTGCTGAACTCCACCCCGCGGATCTCCGGGCTGACCGAGCCGGCGCTGGCCGACCTCCTGCAGGAGATGGCACTGGCCGCCCTGGCCTGAGCGGGTGAGCGGAACTCGGCGGCCACCCGCGCGCAGGAGGATGCCCAGTCCCCACCTAGCCTTGAGGGATGCACCTGCTCGACTACCCGATTGCACGGCTCGACGGCTCCCCGGCCACCCTCAGGGAGATCACCGGCCGCCGAGCCGCCCTGCTGGTCAACGTCGCCTCACGGTGCGCCCTGACGCCGCAGTACAGCGCCCTGGAAGAGCTGCACTCCTCCTACGTCGACCGTGGGTTCACCGTCGTCGGGATCCCGTGCAACCAGTTCGGGGAGCAGGAGCCCGGCTCGTCGGACGAGATCGAGACCTTCTGCTCGCGCACCTACGGCGTGACGTTCCCGATGACGGAGAAGGTCGACGTGAACGGTCCCGGGCGGCACCGGATCTACGACGTCCTCGCGCCGGTGGCGACCGCCAGCGGCAAGTCCGGGGACGTCCAGTGGAACTTCGAGAAGTTCCTACTCGATGCCGACGGGCTGGTCGTGGCCCGCTTCAGCCCACAGGTCCCGCCCGACGACCAGCGCATCATCGCCGCAGTGGAAGCGCTGGTCCGATCAGAGCGGTCCGACTCGGTTGGCGCTCAGTAAGAAGTCGGTAACGCAAACACTCTCGAATAATGTCGGTGCTTCGAGCAATCTTGGGTACAGCATCGCTAGCCCAGAGAGGAGGAGCCGATGTCTGCAAGCGAGCTGCACGACTGCGAAGCCGTGCACGGCTACATCAGTGGCATCTGCTTCAAGACCGGTCCCCCAAGCCTGATCGGTGCCGAGCTGGAGTTCCTCACCGTCGGCGCAGACCCCAGAACCCATGTCCCGCTCAGCCGCGTACGCGCGGCATTTCTCAAGGCCCCGCCCTTTCCGGGCGGAAGCAGCCTCACCTTCGAGCCAGGCGGCCAGGTTGAGCTCAGCTCCCAGGCCGCCGACAACCTGACTGGCCTCGTGGAAGTACTCCAGTCCGACGTAGACCACCTCCTTGCGGTCCTTGCCGGTGCCGGGCTGACCGTCCTCGACTCGGCCGTCGACCCGGAACGACCGCCGATCCGGCAGCTCGTGAGTCCGCGGTACGACGCCATGGAGAGCTACTTCGACGCCCTCGAGCAGGGCGTACCGGTGCCCGAGCGCGTGGGCCGCGCGATGATGGCCAGCACCGCCGCCACTCAGCTCAACGTCGACGCGGGCACGGCACCCGCCGAACGCTGGCAGCTGCTACACGACCTCGGGCCGGTCCTGATCGCCGCCTTCGCCAACTCGCCCACCCGGCTAGGCAGGCCGACCGGTTGGAAGTCGTCGCGCCAGCAGGTCTGGCAGCACCTGGACCCGTCGCGGACCTCCGCTCCCCTCGACGGCGACCCGGTCGCTGCCTTCACCGAGTACGCCCTGGACGCACCGGTGATGATGCTTCGACACCCGACGCAGGAGTGGCGTACGGCGCCGGGGTTCACCTTCCGCGAGTGGGTGCTCTCCGGAGCAGGGCCAACCGAGGATGACCTGGCCTATCACCTGACCACGCTGTTCCCACCGGTGCGGCCGCGTGGGTGGTTCGAGGTCCGCTACCTCGACACCCAACCGCTGCAGTGGTGGCCGGTGCCGATCGCCGTACTGGGCGCGCTGCTCGACGACGGGACGGCCGAGTCGCTCACCGCCGAGGCCTGTGAGCCTGCCCGGGGCAGATGGCTGGAGGCGGCCCGCTCGGGTCTCGAGGACCCGGTGCTGCTCAGAGCCGCCCAGCAGTGCTTCGCCATCGCGTTGGAGTCGCTCGGACGCAGTGACCCGCTCCTGGTCGACGTGGTCACCAGCTTCGGCGAGCAGTTCGTCGAGCGGGGGCTCTGTCCTGCCGACCAGCAACCCAGCCCCAACCGAGAGGCGGTCGGATGAGCGACACCTTCAAGCAGCAGATCGCCGACGAGCTCGAGCGGGTACGACGCCGCTCGGTCGGCCTGACTACTGCCCTCCTGGAGGACGAGGAGCTCACCGCGCAGCACTCCCCGCTGATGTCGCCGCTGGTGTGGGACCTGGCCCATGTCGGCAACTACGAGGAGCTCTGGGTGCTCCGAGCGGCGGCTGGGATCGAGCCGATGCGCCCCGAGATCGACTCGATCTACGACGCGTTCGAGCATCCCCGCGCCGAGCGGCCCACGCTGCCGATGCTCTCCCCCAAGGAGTCGACCGCCTACCTCGACCTGGTCCGGCGCAAGGTCCTCGACACCCTCTCGGGCGTGCGGCTCGAGGGAGCACCGCTGCTGGACGACGGGTTCGTCTACGGTCTCGTCCTCCAGCACGAGCACCAGCACGACGAGACGATGCTCGCCACGCACCAGCTGCGACGCGGCGCCCCGGTGCTGCCCAGCGACGCCCCTGTCCCTCCGGCAGCGGGAGTGCTCGCCTCCGAGGTGCTCGTCGAGGCCGGCGCTTTCGAGATGGGCACCTCCACCGACCCGTGGGCCTACGACAACGAGCGACCCGCGCACTGGGTCGAGCTGCCGTCGTACTTCATCGACACGGTGCCGGTCTCCGCGGCGGCGTACGTCGCCTTCATCGAGGCCGGCGGCTACGACGACGAGCGGCTGTGGACCAGAGGTGGCTGGCGGTGGCGCTGCGAGAGCGGCAAGCGCGCGCCGGGCTTCTGGTTCAAGGAGGCGGGCCAATGGCTGCGTCGCCGGTTCGGCATCGTGGAGCCGGTGCCCCTCGACCAGCCGGTGCAGCACGTCTGCTGGTTCGAGGCCGACGCCTACGCGCGCTGGGCCGGCCGGCGGCTGCCTACCGAGGCGGAGTGGGAGAAGGCCGCGTCCTGGGACCCCGAGACCCGGACCAAGCGCCGCTTCCCGTGGGGTGACACCTTCGACGGCCAGGCCAACCTCGGCCAGCTCCGCTACCAGCCGACTCCGGTCGGGTCTTTTCCCTCCGGCGCCTCGGCGTACGGCGTCCACCAGCTGATGGGCGACGTGTGGGAGTGGACCGCTACCGACTTCACCGGCCACCCCGGCTTCTGCACGTTCCCCTACAAGGAGTACTCCGAGGTGTTCTTCGGCCACGACTACAAGGTCCTGCGCGGGGGGTCCTGGGCTACCGACGAGCTGGCCTGCCGGACCACGTTCCGCAACTGGGACTACCCGATCCGCAGGCAGATCTTCGCCGGCTTCCGGACGGCCCGCGATGTGTAGGCACCTGGCGTACGTCGGCGAGCCGGTCAGCCTTCAGGCGGCCATGCTCGACCCGCCGCACTCGCTGGCGACGCAGTCGTACTCCCCCCGGATGCAGCTGCACGGGCTGGTCAACGCCGACGGCTTCGGCGCCGGGTGGTACGTCACCGGCCGCGACGAGCCGGTCCGGTACCGCCGCGCGCAGCCCATCTGGACCGACGCCTCGTTCGCCTCGCTGGCCCCCACCATCAAGACCGGCTGCCTGCTGGGCGCAGTGCGGTCGGGCAGCCCAGGCTTCGCCAACGACGAGTCCTGTGTCGCCCCCTTCCAGCAGGGCCGGTGGCTCTTCAGCCACAACGGCCGCATCGGCGACTGGCGCCAGGCCCGTAAGGCACTCTGGGACCGCACCCTCGACATCCCCGAGGCGGCGGCACCCGTCGACTCGGCGCTCGTCTTCGGCCTCGCCGCGTCCCGCTGGACCGCCGGCACCCCGCTGGGCGCCGCTCTCGTCGAGGTGATCCGCGAGGTCATCCGGTTCGGTGGGGGGCGGCTCAACCTGCTCGCGGTCGACGGCGAGGGCATCGCCGGCACGACGTACGGCGAGAAGCTCTTCGTCCTGGAGAAGGCGACCGGCATCGTGGTGGCCTCCGAACCCTTCGACGACGACCCCGACTGGAGCCAGGTGCCCGAAGGCGCCCTGGTCGAGGTAGGCGAGCACGGCCTGACCATCACCCCTCTCGACCTGGAGACACAGTGACCACCACCCACGTGATCGACGTACACCTGACCGAGGCCGACCTGCGGGCCAGCCTCGAGGCCGACGTCCGGACGGGGCTGACCAAGCCGGAGAAGACCCTGCCCCCGAAGTACTTCTACGACACCCGCGGCAGCGAGCTCTTCGAGGAGATCACCCGGCTCCCCGAGTACTACCCGACCCGCCGCGAGCGCTCCATCCTGGACACCCGGTCCGACGAGATCGCGCTCGCCGCTGGGGCCGACACCCTGGTGGAGCTCGGCTCGGGTTCGAGTGTGAAGACCCGGCTGCTCCTCGACGGCCTCCAGCGCGCCGGCAGCCTGCGTCGCTATGTCCCCGTCGACGTCAGTCCGAGCGCCCTGGAAGGGGCCATGGAGGCGCTGCGTCCCGACTACCCCGAGCTCGACCTGCACGGTGTCGTGGCCGACTTCGAGCACCACCTGGCCCTGCTCCCCGACGGCGGGCGCAGGATGGTGGCGTTCCTCGGCGGCACCATCGGCAACCTGACCCCGAGCGAGCGTCACTCGTTCCTCACCGACGTACGCAGCGGCCTGCACGAGGGCGACAGCTTCCTGCTCGGCACCGACCTGGTCAAGGACGCGGGCCGGCTGGTCGCGGCGTACGACGACGCAGCCGGTGTGACCGCGGAGTTCAACAAGAACGTGCTGGCCGTGCTCAACCGCACGCTGCGGGCAGACTTCGACCCCGGGCTCTTCGAGCACCTCGCGGTCTGGAACGAGGCCGAGGAGTGGATCGAGATGCGGCTGCGTTCCCTCAAGCCGCACTCAGCGACGATCCGGGACCTCGACCTGACCGTCGACTTCGAGGCTGGCGAGGAGATCCGCACCGAGATCTCCGCCAAGTTCCGCCGGGAGCGGGTCTCGGCCGAGCTGGCCGCAGCCGGCTATCGGTTGGACCAATGGTGGACTGACGAGGCCGGGGACTTCGCAGTGTCACTCGCGTCCCCGGTCTAGCAGCCTCACCAGATCCGGACGCGGTCCTCCGGGTCGAGCCACAGGCCGTCGCCCGGCTGGGTTCCGAACGCCTCATGGAACTCGTCGAGGTTGCGCACGATGTTCGCGCGGAACTCCGCCGGGCTGTGCACGTCGATCGCCAGCAGCTGCTGCTCCTGCTCCCTGCGGCGCTTCTCCCGCCAGACGAAGGCCCAGTTGTAGAACACCCGCTGGTCCCCGGTCAGCCCGTCGACGACCGGAGCCGCCTGGTCTCCGAGCGCGATGCGGTAGGCCTTCAGCGCGATGGTGAGCCCGCCCAGGTCGCCGATGTTCTCCCCCACGGTCAGCGCACCGTTGATGTGCTCGCCCGGCAGGCTGCGAGGGCTGAAGCCGTCGTACTGCTTGATGAGCCTGTCCGAGCGCTCCTTGAAAGCAGCCCGGTCCGCCTCGGTCCACCACTCGTTCATGTTGCCGAGCTCGTCGAACTGCGAGCCCTGGTCGTCGAAGCCGTGCCCGATCTCGTGACCGATCACCGCCCCGATCCCGCCGTAGTTCTCAGCCTTGTCGGCCTCGGGGTCGAAGAAGGGAGCATCCAGGATCCCCGCCGGGAAGCAGATCTCGTTGGTGCCGGGGTTGTAGTAGGCATTGACGGTCTGCGGGAGCATGAACCACTCGCCCCGGTCGACCGGGGTGCCGAGCTTCCCGAGCTGGCGGTCGGTCTCGAACGCGGACACCGCGGCCACATTGGCCAGCAGGTCGTCCTGGGTCACCTGCAGCTTCGAGTAGTCCCGGAACTTGTCGGGGTAGCCGATCTTCGGCAGGAACGTGTCGAGCTTCTTGTACGCCCGCTGCTTGGTCTCCTCGGTCATCCAGTCCAGAGACGCGATGGAGACGCGGTAGGCCTTGAGCAGATTGGCCACCAGCTCGTCCATCAGCGCCTTCGAGCTCGGCGGGAAGTGGCGGGCGACGTACGCCTCACCGACGGCCTCACCGACGGCGCCCTCGACGAAGGCGACCCCTCGCTTCCAGCGGGCGCGGACCTCGGGGGTGCCGTTCAGGGTGCGTCCGTAGAAGTCGAAGTTCTCCTCCACGAACGCGCGGGACAGGTAGGGCGCGGCCGCACGGATGACCCGGATCGCCAGCCACGAGCGCCACTGCTCGACCGGAACCTCACCCAGCGCTGACGAGAGGTGGGCGAAGTAGCCGGGCTGCCGGACGATGACCTCGGCCAGCACCTGCTCGCCCGCACCCAGACCGACTGCATAGGCGTTCCAGTCGAACGCGGGAGCGAGCTCCCCAAGCTTCTCGAGCGTGTGCAGGTTGTACGCCTTGATGACGTCCCGCGTCTCGGCGCGCTCCCAGTGGCCCAGGGCCAGCCGGGACTCGACGGCCATCACGCGCTGGGCCTCCCCGGCAGGCTCGGGGACGCCGGCCAGCTCGAACATCCGGCCCAGGTGCACCACGTACGCCGCCCGGATGTCGGCGAACTTGTCGTCGCGGTAGTAGGACTCGTCGGGCAGCCCCAGACCACCCTGCACGAGGTTGACGATGTACCGGTCTGACCGGCGGTCGTCGGTGTTGACGTAGGAGCCGAACAGGCCCGCGACCCCGTTGCGCTCCAGCCCGCCGATGAGGCCCGGGAGCTCTGAGGCCGAGGCGAGCGCGTACGCCGCGGCGAGACGCGGGGCGAGCGGAGCTGCCCCCAGGGCCTCCACGGCCTCCTCGTCCATGAAGCTCGCGTAGAGGTCGCCGATCTTCTGGGCGTTCGAACCGGGCTCGCCACCCGAGGCCGCGAACTCCTCGATGAGGACACGGACCCGCTCCTGGGACTGGTCGGCCAGCTGCACGAAGGGGCCCCAGCTGGACCGGTCCGCGGGGATCTCCACGGTCGCCAGCCAAGTCCCGTTCACGTGACCGAACAGGTCGTCCTGCGGACGCACCGAGAGGTCCATGCCGGCTTTGGCATCAAGGATCGTCATGCGGGAAGGTTACGACGGCATGCAAGGATCGGACACATGGCTGAAGGACTCGAGGTCAAGATCGTCGACCACCCTGAGCATCATCGGGTGGAGGCCCGCACGGACACCGGGCAGCTGGCTGGCTTCTCGCAGTACTACGTCCGCGACGGCAAGTACGTCTTCTTCCATACCGAGGTCGTCGAGGAGTATCACGGTCAGGGCGTGGCCAGCCAGATCGCTGACGGGGTGATCGAGTTCGTGCGCGGACGAGGGATGCCGATCAGTCCGCAGTGCCCGTTCATCCGCGCCTACATGAAGAAGCACCCCGAGACCCACGACGTGCTCACGCCGGGCTTCTCCCTGGAGCCCGACGCCGACTGAAGCGGGCAACGGGCGGTGGCCGGGGCGTGCCCGCAGGGGAGCGTGTCAGAAGGTGACGACGGACTTGCCGAGCGTGCGGCGGGCATCCATCTCAGCGAGCGCGTCCGCCACGTCCTCCAGCGGGAAGGTCCGGCCGATGGGCGGGTCGATCGCCCCGCTGTCGACCATCGGGAGCAGCCGCTCCCACTGGCACCTCATGAACCCCGGCCGCACCATGGCGTAGGCGCCCCAGCCGACTCCGCGGACGTCGACATTGTTGAGCAGGAGCCGGTTGACCTTGACCGACGGGATCTCGCCACCGGTGAAGCCGACGACGAGGACCCGACCGAGTGGACCGAGGGCTCGCAGCGAGTCGGTCATCAGCGGCTCGCCCACGACGTCGAGCACGACGTCTACGCCTCCTCCTGCGGTGAGCTCCTTGACCACCGCGAGGAAGCCGTCCACCAGCACCGCGTCGTCCGCTCCCGCCTGCTCGGCGAAGGCGACCTTGTCAGGCGTGGAGGCAACCGCGATCACCCGGGCACCGAGCCCCTTGGCGACCTGAATACTGGCTGTCCCGACCCCACCTGCGGCTCCGTTGACCAGCACGGTCGTGCCCGGACCCACTCCACCGCGCATCGCCAGCGCGAACTCCGCGGTGAGGTAGTTCATCGGGATCGCTGCCCCCTGCTCGAAGCTCAGGCGGTCGGGCAGCGGGAAGACTGACTCGGAATGGAGCGAGACCAGGTCGGCGCCGCCGCCGTACGGCAGGCAGCAGGCGACCCGGTCTCCTGCGGTGAAGCCGGACTCAGCGGGAGCGTCGCGCACGATCCCGGCGAAGTCGACACCGAGCTGGAAGGGGAGCTCGGGCTTGAGCTGGTACTGGCCCTTGGTCTGCAGCAGGTCGGGAAAGCTGATGCCGAGAGCCTTCACCTCGACCAGCACCTCACCCGGCACCGCAACGAGGTCCGGGATCTCCTGGACCGAGACTCCGGCGGGACCATCGAGCGAAGTGACCTGGATCGAGCGCATCGCCCGAGCCTAGTCCCGACTCCCCTCAGCCAACGCTGACCACCCGGCTCATCTCGAAGTGCATCGGGTCGGTGTACCGCCAGTCGCCACCCCAGGCGAAGCCCCACTTCTTGAAGATCGAAACCACGGTGCGGTCCATCTCGCCGACGGTGCCACGCTGGTTGCCGTGGACGTTCAGGTCGAGCGCGATCCCCCAGCTGTGCAGCGAGAGGCCGTTCGCGGCGGAGCGACCGATGTAGCGGGGGTAGTAGCAGCCGGCGTACTGCCTGGGGTTGATCTTGGATGCCAGCCCGCGGTCGAGGACCTCCTGCAGCGCGGCCCGCAGCTGCGGCAGGACCGCCTTGTTGCAGGTGACGCTGCCCAGGATCGGAACCTGCTCGGTGCGGATGTACGCCGCGACCCACCGCGCATCCGGCCGGATCGTTCCGTTCGGCCCGGGCGCATAGCTGAACGAGCCGACTGCGGACGAGACCGAGAGGCCGGTGAGCACCGCCGTACGGCGGTCGAGTCCCTTGAACTCCAGGGCCAGGATCAGCAGCGAGGCTCGGTTGCCGATAGCTGCCTTGAGCTCCTTGGCCAGTGCGGAGGGAGTGAAGAGCCCGGTGGAGACCAGGAGCGCATTGTTCTTCGGCAGACCCAGCTGGGCGCCCCGCTTGCGGTTGACGACGGCGGAGATGTTCTTCGACAGGGTGGCGTAGGCGCCCACATGGACCCGCTCCGCGCCCTCCGCGTCGCCCAGGGGCAGCGTGTCGTCCGCGCTGACGACTCTCTTGGGAACAGTCGGGTCGACGGCGACCTCACCGCCCGCCACCCTTGCCCACACCTCGTTGGCCAGGGCGGTCGAGCTCGGGGTGAACCGTCGGTACGACACCGGGTCGACGGCGGCCACGGTCAGGGTCCGCCCCTCGACCGACATCGAACCCACGGAGAGCGGCTCGACGCTCTCGACCCGTTTGATCCGCCTGACCCGCTCCACCAGCGACTCCGGCAGAGTCTTGGACGAGGTGATCAGTACGTCGGGCCGGTGCAGCCGGCCGGTGAGCTTGCCGGGGTCGGGGGTGATCGGCTCACCAGCGGTTGAGGCTGTCGTCGGACGACCGGGGGACGTGGTGGGGGTGATCGGGTTGGCCACGACATCGGTGCCGCTGCTGCAGCCGACGAGCAAGCCAAGCAGGGCTACGGCCGCGCCCGCGATCACGTAGCGATGGTCAGCGCCGCCGACACCGCGCATCGAACCGTCTCCACTCCCCGGTCCGGAGATGCCAGGCCCTCCCGGCTCGCCTCCGAACACCCTCCTCCTCAGGGTACGTCGGCGCTGGTGGGCAGGTCCTCACAGTGGCCGGTTAGATTCGGGGCATGACTGACGACGCGGCCGCCTCCCGCGCACACAAGCAGAGGCGGATCCCCGCGTGGCTCGAGTTCATCGTGCTGCTCGTCGTCGCTATCAGCGTTGCCGTGGTGATCAAGTCGTTCTTCGTGCAGATGTTCTTCGTGCCGTCCACCTCGATGAAGCCGCTGTTCATCGTCGACGACCGGATCCTGGTGCAGAAGGTCACCTACTGGCGTGGCGACGTGCACCGCGGCGACGTGATCGTCTTCGACGACCCGGAGGGCCAGTGGCTCGGCCAGTCCGACGTCCCTCTCAACGTGGTGCAGAAGGCGCTGTCCACCATCGGCCTCTACCCCACCGGCGGCCACCTGGTGAAGAGGGTCATCGGCGTGGGTGGCGACCACGTGGTGTGCTGCGACAACGAGGGCCGGATCACGGTCAACGGCATCCCGCTGGAGGAGCAGTCCTATATCCGCAAGGGCACCCGGCCTTCGGAGATGAAGTTCGACGTCGTCGTACCCGAGGACCGCCTGTGGGTGATGGGAGACAACCGCACCAACAGCGAGGACTCCCGCTACCACCAGAACCTGGCCGGTCGCGGCACCGTGCCGGTCAGCGATGTGGTCGGCAAGGTCTGGGCGATCGTGTGGCCTGCTGGGCGGATCACCCGGGTCCACACCCCTGACACCTTCGAGGACCCCGCGCTCCAGGTGAGCTCTCGCGACTCACCTCAAAGCGGTGCCCGCTAGCGTGCCCGGGTGGGCTCAGGCCTCGTCCGAGGGGCTGGCGGTCCCGGTCGCGGTGGTCGCTTGCCGGCTGCTCGTGTCGACCAGCAGCCGGAAGATGTCTGGCCGGTTGTAGTGTCCGGTCGGGTCCATGAAGCGTCGCGCAGCCGACACCTTGGCTAGGTCGAGGTCGGCGACGAGCGTCTCCTCGCGTTCCCGGACGGGTCCGGCGAGCACGGCGCCATCCGGCCCGACGATCACGGTGTTCCCAGGCTCGATCCAGGGGCCCTTCTCCTCGACGAAGCTGGCAGGGACGAGCCGGGCTCGGTCGGGAAAGTCGGCAGGGATGCGATCGACATGAAGGACCGGGTTGACCCCGACGACGTACATCCGGTTCTCTCGCGCCAGGTGCTGCATGGTTGCGATCCAGCCGTCGCCCTGGGCGAGCGTCGGCGCCAGCCAGACGTCCACACCCTGTGCATAGAGGTGAAAGCGGGCAAGCGGCATGTAGTTCTCCCAGCAGATCAGCCCACCTATCCGTCCGTGCTGCGTCTCCACCACCCGCAGGGTCGATCCGTCGCCCATGCCCCAGACGGTGCGTTCCGAACCGGTCGGTACGAGTTTGCGGTGTCGCTCGACGAGCCTGCCATCGGGCGAGAAGTACAGGACCGTGTTGTAGATAGTCGATCCGGTCGGCTCTCGCTCCTGGACCCCGACGACCAGCCACACGCCGTACGTCTCGGCGATGGTCGCCAGCCGATCGACTGCGGGACTCGGGATGACAACCGCTTGGTCCACGAGCATGCTGAACCATTCGTCGTCGCCGTCCCAGATCGGCCTGGTGTCAATCCAGATCGGCGTGCCGGGCACAAAGACCTCGGGGAAGACCACGAGCTGGGCACCCTCTCGGGCCGCACCCGAGGTCAGCTCCTCGACGCGGTCGATCGTGGCGTCGCGGTCCATCAAGACATAGGTCGCCTGTACGGCTGCGATCCTGAGGATGCTCATGACGATTTCCTTCGACCTGGGGCTGCCGCTGCCAACGTGCCGCCCTCGACGCAACAGGCTACGCCCGGTAATGGGCGAGGCCCCAGGTCAGACCTGGAGCCTCCGGGTCGGTGGGCGCGCTGTCGAGCGCCTGTCACCCCGGTTGTCGGCCCCACATCTGGATCGCGGCCCAGGAGTGGCTGGAATAGTTCGGTACGGGGTCGATCGAGTCGATGAGCACCGTCGCGTCGGTTGGCATGTCGGCGGGAACGGCGATCAGTCCGCCGGGCAACGTCTCGCCGCCGCCGGGCATCGGCTGGCCGTCGAAGTTCCAGGCCGCGTAGAGCAGCGTCGTGCCGTCCGTCGACCACGAGACGGTAAAGGGATACCACTGATGCCCGTCCGCTCTGGGTGGCGCAATGACCGTCTCGCTCCGATCGGCAGGGCTCACAAGGACGACCTCGTGCCTTTCGGCATGGCACTCGACATCCGGCCCGCCTTCGCACCGCTGATACGCGATGCGGTCACCGGTCGGGGACCAAACGGGACCGATGCCGTGCATTGCCGGACCGATGTCGGCGACGAGCACCCGCTCGTTCGTGCCGTCGCCATCGACAACCCCGAGCTGCCGGGTGTCGGGTTCGAGTTCGCCGCCGGTAAAGGCCAACGACATGCCATCTGGCGACCACGTGACGTACGCGGCCTCGACTGAACCGAGTTGGCGGAGCTCACCGGTTGAAACCGAGTACACGCTGACCGCCGTGGACAGAGCGGGGGCTCCCTCGACGCCCGCGATGGTCAGCTCGTCGGTGCCGGGACGCCACTCGAGGTCGCTGGGCCGGAGGTCTGGCAGCTGGCGGATCGCGCCGGTCTGCGTCTCGACCAGCCACACCTCACGCGTACCCGCGAACGCGACCCAGCGGCCGTCTGGCGCCCATGTTCCGCAGGGGTGGGCGTCGTCGGAGCCGTCGGGGACCTCGAAACCGTCGAGCCCGATCACGGTCGGGGCCCCAACTGCGCCGTTCTGGCCGACCGGGACGATCACGAGCTCGGCCTCGCTGGACGGGGTGGACGCGGTGGACGGCGAAACGGTCACGCGACCGAACATCAGCCGGGTCCCGTCCGGCGACCAGACCGGACAGGCGTCATTGGCTTCATCCGATCCGGCGACCTCGAGCCGGCGGGCACTGTCGCCGGGCCGGACAAGATAGATGTCGCCACCCCCTTGATATGCGTCGACCGCTACCCATCCGTTCGGTGCCGGTGCGAGCTTGGGCAGCTTTACGGGGTCCGGGGCTGTCCGCCTGTCGCCATCGATGGACGCGACGGCCAGCGCAGACCCGGCGATCGCCGCAACGGTGACGGCGACGACCAGGGCGGCGCGTCGACGGCCGCGGCGGGCGGCGCGACGCTTGAGTTCGCTGTAGTCCGGCGGCTGCGTACGGCCAGCAAGGGTCTCGACAGCCTCGCGCAGGGGCGTGAACTCAGACATGGGGTCCCTCCTTGACGAGCAGGGTGGCCAGGGCGGCCCGGCCCCGGGAGAGTCGTGCCTTGACCGTCCCGGTTGGCAGGCCGAGCGTGTCGGCCACTTGCTCCACGGTCAGGTCGGCAAGGTGATGCAGCGCGATCACCTCGCGCTGGCTGGCCGGAACTTTGCGGAGTGCCTGGAGCAGGACGACGTGGCCCTCGGTGTCCGCGTCCCGCTGTTGCTCGACGAGCCGCGGACTCAGGCCGGCCAAGCGTTGCGCCCGACGCCACCGGCTGCGGGCGAGGTTGACCGCGACGGTCCGCAGCCAAGCCTCTGGATTGTCAGCGCCGAGCAGCCGCCGGGGCCGGTCCAACCCACGCACGAACGCCTCCTGGACCACGTCCTCAGCCTCCGCCAGATTGCCGGTCACGCCGATGAGTTGCCCGAGCAGGCGCCGGTACGACGCGGCGTACAACTCCTGGATCTCCATGTCGCTCATGCGGCTCTCCCTTCTCTTCATGAGAGCGACTAACGAGAGGGTGGGTCCGGTTGCATCCTGTCGAAACTTTCTTTCGAGCCCGGCGGGTCTTGTCCATCCGGGCGGCACAGCGTTCGGCCCAGCCAGCCCCCAGATGGCCCGTCCCGCGGCCGATCCGACATGCCGCGAGGCTCAGGTTCTCGACCTGCGAGGCCCGGCAGATGCACCACGTAGGGCAGGGCGCCGGTCAACCATTTCGGGACGGGGTCGGGCTTCACTGGCTCGCGGGTCGGGATCAGATCGCGTGCCTGCTGGGCGAAGAGGTCGAGAACCCCCGCGAGCGCCTGGTCTTGGAGCCCTTCGGGCGGTGCGACTACGACTGGGGAGCCTCTTCGAGGTAGGTCGTCTCGCCGCCGGCTCCGGCCCGGGCGTACACGAAGTCGCCGTGCGAGTCGTCAGGGGTCTCCTCTACGTGAACCATCCCCGCCGGGACGAATAGCCAGTCACCCGCATTCATCTCATACACGTCATGAAGATCTTCGCCGCTGCGGAAGACTGCTTTCCCGTCGGCGAGGTAGGCGATGGTGTCCTCCGTGTGCCAATGAGGAGGTATGCGCGTCCCCGGAGCACAGCGCGCCCGGGCGAGGAATGCTTGCGTACCGAGCGCGTGACTGTCGGCGACCCGCCAGAACTCGATGCCGTCGTCGCTGCCGACGAACGCTTCGTTGGCACGCACTAGACGAGCAGATTTGGGTGCTCCGGCGGCCGATTCAGTCGGAAACATGCATCCTCCTGCCTGTGATCGGCAGTATAGGCTCCCGCCGCGGCATCGACGGCGAAAGCGGGGCAGCCGAGCCGGTTGCAGAACGCGGCGCGCCAAGGTCGCCGCTGACCCCGACGGTTTGCTTGCACGCGACTACCGAACATGCCGAAGGCGCCCCACCACCGCGCACCTCGGTCGGACCAGAAATGGACGAAGCCCCGGATCAAGGACCCGGGGCCAGTCACTCGGTGCGCGAGGGGGGAGTTGAACCCCCACGCCCTTTCGGGCACACGGACCTGAACCGTGCGCGTCTGCCTATTCCGCCACTCGCGCGAGAAGCGGGCTCAGGCTATCCCACCAGCCCTACGGGTCCCAAACCGGATCCGGGGGGCCGATACGATCGCAGAGGCACCGATCCGGGGGCTCAGAGCGAGAGGAGGCGACATGGGAATTCTTCAGCGTTTCGAGAACCGCTTGGAGTCCGTCGTCTCCGGTGCGTTCGCCAAGGCCTTCCGGAGCGCCGTACAGCCGGTCGAGCTGGCAGCGGCGCTGCAGCGGGAGGTGGACAACTCCGCGCAGATCCTCTCGCGGGACCGGCGGCTGGTGCCGAACTCCTTCCAGATCCAGCTCTCCCCGATGGACTACGAGCGGCTCGGGCCGTACGAGGAGACGCTCGGCAGGGAGCTCACCGAGCTGTTGCGTGAGCACGCCGAGGAGCAGCACTACGTCTTCGCCGGCGCCGTCTCGATCGCGTTCGACCAGGCCGAGGACCTCGGCACCGGTCGCTTCCGCGTCACCAGCCAGGCAACGGCCACGGTCTCAGGCACCCCGGCCGGAAGGCAGCCGGAACGCGGTGGGAACGGCCCCCTGTCGGCCTTCACCCGCAAGAAGGCGGCGAGCGCCGTCATCGAGGTCAACGGCACCCGGCAGCCGCTCACCCCACCCGGACTGGTGGTCGGTCGCGGGGCCGAGGCGGACCTGCGCATCAACGACCCCGGGGTCAGCCGCAGGCACGCGGAGTTCCGCGTGACCGCTGGCAAGGATGCCCCGACGGTCAGCGTGGTGGACCTCGGCTCGACCAACGGGACACTGGTCAACGGACACCGCGTCGACCATGCCGCCGTCGTGGACGGCACCGCCGTACGCGTCGGCAACACGACCCTGACCGTCCACTTCGTCTCCGAGAGCTCTGGTTCCGAGAATGGAGGAGACGATGTCGAGTGACTTCACGCTGCTCCTGATCCGGTTCGCCTACCTGGCGATCCTGTGGATCTTCGTGCTGTCCGTGGTGTCCGTCGTCCGCAGCGACATGTTCGGAGCCCGCGTCGAGCTTCCTCGCGGCGACCGGCGTAACGAGCGACAGCAGCAGCGGACCACCAAGCGCCAGGCCAAGGCAGCGCCCACCAAACGCCCTCGCGGTGCACCCACCCACGTGCTGATCGTGGACGGCGCCAACGCCGGGGAGCAGATCTCCCTGGACCTGGCGCCCCTCCTGGTCGGCCGGGGCAACGACGCGGCTATCAGGCTCGATGACGACTACGTCTCGACCCGCCACGCGCGGATCGCGTCCTCCGGTGACCAGTGGTACGTCGAGGATCTCGGCTCGACCAACGGCACCTACATCGGCCCGCATCGCCTCACGCAGCCGACGGCTCTGCAGCTCGGCTCGCAGGTCCGGGTCGGGAAGACCACCCTGGAGCTGAGGAAGTAACTTGCCCCCACTCAGCCTCCGTTACGCCGCGCTGTCCGACCTCGGTCGGTACCGCAAGGACAACCAGGACTCAGGATTCGCCAGCCCTCACCTGCTGGTGATCGCCGACGGGGTCGGCGGGGCGGCGTACGGCGATGTGGCCAGCCACACCGCGGTGCAGATCATGCGCCGGCTCGACGAGCCGCCGAACGGCGACCTGCTCGAAGCCCTGGCCGGCAGCATCCACCGGGTGCACGACCGGTTGGCCGAGCTCGTCGAGCAGGACCCGGAGCTCGACGGCACGAGTACGACGATCACCGCAGGGCTCTTCGACGGAAGCCGGATCGGGATAGCGCACCTGGGGGACAGCCGCGCCTACCTGCTGCGCGACGGCACGATCACTCAGATCACCAAGGACCACACGTTCGTGCAGACGCTCGTGGACGAAGGGCGGATCAGCGAGGAGGAGTCGCGCAGCCATCCGCATCGCAACCTGATCCTGCGGGCCGTCGATGGCGTACACGACACGGAGCCGGATCTCTTCTACGTCGATCTGCAGGCAGGGGACCGCCTGCTGTTCTGCAGCGACGGCGCGTCGGGGGTCATCGACAACTCCCAGATGGGCGAGGTCCTGGGCAGCGGCAGTGTGGACTACGCCGCCGTGGAGCTGGTGCGCCGGTCTCTGGACCTCGGCACCACGGACAACGTCACGGTCGTGGTCGCCGACGTCGTGAGCGCGGACGAGCCCGTCGACCCCGACAGCGCCGCCGCCAGCACCGGGGCAATGCTGGTCGGCGCGGCCGCTTCCCAGCCCCGCAAGCTGTCGGCCGACGAGGTGGGCAAGGCCCAGCCCGGCGTCGGGCGGCAGGACACCGGCGAGATCCCCGCCTTGGAGCACGCCGAGGAGGACATCGACCCGGAGGAGCTCCGCTACGCACTGCGCGCCCCCCGCCGCCTGATGTGGCTGCGCCGGCTCGCGATCCTGCTGGTCCTGCTGTTGGCTCTGGCCGGACTGGGCAAGCTCTCCTACGACTGGACCCAGACCCAGTACTACGTCGCCGACGACGGCGATGTCGTTGCGATCTACCAAGGGGTCAACTTCGACCTTCCGTTGGTCACCATGCACAACGTCGTCGAGCGGTCGACGATCACGATGGAGTCGCTGTCTGAGACCTACGCGGAGCAGGTCCGCGGGGGGATCGATGCGGACAGCTTCGAGGACGCGCAGAAGATCGTGAAGGAGAACGTCTACGGGCTCGCCAAGAAGTGCCCGCAGCCCACTCCGACCCAGCGGCCGACCAAGAAGCCCAGCGCAGGGCCCACAGCAGGGCCGACTGCCGGGCCGACCGCGCGGCCCACGCGCACGCCGACGCCGACGCCCACCCCCACGATCGCTCCCCCTGAGTGCGTCGAGGAGGCCCCGTGAGCACGCTGCGCAGCGGGAGCCACCCGTTCCGCGAGTTCGTGCATCGCCGCCGCCGTGGAGCCGAGCTCTTCCTGCTCCTGCTCAGCCTGGTGGTCGGCATCGGCGCGTACGCCGCGGTGGGACTCGGCGTCAACGAGGAGGTGCCCGCGGACATCGTCGGGTACGGCGGCTGGCTCGCTGCCCTGGTGATCGGCTGTCACGTCGTGATCCGCCTGACCGCTCCGTACGCCGACCCGGTGCTGTTGCCGATCGTCTCGGCGCTCAACGGTCTCGGGCTGGCCCTGCTGCACCGCATCGACCTGGTCGGTGCGAGCAACGTCCCCAGCGGCCTGCCGCAGAAGCAGCTGCTGTGGATGACGCTCGGCGTACTGCTGTTCGCGGGGGTGCTCTTCGGCCTCAAGGACCACCGCCGACTCCAGGCGTTCACCTACACCAGCGGCCTGGGCGCGATCGTGCTCCTGCTGCTGCCGATGGTGCCGGGCCTGGGCAAGGAGATCCACGGCGCCAGGATCTGGATCGGGATCGGTGGCTTCAGCTTCCAGCCGGGCGAGGTCGCCAAGCTCGCTCTGGTCATCTTCTTCGCCGGCTATCTGGTGCTGCACCGCGACGCCCTGGCCCTGGCCGGGCGCCGGGTGGCCGGGGTCGACCTGCCCCGCGGGCGCGACCTGGGCCCCATCGTGCTGATGTGGGCGGCCAGCATGATGGTCCTGGTCGGCCAGCGCGACCTCGGCTCCAGCCTGCTCTTCTTCGGCCTCTTCGTGGTGATGCTCTACGTCGCGACCGAGCGGCCCGGCTGGCTCTTCGTCGGCGGGTCGATGTTCCTCCTCGGCGCGTACGCCGCGTACCTGCTCTTCCACCACGTCCAGGCCCGGGTCGACGGGTGGCTCGACCCGTTCTCCGACACCGACACCTACGGCCAGATCGTGCAGTCGATGTACGGGATGGCCTGGGGCGGACTGGTCGGCCGCGGCCTCGGCGAGGGGACTCCGACGGCCGTGCCGTTCTCCTACAGCGACTTCATCATGGCCGCGATCGGTGAGGAGCTCGGACTGACCGGCGTCATCGCCGTCCTGCTGTTGTACGCCTTGATCGTCGAGCGTGCCCTGCGCACGGCCCTGGTCTGCCGGGACAACTTCGGCAAGCTGGTCGCGGCTGGGCTCGGTGTCGTCTTCGCTCTGCAGGTCTTCGTCGTCGTCGGAGGGGTCACCAAGCTGATCCCCCTGACCGGTCTGACCACGCCGTTCCTCTCGTACGGCGGCTCGAGCCTGGTCGCGAACTGGGTGATGATCGCGCTGCTCCTGCGCATCTCCGACCAGGCTCGCCGGCCACCACCGGACCTGACCCCGCCCAGCGAGGACGACGCGACCCAGGTGGTGGCGATCCGATGAGCGCCTCTGTGACCGGCGGTTCGATCACCGTCGCCCCCGTGGCGCCGCCGGGGGGCCGTCGGTGAACAAGCCCATCCGCACCATGTCCGTCTTCTGCGCTGTCCTCTTCGGGGCTCTGCTGCTCAACGCCACCTACCTGCAGTACTTCAAGGCGGAGAGCCTCAACGACCGCGCCGACAACCGGCGGGTCACCGACGCCGAGTTCTCCCGCGAGCGCGGCGCCATTCTCGTGGCTGGCGACCCGATCGCGCGCAGCGTCCCTAGCAAGGACAAGTACAAGTTCCAGCGGCAGTACCCGCAGCCCTTCAAGTACGCCCAGCTGACCGGCTTCTTCAGCTACGAGTTCGGCAGCAACGCCGTCGAGCGGACCGAGAACAACATCCTGTCCGGCAGCGACTCGCGGCTGTTCGTAAACCGGGTCATCGATTTGGTCAAGGACGCCCAGCCCAAGGGCGGCTCGGTCACGCTCACGATCAACCCGGCGGCACAGACCGCTGCGTACGAGGGGGTCCGCGCGCTCGGCAACGACACCAAGGCCGCCGTGGTGGCGATCGAGCCGTCGACCGGCAAGATCCTGGCAATGGTCTCGTCCCCGACCTACGACCCGAGACTGCTGGCCAGCCACGACCTGACCCAGGTGCGCGCCAACCGGGACCGCCTGTTCAGCTCCCCCGCCAACCCGGTACTGAACCGGGCCATCCAGGACCGGCTGCCGCCGGGCTCGACGTTCAAGCTGGTGACGGCCGCGGCGGCGCTGCAGAACGGTTACAAGCCCGACTCCCTGGTCGACGGCCGGGCCACCCTCGACCTCCCGCAGTCGAGCGCCAACCTGCCAAACTCCACCGGCGGCAGCTGCGGCGGCGACCGGATCACGCTGACCCGGGCGCTCGAGGTCTCCTGCAACGTCGCCTTCGGCTCGGTGGGACTCGAGCTGGGCGCCGACAAGCTGCGCGACCAGGCGGAGCGGTTCGGCTGGGGCCAGCACTACCTCGACGACCTGAACGGCCAGGTGGACAGCGCGTTCCCCGAGCCGGACCTGCCCCAGACGGCGCTGTCGGCGATCGGCCAGTGGGAGGTCGCGGCCACACCGTTGCAGATGGCCATGGTGGCCGCCGGGATCGCCAACTACGGCCTGGTGATGCGGCCCTACCTGGTCGACGAGGAGCGGGCACCCGACCTCTCGGTCCTGGACAAGGCGAACCCGATGCCGCTGACCGGCGGCCGGGCGATGAGCTCCGGTGCCGCGAGCCAGCTGATCCAGATGATGGTGTCGGTGGTGGACCGCGGCACCGGGACCACGGCCCGGATCCCGGGCGTCCGGGTCGCCGGCAAGACCGGCACCGCCCAGAGCACCCCCGAACGGCCGCCGTACGCCTGGTTCGTCTCCTTTGCTCCCGCGGACTCGGCGCGGGTGGCGGTCGCCGTACTCGTGCAGGACGCGGGGGTCGACCGCAACGCCATCTCGGGGAGTGGGCTGGCCGCTCCGATCGCCAAGCGTGTCATGGAAGCAGTTCTCAACCAGTGAGCAAGAGGAATCGATGAACGACGAAACGCGTCCCCAGGTGGGCGGGCGTTACGAGCTCGGCGAGCTCCTAGGTCGTGGGGGCATGGCGGAGGTCCGCAAGGGCACCGACGTGCGGCTGGGGCGAGTCGTCGCGATCAAGCGACTGCGCACCGACCTCGTCGACGACCCGACGTTCCAGGCACGATTCCGCCGAGAGGCCCAGTCGGCGGCCTCCCTGAACCATCCCTCGATCGCGGCGGTCTACGACACCGGCGAGGAGCAGGGGCCCGGCGACGACCACCCCCATCCCTACATCGTCATGGAGTACGTCGCAGGCCGCACCCTGCGCGAGATCATGCGCGAGGGACGAAAGATCCTGCCCGAGCGGGCCCTCGAGATCGTCTCCGGCGTACTGGCCGCCCTCGACTACTCCCATCGCGCCGGGATCATCCACCGTGACATCAAGCCGGCCAACGTGATGCTCACGCCGAGCGGCGACGTGAAGGTCATGGACTTCGGCATCGCCCGAGCGATCGCCGACACCAGCTCGACGATGACCCAGACCGCCGCGGTCATCGGGACCGCGCAGTACCTCTCCCCGGAGCAGGCGCGCGGCGAGACGGTCGACAGCCGGAGCGATGTCTACTCCACCGGGTGCCTGCTGTACGAGCTGCTCACCGGTCGGCCACCGTTTGTCGGTGAGAGTCCCGTCTCGGTCGCCTACCAGCACGTCCGTGAGCAGGCCAAGCCCCCGTCGGCCGTAGACCCGGCGCTCTCCACCGAGATCGACGCGATCGTGATGAAGTCGCTGGCCAAGAAGATCGACGAGCGCTACCAGAGTGCGTCAGCGATGCGCTCGGACATCGAGCGCTACCTCGCCGGCAAGCCGGTCACCGCGCCACAGCCCGTGATCGCCGCGCCCATCCTCGACGCACTTCCGCCCGAGGACCCGACCTCGATCTTCAGCGCCGTACACGACGACGAGCCGTCGGGTAGGCGTCGCCTTCCGTTGGTGCTCATGGGCCTGCTGATCGCCGCGCTGTTGGGTGGGGCCGTCCTGCTGGGAACTCAGATGTTCAGCTCGCCGCCCGAGCAGGAGGTCGTTCCCCGAGTGGTCGGCCTGACCCTGGTCCAGGCCGAGGAGAAGCTCACCACCGCTGGGCTGGCCCTGGGCGACACCCAGGAGGCCGCCAGCAGCGAGGTCCCCAAGGGCCGGATCATCTCGCAGAGTCCCGGCCCGCTGACCGAGTTGGCGCCGGGAAGCGAGGTCGACGTGGTGATCTCGGTGGGACCCGAGAAGCGCACCGTGCCGTTCGTCAACGGACAGGACAAGGACAAGGCCCAGCAGACGCTGGCCGACCTCGGCTTCCGGGTCCGGCTGGTCGAGCGTGAGTCCTCCGAACCCAAGGACACTGTGGTTGCGACGGATCCGGTGGCCGGCACGTCGCTGAACGTGGGCTCGCTGGTCCGGGTCTTCTACGCCACCGGCCCGGTCAAGGTCCCCTCGGTCATCGGCAAGACCCAGGAGCAGGCGACCCAGATCCTGCAGGACGCCGGCTTCGAGGTGAAGGTGGTCTTCGACTCGTCGACTCCGGCGGAGAAGGGCACGGTCCTGGACCAGACACCTCCGGGACTCAGCGAGCAGGCGAAGGGCAGCTCGGTGATCATCACGGTGTCGTCGTACGAGGAGCCGACCCCGACCCCCACGCCCACCCCGACCACCACGCCGACCCTGACCCCGACCCCACCGGGAGGCGACAACGACCGGCCGGACCCGAACCCGTAGCTCGCGCGCGGGTCAGGTGCCCGAGTCCTCCGGCGCGATCGGACGCGCGTACGTCGTGTCGATCGCGCCGTCGTACCGGGGGAAGGCCAGCTCCGAGCTGATCGCGACCTCCCAGCCCAGCTGATAGCGCTGCACGTCGCGCAGGTACAGGCCCACGGTCGGGTCAGTGTCCAACCGCCGCAGGATCCGGTCCGAGTCGCCGATCGCCTCTATGACGTACGGCGGCGGGTAGGCGACGCCCTGGAGCAGCACGCTGCTGCCCACACACTTGATTCCGGTCGTGGAGACGATGCGCTGCCCCTGCACCGTGATGGCCTCGGCTCCACCGGCCCACATCGCGTTGACCACCGCCTGGATGTCTTGTTGATGCACGAGCTTGCGGCCCAGCTCGCCGTTGGGGTCCTCGAGGACCCTGGAGGGGGCGTCGTCGAGCACCACGCTCAGACCCGGCCCCTGCACCGGCACCAGCCCCGCCGGACCGCGTAGCTCGCCCAACTGCTCGTTGGCCTGCTTCAGCTCGTCGCCGGCGAGCCCCGCGCTGAGCCGGTCGACCTCGGCCTGCAAGGCTGCACTGCGTCGGGTCAGCTCGGCGACGCGGTCGGACCGGCCGGCGGCAAGGTCCTGGAGGTTCTGGTACCGCCCGGGGCGCAGGTCAGTGCCCGCACTGTTGATCGCACTGGTCACGAACAGCGTGCCCGCTGCCACGAAGACCAGCGGAGTCAGCAGGCGCCACCCCAGACCGTGCGAGCCGTAGGCGGTCTGGCGCCTCCGCAGGGCTTCAGCGATCCGCCGGTGCCAAGGCGGGAGGCCCCCAGTCGGCGCCCGGTGACTGTGCGGATCCCTCACGTTGACTACGCTAGCCGACGCACGGGCAACCCCTGTGTCGTCAAGCAGTCCCCGTCGAGGAGTTCAACGTGTCCAACGTCCGCCCCAGCAAGTACGACGCGCCCGGCAAGCTCAACCTCCCCCGTACCGTGATCTCCGCGGTGCTGATGGTCGTCGGTATCGCCTGGGTCGCCGTCTATGACGTCAAGGGGATCGACGGCCCTGACGACATCAAGTGGATGTACGACCTCGACAAGTGGAACTGGCTCATCGGCTTCGGGCTGATCCTGCTCGGCCTGATCTTCGCGGCTCACAAAGGCACCCCACTGGGCCGTGGCCGCGGCGTCGTGATCGGGATGCTCGCGTGCTTCCTGATCGGCTTGATCTGGATCGTCGTCTACTACTTCGTCAGCAACGACGCCGACTTCCCGCTGTGGGGCAACCTCGGTCAGACCAACCTGCTCGTCGGGATCGGGTTCATGGCCACCGGTTTCGTGTACGCCACGAAGTGGGAGTAGGCCAAGCCTTGAGGTTATTAACAGCTGTGGATCGAGCTGTGGGAAATCACAACGGTGTAGTTCTCCACAGACCTATCCCCACCTGTTAATAACTCGACCCGGCGCTACCTCGCTAGGACCGCCGTACGAGCGATGATCGCGGCCACGACCAGGACTGCGACCGTCCCCAGGGCGAGGTACTGGTACCGGGCTCGGTTCTGTTTCGGGGCGTAGACCAGGGCGGTCGCGATCACGGTGCCGCCGACGAAGCCACCCAGGTGTCCCTGCCACGAGATGAAGCTGGCAAACAGCACGGTGATCACGAAGTTGACGCCGATCCACCCGGCGAGCGAGCGCACGTCCCCGCCCACCTTCAGGGCGATCACCAGGAGAGCGCCCATCAGGCCGAAGATCGCGCCGGAGGCTCCCAGGGTCTGGCTGAACTCGCTGGAGAGCCAGTAGACAAAGGCGCTGCCGGACAGGCCGGACAGGAAGTACAGGGCCACGAAGCGGAGGCGTCCGAGCGCGAGCTCGAGCTGGGGACCCAGGATCCACAGGGCG
This sequence comes from uncultured Actinomycetota bacterium, assembly GCA_963769585.1. Taxonomy (GTDB): domain Bacteria; phylum Actinomycetota; class Actinomycetes; order Propionibacteriales; family Nocardioidaceae; genus SSC3. Next base: position 531,483 of record CAVYMJ010000001.1, read on the forward strand.
AGCATGTTGAAGCCGATATGCCAGACCTCGATGTGGGTGAACATCGAGGTCACGAGCTGCCAGTACGCGCCTCCGCCACCGAACTCACTGCTCGCGATGCCTTGGACGTGCTCGATGCTGCCGTCGTTCAGACGGAAGGTGACGGTCTGCGGCAGCAACGCCAACCGGTCGAACCATTCGCTGGCCGAGGCACCGGTGCTGACGATGAGCAGCCAGACGGCTGCGTTGATGCCCACCAGGATCTGGGAGACCAGCGCCGGGTTGCTCGACCGCTCGCCGCCGTAGGCGGTCCGGCCCGACCGCGTCGTCTTCGCGCCCTCCCTGACACAGTCAGGGCAGTGGAAGCCGACGGCAGCCGAACGCATGCAGTCGGGGCAGATGGGTTTGCCGCAGCGCTGGCACGAGATGTAGGTCTCGCGGTCCGGATGCCGATAACAGGCCGGCGGCGCCTCGGGCTGCGACACAGGACCTCAGCGCTCTTCGATGGTCACAGACTCGATGACGACCGGCTCCTGCGGGCGGTCCATCGCGCCGGTGGGAAGCTTTCCGATCGCGTCGACGACCTGCTGCGACGCCTCGTCCTCCACCGCACCGAAGATCGTGTGCTTGCGGTTCAGCCACGTGGTCGGTGCCAGCGTGATGAAGAACTGCGACCCGTTGGTGCCCTTGCCGCCCTGGATGCCGGCATTGGCCATGGCGAGCAGGTAGGGCTTGTCGAAGACCAGCTCGGGGTGGATCTCGTCGTCGAAGCGGTAGCCCGGGTCGCCGGTGCCGGTCCCGAGCGGGCAGCCGCCTTGGATCATGAAGTCCGTGATGACCCGGTGGAACGTCAGTCCGTCGTAGTAGTTCCCGGTGCGCTTCTCGCGCGTCGACGGGTCGACGTACTCCTGGGTGCCGTTGGCCAGGCCGACGAAGTTCTTCACCGTCTTGGGCGCGTGGTTTGCGAAGAGGTGGATGGCGATGTCGCCGTGGTTGGTCTTCAGCGTTGCGTACGTTTCGGCCATGGGTCCGACTTTCTCGAGGCTTTGATGCGTCGGCGTCGATCTTGCCACGCTCCTGGTTGACCCCCGAGGCGGGTCACCCCAGCCTCCTCCCCTGCCCCTCGTGTGTGGCCCGGCCCGCAAAGGGGCAGGATGGGGACATGCGCAAACTTCTCGTTCTGTTCGGACTGGCCGGCGCCGCCGCCGCGGTCGCCAAGAAGTTCTCCCAGCCGAAGCCCGTGTGGCACACGCCCGAGACCGGGGGCTCCGGGACACGAGCCTCCGAAGGAGCCGACGGCCCGGCAGACGACGCGGCCGACGACGCTGCCGGGTCGGCACCGGACGAGGCTCTGGCTGACGCTGCCGAGGCACCGCACGGCGTGACGACCCCGGACGCCCCGCTGGAGAAGGTCGACCTCAAGGACGACTGAGCAGCACGTGCCGTGCCGGGAGTTCCACCGGCCGGTGCTCCACGATCCAGTCGTCGATCTCCTCCCAGCGGGAGTAGAGCCAGTCGATCCGTGCCTCGCGGCCCGCGGGGATCTCGTCACGTGGGACTCGCCACCATCGCATCACCAGGCGCTTGTCCATCGGTAGCTCGCGCCACACGTCGCCGACCGTGAGCAGGTGGTCGAGGCCGGTGTGCGCCACGAGCACCACGTCCGCGTCCGGCGCGGCGTCCAGGGCAGCGATCAGCCCGCCTGGCCTCGGCGCCAGGACATGGGTCATCTGCTCGGCGCGGTCAGCCATCCGTTCCAGGCCGAGCTTGCGTAGCCGGCTGATCGCCCGCTCGCGGCGGAGCGGGGTGAAGTTGCCCCCTTCGGGAAAGATCACGAAGGCGTCGTTCCCATCGAGGTTCCGGGCGAGTTCCCCGATCGCCGCGTCCAGCCCGTCCCCGCGCCTGGGGTTCGGGTCCACGAAGCGTGCCGGCAACCGGGTCAGCAGTACGTCGATCATCGGGTCCCACGCCAAGGTCTCCTTCAGCACGACCCGGGGCTCGCGGTCGTACCAGCTCAGCAAGGTGTGCATCAGCACGAACGAGTCCCCCGGGCCGGCATGACGGCAGCAGACCAGCAGCGGCTTGCCCGGGAATGCATCGGGCGCCGGCCCGACCGTCTCGATCTCGAAGTTGAGCACCCGCTGCGACTGCGTGAACACGATGGCCAGAAAGACCCTGGCCAGGTCGTAGTGGATCCCCGCGAAGTACGGCGTCCGGACCCAGTGCCCGAAGCCGCTGGCCAGCCACAGCCCCAGCAGGATCACCAGCATGAGCGACTCCATGACCAGGTAGAGCAGCACGATGAAGAGCAGCCGCAGCGGGCGCCAGTGCCCCGGGAGGCGCGGGCTGACCACGACAGCGAGCAGGAGCCACACTGGGACCGAGGTCAGCACGAACGCGGTGAGCACGACCAACGCCGGGGCCACCAGCACCCGGCGGAAGAGGCCAGCCACGGTCACAGGTGCGCCGCCAGGTACGCCGAGCTTGCGTCGTACGCCTGCTGGATCCGCCGGGCGACATTGCCGACGTCGCGGTACGTGCGGATCGCGTCGTCCCTGGCCGACCCCCCGCCGGTGGGGAGCACGTGTGCCGTCACCGTCCTGGGTAGGGAGGCCATGTCGCGGTGAAACCGATGCCGGCGGGCGATCTCGAAGCTCACCCGAGCGACCTCCCAGGGCCGTTTCGGCGGACTCAGGGGCCTCTCGATGCGGCCCACCTGGAGCACGAAGATCCGCTTGGCACCGAGCTCGGCGGCGCGGCCGACCGGGATGGAGTTGACGATGCCGCCGTCCAGGAAGTGCTCCCCGTCCACCTCGGCGGGCGGCAGCAGTCCGGGCACGGCCGCGCTGGCCACCACCGCGTCGACCACACGCCCCTCGGAGAACCAGTGCTCGCCGGCCTTCTCGATGCTTGCCGCGACGCATTGGAAGGGCACGGTCAGTTCGGCGAACGTGATGTCGCCGAGCTCTCTTTCGAGCCGGTCGCGCAACGGGCGACTCGAGTGCAGGTGGGTGCCGGTGCTGATCGCCCGGCGTACCTGCCTGACCGGACCGCTGTCATAGACCTTCGCGTTGCCGCTGGCGACCTCGGCCCAGAGCCCCTCTAGCCGGTCGACCACGGCGAGCTCCGGCTGGGTGGCGACGATGGCTCCGTTGAGCGCCCCCACCGACGTACCGACGACCAGGTCGGGGGTGATGCCCCGTTCGAAGAGCGCCCGCAGCATGCCGACCTCGACGGCCCCGAGCACACCTCCGCCACCGAGCACGAAGGCGGTGCCGCTGCGAGCCATGGGCGGAACGCTACCCCGGCGCGGAGGCCAGCTCAGGACCTACGGCGGTCAGGCCTCCACGAGCTGCTCGGTACGCACCCGGGCTGTGGCGCGGCGCTCTGCCCAGAAGGAGAGCACCGGGATCGTGCCGAGAACCAAGGTGACCAGGGTGAACCTCAGATCCCACTTGGCCTTGCGGGACAGCACGAAGGCGACCACTACGAAGACCATGTAGAGCCAGCCGTGCGCGACACCGAGGTACTTGCTGATGTCGTCGCCGACCTGCTGCGCGCGGGAGCCCTCGGGGAACCAGGCCGGGTTGACCAGGTGCGCCTCGTTGAGCGGAAGGCCGACCAGACAGAGCACGATCAGGAGAACGCCGACGATCGTGGCCATCACCCGGTAGCGGTTCAGCGCAGCATTCACGCGCTCGACGGTACCTCAGGCTCGTCGGCCTCCTGGCCGGCCGTAACCGACCTCACACGCTGCAGCTCGTCGGTGCACCAGCGCCACCACAGGAAGACCGCGAAGGCGCCGAAGACCCACCACTCCAGGGCGTAGAGCAGGTTGCGCAGGCTGGTGAAGGCGCTGGGTGAGGGCAGCTGGTCCGGGGTGACGGCGGTCAGCAGCTGTTCGCGAGGCTCCTTGGCGATCACGTAGCCGCCGTACAGGTCCTGGTCCATCCGAGCCAGTACGTCGGCGATGCGCAGGGTGGGGAGTACGTCGTCGCCGGGATCCTCGTCGGCCTCGCCGGATGATTCCCCGGGCTGGAGCCACCCCTGCACCCGTACGGCGCCGGTCGGCGCGGGAAGCCCGTGCTGCTGCGACCAGCCGCGCACGACCGGCATCGCCGAGCCGGTGCTGGTGGAGACAGGCGTGACCACCCAGTAGCCACTGCGCCCGTCCACCTCCTTGTCCGCGACGTACACGGTGTCCTCGGGGAGCCAGGTGCCGTTGAAGGTGACCGGCTGCCCGACGTACTTGGACGGGAAGGGCTCGTCGGGGCCGAGGACGTCAGTGAGCGGCATCGGTGCTGCGTCGGCGAGCGCGGCTGCCTTGTCCTGACGGTGGTCGGCCCACGCGCCGAACTGCCACGCCCCCAGGTAGCCCGTTCCGACGATGCCCAGGACCGCGACAAGGTGGAGCGGCAGCATCCTGGGAGAGAGGAGCGCGCCGATCACCCGACCAGGCTACGGTCCGTAAGGGACTCGTCAGACCTGCGGGCGGCTCCGTCCGTCACACTCGAGGGATGAAGACCCTGCTTGTGGTGACGGTGCTCGCACTGAGCGGCTGCGCCTCGACGACGCCCACTGCCGAGGCTCCGACCCGGACACCGACCTCCACGCCCTCACCGTCGGTCACGCCCTCACCGTCGGTCACGCCTGCGCCCGGCACGACCCCGCCTCCGGCGAAGCCGGGCATCACCATCACCACCGACAGCTCTGACTACGGACCGATGCTGTTCGACGCCTCCGGCCAGGCGATCTACCTCTTCGACCTGGAGAGCACCCCCGATCCTCGGTGCTACGACGCGTGTGCCGAGGCCTGGCCTCCGGTGCTCACCAAGGGGGAGCCGGTGGCCGACGGGCAGGCACGCTCCTCCCTGCTCGGTACGACCCGGCGTAGCGACGGCTCCCAGCAGGTCACCTACCGCGGACACCCGCTCTACTACTACGCGCACGAGGGCAAGGGACAGGTGCTCTGCCACGACGTCAACGGGTACGGCGGCCTGTGGCTCGTCGTCCAGCCGGACGGCAACCCCGCGCCTGGGTGACGGGACTGCCCTCGCGGTCTGTAATAGTGAGGCCGGTCAACGATGCCGGTCTGCCGGGGGAGTCTTCGATGCGCGCCGCGTGGTCACGTGCTGATGTCCTCGGCATCGGTGCGACGGTGCTCTCGGTCGTACTGGCGCTCTGCCTCCCGTTGCTCGTGGACCTGGAGTACTTCTTCCGCGGTGACACGCAGTCGGCGTACTACGGCTGGTGGTTCCACGTCGGCGAAGAGCTCCGGTCCGGCACCCTCCCGGTCTTCGACGCGCAGACCTGGCGCGCCGGGAACTTCGCCGCCGAAGGTCAGTGGGCCATCCTCAACCCGGTGGTGTGGGGCCTCGGCCTGCTCGCCACGGTCTGCCCGTGGGTGCTCGGTCTCGCCACCACGGTCAAGTTCGTGCTGGCCTGTTTCGGGTCCGTCGGCTGCTACGTCCTGGCCCGCTCGTACGGCGCCCACCCCCTAGCCGCCTACGTCGCGGGCCTGGTCTCGGTCCTGGGCGGGATGACACTGTGGCTCGAGCTGCCGTCGTGGGTGGCCGGGCTGACCATCTGGTCGCTGATGCCCTGGACCTGGTGGGCGATCCGGCGCAGCACGGTGTCGGGTTCGCACCCGTTCCTGGCGCTGCTCTTCTGCTACCTCCTGGTCACCACCGGCTACGTCTACGGACCGTTGATGCTGGTGGTCGTCCTGGTCGGGCTGGCGGTGGAGACCCTCGCCTCCGGCGTACGGCGTCGCGTACTGGCGCTGCTGGCGGTTACCGGCTTCTGTGGTCTGCTCGCGGTGGCGGTGTACCTGCCTGGCCTGCTCACCATGGAGTCGACGATCAGGGTCGGCGACGTGCTGGCCACCGATGGCCGGCTGACCACGACGCCTGTGGAGGTGCTGACCTCCTTCCTGCCGACCTCCGGAGCCGAGGGCGGTTTCGAGCAGCAGGTCGCCTGGAGGTACGCCGGCTGGTTCATGCCCCTGCTGGTGCTGGTCCGCTGGCAGTCGGTCCGCCGGGACTGGCGAATCCTTGCGGGGCCGCTCCTGGCGGTGGCCCTGACCGTGGTGATCCTCAACGGTCCGGCGTCGATCGGGCCGCTGCGGTGGCCGATGCGACTGGAGCCGTTCCTGGTCCAGTTCCTCGCCATACTCCTGGCGGTGCTGCTGTCGCGGTACCGAGCCTCGCTGACCAGGACGCGTCTGGCTGCCGGTCTGGGGTGGGTCGGTGGCGCGGCGGTGTGGCTGACTGTAGGGGACCAGCCGAATGGCGCCGAGCACCTGGTTGGGGGGGCACTGGTCGCCGGGGCGTTCCTGGTGGTGGGTTCCCTCATCGGGTCACGGCCGAGGGCGGCCACCGCCGTTGCGGCGGCCGTGACCTTCGGCATCGTCGCTCTCCAGCTCGCCTGGTTCCCCACGCCACCGTCGGACCAGCGCAACCTGCCGCGGGACCTGGCCGGCTACCGCACCCAGTTGGCCACCGCCGAGGGAGACGTCTTTGTGGTGGGCCAGCAGGACAACCGCATCATCGAGGACCCGGCGCTCACGGCCGAGGTGCTCGCCGGGTCCATGTGGTACCTGAACCCGCACCCGGTGCAGAACACGTACACCACCATCTCGTTCCGGACCTACTACGACCGGTACTGCATCCGCGTCCACGGCCAGACCTGTCCCGAGGTCCTGGCCACCCTCTTCTCGGTCGAGCCGACCACTGACAGGCTCCGCATCGACCTGCTGTCGGTGAGCACGCTGCTCCTGATCAAGGCCGACGTCGGATCGCCACCGGTGCCGCAGGGGTGGCACCTCAGCGAAGAGACCGACCGCACGGTGACGTGGGTTCGTGACGTGCCGCTGCCGACTGCGGGCGGACCGGTGTGGTCGTCGGAAGGCACCACCGTACACGCCGTACGAGTGGACGACCGGACCGTCGAGCTCGAGGTCGACTCCGTGCCCGCGGCTGGTGGCCAGGTCGTGCTGAGCCGGCTGGACTGGCCCGGCTACCGCACGTCCCTGGGCTCGTTCAGCGACCCGGTCGACGACTACCTGCTGACCTTGGACCTGCCGGCCGATGCTGAAGGGAAGACCGTCACGGTCCGGTTCGACCCGCCGGGGTGGCGGCTCGAGCTGCTCTGCCTCGCGCTGGCGCTGGGCGGGGGCGTGGCCTGGTCGGCCGCGGCCCTGGTACGCCGACGGCGACGCTAGCTCAGGGGCCGCTTACGTGCGGGAGGAAGACGGCTTCGCTCGCGCCGTCGAGCCGCACGTCGAGGACGGTCCCGGTGACCTTCTGTCCTTGGGCCAGCGAGTCGCCGTCGAGGAGGCGCAGCGCGAGCTCACCGTCGTCGGTGGCCAGCGTGATCGCGTCGTGGTCCGACGAGATGTTCAGCACCACTCCCTCCACGTCGCGATCAACGCTGAGCAGGTCGGACGGCGCGTGGCTGCGCCCTCCGGCGTACCCGGCGCCGAGGCCGAGGGCCACGGCGGCTCCGATGGCCGCGACGGTCATGGCGTGCTCTCGCCGCATCAGTTCCACCACACGGCCTGGGTGATCTCGGTCTGGGTCCCCGCACCCGGCGGTGCGACGGCTAGGAAGACACTGCGCATCTGTTTCTCCTTGGTGGTCGAGCAAAGGGACCGTGAGGAAAGAGCTGCCCGAGAAGGCAGATGGAACAATCTGGAATACTTAGGAATAGACAGGAATATAAAGCCAGGTTTAGCGCCGGTCAATGCCGAACCGATCCCCAGTGTTCTTCTGTGGAAATCTCTGTCGGAGCCCCCGGAGACGGTCGATGAACGGTCGGTAGGGAGCTCTGCACGACGTAGGCCGAGGCTGGTTCAACAGCCCCAGGACCGTCCCGCACAGCACCTGCATCCGACTGGGCACGGGCTAGCTGAATGTGCCGGTAGCTGCGAAGCTGCTGGTTTGTGGAGGGGTACACCCGGCATACGAAGGCGGTCGTCCCGCCCGAGTACGCCGGCGAGTTGGCGATGGTGGACCGGCTCGCCCTTCAACTCGTCGACCACGTTCGGGCGACGCGGAGTGAGATCGCCAGCCTTCATATTCATGGAGCCAAGAGCAAGTCGCTCCAAGACCACTTCGCGGTCCTGCTCCGTGAGGAACTCGGCTTCCGTGAGGAGGTCGTGTTGACTCCGCAGAGCGGATTCGTCACCCACGCCAGGCCGGACTTCTTCTTCGCGATCGGGCAAGGCCGGGGGATCATCGCCGAGGTCGAGCGTGGCGGCACCACCACGAACAATCACGACCTCAAGGACCTCTGGAAGGCCCATATCGCCACCGACGCTCACCATCTGTTCCTGATCGTGCCGGTGAACAACTGGAAGGCTGACGGGTCCGCACGCGAGCGTCCCTTCCAGATCGTCTCGCGCCGGATCGGTGCCTTCTTCGGGGATCCTCGCCGCGAGATCGACGTACTGAGCGCCCATGTCTTTGCCTACTGACAAGGCGTGCCTGCGGTGGAGCCAAGGGTGACTGATTGCAGGACATAGTTGGCACCTGTCTCGCGACATAGTTGGCACCTCGTACCGCGGAGGTGGGCACCAAGCCAGGTTGCTGCACCGGGCATAAAAGAGGCTCTCGAGCGGCTTGGAGATCAACTCTCCTGAACATGCCCGACGCGCTTGGCGTCTTCACGTCGTGCCGACCGACATGTTGATGATGATGATGAGCAAGAGAAGGGCGATGTTGCGTTGAGTTCGGTGCTCGCCTGCCGCGAGCACTCCGCCCCAGTGCGCAGAACCCGAGGCAGGAGGTTTTGAGTAATCTGTTGCCTTCGCGCCCAGTGATTTACGTGAAATCGTTGCTCTAGTGCGCGCTTCCAGTTCTAGGTTTTTCCGCAATCGTTGCCTGGGACGACATCCCGACGCACAGGGTTTCTCTCTTTTTGTTGCTTGATCGGAGAGTATGGGGCATACTTATATTGTTTTTGTTGCTTGAAGCCGAAGGTTTCAATTAATCTGTTGCCCTGACGGGAGGCGTTTGTGCGACCGCCAATCGCTCCGGACCACCCTACGGGGACTCTGTACATCTCGACGCGCGCGAACGCCGCGCACCTGACGCGGCTGCACAGGCGCGGAGACGCGATCAAACTCGCCGCCGGCTTGTACGTCGTCGGGTCTTCACTACCGGTCGAATCGCTCGCGCGCCATCACATCTGGGAGATCATCGCCCACTACTGGCCTGACGCTGTGGTGTGCGACCGCACCGCCTTCGACGGTGGCCGCGGCCAGTGGGTCTTTATATGCCACCCTGCACCGCCTCGCAAGGCTGACCTCGCTCTGCCTGGTGTCACCGTGTCGTGCCGCGTCGGGCCAGGTCCGCTGCCTGGTGATATGCGGTTCAACGGCTTGCACATGTCTGGTGTCGCCCGCAGTCTCCTAGAGAACGCCGAGACCGGGGGCCGTCCCGCCAAACACCGTCCCTCCCGGCCCGCGGGCATGGAGGCGGTCGGCGACCGCATCGACCAGCTCGCAGCCACCGGCACTGGATCCCACCTCGCTAATGCCTTGGCCTCCGTCGACCAGATTCGAGGGTTCTTCGAACCTGCGACTGTGGAGAAGGTGCGGGTCCTTCTTGCGGCCGCCAGCGGCACCTACACCGGGGCCCCCATTGACTCCGAGCGACTTCAGGCACGCGTCGATGGCACCCCATACGACGCGGCTCGAGTCGATCTTTTCGCCAAGGCCGCCGCTGAGCTTCAAGCGATCGCCCCGATCGCGCGGCCCATCTCCGGCCCGGATACCGATCGAAAGTGGCTGCCGTTCTTCGAGGCGTACTTCTCCAACTACATCGAGGGCACACGGTTCTCCGTCGAGGAGGCATACGCAATAGCCATTGAAGGTGAGGTGCCCGAAGCGCGCCCCAAGGACGCACACGACGTTTCCGGCACCTACCGGATCGTCAACGACCTGACGCTGATGAGCCAGGCGCCCCGGGACGCCGACGAACTCATCACCATGCTTAAGGACCGCCACCGGGTCCTGATGGCTGGGAGGCCCGAGAAGCGCCCAGGCGAGATAAAGACGGAGTTCAACTACGCAGGCGCGACCACGTTCGTGGCGCCCAGCCAAGTCGAAGGCACACTGCGAGCCGGCTGGGAACACCTCGCGGGTCTCGTCGATCCGTTCCACCGCGCCGTGATGATGATGTTCCTCATCACGGAGTGCCACCCGTTCGACGACGGTAACGGACGCGTGGCGCGTGTTCTGACCAACGCCGAGCTGGTCGCCCGCGGTCAGCACCGAATCATCATCCCAACCAGTTACCGCAACAATTACCTAGCCACCCTCAACGGCGCAACGAACGGGAGTGGCGTCGCAGCACTCACCGCGGCCATGGACTTCTCACGCCGATGGGTAGCAGCGATTGACTGGTCGGACTGGGATCGGTGCCGAGCAGACCTCGACGCCTCCAACGCCTTCGAGGACCCCGCCGTCGCCGAGCACTCTGGCCGGAGGCTACGCCTCCCGAACGCCTCCTGACACTTGGCACTGGAGTTCTCCGCCGACACACGTGAGACACCAAGGCACACCCGTGATACATGCCTGCGAGGACGACCGAGTTGGCGGTCAGCGGCGGCACCGAAACTGCTGCAGATCACTGCTGCAGGTCGAGGACTGGGCAGCATCCTGGGTAGGTGCCAAACCCGTGAAAGGGCCGCTCACCTGCAGGTTCACGTGGTGGAGCCAAGGGGACTCGAACCCCTAACCCCCTGCTTGCAAAGCAGGTGCGCTACCAATTGCGCCATGGCCCCTGGTACGGCGTACGCCGCCCGGAGTGCGTCAGTCCCGCTTGACGCTGTCGGTGGCCTCGGCCCAGAGAGCGGCCTCGTGCTGGCCGGTCTTGGTCTTCTTGATCGCGATCACGGCGCCTACGGCACCGAGCGCGAGCAGGAGGAGTTTCTTCATGGTGATCCCTTCGTTGGAAGCGAGATCTGGTGGGCCTAAGAGGACTTGAACCTCTGACCTCTTCCTTATCAGGGAAGCGCTCTAACCGTCTGAGCTATAGGCCCGCAAAACGATCGACCAGACGTAGCTGGCCGACGAGGAAGATTACCTCATGCCCGCGGGCCCCCACAAAACGGCCGGGCTCCCGGGGTACGTCGCCCACGCTCAGTGATCGTCCTCGGTCAAGGTGACCTCCAGGCCGCCCAGGAGGGCCGCGGAGAGGTTGTAGAGGAAGGCACCCAACGTCGCGATGGCTGTGATCAGGACGACGTCGACGACGGCCACGATCATGGTGAAGCCCATCACCCGGCTGGTGCCCAGGTAGTCACGGATGTCGAACGTCTCGCTGGTGTCCCCACCGATGACGTCCAGGACGGTCTTGTTGATCGAGTCCCAGACCCCGGCTACGCCGAGCACGCCCCACACGACGGCCACGGCCACCACCGTCACCACCCCGATCGCGACCGAGAGCAGGAACGCGGTCTTCATCACCGACCAGGGGTCGACGTGAGTCAGCCGAAGGCGGGCCCGACGGATCCTGGCCGGTGTTGTGGAGCGTGCGGGGGTGGTCCCGAGCTTCCCGACTACGGGCTGGTTGCTCCCGGTCCGGGTCTCCTGCTGCGCCTTGGAGTCAGCGGTGCCGGCGGCCGTCTGGACCGTTTGGCCGGCTGTCGCGATGGCCGCGGAGACCCGCTCGGACAGGGGCTTGCGCGCCTCCCCGTCCTGGGAAGGACCCAGGCTGCGATGCGGCAGCGGTCTGGTGTCCTCGCTACGTCGGTCGGTCATCACTGCTCCTCGGTGTCCCCGTCGGTGGCCTGGCCACCCTCACCGATTGTCGCATCTTCGGCAAGATCAACCGCCTCCGCGACCTCCGGCAACTGGTCGACGTCGTTGGTCTCCTCCGCTTGGAGCGCCTCGGGGAGGGTCGACTCGACGCTGCGGGCCACGTTGACCACCAGGTCGCCCGGGCTCACCCCGACGAACTTGACGCCCTTGGTGTCCCGTCCGGTCGGACGCAGGTTGTCGTCGATGGCCGAGCGGGTCACCTGGCCGGACTGCTTGATGGCCAGCACCTCGTCGCCCTGTACGACGATGAAGCCACCGACCAGGTTGCCTCGTTCGTCGTCCTGCTTCATCGCCTTGACGCCCAGGCCGCCACGCCCCTGCGCCCGGTAACCCGAGATCCGCGTGCGCTTGGCGAAGCCGCCGTCGGTGATCGTGAAGACGTACTGGGACTCGTCGTCCGAGGTCGCCTCCTCGACCGCCGCCTGCTCGGCGGTGATCACCGACATGGACAGGAGCGAGTCGTCTCCGCGGAACTTCATTCCGGTGACGCCGGAGGTGGCGCGCCCCATCGGCCGCAGCTGGGCGTCGTCGGCGTGGAACCTCAGCCCCGAGCCCTTGCGAGAGAGCAACAGGATGTCGTCGTCGGGACCGCAGAGCTCCGCGCCGATCAGCTCGTCGTCGTCGTCACGGAAGTTGATCGCGATGACGCCGGCCTGCCGTGGGCTGTTGTAGTCGGCGAGCTTGGTCTTCTTGACCAGCCCGGTCCGGGTGGCCAGCACCAGGTACGGCGCCTGCTCGTAGTCGCGGATGGCCAGCACCTGGGCGATCTTCTCGTCCGGCTGGAAGCTGAGCAGCCCGGCCACGTGCCCACCCTTGGCGTCCCGGGAGGCCTCGGGAAGGTTGTAGGCCTTCGTGCGGTACACCCGCCCGGCCGAGGTGAAGAACAGGATCCAGTGGTGGTTGCTGGTCGCCATCAGGTGCTCGACGACATCGTCGACGCGAAGCGTGGCGCCCCGGACGCCCTTGCCGCCGCGCTTCTGGGTCCGGTAGAGGTCGGCCCGAGTGCGCTTGGCGTAGCCACCGCGGGTGATCGTCACGACGAGGTCCTCGTCGGGGATCAGATCCTCCATCGACAGGTCACCGTCGGCCGGGATGAACTGCGAGCGTCGCGGGTTGCCGAACTTGTCGACGACGACCTGCAGCTCCTCGGAGATGATCGTCCGCTGCCGGGCCTCGTCGGCGAGGATGTCCTTCAGGTCGGCGATCTCGAGCTCGAGCTCGGCGAGCTGGTCGATGATCTTCTGCCGCTCCAGGGCGGCCAGCCGACGCAGCTGCATGTCCAGGATCGCGGTGGCCTGGATCTCGTCGATCTCCAGCAGGGTCATCAGGCCCCCTCGGGCCTCGTCGACCGTGGGGGAGCGGCGGATCAGCGCGATGACCTCGTCGAGGGCGTCGAGCGCCTTGACCAGGCCGCGGAAGGTGTGAGCCTGTTCCTCCTTCTTGCGCAGCCGGAAGCGGGTACGACGCTGGATGACCTCGACCTGGTGGGCGACCCAGTGCGAGACGAACTGGTCGACGGTCAGGGTGCGCGGTACGCCGTCGACGATCGCGAGCATGTTGCAGGCGAAGTTGGTCTGCAGCTCGGTGTGCTTGAACAGGTTGTTGAGCACGACCCGGGCGACCGCGTCGCGCTTGAGTACGACGACGAGCCGCTGGCCGGTCCGGCCCGAGGAGTCGTCGCGTACGTCGGCGATGCCCTGCACCTTGCCGCTGTCGGCGAGCTCGGCGATCTTGACCGCCAGGTTGTCCGGGTTGACCTGGTAGGGCAGCTCGGTGATCACCAGACAGGTCCGGCCCTTGGCGTCCTCGTCGATGTCGACGATGGCCCGCTGGGTTACCGAGCCGCGGCCGGTGCGGTAGGCCTGCTCGATGCCGTGGCGGCCCACGATCAGCGCACCGTTGGGGAAGTCGGGCCCCTTGATCCGCTCCATCAGGGCTTCGAGCAGCTGCTCGCGGGAGGCGGTCGGGTTCTGAAGCGCCCACTGGACGCCGTCGGCGACCTCCACCAGGTTGTGCGGCGGGATGTTGGTCGCCATACCGACGGCGATACCGGCCGAGCCGTTGACCAGAAGGTTCGGGAAGCGCGCCGGCAGGATGCTCGGCTCCTGCGAGCGACCGTCGTAGTTGGGGACGAAGTCGACGGTGTCCTCGTCGATGTCGCGGACCATCTCCAGCGCCAGCGGCGCCATCCGGCACTCGGTGTACCGCATGGCCGCGGCCGGGTCGTTGCCCGGAGAGCCGAAGTTGCCCTGGCCGTCGACCAGCGGGTGCCGCATCACCCAGGGCTGCGCGAGCCGCACCAGGGTGTCGTAGATCGCCGAGTCGCCGTGTGGGTGGTACTGGCCCATCACATCGCCCACCACGCGCGAGCACTTGGAGTGGCCGCGGTCGGGGCGGTACCCGCCGTCGTACATGGCGTAGAGGACGCGGCGGTGCACCGGCTTCAGCCCGTCGCGTACGTCGGGCAGGGCCCGCCCGACGATGACGGTCATCGCATAGTCGATGTAGGAGCGCTGCATCTCGACCTGGAGCTCGACCTGGTCGATGCGACCCGTGGGGCCGCCTCCCTCGATGGGGGTTTCAGTCACTGGAGATCAGTCTTTCTGCGTCGTACGACTCGGTCAGATGTCGAGGAAGCGGACGTCTTTGGCGTTGCGCTGGATGAAGCTGCGGCGCTGCTCGACGTCCTCGCCCATCAGGACCGAGAACATCTCGTCGGCCTGGAGGGCGTCCTCGAGGGTCACCTGGAGGAAGAGACGCGAGTTGGGGTCCATCGTGGTCTCCCACAGCTCGGAGGCGTTCATCTCGCCGAGACCCTTGTACCGCTGGACCGCGTTCTCCTTGGGCAGCTTCTTGCCTGCCGCCAGGCCGTCGCGGGTGACCGCGGCTCGCTCGGCGTCGGAGAAGACGAACTCGTGCTCGTGCGGCTTGTTCCACCGTAGCCGGTAGAGCGGCGGCTGTGCGAGGTACACGTAGCCGTACTCGATCAGCGGCTTCATGAACCGGAAGAGCAGCGTCAACAGCAGCGTCTTGATGTGGTGGCCGTCGACGTCGGCGTCAGCCATCAGCACGATCTTGTGGTAGCGCAGCTTGTCGATGTCGAACTCTTCGTGGATGCCGGTGCCGAGCGCGGAGATGATCGCCTGGACCTCGTTGTTCCCCAGCACCTTGTCGATCCGGGCACGTTCGACGTTGAGGATCTTGCCGCGGATGGGCAGGATCGCCTGGGTGCGCGGGTCACGACCACCCTTGGCCGAGCCACCGGCCGAGTCGCCCTCCACGATGTAGATCTCGGACTCTTCGGGGTTGGTCGACTGGCAGTCGGCGAGCTTGCCGGGCAGGCCACCGCCGCCGAGCAGTCCCTTGCGCGAACGCGCCAGGTCGCGCGCTTTGCGCGCCGCGATGCGGGCCTGGGCTGCGGCCATCGACTTGCGCACGATGTCCTTGCCCTCGCTGGGGTTCTTCTCGAACCAGTCGCCGAGCTGGTCGTTGACGATGCGCTGGACGAAGCCCTTGGCCTCGGTGTTGCCGAGCTTGGTCTTGGTCTGGCCCTCGAACTGCGGCTCGGCGAGCTTGATGGAGATGATCGCGGTCAGGCCCTCGCGGATGTCGTCGCCGGAGACGCGGTCCTCCTTCTTCTTCATCAGGCCCCACTCCTCGCCCCAGTTGTTGACCAGGCTGGTGAGCGAAGAACGGAAGCCCTCCTCGTGGGTGCCGCCTTCATGGGTGTTGATGGTGTTGGCGAAGGTGTGCACCGACTCGGTGAAGGTCGTGTTCCACTGCATCGCGAGCTCGAGGCTCATGCCCTGGTCGCTGCCGGACTGGTCGGTGGACTGGGCCTCGAAGCTGACGATGCTCGGGTGGGCCGGGTCGCGACGCTTGTTGAGGTGCTCGACGTAGTCGACCAGCCCGCGGTCGTACTTGAACGTCCGCTCCAACCCGCCGGCCTCGCCGGCGTGCACCTCGTCAGCGGGCTCGACGTCGAGGTCGTTGTTGACGGTGCCGTCCTCGACCGCCTCCATGATCTGGTCGGCATGCCGGCGCTGGTCCCGTACGACGATCTCCAGGCCCTTGTTGAGGAAGGCCATCTCGCGGAAGCGGTTGGTGATCGTCTCGAAGTTGTAGTGCGTGGTCTCGAAGATCGTCTCGCTGGCCCAGAAGCGGGTCGTCGTTCCGGTCTCGTCGGTGGCCTCGTGGCGCAGTAGCTCGCCGGTCGGTACGCCGTACTCGAAGGCCTGGGTCCAGCGGTACCCGTCGCGCTTGATCTCCACCTCGAGGCGACTCGACAGCGCGTTGACCACCGAGACGCCCACGCCGTGCAGCCCGCCGGAGACCTTGTAGCCACCGCCACCGAACTTGCCACCCGCGTGGAGCACGGTCAGCACCACCGTCACAGCGGGGATGCCCTCGACCGGGTGGATGTCGACGGGGATGCCGCGCCCGTTGTCGGAGACCTCGACCGCACCGTCCTCCAGCAGCGTGACGACGATCCGGTCGCAGTGACCGGCAAGAGCCTCGTCGACGGAGTTGTCGATGACCTCCCACACCAGGTGGTGAAGGCCGCGTTCCCCGGTGGAGCCGATGTACATCCCCGGACGCTTACGGACCGCCTCAAGACCCTCCAGCACCTGGATGGCAGAGGCGTCGTACGCGTCGGTGACAGTGACGGGGCCGGCGGCTCGGACGCTCTCGCTCACAGAGTCCCTCTCGATGTGGTGCAGACATGACGAAGGTCGCCCCTGGGCCCTCGCTCAGCGGGGGAAGGACGGGGAACGACCCGAAAGCCATCTTACCGGGTCTACGGCCGGTTTCGAGGGTGGGGGCCCCGGAGAATCCGGGCTGAATCAGTCCTGGACGCCCTCTGTCGGGCCACAGAGGGCGGATCGGACGGGCGTTCAGGGGGTGCGATGGGTCCCCATACCGGGGAAGACGTCCTAGATCGACGGATGCGGGCCTGCTCGGCACTCCACGGCTGCGGGCGACGACCCTCCGCCGTTGCTGCCGCAGCCCCGCTCCGCGGACCCCCGGAGAGGCCGGACAGGTCAGCCGTAGGTGTCCCGGGGGCCACGGCCGTCCCGGACGGAGCGAGGGCCCTTCTTCCAGCTCGGTCCGGTGGGCCCGAGGACGTCGATCAGCTTCACGGTCTCCTGACCAAGCTCCTCGTTCAGGCGCTTCAGGACGGTGGGGAGGAGCAGTTTGAGGTTCGTGGCCCAAGCCGTCGAGTCCGTGCGTACGACGAGCTTGGCCTGCTCCTGGTCGAATGACTCAGGCTTGCAGTGCTGGCCCACCTCGCGCCCCACGATGGCCTCCCAGCGCGCGAAGACCCCGTGGACCCGGACGTCGGTCGACCATCCCTGTTCGGCCACCAGGCGGCCGATGGTGCTGTCCAGCAGCTGCGGGTCGCGGTCGTCGGGGTGGGCGCCGGAAAACTTCGGCTCGGTGGTGCGTCGCTTCGGCCGTCTCGTCTTGCGACCGGTGCCGGCCAGTCCGCGGGCGATGGACTTGGCCAGGTCGAGCCCGGTGTCGTCGTGGGGCTCGGTTTCACGTGGAACCGGAGGCTCGTCAGTCATCCGGGTCGCACCTCGCCGTCGGCCACAGTGAATCGGGTACCGGCCAGCTCGGGGGGAACGTCGTTCTCGACCGCGGCGGTGACCAGGACCTGCTCGGCGCCGGCCACCAGCTCGGCCAGGCGGTGGCGACGGTCGGTGTCGAGCTCGGCGAAGACGTCATCAAGGATCAGGATCGGGTCGTCACCACCGGCGCGCAACAGGTTGTACGACGCGAGGCGCAGCGACAGGGCGAACGACCAGGACTCGCCGTGGCTGGCGTACCCCTTGACCGGCAGGGGACCCAGCCCCAGCACCAGCTCGTCGCGGTGCGGCCCGACCAGGCTGACGCCGCGGTCGATCTCGTCCTGCTTGCGGTTCTCCAGTGCCTCCTCGAAGGCCTTGGCGAGAGTGTCCCGGTCCGGAGCCAGAGCCAGCGGCAGCTCGAAGGACGGCTGGTAGGTGATGGTGACCTCGCTGCTGGTCGCGTCGCGGGCCACCTCGGCGTACGCCTCAGCGACCAGCGGCCGCAGCTCGTCGACGAGGAACAGGCGTGCCGCCAGGAGCTCGGCGCCGACCCGGGCGAGCTGACCGTTCCAGACCGACAGGGTGGAGTCGAAGTGCTCGTCGGGACGGCGGCGGTTGCCGCGGGCGGTCTTGAGCAGTGCGTTGCGCTGTCGCAGGATCCGGTCGTAGTCCGAGCGGACCCCGGCGTACCGGGGGGCGCGCAGCACCAGGAGGTCGTCGAGGAACCGGCGCCGGTCGCTCGGGTCGCCCTTGACCAGACTCAGGTCCTCCGGACTGAACAGCACCGTGCGGACCAGCCCGAGCAGCTCTCGGGCGCGGGGGAGCGCGGAGCCGTTGATCCGGGCACGGTTGGAGCGCCCCGGGTTGATCTCGACCTCCACCAGGGCGGCACGGTCATCGCGTACGACGTTGGCGCGGACCACCGCTTGTTCCGTGCCGTGCCGGACCAGGGGCGCGTCGGTGGCCACCCGGTGGCTGGCCAGCCGGGAGAGGTAGTCGACCGCCTCGACGATGTTGGTCTTGCCCTGCCCGTTGCGCCCGACGAACGAGGTGACCCCGGGGCCGAGCTGTACGTCGACCACGTCGTAGGAGCGGAAGTCATGCAGGGAGAGGTGGACTACGTGCAAGAGGTCACTGCTCGACAGCCGGGGGGTTGGCCGGGTCCTTCTCAGCGGCCTTGGCTGCCGCGGGGGACTGCTCCGGAGGGCCGGCGGGCTGGTCACCCTCGGTGGTCGGCGGAGCCTCGGTTCGTACGGCGTGGCCGCCGAACTGGTTGCGCATGGCCGCGATCGCCTTCATGGCGGGCGCGTCGTCCTGACGCGAGGTGAAGCGGGCGAAGAGCGAACTGGCGATGACGTTCATCGGTACGGCGTGCTCGATGGCGGCCTCGACCGTCCACCGGCCCTCGCCCGAGTCCTCGGCATAGCCGCGGATCGACCCGAGGTCGCCCTCATCCTCCAAGGCGGCCACGAGCAGGTCCAGGAGCCAGGAACGGATCACCGTGCCTTCACGCCAGGAGCTGAAGACCTCGGTGACGTTCTCGACCAGGTCCGCGGCCTGGAGCAGCTCCCACCCTTCGGCGTACGCCTGCATGAGCGCGTACTCGATGCCGTTGTGCACCATCTTGGAGAAGTGGCCGGCGCCGATCTTGCCGGCGTGCACCCAGCCCGAGTCGCCCTCGGGCTTGAGCGCGTCGAAGATCGGCTGTGCCAGGGCGATGTCGGCTGCCGCGCCACCAGCCATCAGCGCGTAGCCGTTCTCCAGGCCCCACACCCCACCTGAGACGCCACAGTCGACGAAGCCGATCCCCTTCTCGGCCAAGAGCTCGCCATGGACGAGGTCGTCGGTCCAGCGCGAGTTTCCCCCGTCGATGACCAGGTCGCCCTCGTCGAGCAGCCGGGCCAGGGAGCGCACCGTCTCGCGCGTCGGTGCACCCGCGGGGACCATGACCCAGACCACCCTCGGCCCCTGCTTACCGCTGGGGAGCCGAGCGACGAGCTCCTCGAGGGTGGCTACGTCGCTGACCTCGTGGTTGTGGTCGAACCCGACGACGGTGTGGCCGGCGTTGCGCACCCGGGTGCGCATGTTGCCGCCCATCTTGCCGAGACCGATGAGCCCGAGGTCCATCCGAACTCCTTGAGTTACGAGAGCAGGCGTCGGGGCATGAGCAGGTAGCGGAAGTCGGTGATCGCCTCACCATCGAGCCCGCCGTCGACGCCGGTGATGACGGCCGGCTTGCTGGGCTGGGTGAAGGAGATCTCCACCACCGACGACTCGATGGCGGTCAGCCCGTCCAGGAGGAACTGCGGGTTGAAGCCCGTGGTGATCGACTCCCCCTTGACCTGGGCGTCGAGCTGCTCGGTGGCCAGTGCCTCGTCGCCGCTGCCGGCGTCCAGCGTCACCGAGCCGTCGACGAAGGCGAGCTGAACCGCGGTGTTGCGCTCGGCGACCAGCGAGACCCGCTTCACGGACTCGACCAGGCTCACCCGGTCCAGCCGGGCCACCGTGGTGTGCTCGTTGGGGAAGAGGGTGCGTACCTTCGGGAACTCTCCGTCGAGCAGCCGGGTCGTGGTTCGACGTACGCCACCGCCGGCCGAGCCCTCGAAGCCGATCAGACCTTCTCCCGCCCCACCCCCGGAGAGCGCGATCGTGACGTCGGTACCGCTGGTCATCGACTTCGCGGTCGCGTCGAGCACCCTGGCCGGCACGAGAGCGGCCGCACTGGCGTCCGTGGCGCCCGGATCCCAACTGAGCTCGCGCAGCGACAGCCGGAAGCGGTCGGTAGCCAGCAGGGCGATGTTGTCGCCCTCGATCTCGATCCGGACGCCGGTCAGCACCGGGAGCATGTCGTCGCGCCCGGCCGCGGTGACAGCCTGAGCCACCGCTGCAGCCAGGACGTCGGCCTTGACGGTCCCAGTGGCTTCGGGCATCGCCGGCAGCGTCGGATAGTCGTCTACGGGCATGGTTTGCAGGCTGAACCGGGCAGAACCGCAGGTCAGCGACACCTTCGCCCCGTCGATCGCCATGTCGATCGGCTTGTTCGGCAGGCTGCGGCAGATGTCGGCGAGCAGTCGGCCGGAGACCAGCGCCTTGCCCTCATCCTGGACCGAGGCCGGGATCGTGGCCCGGGCCGAGGTCTCGTAGTCGAAGGTCGACAGCACCAGGCCGTCGCCGTCCTCGGACGTCTCGATCAGCAGACCGGCGAGCACCGGGACGCTGGGGCGCACGGGCAAGCTACGGGCGGCCCAGGCGACGGCATCAGCCAGTACGTCGCGTTCGACGCGGAACTTCACGGGTGTTCGCCTCCTGCGATGACAAAGACTGCGGTTGTGCATCCTGCCACGGCGTGGCGACAAAGCGCAGTTCTTGTCAGCACCTGGCTGTCTCCGACGCGGGTTGTCCCCAGAAAGGGCCGGGCAGTGAAGTTCATCGAGGTCCGATCAATGGATAGTTCCATAGGGTTGTTAACAGCTGTGGAAACTGTGGATAAGCGGTGTTCGTGCAGGTCAGGTGCGGTTTTCCGTCCCGGACCGCTGTGGACCGCACGAGGCTCACCTGTGGCCTGCTGTGCACCGGGCAGCGGTTGTGCCGGCGTACGGAGTCGCTGTCCACAGCCCAAGCCCGGTTGAGAGGGGTTCGTGCACAGGGAACTACACAACTAGTCACGGCTGAGGTCACGGCTGCCGGGCCTGCTGCTTGATGCGGTTGGTGAGCTCGGTGACCTGGTTGTACGTCGAGCGCCGCTCGGCCATCTGGGTCCGGATCTTCTTCTCGGCGTGCATGACCGTGGTGTGGTCGCGGCCGCCGAACTGCTGTCCGATCTTGGGCAGCGAGAGCTCGGTGAGCTCACGGCACAGGTACATCGCGATCTGCCTGGCCGTGACCAGTGCCCGGGAGCGGTTCTGCCCACAGACATCGTCGATGGAGAGCCCGAAGTAGGACGCGGTCTGGGCGATGATCAGGCTCGCGGTGATCTCCGGCTCTCCTCCTTCGGGGATGAGGTCCTTCAGGACGATCTCAGCGAGGGTGAGGTCGACGGGCTGACGGTTGAGGCTAGCGAACGCGGTCACCCGGATCAGTGCGCCTTCGAGCTCACGGATGTTCGTCTGGATTTTGCTCGCGATGAACTCAAGGACGTCTGGCGGGGCCGTCATCCGCTCCGTGGCGGCCTTCTTGCGCAGGATGGCGATGCGCGTCTCGAGGTCGGGGGGCTGGACGTCGGTGATGAGGCCCCACTCGAAGCGGTTCCGGAGTCGGTCCTCGAGCGCCTCGAGCCGTTTGGGTGCCCGGTCAGAGGTGATGACGATCTGCTTGTTGGCGTTGTGCAGGGTGTTGAAGGTGTGGAAGAACTCCTCCTGCGTCTGGATCTTGCCTTCCAGGAACTGGATGTCGTCGATCAGGAGCACGTCGACGTCGCGGTAACGACGCTGGAAGGTGGCCGCCCTGTCGTCCCGGATGGCGTTGATGAACTCGTTGGTGAACTCCTCGCTGGACACGTACCGCACCCGCGCTCCGGCAAAAAGGCTCCGGACGTAGTGGCCGATGGCGTGCAGCAGGTGCGTCTTGCCCAGGCCGGAGTCGCCGTAGATCAGCAGCGGGTTGTAGGCCTTTCCGGGGGCCTCAGCCACGGCGACCGCTGCAGCATGGGCGAATCGGTTCGAGGATCCGATGACGAAGGTCTCGAACGTGTACTTCGGGTTCAGCCGGGTCTCGAGCACGCTGCCCGCCGTGCGGACGATGTCCTGAGCGGGGATGAACGATGATGTCGACAAGTCGCTTTGGAGACTTGTCGACACGTGCTCGTCGACCTCTTCGACGATCGGGACCGGCGCGGAGCGCTCGGCCGCGCGCTTGAGCTGGGGATCGACGGTCACCGCGATCCTGATCTGGGTCGCGAAAGCGGCACTCAGGGCGTCCTCGAGGCGAGTGCGTAGGCGTCCTTCGAGGTGGTTGCGGGTGAAGTCGTCCGCCACGGCGATGATCGCGTTGCCCTCGTGCAGCGCCATCGGCCTGCTGTCGGTGAGCCACGCCTTCTGGTTGGACGGGAGGTCTTCGACCAGGTCTCGCCAGACCGTGCCGAGGTCCTGTGGTGCGCGGTGGGTAGGCCCAAGAGTCTGTCCTTGGTCCGGCTCCGGCGGAACCGCCGTTGCTGGGGTCTCGTCCACGTGGTTCTCCCACTCTGCTTCCACGATGTACCTCATCTGTAGGCGATTAGTCCCCGTTGGGGGAGTTCGCCGGGTTGTCGAGCCGGATCTGGGGGCATTTGACGTGCAGCTCCGAGGTGGGTCCACACGTTTGTCCACAGGTTGTGCATCGCGCCCCGGGTCTGATAGGGGGCTCCGAGCCGGCCGGAGATCTCGATGAGAGGTGCGTCAGCCGTGGGGAATCTCGGGACGGGCTGACGCTAACAAGGGCTGCCTGTGGATACAAGCGGTTGTCCACAGGTTCCTTCGGTATGTCGGCCTAGGTGGCCGCCGGTTTGACCCCTCATGACGCTACGCCGTACCGTTGGGCGGTCGATCGTGTGTCGGCGGATGCTGCGTGCCCGCGAGACCGATCCCCCTGACCCCTGGTGGCCTTCCTAGCTGCCTGACGATAGCCGGAGCACAACGTGAGCAAGCGTACGTACCAGCCGAACAACCGCCGTCGCGCCAAGACGCACGGCTTCCGACTTCGCATGCGCACGCGTGCGGGGCGCTCGATCCTGTCCGCGCGCCGCACCAAGGGCCGCAAGCGCCTCGCTGTCTGACCGTGCTTGCTTCGGGGAGCCGGCTCACCTCTGGGACCGAGTTCGCCGAGACGATCAAGCGTGGTCAACGCGTCGGCACACCGACCGTCGTACTCCACCTCGCGGTGGGATCCGGTTCGGAGCCGGCACGGGTGGGCTTCGTGGTCAGCAAGCAGGTAGGCAACGCGGTCACGCGGAACACGGTGAAACGGCGACTCCGACACCTTGCCCGGGAGCGTCTCAGTTCGCTTCCGGGCTCTGCCATGCTCGTGGTCCGGGCCCTGCCCGCCGCGGCGGGGGCTACGTACGACGAGCTCGCGGCTGAGTTCGACCGGGCACTCTCCCGGCTGCTCGGTCGTTCGACGGCTGGAGGGGGTGCGCAGTGAAGTATCCGATCATCTGGTTCCTGAAGGCGTACCGCCTGCTCATCAGTCCGTTATACGGACAAGTTTGTCGCTATCACCCGTCCTGCTCGGCGTACGCGCTCGATGCTGTGACCACGCACGGCGCCGTACGAGGCACCTGGCTCGCCGTACGCCGGCTCGGTAGGTGCCACCCCTGGGCGGCCGGTGGGTACGACCCGGTCCCACCACGAACCCAGCCCAACCAGACTCAAGGAGCCTGAGTGTCAGACCTCTTCGGTGCGATCTTGGCGCCCCTGTACTGGATCACCTCGCTGGTGCTCTCGGGATTCCACTCGCTCTTCGCGACCTTCCTGCCCGCTGACTCCGGTGCGGCGTGGGCGCTGTCGATCATCGGTCTGACCGTGGTGATCCGGGCCGCGCTGATCCCGCTCTTCGTCAAGCAGATCAAGTCCAGCCGGAACATGCAGTTGCTGCAGCCTAAGGTCCGGGAGCTGCAGAAGAAGTACGGTCACGACCGCGAGAAGCTGGCCGCGGAGACGATGGCGCTCTACCGGGAGACTGGCACCAACCCCTTCGCCTCCTGCCTGCCGATCCTGCTGCAGATGCCGATCTTCTTCGCCCTCTTCCGGCTGATCGACAATGCCGCCAGGGGACGGACGCGCGGCGTGATGACCGAGACCCAGGTCCAGCAGCTCAGCGACGCCACGCTCTTCGGTGCCCACATCGCCGACAAGTTCACCGGCTCGAACGTCAGCCCCAGCGTTCAGGTCTTCGCCGGTCTGCTGGTTCTCGCGATGACCGGGACCACCTTCTTGACCCAGCGCCAGCTGATGAGCAAGAACATGCCTGCTGACGCGCTCACAGGGCCGTACGCCAGGCAGCAGAAGATGCTGCTCTACATCCTGCCTGTCGTCTTCGCGGTCGGTGGGATCGCGTTCCCGATCGGTGTCCTCCTGTACTGGACCACGTCGAACCTGTGGACCATGGGGCAGCAGTTCTACGTGATCCGCAGCAACCCGGCGCCGGGTACGCCCGCGTTCAAGGCGAAAGAGGACCGGGTCCGGGCCAAGGCGGCCAAGCGGGGCACTCCCCTGGTGGAGCCCGACGAGCCGGTTGTCGAGGCTCCCAAGGCCGCCCCGCGCCAGCAGCCGCGAAACGTGCCACGCAGCCAGCGCAAGAAGCAGGGTCCGCCGAAGTCACCTGGCCGCCCCTCATGACATTGACAGAGAACAAGGAGTACGACGTGACGGAAGAGATCACGGACCAGGTTGAGACTGAGTCCGCCGCTGATCAGGACGAGAACAAGGAGACCAACGAGGGCTCAGGGCGTCTGGAGCAAGAAGGAGACATCGCCGCCGACTACCTGGAGGAGCTTCTCGACATCGCGGACCTGGACGGCGACATCGACATGGACGTCGAGGGCGACCGAGCTGCCGTGTCGATCGTGGGTGGTCATCTGGACCAACTGGTCGGTCGGTCAGGCGAGGTGCTCGATGCGCTTCAGGAGCTCACCCGGCTGGCTGTCTATCGGGAGACTGGTGAGCGGTCTCGGTTGATGCTCGACATCGGCGGCTTCCGGGCAGACAAGCGAGTCGCGTTGGAGAAGCTCGCTGAGGAAATGGTCGCCCAGGTCAAGGAGTCCGGCGAGCCGGTCGCGCTCGACCCGATGACACCGTTCGAGCGCAAGGTCGTCCACGACGCCGTCGCCGCCGCCGGGTTGGTCTCCGACTCCGACGGCGTCGAGCCGAAGCGCCACGTAGTCG
This sequence comes from uncultured Actinomycetota bacterium, assembly GCA_963769585.1. GTDB lineage: Bacteria > Actinomycetota > Actinomycetes > Propionibacteriales > Nocardioidaceae > SSC3. Next base: position 556,718 of record CAVYMJ010000001.1, read on the forward strand.
TCCGGCCTGCCTGAGGACGATGTTTCACGTGAAACCGCGGGATGGCTCGTGAGCGTCCCGACCCCGACTTCACCCCCGGCGCCCGCAGTGGCGGCGGGGGTGTTTCACTCTCGTCTCCCACTCGCCCAGGCGTACTGCGACCTCCTGGCGACCGACGGAGTTGTGCGCGGGCTGATCGGTCCGAGAGAGGCTCCACGACTGTGGGAGCGACACCTGCTCAACTGCGCCGTTGTCGGGGACGCCTTGCCTGAAGGGCTTGATGTCTGCGACATCGGGTCCGGCGCCGGCCTTCCGGGACTGGTGCTCGCCATCGCCCGTCCTGACTTGTCGTTGACGCTGGTGGAGCCACTGCTTCGCCGGACGACGTTCTTGGAGGAGGTCGTGGCTGCCCTCGGCCTCGTGAATGTGGAAGTGGTGCGTGACCGCGCCGAGGGACTCCACGGTCAACGCGAATTCTCAGTCGTGACGTCCCGGGCGGTGGCGCCGCTTGCCCGACTCCTGGCTTGGTCGATGCCGCTGGTGCGCCAGGGTGGCGCGCTGGTCGCGATGAAGGGGACCTCCGTACGGGAGGAGATCTCGGCAGCCGAACGCGAGCTGCGGGCGTACGGCGCGGGAGCGGTGACGGTGTCGTCGTACGGAGAAGGCGTGATTGATCCACAGACAACGGTGCTGCGAGTGGAAGCGACCCGCCCCTCCCAGTTACGTTTGGTCTCAGCCCGAAAACAGGGTCAGAGGAAGAGGCGGTAGAGCAGTGCCGGAGTCGAAGCAGGCCCGTTGGTGGTCACGGCGACAATCGGACGAGGCTCCCCTTCTCTCACCCGTAGAGGGGTCACTGGGCGCGTTTCCGGCTCCGTCGGGTCCGGATCGCGGACTGGGTTGGCCAGAGTCAACGGCTTTCCCACAGAATCCACAGAGCGATCCACAGCCGGACGGCTTACCGGCCGACGTTTCACGTGAAACACCGCGTCTCACAGATACCGCTGTTTCACGTGAAACAGGTGAGGTTGCTGATGTACCCGCTGTGGCACCCATGGCGGAAGTGCTGGAAGTCGAGCCCGAAACTGTGATCGCCGCTCCGGCCGTTGAGGTTGAGGAGAAGAAGACTGTGACTCGACCCGAGCAGTCCCCCCCAGTGCCGTCGCAGTTCGGGCCCTACCCGGCGCCAGGCACTTCGTTCATGACGGCAGCCGAGGTCGCGCAACAAGGCGCGAACCATGACGACCACTCCACCCCGCTCGCTCGAGCGGTGGAGCAACACCTCGCCGTACAGCAGCAGATGAGAGCGGGGGAGCCGCTGCCCCGCCCGTCGCGCACACGGGTGATGGTGGTGGCCAACCAGAAGGGCGGGGTGGGCAAGACCACGACCGCGGTGAACATGGCCGCGGCACTCGCCCAACTGGGCCAGCGCGTCCTGGTGGTCGACCTGGACCCGCAAGGCAACGCTTCTACTGCCTTGAGCGTCGAGCATCGCCGGGGCACCCTGTCGTCGTACGACGCTCTGGTCGACGGGGTCCCGTTCGAGGAGATCGTGCGTCCCTCCCCGGAGATTGACGGCCTCTTCGTCGTTCCGGCCACTATTGACCTGGCTGGCGCCGAGATCGAGCTCGTCAGTGTGGTGGCTCGGGAGAACCGGCTGCGCAAGGCGATCCACGGCTACTCCCTCGTCTTCGCTGAGGGCGAGGACCGCCTCGACTTTGTGCTCGTGGACTGTCCGCCGTCGCTCGGGCTGCTCACCCTCAATGCCCTGGTGGCCGGCGACGAGATGTTGATACCGATCCAGGCCGAGTACTACGCGCTCGAGGGCGTGGGGATGCTGATGGAGACGGTCAACCTGGTCAAGGCGAACCTCAACCCCACCCTGGCGATCAGCACCATCCTGCTCACCATGTACGACGCTCGTACGCGCCTGTCGGCCGGCGTGGCCGACGAGGTCCGCGAGCACTTTGGAGACTTGGTGCTGAAGACGGCCATCCCCCGGTCGGTTCGCGTCTCGGAGGCACCCAGCTACGGCCAGACTGTGATGACCTACGACCCGGCCTCGCCCGGCGCCCTGTCCTACTTGGAAGCCGCCCGCGAGATGGTCAGCAAGGGAGCACCTGCATGAACGACAAGCCCCAGCAGCGCCGTGGACTCGGCCGCGGCCTTGGGTCTCTGATCCCGACGGCTCCCGTGGAGGAGGCTGGCTCGGAGCGCCGGTCCGCTGCAGCCACGCTGCCGCACGCGCCGTCCATGTCGGGAACCAGGACGATTGCAGAGGCCACGATCACGCGCAAGCCACGCGTGGACATGCTGGATGCCTTGGATGCGCTACCGCCGGGAGCGCGCCAGGCCGACCTCATGCCGGTCGCGGGCGCGTACTTCGCCGAACTCCCGGTCTCCTCGATCACCCCGAACCCTCGCCAGCCCCGGCAGGTGTTCGAAGAGGAGGCGATGGCTGAGCTGGTCTTCTCCATCAAGGAGGTGGGGCTCCTCCAGCCCGTCGTGGTCAGGTCGCTGGGCGACGACAAGTTCGAGCTGATCATGGGGGAGCGTCGTTGGCGCGCCACCCAGGAAGCTGGCTTCGACACGATCCCAGCGATCGTGCGGGAGACTGGCGACGACGACCTGCTGCGTGACGCACTCCTGGAGAACCTGCATCGTGCGCAACTGAACCCCCTCGAGGAGGCGGCCGCCTACCAGCAGCTCCTCGACGACTTCGGCTGTACCCACGAGCAGCTCGCCGGGCGGATCGGGCGAAGCCGGCCCCAGATCAGCAATACCCTTCGCCTGCTCAAGCTCAGCCCCGCTGTTCAGCGTCGGGTTGCCGCAGGGGTGCTCTCGGCGGGGCATGCGCGCACCCTCCTCGCCGTCGACGACGCCGCGGTTCAGGACCGGTTGGCGGGCCGGGTGGTGGCCGAGGGAATCTCGGTACGGGGACTGGAGGAGATCGTTGCCGTCGGTGAACTGGGCAGCAAGCCCACCCAGCCTCGCCGCCCTAAGCCGACGGCCCCGGCGCTGACGGATCTGGCTGACCGTCTCTCGGATCTGTACGAGACCCGGGTCAAGGTCGAGCTGGGCCGCAGCAAGGGCAAGATCTCCATCGAGTTCGCGTCCATCCCGGACCTAGAGCGGATCGTCGCGCAGATGGACCCGAGCTACACACGTCGCCCTGACGACTCGTCGATTTAGCGACATGTCGCTTTGTCGACAAAGAGACTTAAAGTGACTCCAGAACGGCAGTTTCACGCTCGGCTGACAGTCCCGCGGCTCGGGTGCGGTCCAGTCCCAGCTCACGTTCCCAGCTCAGAGCGCCGCTGACAGTCTCGCCGACGGGTCGCAACCTGAGCCCCACGGCCTCAGCGTCAGCAGAGCTTCTGACCGCGCCCGCGGCGCGCTCCGCGTCGCCCAGCCACAGGGGCAGCGACTCCGGCCCCATCCAGGGGAGCACCCCTGCCGTGGTGAGCTGCTCGTCGCTGGCGGCCACATACGTGGGTGCTACCCGGACGGCGGCAGCGGACTCATCCAGAACCTCCTGCAGCGTGGCCCGCGGCCCCACAGCGTCGAAGGTTCCAGCAACCCGCTCGACGCAACAGTGCACCAACCACTCCGCCAGGTCGAGGACGTCGATCACCTGGACGGCAAGCGCGGCCGGCTCCGGTACCAGGACCGGCTCGCGGCCTTGCCGAGCCAGGGCCAGCCTGGCGGGCCAGTACCCGAACCGATCCGACTTGTCTCCGTACCCGCCGATCAGCCCGGCTCTGGCCACCGTGAACCGGTCCGCGGGCAGCGCCGCCTGGTAGGCCTGCTCGCACGACACCTTGGCTCCGCCGTACACCTCACGTGTCGCTTCCTTCTCACCAGGCCACGGGGGCAACAGGTTTCCCACGGTCCCGTGGGATTCATCCCCATCGTCGGCGTAGACCGACACAGACGACACGTAGACCCAGTGCTCGGCGTGAACGGAGGCGAGGGCCGAGCGCACCAGCGAAGGCTGCCAGCTCACCTCGAGCGCCGCGTCGTACGCCGGCAGCCCGGCGTAGGCGCCTAGCTGCCACCGGTCGGCAGGCACCAACGTGGCCCCGGGCGGGACCGCGCCCGATGACCCTCGTGCCAGGCAGGTCACCTCGAAGCCGCGGGTCACCGCTGCGGCTGCCACGGCACCGCCTAACCAGGACGTCCCGCCGAGCACCAGGAATCGCATGCGGCGAGTCAAACACGATGGGCAAGCAAATACTCCTTTCGAAAGAGTACTTTCAAACTGTGCCTCTAAGTCGCCGCCGGGTTACGAGCCCCCATGGTCTGCAGGCCCTGAGCCATCCCTTGCGGCTGGCGCTCCTCGAGCTGCTCGGGTCAGTCGGTCCCCAGACCGCCACGCAGGCGGCCGCCCAGCTCGGAGAGAGCCCCAGCAACTGCTCCTGGCACCTGCGGAAGCTGGCGCAGCACGGGTTCGTCCGGGAGGTCCGGGGCTCCACCGGACGTGCGCGCCCCTGGCAGGTCGTCAGCGAGGGCCTCACCTGGACTGACGACGACGCGGCCACCGAGGGCCTGGAGGATGTGACCCTCGATCGCGACCTCCAGCGCCTCCGTGCAGCGCGTGCCGCGCGGGGTGAGCCCGAGGAGTGGCGAGCGGTGACCGGCGTCGACCGCCGCCAGCTCTGGTTGACCGCCGAGGAGGCGGCGCACCTCCGGGCGGAGCTGGCCGCCCTGCTGGCCAGGTACGGCGAGCAGCGGCCCGACACGAGACGGGTTGCAGCGGTCGCCTGGCTCGTACCCACCAGGCCGCTCGAGTGAGGGCTACGGTGACGCCATGCCGCTGTACGAGTTCGAGGGCAAGAGCCCCCAGGTCCATCCCGAGGCGTTCGTCGCCCCGACCGCAACGCTGATCGGCGACGTGACCGTCGAGAAGGGCGCCAGCGTCTGGTACGGCGCGGTACTGCGTGCAGACATCTGCACGATCGTGGTTCGCGAGGGGGCCAACGTCCAGGACAACTCGGTCCTGCACGGCGCCCCCGACTCGGTGGTCGAGATCGGGGCAGGTGCCACGGTCGCCCACAGCTGCATCGTCCACGGCGCCGTCCTGGCGGAGAAGGCATTGCTGGGCAACGGCAGCACCATGCTGGACGGCTCCCGGCTGGGCGCGGGCTCGATGGTGGCAGCAGGCTCGCTGGTCAGCCCGGAGGTGCAGATCCCTGAGGGCGTGCTGGCGGTCGGCTCGCCGGCCCAAGTCAAGAAGCCGATCGAAGGGACGGTGGCGCAGTTCTGGGTGGACGCGAACCCGCCGTACTACGCCGAGCTGGCGCAACGTCACCGCGTAGGAGTGGCCGAGACCTCGTAGCCGACGGGCGGCCCGTCAGCCGGTCACTTGCGGCGTCCAGCCGCCTTCGCTCGCCGAGCCGCGGCCCGCGCGGCGAGTTCCTCGCGGTCGAGCTCCTTGGCACGCTCCGGCGTCGGTGCCGACCCGCCGTGTGAGGCGGGGAGCCACCAGGAACCACGCGGCTGCTCCTCGGCCGGGTAGGCCTTGATCGTCTCGTCGAGCATCCGCTCCATGGCGGCCTTGAGCTCTGCTGTCTCGGCTGCCGCGTCCTTGCCGGTCGGGTGCAGCGGCGTACCGGTCGTGATCGCGATCGTCTTGTGCCGGGAGAAGTCCCGCTCGTGGTCCTTGGTCTTGAGCCGCTGCGTCCCCCACAGGACCACCGGGATCAGCGGTACGCCGGCCTCGGCCGCGATCCGTACGGCGCCGGTCTTGAGCTCCTTGATCTCGAACGACCGGCTGATGGTCGCCTCGGGGAAGATGCCGACGATCTCACCCGCCTTGAGGAGCCGGATCGCCTCCTTCGCAGACTCGAGCCCGTCGCCACGGTCGACGCGGATGTGGTGCAGCGAACGCATGAACTGTCCAAGCCCTGGGGTGTCGAACATCTCGCGCTTGGCCATGAAGCGGGTCAGCCGGCCCTGCCTCTCGGCCGCGAACCCGGCGAGGATGAAGTCCACATACGAGATGTGGTTGACCGCAAGGAGGGCGCCGCCCTCCTTGGGGATGTTCTCCCACCCCGACATCTGGAAGCGGAAGTCCATGCCACGGAACCACACCTTGGCGGTGGGGATGACAATCCGGTAGGTGAGGTCAAGCATGCGCTGACCCTAGTCCACGGGCATGGAATTCCCCGAAGTCTCGTACGCGGCTCTGCGAGACTGGGGGGATGCGCCCCATCGTCCAGAGCCGCAAGCTGCAACACGTCCGCTACGACGTGCGTGGTCCGATCCTGGTCGAGGCACAGCGGCTCGAGGCGGAGGGTCACAAGATCCTCAAGCTCAACATCGGGAACCCCGCCCCCTTCGGCTTCGAGGCGCCCGAGGCGATCCTGGCCGACATGATGCACAACCTGCCCGATGCGCAGGGCTACTCCGACTCGCGGGGCATCTACTCCGCTCGTACGGCGGTCGCGCAGTACTACCAGTCACGCGGCCTCACCGAGACGGCGGTCGACGACGTCTTCATCGGCAACGGCGTCTCCGAGCTGATCAACATGGTGTTGCAGGCCTTCCTCGACGACGGCAACGAGGTTCTGGTGCCGGCCCCGGACTACCCGTTGTGGACCGGGGCCGTCGCGCTGTGCGGCGGTACGCCGGTGCACTACCGCTGCGACGAGGAGAACGGCTGGGACCCCGACCTCGAAGACATCGAGTCCAAGATCACCCCGAACACCCACGCCATCGTGATCATCAACCCGAACAACCCGACCGGCGCCGTCTACAGCGAGGCGACCGTCAAGGGACTGGTCGACCTCGCTCGCAAGCACCAGCTGGTGATCTTCAGTGACGAGATCTACGAGAAGATCCTCTTCGACGACGCGGTCCACCACCACACCGCGACGTACGCCGGCGACGACGTGCTGTGCCTGACCTTCAGCGGGCTCTCCAAGGCTTACCGCGTCTGCGGCTACCGTGCCGGCTGGGTGATGATCTCCGGGCCCAAGCACATGGCTGAGGACTTCCTTGAGGGCCTGACCCTGCTGGCCAATATGCGGATGTGTCCCAACGTCCCGGCACAGCACGCGATCCAGACCGCACTGGGTGGCTACCAGTCCATCAACGAGCTGATCGTGCCGGGCGGCCGGTTCTACGAGCAGAGCAAGACGGCGTGGAGGCTGCTCAACCAGATCGAGGGCGTCACGTGTGCGGAACCGCACGGCGCCCTCTACTGCTTCCCCAAGCTGGACACCGAGCTGTTCGGGATCACCGACGACGAGGCCTTCGTTCTGGGACTGCTGCGGGCCAAGAAGATCCTGGTCACCCACGGCACCGGCTTCAACTGGTTCGAGCCCGACCACTTCCGGCTCGTCACCCTCCCCGACATCCCGGTGCTGACCGAGGCGATCGGGCGGATCGAGGAGTTCCTGCACACCCTGCGCTGAGCGGTCCGGTCCTGGCCACCGGGCCTTACGATAGGGCCGTGGCCCGCAAGATCTCTCGGCTCACCCTGGACAACCTCGGCGACCTGCCGGTTGCCTGTCAGGGCTGCGTGTTCTGGGAGCTCGACCCAGTCGCCCGGAGCCGCGCGATGTCGTGTGACGAGGGTGCCAGCGAGAAGGAAGCCTGGATCTCCCGCGTCCTGCTCGAGTGGGGGTCCTGCGGTCGCATCGTGTACGTCGACGGCGACCCCGCCGGCTACGCGCTGTACGCCCCCGGCATCTACCTCCCCGGAGCCGGCTCCTTTCCGACCGCGCCCGTCTCCGGTGACGCGGTGCTGCTGGCCACGGTCTACGTCGCCCCGGGGTACACCGGCCAGGGGCTGGGCCGCGTCCTCATGCAGGCAGTGGCCAAGGATCTCCTCAAGCGCGGCGACATCCGGGCGATGGAGGCGTTCGGCACCTCGACGGCCACCGCGACCACGCTGGGTCACTGCGCGGCTCCCACCGAGTTCCTGCTGCGCGTCGGGTTCAAGACCCACCGCCCGCACCCTCGCCACCCACGGCTGCGCCTCGAGCTCAAGTCGGTGCTGACCTGGAGGGAAGACATCGAGGCCGCCCTGGAGCGGCTGGTCGGCGCGGTCCGTCCGGTCCGGTCGGCGCCGCAGAACCATCGCGGCTGAGGCTTCTTGGCCGGCCGCGTCTTGTGTGACTCGGTGTCGCCTCCTAGCGTCGGGGTCATGAAGGCGTACGGGACGTGGCTCGTCTCCCACGGTCTGATGCGGGCGTCGCTGCGGTCGGCCGCTCGCAAGGGGGACCTCATCGCGAGGCTGACCGTCGAGCCCGAGCTGCGGGCCAACCCGTTCCCGGCCTACGAGGAGCTCCGCGGCCGCGCCGTGCTCGACCGGGGACGGCTGATCTCGGGCACGGTCGGCCACGCTGCAGCCAACGAGATCCTGCGCAGCGACGACTTCGGTGTGGCTGCCGGACGTGGCGGGCTCCCGAAGCCGGTGAAGTGGCTGATGGCGAGGCTGGAAGACCCGTACGCGCTTGGGCCGGTCGACCCACCCTCGCTGCTGGCGCTCGACGCCCCGGAGCACACGCGGATGCGCAAGCAGGTCGCCAAGGCCTTCACCGCGCGCTCGGTCTCCGGCCTGGAGGCGAAGGTCGCCACCATTGCGGAGGGGCTGCTCGACGAGCTGAGCGGTGAGGACGGTTTCGACCTGGTGTCGACGTACGCCGCCCGGCTCCCGGTCGCCGTCATCGCCGACCTCCTCGGCGTACGGGAGGCGGACCGGGGACCGCTGCTGGCGTGGGGCAACGAGGCGGCAACGCTGCTCGACCCGGGGCTGTCGTGGCGCCAGTTCAGCCGCGCCCGTCACGCGGTGCAGGCGATGCACCGCTGGTTCGAGGCACACGTCGACCGGCTGCGTACCGACCCGGGTGACGACCTGCTCAGCAGGCTGGCGACAGCCCAGGGTCCAGACAGGCTCGACGCTGGTGAGCTGCGCGCCGTGGGGCTGCTCGTCCTGGGTGCCGGCTTCGAGACCACGGTGAGCCTGCTCTCCAACGCGGTCGTCCAGCTGGACGCCCACCCCGACCAGCTCAAGCTGCTACGACACGAGCCCGAGCGCTGGCCGAACGCCGTCGAGGAGGTGCTGCGCTACGACTCGCCCGTGCAGCTCACCGCCCGCGAGGCGTACGTCGACACCGAGGTCGCGGGTGCTCCGATGAGTGCCGGCGAGGCGGTGCTGGTCTTCCTGGGCGGGGCCAACCGGGACCCGGCGGTCTTCGACGACGCGCAGACCTTCGACGTGACCCGGGCGAACGCGCACGAGCATCTGGCGTTCTCGGCCGGGCCGCACTTCTGCCTCGGCGCCAGCCTGGCGAGGTTGGAGGGTGCTGTCGCGCTGCGGTTGCTCTACGAGCGCTTCCCCGATCTGCGCCTGGCCGGGGAGCCGAGTCGACGGACCACGCGGGTGCTCCGCGGCTACGAGCGGCTGCCGGTGCGCGTCTGAGGGCAGGGCCCCAAGGTTTACGGCACCCCGAGGGCAACGGTCAGCTCCAGCACCGTCCGGGGGTCGACGAGCTTGTCGCCGTACAGCTCGCGTAGCTGGTTCATCCGGTAGCGCACGGTCTGGGGGTGCACGAACAGCGCCGCCGCGACCTCGTCTCGGCGGCCGTGGTGCAGCAGCCAGGACCGGAGGGTCTCGGTGAGCTTCTCGCGCGAGGTCGGTGAGAGCTTCTCCAGCGGGGCCAGGACGCGATTGCGCAGGTCCTCGAACGCGGCGCGGTCGGCGCCCAGCACGAGCTCGACCAGCTGGAGATCGGTGTCCAGAGCCTGCTCGCCGCCTAGGCCGAGCAGCTGAGCTTGCAGGGCACGGTCGTACGACGCTCGCGCGGCCGTCCAGGGGCGCGGCGGCCCGACGATCGCCGGCCCGTCGCGGAGCACGCGCAGCAGCGTGGCCCGGGAGCGACCGCCGGCGTTGGGAACCAGCAGCAGGGTCAGGTCGCTCTGCGACTCCAGTCCCGGAGGGTCCTCGCCGAGCTGCAGGGTGCTCGGGTCGAGCAGCGTCCGGGCGGTGCGCGCCTGGCCCTCAGGCAGCAGCACCGCCGTCAGCGTGCGTGGAGGCTCCCAGTCTGCCCGTTCGGCCGCGGCGACCAGGTCGTCCTCGGGGTCGCCGGCGAGAAGCTTGGCCGTGAGCCGCTCGAGCCTTCGCTGGCGCACGCGCCCGGACGACGCGAGCTCGTCGGCGTGGCCCGAGACGCTCGCGTCGGAGAGCTGGTCGATGTAGGCGAAGACCATCTCGGCGAACTGGGCGATCTCCTCGGCCGGCATCCCCCAGCCGACGGCCGCACCGCTCATGTCCCGCCAGGCCCGACGAGCACCCACTCGGTACGCCGAGGCCAGAGCATCCATGCTGCGCCCGGCGCGTGCCTCGCCCCGCCCCAGCGCGTAGGCGGCCTCGAAGACCTCTTCGACCCGCGAGCCGGCGGCGATGCCGGTGCGGCTGGAGGCCAGGTCGAGGAAGCCTTCGAGCGCCGTCTGTACGGCTGTCTCGATGATCTTCCCCATCCGCCCCCGGAAGGGGTCCGCGTAGCTGGGCACCTCGCTGATCACGGCGGCCACCACGTGGGCCGCCACCGCCGGAATGTCGGCGCGCAGGCTCGTCACAGCCGCCCCGGACAGGCGGAACGAGTCGGACGCCATCAGATCCCCTTTGTTCGCAAAGGACAGTTTCTCCACTCAGGTTCACTGCCAGTGGTCAGGATTCTACGCCCTGAAGCCATCATGCTAGAAGCATGAGCCCGACCACCACCCTTCGTGAGCGCCTACGGCGCGTAGCCGAGTCCGTGGCGACCCCGCTCGTGCCCCAGGACTACCTCGACCTCGTCGCCCCGCTGCGCAACCCCGAGCAGCTTCGTGGCCGCATCGAGTCTGTCCAGCCCGAGACCAAGGACTCGGTCACGCTGGTGATCCGGCCCGGAGTGGGCTGGAGACAGCACACGCCCGGTCAGTACGTCCGCATCGGCGTGGACGTCGACGGCGTTCGGCAATGGCGGGCCTACTCGTTGACCTCGGTCCGGACCGACGGTCGCATCACCGTGACGGTGAAGGCGATCGAGGAGGGCGTGGTCAGCAGCTATCTCGTCCGCCGGGTCCGGCCCGGAACCGTGATCCAGCTCGACCAGGCGACCGGTGAGTTCACCCTCCCGACGCAGCTGCCGCGCAAGGTCCTGTTCGTCACGGCCGGCAGCGGCGTCACCCCGGTGATGGGCATGCTGCGCCACCAGCTGGACCAGTTGGCCGACGTCGTACATGTGCATGCGGCGCCTACCAAGGCTGACGCGATCTTCGGCGGTGAGCTTCGACTGCTCGCCAAGGACGGCCGGATCGTCCTGGTGGAGAACCACGACGACACCCACGGCTTCCTCACAGCGGACCGACTCGTCGAGCTGGTGCCCGACCTTGCCGAGCGCGAGACCTGGGCCTGCGGACCCGCCGGGCTGCTCGACGTCATCGAGCGGCTCTACAGCGACAAGGGCATCGAGGAGCAGCTGCACACCGAGCGCTTCCGTCCCACGATCGTGGTGGCCGGTGAGGGCGGCACCGTCACCTTCGCCAAGCAGGGCCTCGTCGTCGAGGCCGACGGCGGCACTCCGATCCTCGACGCCGGCGAGGCCGCCGGCGCCCTGATGCCCAGTGGCTGCCGGATGGGCATCTGCTTCGGCTGCGTGATCCCGCTTCGCGAAGGCGCCGTCCGGGACCTGCGCACCGGCGCTGTCACCACCGCGGTCGACGGCGACAACGTCAAGATCCAGACCTGCATCAGCGCGGCCGCTGGGCCGTGCCACCTCGAGCTCTAGGAGATCCCATGACCGTCCTACAGAAGAAGCCTCAGTCCCCGATCGCCCACCTGACCGCCGAGGACATCGAGAACCTCGGCAAGGAGCTGGATGCGATCCGCGACCAGCTGGTGGCCAGCCGCGGTGAACGGGACGCTGCCTACATCCGCAAGGTGATCGCCAACCAGCGCAGGCTCGAGCTCGGCTCGCGTGCCGTGCTCCTGGTCTCTCTCTTTCCCCCGGCCTGGGTCGTGGGTACGGCGGGCCTGGCAGTGGCCAAGATCCTGGAGAACATGGAGATCGGCCACAACATCATGCACGGCCAGTGGGACTGGATGCGTGACCCGAAGATCCACTCGACGACCTGGGAGTGGGACAACGTCTCCCCGTCGGAGCAGTGGAAGCACTCCCACAACGAGCTGCACCACACGTACACCAACGTGATCGGCAAGGACAACGACCTCGGTTACGGCATCATGCGCGTCGACGAGGACCAGCGCTGGTCGCCGTTCCACCTGGGCCAGCCGCTGTGGAACTTCATCAACGCCTGCTTCTTCGAGTACGGCATCGCGGCGTACGACCTCGAGCTCGGCAAGAACCTGGCCAGCGAGAAGCGACGCAGCGACCCGGAGTTCAAGGCGCGCTACCGCCAGGTGCTGAAGAAGATCAGAGGCCAGGTCACCAAGGACTACCTGCTGCACCCACTGCTGTCCGGTCCGTCGGCGCCGACCACGCTGGCCGCCAACTTCACTGCGAACATCATCCGTAACTGGTGGACCCACTCGGTCATCATGTGCGGTCACTTCCCCGAGGGCGTCGAGACCTTCGAGCGCCGCTCGATCGTCGGCGAAACCCGCGGTGAGTGGTACGTCCGGCAGATGCTCGGATCGGCCAACATCAGCGGCTCCAAGGCGATGCACCTGATGACGGGGAACCTCAGCTTCCAGATCGAGCACCACCTGTTCCCTGACCTGCCGAGCAACCGGTACCAGGAGATCGCTCCCAAGGTGCAGGACCTCTTCGAGCGCTACGGCCTCAGCTACACCACCGGCTCGCTGCCCAAGCAGGTCGCGTCGGCCTGGCACAAGGTCATCCGGCTCTCCTTGCCGAACGGGTTCCTGGACCAGGCACGCTCCAACCCGGTAGGCACGGTCACCAGCCTCGTGGCCAAAGCCGGTCCGAACCCTCGCAAGGCGGCCCAGAAGAAGGCGGCCCTGAAGAAGGCTGCCCAGCGCCGGGCGGCAAGCGCCGCCTGACCGGTCAGGTCAGAGTCCGCCGCGCAACTGCTCGCGGATCTCCGAGACTCGCAGTACGCCGGTATTGGGGTCTGCCTCGGGGGAGAGGTAGACCCGCTGTACCGCGACCACCACTGCCTCGGCCAGCACGTCGCGGAACGCGGGGTCGGAGAGCCGCGCCGCGTCGCCGGCGTTGGTGATGTAGCCGGCGTCGATGACCACTGCCGGCATCCGGGTACGCCGAAGCAGGTCCCAGGACCGGGCGTGGCTGCGGAGGTCGGCCAGGTCTGTACGGGCGACGATCTCGCGCTGGACCAGACCCGCGAACCGTTCGCCGACCGACGAGCGCACGCCGTGTGCGTCGATGCCGTAGTAGTACGTCGAGACGCCGCAGGCGCCGCCGTTCTCCGACGCGTCCACGCGCAGCGAGATGGTGAGGTTGGCTTGGGTCCGGTTCGCGAACTCCGCTCGCTCGTCCTCGTCCAGCTCACCGGCACCGCGGTGGGTGAGGTAGGCCTGGACGCCGGTCGCGACCAGCCGTCCCTCCACCCGCTTGGCCAGGTCATAGGTGACCGCGTCGGCGAGACCGCGCACCTCAGGGTCCTCCAAGCGAGACGTCCCGGGGTCGATGACGACCACCTTGCCGGTCAGCTGCGGCCCCTCACGCCGGATGTGCTCCTCGGCGCGCATCGCGTTGGGGCTGCCGCCGCGGACGAGCGGGGCAAGCCGCGCCAGGGCCTTGAGGGTGGCCGGGCCACAGGTCCCGTCCGGCGGGATCCCGATGTTGCGCTGGAACTCCTTGACCGCCTGCTCGGTCTGCGCCCCGAAGCGGCCGTCGACCCGGCCGACCTTGAAGCCGAGGTCCAGGAGACGCTGCTGCAGGGTCAGCACGTCGTCACCTTGCAGGACGCTGCCCGCGATGAAGACCAGGAGCCGGTCTCCGAGCTGCCAGCGAGCCTCGTCCAGGGCCCGGAAGGTGTGCGGGCCGACCACGCCGTCGACGATCAGCCCGCGACCCTGCTGGAACTCCCGCACCGCGCGGTCCAGGTCCTGGTCGAAGGAGGTCGGCTGGGCCGAGTCGAGCGCGACGAGGTTGAGCATTGCCAGCCGGGAGCGGATGTCCAGGACCGCGTCGCCGTGGTCACCGAGCCGGAAGCCGGCGTGCGCTGTGCGTACCTCGGTCACACCGACCCTCCTCGCTCGAGACCCCCGGGAACAGGCGGGGCGTGCTCGCCATCGTCTACCCGATCGGCGGGGGACTCAACCTCAGCCCGGGCTACTGAGACAGACGCGCGCCGGGCCCGAACGGTTGCACGGGGTCGATCTGGGGGCTGCTCGGGACGCCGCGAGGGCTGTGAGATCTCTCCCACAGCCCTCGACCGGCTACGGCTTGCTCAGGCGATGAACTCGGCAAGCTCGTTGAGCAGCACCGACTTCGGCCGGGCTCCCACGATCTGCTTGACGACCTCGCCGTTCTGGTAGATGTTGAGCGTCGGGATCCCCGTGACGCGGTAGGTCGAGGGGGTCACCGGGTTCTCGTCGACGTTCATCTTGACGAAGGTGACCTTGTCGCCGTGAGCGTCCTTGAGCTCCTTCAGGATCGGGTCCACCTGACGGCAGGGGCCGCACCACTCGGCCCAGAAGTCCACCAGCACGGGCTTGTCGGACTTCAGGACCTCCGCCTCGAAATCAGCGTCAGTCACAGCCTTCATTTCGGCCACCACGATCTCCGTTCGTCTACGTCTGTCTGTGTGGGATGAACACTAGGCGCCCGAGGATTCATTCCCCGCCCAGCCCGACTAGCCGAGGATTGAGTTGGGTTGGAACGTCGGACGCCGGTCGAGGTCCTCTCTGGAGGGCCGGACGAACTCGAAGCCCGACGTGGTGACCATCGACCACCCCGGCTGGCGCACCAGAAGCTCCCGGGCACACTGGGGGTGCAACGGCGGAAAGTGGAAGGCATTGCGGCCAACCTCCACCTCAGGTCCGACGAAGGCCAACGGCCGGCCAAGGCTCTCACCGCACGACCCGCAGATCCGGCTCAGGGCGCACTGAGTGACCCTGCGACCGTTCGGTTCCTCCAGTGAGGGCGCCTCCGAGCCCCGACGGTCGTTGTCGACGTCGTAGTCGCAGGCGAACGGCACCGTGTTCACCGTCACACCGAGGCGCTGCGCATCCAGGCCCCCGTCTCAGTACGCCGGTCAGGCCGCTCATCATCGCGGCGGCGCCCAGGAGGCACCTGGGGTCCGTGCGGGCCGTCCGATCGGTTGGACTTGGTGAAGCGGTTGGGCAACGAGAGCTTCATGATCGTGCGCAACGCCTGCCCGTACTGGCGGTGCAGCGGCCCCGTCGTATAGGGGATGCCGTACTTCTCGCACAGTGGA
This sequence comes from uncultured Actinomycetota bacterium, assembly GCA_963769585.1. Taxonomy (GTDB): domain Bacteria; phylum Actinomycetota; class Actinomycetes; order Propionibacteriales; family Nocardioidaceae; genus SSC3. The sequence goes on from CAVYMJ010000001.1 coordinate 572,072, forward strand.
CGAACCCGTTCGCTTATCTCGGCGTACCGGTTGCTCGGCAAGTCGGGAAACAGGTGGTGCTCGATCTGGTAGCCGAGGTTGCCCGACATGACGTGGAGCAGGGGGCTGCCGGTGAAGTTGGCCGAGCCGAGCATCTGGCGCAGGTACCACTCGGCACGACTCTCGTCCTGGATCTCCTCCTCGGTGAAGTGCAGAGCTCCGTCGGGGAAGTGACCGCAGAAGATGATCATGTAGGACCACAGGTTGCGCATCAGGTTCGCGGTCGCGTTCGCCGCGATGGTGTGCAGGAACGCCGGGCCGGTGAGCGCCGGGAAGAAGACGTAGTCCTTGCCGATCTGTCGGCGGATCTTGCGTCCGATCTGCCTGAGCTGCTTCTTCATCAACTGGGGGTCTTTCTCGCGCTTCCGGATCGCCTCGATGTCGAGGTCGTGCAGCGCGACGCCCCACTGAAACAGGGTGGCGAGCAGGGCGTTGTAGATCGGCTGCCCGATGTTGGCCGGGTGCCATTTCTGCTCGCGGGCCATCCGAAGGATCCCGTAGCCGATGTCGTTGTCGAACCCGAGCACGTTGGTGAACTGGTGGTGCACGTAGTTGTGCGAGTGCTTCCACTGCTCGGCAGGCTGGGCGGTATCCCACTCCCAGGTGCTGGAGTGGATCTCCGGGTCGTTCATCCAGTCCCATTGGCCGTGCATCACGTTGTGCCCGATCTCCATGTTCTCCAGGATCTTGGCCACCCCGAGCATCGCGGCACCCGCGGCGAAAGCCGGAGGATAAGGACTCGCGAACAGAGTCACCCGCGCCGCAACGGCTAGGCGGCGCTGGATCATGATCAGACGGTTGATGTACGCCGCATCGTCGTCCCCGCGAGACTCCTCGATGTCGGCCCGGATCGCGTCAAGCTCGCGACCGAGCTCCTCGACCGCCTCGGGGCTGAGGTGCGTGTACTCCTTGACGTCTGCGATGGCCATGGCACTCCTTCGTCGATTCAGATGTCGAGCGTGAGGTCACCGGCTGCGGCGGTGACGCAGGTTTGGATGCGTTCGTTGTGCCCGGAGATCTCCTCGCCGTTGCGCAGGTCACGGACCGCGCCCTCGACCAGAGTCAGTGTGCAGGTGTGACAGATCCCCATCCGGCACCCGTAGGGCATGCCGATCCCGGCCAGCTCCCCCGCCTCCAGGATCGTGGTGGCGCCATCAGCCTCCTGGGTCTTCGCTGAGTTCCTGAAGCTGATCGTGCCGCCTTCTGTGCCCTTGCCACCGAGCTCGAGAGTGAACCGCTCGAGGTGCAGGACGTCCTCAAGGCCAGCCTGCCTCCAGTGCTCCTCGCAGGCGTCGAGCATCGGGGCTGGGCCACAGGCCCACGTCTGGCGGTCACGCCAGTCCGGGCACACCCGCTCGAGGTCGCTCATCTGCAGGATTCCGGCGGAGTCGGTGTGCTGTTCGTGCAGCCGCAGGCATTCGTGCCGCTGGCTCATCTGCACCAGCTCGTCGCGGAAGATCATCCGCTCGCGGGTCGGCGAGCTGTAGGCCAGCACTACGTCGGGGATCGAGCCGCGGCGGTCGAGCGTGCGCAGCATCGCCATGACCGGGGTGATACCGCTGCCGCCCACCAGGAAGAGGATCTTCGGCGGCGGTGGCTCGGGGAGCACGAAGTCGCCGTTGGGGAGGGCGAGGCGCACGATCGTGCCGGGTACGAGCCCGGAGACGAGGTGCTCGGAGAGAAATCCCTCGGGCATCGCCCGGACGGTGATCGAGATGGTGCCCGCTGAGCGCAGCGGCGGGGAGGAGACCGAGTAGGAACGCCAGTGGAACTTGCCGCCTACCTGGATCCCGATCCCGACGTACTGCCCCGGACGGTGGTTGTAATGCCATCCCCACCCCGGACGGATGACCAGGGTCGCGGCGTCCTCCGTCTCAGGGATCACCTGCTCGATGCCGGCCGCGCAGCTCGCGCGCGGTCCACAGGGGGTTGAGCAGCGAGAGGTAGTCGTCCGGGCTTAGTGGGGTGGTCAGCCGGGCGCCCAGCCTGCGGACGCGGTCCCACGTGACCTGCTGCGCGCTCATATGGCCAACCTTCTGGACAACCGTGTGGGGTGATTCCGGAGTCCCTGCCTACAACGACTCCCACTGAACGGTGTCCACTCGGCGCAGTAACATGCCCCGGCGGCGAAAACTTGTCCCTCGCTACGACGTACGGGCCGCAGGGCTCTGGCCAGCCGGTGGGCTCAGACCAGCTCGGCCTCGACCTCTGTCTCCGAGGCAGGCCCTGCCGTCGAGGCAGCGTGGTCGAGTGCTGCCAGGTAGCGCTCGGCATCCAGGGCCGCCGCACAGCCGGTCCCGGCAGCGGTGATGGCCTGCCGGTAGTGGTGGTCCACCAGATCGCCGCTGGCGAAGACGCCACGCAGGTTCGTCCGCGTTGACGGGTGGTGGACCAGCACGTAGCCGTTGTCGTCGACGTCGACCTGACCGGTGAGGAGCTCCGAGCGTGGGTCGTGGCCGATCGCGATGAACAGGCCGGTGATCGCCAGGTCGCGGGTTTCCCCGGTGACGGTGTCGGTCAACGTGACCCCGGAGAGCTTGTCGTCACCGTGGATCGCGCTGACGCCGGTGTTCCAGACGATCTCCAGCTTCTCGTCCTCGAACGCCCGCTCCTGCATGATCTTGGAGGCACGCAGCTCGTCGCGGCGGTGGAGAAGGTAGACCTTCTTGGCGAACCGAGTGAGGAAGGTGGCCTCCTCGATTGCGGAGTCGCCACCACCCACGACCGCGATCTCCTGGTCACGGAAGAAGAAGCCGTCGCACGTCGCACACCATGACACCCCGTGCCCGGAGAGCCGGTCCTCGTGCTCGAGGCCGAGCTTCTTGTAGCTGGAGCCGGTCGCCAGGATGACCGCACGTGCCTGGTGCACGGTGCCGTCGCCATCGGTGACCAGCTTGATGTCGCCGGTGAGGTCGACCGCGGTCACGTCGTCGGAGACCAGCTCGGCGCCGAAGCGCTCCGCCTGGGCGCGCATCTCGTCCATCAGCGCCGGACCCATGATGCCGTCACGGAAGCCCGGGAAGTTCTCCACCTCGGTGGTGTTCATCAGCGCGCCACCGGCGGTGACCGAACCCTCGAAGACCAGGGGCTTCAGGCTGGCTCGGGCGGCGTAGACCGCGGCCGTGTAGCCGGCCGGTCCTGAGCCGATGATGATGACGCTGCGTACGTCGGACATGTCACTCCCGGTACGTGGGATCGAGAAAGGGCATCTGGTCGCTCAACACAGCCTAGGTCCCGAAGATTCCGGAGCGTGATCCGCGTCTCAGCGAGCCCGCAGCACCAGGGTGGTCGCCACCGGGAAGAGCGACTGCTTGCACGGGTACACCGCGGCGACGAGGGGACCGTCACCCAGCGGGCGTACGACGACCACTCCGCGGCCGCCCTCGCCCAGGTCCACCAGGAAGCTCCGCGCGTCCGGACTCGTCGCCGGCCACGCACATCCGCTGGCCCCGAGGCTCTTCGGGCGGGTTTCCCCCGGAAGGTCGAAGGTCAAGAGTCCCGACAGGTCGACGACCGACAGCCGCTTCAGGGCGGTCGCTGTGCGGTCCTCGTCGATGTTCCCGCTCGCCCCGTAGAGCGGGGTTTCGCGTTGCGGCGTCCCGGCGGCAGGCGGAGGATCGGTGGGTGCCCCGCCTGGCCCAGCGCTGTCGGTGCCGTTCGGCGCCTGCTGTGACTCGGGCTGCCCGTCGTCGGAGGACACCTCGGCGCCCGACGAGGCGTCGTCGCTGCTGCGCGTCTGCACAAGAAACTGGCCGCCGACGTACCCGAACAGCGAGACGGCGGCCGCGGCCACCAGTACCGCGGGCCAACGGCGGCGGCTTCGGTCAGGCGTCTGCTCACGCGGCGCCGCGACCAGCCCGGCCAGCACCAGGTCCAGGCGGGCGGCCACCTCGTCAGGCATCCGCACAGGGACGGTGGAGTCGGCGAGCAGGCGGCTCACCTCTGCCTCCTGCTCGGGAGTCAGCTCGTCGTCGCTCATGCGTCACCTCCTGTCGCCGTACCGGTGGGAGTGCCGTTCCCTGATCCGACGCGCGGCGGGTCCGGTGGGTTCCCGTGGGCTGGGTCACGCCGGTACTCGGCGAGCAGCGGAAGGAGCTTCGCCCGGCCACGTGAGCAGCGGCTCTTGATCGTTCCTGGGGCGCACTCGAGGATCCTTGCTGTCTCCTCGATCGAGTACCCCTCCATGTCCACCAGCACCAGGGCGGCTCGCTGGTCTGCGGGGAGCGTCTCCAGTGCTGCGAGCACCGCAGCCCGTCGTTCCGTGCCGAGGGCGGACTCGGCCGGGTCGTCGGGGGCCGCGGTCAAGGTCGAGCCACGGCCGGCGTACTCGTCGATGTCGTCGGGCAGCGGCTCGGCCAGCCGGACCTTGCGGCGGCGGATCCGGTCGAGGCAGGCGTTCACCACGATGCGGTGCAGCCAGGTGGTGACCGCAGCCTCACCGCGGTAGCTCCCGGCCCGCCGGAAGGCGGCGATGAGCGCTTCCTGGAGTGCGTCGGCGGCGTCCTCGGGGTTGCCCGTCGTACGCAGCGCGACGGCCCACAGCCGGTCTCGATGCCTGGTGAAGAGCACCCCGAAGGCCTCCTGGTCGCCGTCGACATGGGCGCCTAGCAGGGCCTTGTCGTCGAGGTCATCCAGGTCCACGGTCAAGACCGTACGACGATCTCGGCCACCCCGCCTTGGTACCCGCCGTCGACGGCGGGCAGCGAGGTCAGCCATACCACCAGGTACCTGGCGGTGACGGGCTCCTCGGGAGCCAGGTCGGTCGTCGTCGCGGCGGCCCTGACTGCTGCCACCTCGTCGAGCCCTTCGGTGTCGGTAGGTGCCGCGGCCCCGGCGGGCGCGGCCAGCAGCGTCACGTCGGTCGGACTGCCGAGCAGGGTGAGGCGGACACTGGACACGTCCTGCTGGGACCCGAGGTCGATCAGCAGGCCGACTCCGGACTTGATCACCAGGGCTGGGCCGTCGTTGTAGCGCAGCGTCCGCCAGGCCGTCTCCGGATCACCGTCGTGGGCCAGCGGGACCAGGTCGGGGTTCTCCTCGTTCGGGTCGCCCTCGGGGTCGAAGTCGGACACGGAGGTCGGCTGCAGCGTCGTGGCTCGGGCGGACTGGCTGGGAGTGCCGGCCTGCTCGTCGCTGGGCAGATCCCGGCCGCGACCGAGGTTGAAGGCGACGACGATTGCGACGACCAGAGCCAGGATCGCCGCGACGAGGCCGGCCAGCCGGAGCCAGGGCGTGCTCGGAGGGTCGCCCTCCCAGTCGCCTGCGTCGATGTTCTCCGGCTCCCGGTGAGCATCGGGACCCCACGCCGCCGGGGCCGACCCGTTGCCCATCCCGATGTACGGCGTCCGGGTGGACGGCTGCACCGGATGCACCTGGGTGGCGTCGTCCCCGTGCGGCTGCGAACGGACCTGCGCGGCGTCGCCATCTGGTCCGAAGGCCGGAAGGCCGGCCTGGGTGGCTTCGGGATCTGCAGGCGGCCCGGGTGCGGGCGGCTGGGGACTGGTCGGCTCGTGGGACAGGTGCCAGTTCACTGGCATGGCGTCGTCGGCTTCGCCGAGGAAGTCCGCCAGAGCGGCTCTGATCTCGTGGGCTGTCTCGATCGGGAAGTGCGGCTCCCCCCCGTTCAGGACGGTGTCACAGACCCGGTCCAGGGCTCGGGGTACGCCGGCGCGCACCTGTCGAGGGGTGAGGATCCGGCCGTGGTCGCGGGGGGCGGCGGTCAAGGTCGTGCCGGGGGTGCCGGGCCAGCGGCCGACCAGGGCGGCGTACAGCAGGGCAGCCAGGTTGATGACGTCGGTCTCGTGGTCGCTCATGTCGGAGTCGTGCCTGCCGTGCAGGACGCTGTCGACGACGAAGCCGATGAGCTTCACCGAGCCGTTCTCGTTGACCATGACGTTCTCGGGGATCAGTCGGCCGTGCGCGATCCCGTGCGCGTGCGCATCGGCGATCGCGTTCGCTACCTCGCGGACCATCCACGCTGCCTGGCGGGCCGGCAGCGGACCTTCGAGCAGCATCCGGTCCAGCGAGACCCCGTTGCCCCATTCGTTCACGACGTACGCGACGCCATCCTCGATGGCGGCATCCAGGACGCGGAGCAGGTGGGGGCCGGTGACGGTGGCGGACGTTCGGGCGGCGCTGAGCAAGGCGGCGGAGCGCGGGTCGGACGCGTCCAGGACGTGGACCGCGACGTTGCGCATCAGGGTCAGGTCGGTTGCTCGCCAGTACCGAGCCCCGCCGGTGTCCTCGAGGAGATCCTCGAGCCGGAACCTCCCGGCGAGGACGGTGCCGGGGCTGATCGGTGTCATGGCGCGTCCCTCCCCGTGAGCTGTTCAGTCGACAGCCCCATCGTATGGAACTGCTCGCGATCCTGCTGCCACTCCCATCCCAGGCGTGCCACCGGTCACCGACGCAGGCGACGGGTCAGCAGAGCGACCATGTCGTTCACTTCGGTGATCCGCAGCAACCGGGAGAGCAGCGCGAGCAGGCTGAGGTCGACCACTCCCATCCCGGCGAGCATCACCAGCGCCTGCACCTTGCTGTCGTCGTTGGGCCAGACCGACTCCACCAGCTCGCGCGCCCCAAGGGTGGCCAGCGCGGCCAGACCGCCGGCCATCAGGAGGCGGACCAGGAACCGGAGCGTTACCGCAGTCCCCAGGCCGCCGAGGATCGAGCGCAGCAACAGGTACGACGCGCAGGCGCCGATGCCGTAGGCCCCCGCGTAGGCGAAGGCGAGCCGAGGTGCGATCGAGTCAGGATCGACGCCCCGAGTCAAAGCGATGGCGAGCAGGATGTTGCTTGCGGCGATCACGCACTGCACCCAGAAGACGGTCCTGGTGCGCTCCAGGGCGTAGAAGCCCCGCAGCACGAGGTAGTGGGAGGTGAAGAAGACCAGGCCGATAGCGAAGACCGACAGGGTCCGGGCGAAGTCCTGGGTGGCACCCACCGCGGCACCCCACCGCGAGACGATGTTGGACAGCGGCAGAGCGATGACTGGGAGCACCAGCGCGAAGGGGAGGATCACCGCGAGCGCCGAGCGCAACGTGGAGGCCACCTGCTGCCCGGCAGTGCGCAGGTCGTTGTTGGCCACCGAGGCCGACAGCCTTGGCAGGGTGGCGGTGGCGAGCGAGACGGTGGCTACCGCGTGCGGCGCCATCACGATCAGGAACGTGAAGGAGTAGATCGTGAAGCCGGTGCCCGGCTCGTCTGCGACGGTACCGCTCGAGGCGATCCGGGTCACCACGGTGTAGGCCACCTGGTTGACGACCACGAACAAGACGGTCCAGATGCCCAGCCTCAGGGTGTGTCCCAGACCAGTGCCACGGAAGTCGAAGCGCGGCTTGTAGGCGAAGCCCGCGGCGCGCAGGTACGGCAACAGGATGAGGAACTGGGCGGCGATGCCGACCGTCGAGCCGAGCCCGAGGAGCCACTCCTGGCCGGTCGAGAAGCCGCCACCGAGCTCAGCCCCCTTGGCCGGCCCGAAGACCACCAGGTACACGACCAGGACGCCGACCGAGAGGGCGTTGTTCGCGATCGGCGCCCACATCATCGGGCCGAACCGGTGCCGGGAGTTCAGCACCTGACCCACCAGGACGAACATGCCGTAGAAGAAGATCTGGGGCAGACAGAAACGGGCGAACGCGATGGCGGAGTCACGCTGCTCGGCGTTCTGCGGTTCGAAGTAGCTCTGGTCCAGGAAGAGCCGCATCAGCAGGGGCGCGAGGAGGACCAGGACCAGGCTCACCGCCAGCAGGAAGACCGCTGCCAGCGTCATGATGCGGTTGGTGTACGCCTCGCCGCCGTCCTCGTCGTTCTTCATCGCTCGCACGAGCTGGGGAACCAGCACCGCATTGAAGATGCCGCCTGCGAGCAGGATGTAGAGCATGTTGGGGATGGTGTTCGCGACGTTGAAGACGTCGCCGTGCATCTGCGCGCCGAGGGCAGCCAGCAGCAGGCCAGACCTCACGAAGCCACTGAGCCTGGAGACGACCGTGCCCGCCGCCATCACGGCGCTCGAGCTCAGCACCGAGGGCCTCTGGTCGGTCATGGTTGCGCCTGCTCGAGCAGCGGTCCGTGGGTGGCCTGACGGGCCTTCACCTGGCGTCGCACGCGGAACACGATCGCGATCACCAGGACCAGCGTGCCGATGCCGAGAGCTCCCCAGATGTACTGACCCACGTGGCTGCTGCGCAGTTTGAACTGGGTGGACTGCCCGAGCGCGGTGCCTTCAGCGTTGACGGGCTGCACCGTGACCGGCCACACGCCGATCCGGCTGGAGTTCGCGTGCATCCGGACTGAGCGCCGCTGGCCGCCGGGAATCGTGAGCGGCTCGTAGGGCGGAATCGTGATCCGGGTGGTCCCGATGGCTCGGGCGCGTACCCCGACCGTCACCGGCTGGTCGAGCCCGTTGGCGATGATGACCTGGAACGGACCGTCCTCGCTCGACATGGTCACGAAGGTCGGCCCCGTCACCGTTACCTTGCCTAGCAGCGCTCGGACGCTGCGAACCAGGCCATCGGTACGCCGTTGCGCCCGATCAGAAACGGAGCGGAGCTGGCTGGAGGCGCCCAGGTAGGCGAGGCGGGTGAGCGCCGGCTCGATGGTGTCGTCCTGCGGGAGCAGCACGTCCAGAGTGTGGCCGGCGGTGATCAGGTCGAGCGTCGAGGAAAAGTTGTCTCTCGGGATCGAGGGCGCCGCCTCCGGGTAGGTGAGGTCGTCTGAGTCCGGCTCGATGGTCTGCTCCGCCGTACCGCTGCGGACCAGTGAGGCCGCACTGGTAGCGATCAGCCAGGGCACGTCGAAACCGCCGAAGAAGTCGGCTCGGCGCCAGCCGCGGCCGGGGTCCCACCGGTGGGGCAGTTGGACGACGAGCGGCGTGTCTCGGCCTCCTGACAGAGCGTGCACGGCGGCCTCGGCCAGGATCCGCTGGCGCAGGGCCAATGGGCCGGACGGCACGCTCGCCGTCCCTCCCCTGCCAGTGACGGCGTCGTCGGTGAGCGTCAGCCGGGGTCCGTTGGGGACGTCAACCCGGGGGCCCCTCGACGCGACTGACTCCTGGCTCAGCACGACCGGTGTGCGTGCGTCGAGTCCGTTGACGGCGGCCCACGGGAGCCCGCCGTCGGGAGGGTCGACGACCGGAGTGCTGCTGATGTCGACGCTCGCCAGGCTGGCCGCGGAGGCAGTGAGAGCTTGCGGAACCATCGATCCGAACGTCGAGAGGTAGGCACCGGCTACATCGAGGTCCCCGTAGGGCAGCGCCAGCACCTCGCGGGCAGCGGCCTCCGCGGTGAACCGGGAGAGCCACTGCTTGACGGCGTCAGCTTCGGGGGACCGCGGCGCCTCCTGCCCGTCGGACGGGGCCGAGGGGGAGGCGCTCGGCGACGCGTCACCGTCCTGGGCTGGGGCGATCTCGAATCCGGGATTGTCGAGCGCAAGGTCGCGGGCCAGGTCGACAAGGGCGGGATCGAGCACCCAGGTGAGTGGGAACGACCCGGACGAGCGGCTCAGCTCCACGAGTCTGCCGAACCTGCCCCGGTCACCGAGCGCCCGGTGCCAGGTCCCCGGCGCGACGACCTTGCCGTGCTCGTCGTACGAGATCCGTGCGCGGAACTGGAGCATCAGCGCCAGCGAGGTGGTCGGGGGGTTCCTCTTGCGCATCAGCGGAACGAGGACCCGAGCCCTGCCGTCGGCGCCGTCGGCCCGAACTCCCTCCTCGGCGCCGAGCACTTGCACACCCAGCCAGTAGACACCGGGCCTTCCTGAGATGAGGAGCGCCGAGCGGGGCAGCCGCACCCGGTAGCGCACCGACTGGCCGGGTGCCAGGTCCCCGAGGTCGACCAGGAACTCGGTACGGCGGGTCCCGTAGTAGGCGCTGGGGTCGGCCGCGGCCGCGTCGGTGAGCTCTGCCGAGGTGGTGAACGGGTCGTACGACGACAGCGGGTAGACCTGCAGGTCCGACCAGGCACTGGCGGAGGTGTTGGTGACGGTGCCGGCGAGGGTGATCCGTCCCGATGCCGGGATCGCCGAGGGCCCGATGCGATCGATCGTGACCTCGAGCGGGTCGCCGTCAGGCTCGGGCTCGACTGCGGCCGCCGCTGTCGGGACCAGGCACAGCGCTGTGAGGAGACCCGAGACGAGGCAGGCGGCAGTACGCCGACGGCGAGCACGGGTCATGCGTGCCAATGTATCTGCCGGAACTTGGCGGGTGAGCAGTGCCGAGCCGGGGGCGGGAGCGGCGCCGCGCCCGAATAGACTCGCTTCCTGTGTCCGACCACCCCCCGCAGCTGCGACTGAGCGATGTCCAGGAGACCGCTCTGCGCGAGCTCCTGCGCATCGCGCCCGTGATCGACGAGCTCGGGGCCCGCTTCGAGAAGGCGGGCGAGCAGATCGCCCTGGTCGGCGGGCCGGTCCGCGACGCGATGCTGGGCAGGCTGCAGAACGACCTGGACTTCACCACGAGCGCCACGCCGGAGGTCACCGAGCGCCTGCTCAAGGGCTGGGCGGACGCCACCTGGGACATGGGGCGTGACTTCGGCACCATCGGCTGCCGCAAGGGCGACTGGACGCTGGAGATCACGACCTACCGCTCCGAGACCTACGACCCGTCGTCCCGCAAGCCGGACGTCCGGTTCGGCGACTCGTTGCGCGGCGACCTGCATCGCCGGGACTTCACGGTCAACGCGATGGCCGTGGCGATCCCGGGGAACCACGTCGAGGACCCGTACGGCGGCCTCGTCGACCTGGCCCGCGGCGTGCTCAGGACGCCAGGCCGACCCGAGGACTCGTTCGGCGACGACCCGCTGCGGATGATGCGAGCGGCCAGGTTCGCCGCTCAGCTCGGCTTCGAAGTGGCAGCCGAGGTGCAGCAGGCGATGCGGGAGATGGCTGCCCGGATCGAGATCATCTCGGCCGAGAGGGTCCGCGACGAGCTGGTGAAGCTGGTCTGCGCGCCGTACCCGCGCCGGGGGCTGACCCTGCTCGTGGAGACCGGGCTGGCCGACCACGTACTGCCGGAGCTTCCCGCGCTCGCGCTAGAGCGCGACGAGCACCACCGGCACAAGGACGTCTACGAGCACACCCTGACCGTGCTGGACCAGGCCATCGCAATGGAGGACCGGCTCGGCGGCGGTCCGGACTTCGTCGTGCGTTTCGCGGCGCTGATGCACGACGTCGGCAAGCCCCGGACGCGTCGCTTCGCCGACGACGGAACGGTGACCTTCCATCACCACGACGTGGTGGGCGCCAAGCTGACCCGCAAGCGGATGAAGACGCTGCGCTTCTCGACCGCCGAGACCGACGCAGTGGCGGACCTGGTCGGGCTACACCTGAGGTTTCACGGCTATGGCGCGGGCGAGTGGACCGACTCCGCAGTACGCCGCTACGTGCGCGACGCGGGCCCTCAGCTCGAGCGGCTGCACGTGCTGACCCGGGCCGACTGCACCACCCGCAACAAGCGCAAGGCTGAGCACCTGGCGCGCACCTACGACCACATCGAGGAGCGCATCGAGCGGCTGGCCGAGCAGGAGGAGCTGAGCTCGATCCGGCCCGACCTGGACGGCAACCAGATCATGGAGATCCTCGGGATCGGTCCCGGTCGCCAGGTCGGCGCGGCCTACAGCTTCCTGCTCGAACTGCGGATGGAAAACGGCCCGATGTCCTACGACGATGCCAGGGCCGCTCTGCTCGCCTGGGCCCAGGACACCTGAGCCGCAAAAACTCCGGGCAACCGAATCCCGCTCCCGAGCGTCAGAGTCATCGAGTGGCCATCTCGGGCCACCGTCACAGAGCAGGGGGAAGTACATGTCCTACCCACTCCGCCGGACCCTCGCGGCCGTCACGGTCGCCGGGATCGCCGGCGCCGCCTCCTTCGCGGGCGCTTCTCCGGCTCAGTCGGTTCCCGACCCCGTCGATCGCGCCTGCCCGGACGCGTTCCCGGTCGGCGACCTCGCCAAGGGTCAGGCGGTCGACGGCCTGACCGTCTCCGGAGGCACGGTTCCGGACTCGTTCGAGGGTGAGGTCCTCGGTGTGCTGCGCGACGGCATCGCGCCGGACCTCGACATGATCGTCGTCCGGCTGACCTCCAGCGAGATCGACCGGGTCGGGGGCATCTGGGCCGGGATGAGTGGCTCACCGGTCTACGCCGAGGATGGGCGTCTGATCGGCGCAGTCGCCTACGGCCTCTCCTGGGGCTCGTCGCCGGTCGCCGGCGTTACCCCGGCGGAGGACATGAAAGCCCTGCTCGACCCCGCTCCGGCCGCAGCCGCCCGGGCACGCACGAAGGTCGCGCTCTCACGGTCGATGAAGTCGGAGCTGGTCACCAGCGGCGCTGCCTCGCAGCGGGAAGCCGACTCGGGACTCGAGCGTCTTCCCGTCCCGGTCGGAGTGTCAGGGATGTCGGGCTCCGCGCGCCTGAACAAGGTCGCCAAGACCCTGGGCTTGGACAGCGTCAAGCTCTACCGCGCCGGTGCTGCCCCCATGGCGCCACTCGCCCCGCCGGACGCCGACATCTTCGCCGGAGGCAACCTCGCCGCCTCGCTCTCCTACGGGGACTTCTCCGCGATCGGCACCGGGACCACGACGATGGTCTGCGACGACGCAGTGGTCGGCTTCGGTCACCCGTTCGGCTTCGCCGGCGCGACGTCACTGACGCTGCACGGTGCAGACGCGATCTACATCCAGGAGGAGTCGCTCGGCGCTCCGTTCAAGGTGTCCAACGCCACCGGTCCGGTGGGCGTCATCGACCAGGACCGCCTCGCCGGGATCAAGGGCCTCATCGGTGCGATTCCCGCCTCGACTCTGGTCCACACCGTGGTCACCGGTCCGACCGGTCGGACCAGGGTCGGAGACACCCGGGTAAGCGTGCCCGGCTTCGCTCCCGCAGCCACCGCCATGGGCTTCCTGGTCAACCAGGACCGGGTGTTCGACCACATCGGGAAGGGTTCGTCGCTGGTGCACTTCATCATCGAGGGGCACACCGCCGCGGGCGAGCCGTTCACCGTCGTACGGACAAACCGCTACGCGAACACCTACGACATCACGTTCGAGTCGATCTTCGAGGCGGCCGACGCCGTCTACAGCCTCGTGGAGAACGAGTTCACCGATGTGACCATCGACCAGGTGCGACTCTCGTCGAGGCTGTCCACCGCGCCGCGCAGGTTCAAGGTCGCCAAGGTGCAGGTCAAGGTGGACGGCGTCTACCGGACGCTGAAGAGCACTTCGCGGGTCAAGGCAAGGGCCGGCCGGAAGCTGAACTTCCGCGTCTTCCTCGCCTCTCCTAGGGACGCCTTCGGCAGCAAGGTCGTGCTCACCTCGGTGCGGGTGCCGACAGGCCTCCGACCGGGCACGTTCGGCTCCGTCAGCCTGGGCTCGGCCGTCGCCGGCAACGAGTTCGGCGACGAGTTCGGCGACGGCGAGTCCGGCCCGGCGTCCTTCGAAGAGCTGGTTGCTGGCCTAGGGTCGGCTCCGCGCAACGACGAGTTGGCGACCACGCTGGACTTCTTTTCCGAGGAGTCGGGTGCGCTGAACACGACCCGGACCAAGCGGCTGGTCTCCGACGTGATCACCAACCTGAGGGCGTTCGAAGTACGCATCGTGCGCTGACCAGTGCGGGTCGACGAGGGGCGGTCGCCTTGGCGACCGCCCCTCGTGCTCTGGTCGGGTGCGCCGTGGCGCAGGTCAGCCGCCGGCCGGTGCCGGGGCCACCGTCCTGCTGACCCGGGCGTACCAGATGGCAGTGGCTGCGTAGCCGACCGCAACCGCGGCCACCACGGCGTACGAGCGACCGTCCAGGGGCAGCACCAGGGCTGACAGAGCGGCGGCCGCGACGAACGCGAGGTTGAAGCCAACGTCGTAGATCGAGAAGACCCGGCCACGGAACGCGTCGTCCACGTCGGTCTGGACGAGCGTGTCGACACAGATCTTGATGCCCTGCGCGGCCAGGCCGAGGAAGAAGCCGGTCACCCACAGTGCTGGCTTGGTGTAGAGCGAGTACGGGAACACCTGCACCACCGCGGCGAGGCCGAGCAGCACGATCACCCAGGTGCGCTGAGCGATGTGCTCGACGACGGCCGGGGTGACGACGGCCGCCAGCAGGAACCCTGCCGCGCTCAGCGCGAGCATCACCGAGATGTCGCGCAGTGCCGCGTCGGTCTCGGAGGCTGTGTGGAAGTGGTTGCGGTAGAGCAGCAGCCCGGAGATCACTGTCACCCCGACCAGGAAGCGGGTGCTGGCGATGGTCAACAGCGCGTAGGCGGTCTGGCGGTGCTCGTCCAGGTGGCGTACTCCCTCGACGAGCCCGGCGACGACGTGGCGTACCGCCTCGCGGGTCGCGGGCCGGTCGGGGTCGAAGTCCGGCCCGAGCAGCAGGCGTGGGAAGCGCAGTGCCTGTAGTCCGGCCGCGCCGTACCCGAGGGCGGCCACGACCAGGACGACCTCGTCTGCGGTCAGGCCGCGGACCAGGGTGCCGAACAGGCCCCCGGTCAGCGCGGCGAGGGCCCCCAGCGTGGGGGTGAGCGCGTTGGCGGTCACCAGGTCGTCGCGGGAGACGGTATGCGGCAGCGCAGCGGAGAGGCCGGCCAGCACGAAGCGGTTCAACGACAGCGACAGCACCACGACGGTGTAGAAGACCAGGTCCGGGATGCCCAGGGAGACCAGCAGGGCCAGAGCGGCGACCACGCCGAGCCTGGTCAGGTTGGCCCAGGCCAGCACCTGCCGTCGAGGCCAGCGGTCGAGAAGCACGCCGGCGAACGGCCCGAGCACCGAGAACGGCAGCAGCATGACCGCCAGGGTGGTCGCGATGGCCTCAGGGGAGGCCTGCTTCTCGGGGGAGAAGAGCACGTAGGAGGCCAGCCCGACCTGGAAGAAGCCGTCACCCAGCTGGGAGGTGAGGCGCACCCCGAGAAGCCTGCGGAACCACTGTCCCCGCAGGAGGTGCCGAAGGTGCCGCAGTGTGGTCATGTACCCCAGATCCAACCACCGGGCACGTAGCGTGACCCCTCATGGCCATACACATTCACAGGGAAACCGAGTGCGCAGCGCCCGTCGAGCAGGTCTTCGCGTACGTCGCGGACTACCGCAACGTGCCGCAGTGGCTGTACGGGATCTCGGCTTTCCAGCCCACCACCGAGGTCGACTACGGCCTGGGTGCGGTCTTCGACGGCAGCATGAACCTCGGCGCGAAGCTCCACTCGACGATCGAGGTCACTGGGTTCGAAGAGGGAAAGACGATCGAGATGGACTCGATCAAGGGCTTCAAGAACACCTCGAGATGGACCTTCGAGAAGGTCGGGGCGAGCGCTACGCGGATCAGCGCGGACGTGAGCTACACCCTCCCCGGCGGTATCGCGGGCAAGGCGCTGGGCAAGGTCATCGAGCCCTTCGTCAAGATCGCCGTCAACCACTCGAGCGCGGCTCTCGCCAAGCACGCAGCGGCCTGACCGGCCCCTGAACACAAGACGGCCACGGACCTGGCGCCCGGGCGGGGCACCGCTGGTCCGTGGCCGCTCGTGCAACCAACGGAGATGACCGGCTAGGTCACCGTGAGGCGAGGCTCAGGCGTCGCCGGAGATGAAGGCTTCGAGCTCGGCGCGACCGGTGTCGTCGGCCATCTGCACCGGGGGCGACTTCATCAGGTAGGCCGACGCGGACAGGATCGGGCCACCGAGGCCACGGTCCAAGGCGATCTTCGCGGCCCGTACGGCGTCGATGATGATGCCGGCGCTGTTGGGGGAGTCCCAGACCTCGAGCTTGTACTCAAGGTTCAGCGGGACGTCACCGAACGCGCGACCCTCGAGGCGGACATAGGCCCACTTCCGGTCGTCGAGCCAGGCGACGTAGTCCGACGGGCCGATGTGGACGTTCTTGGCACCCATGTCGTGAGACATGTTGCTGGTGACGGCCTGGGTCTTGGAGACCTTCTTCGACTCCAGTCGCTCGCGCTCGAGCATGTTCTTGAAGTCCATGTTCCCGCCGACGTTGAGCTGGTAGGTGCGGTCCAGCACCACTCCACGGTCCTCGAAAAGCTTGGCCATCACGCGGTGGGTGATGGTCGCGCCGACCTGGGACTTGATGTCGTCACCGACGATCGGGACCCCGGCCTGCTCGAACTTCGCGGCCCACTCGGGGTCGGAGGCGATGAACACCGGAAGGGCATTGACGAAGGCGACCTTGGCGTCGATGGCGCACTGCGCGTAGAACTTGTCGGCCTCCTCCGAACCCACTGGCAGGTAGGAGACGAGCACGTCGACCTTGGCGTCCTTGAGGACCTGGACCACGTCGACGGGGTCGGCGTCGGACTCCTCGATGGTCTCCAGGTAGTACTTGCCCAGACCGTCCTTGGTCGGGCCGCGCTGCACGATGATCCCGGTCGGGGGCACATCGGCGATCTTGATGGTGTTGTTCTCCGAGGCGCTGATCGCCTCGGAGAGGTCGAAGCCGACCTTCTTGGCGTCGACGTCGAACGCAGCGACGAACTCAACGTCGGAGACGTGGTACTCGCCGAACTTGACGTGCATAAGACCGGGCACGCTGCGCGCCGGGTCGGCGTCTCGGTAGTACTCGACACCTTGGATCAGGGAGGTGGCGCAGTTGCCCACCCCCACGATCGCTACTCGTACCGAACCCATCGGGCTCTCCTCACTGGCTGAAATTTCCGTTGGTTTACTTGTTGTCCAAAGCTGCGCTGCCCTCGGTGGCCGGGCCGGCTGCGCCGGGTCCGGTGCCGAGAGTGCCTCTGCGTCGTTCCTCGTCGATGAGGCTCGAGAGCCAGCGCACCTCGCGCTCTACCGACTCCACGCCGTGGCGCTGAAGCTCCTCGGCGTAGGCGTCCATCTCCTGCTTGGTGCGGGCCAGTTGGCCCTGCACCCGAGCCAGTCGCTCCTCGAGGCGGGTACGACGGCCCTCGAGGATCCGCAACCTGATCTCCATGTCGGTGCGACTGAAGAAGGCGAAGCGGACGTCGAAGTTGTCGTCCTCCCAGGAGGCCGGACCGGCGTCGGCCATCAACGTGGTGAATCGCTTGTCGCCAGCGGGCGTGAGCTCGTAGACGATTCGCTGCCGACGTGAGACGACCCCGGACTCAGGGACGCTCACATGCTCGGTGATCCAGCCGGCCCTGAGCATCTTCTTCAGGGCGGGGTAGAGAGAGCCGTAGGACAGCACCCGGCCCCACCCGAGGACGCCGGTGAGCTGCTTGCGCAGCTCGTACCCGTGCATGGGCGACTCGTGCAGCAGTCCGAGGACTGCGAACTCGAGGGTCTCCCCGCGTCGGGTCACGATTCACCTGTCGGTCGTTGCTTGGACTATCGGCAGTACCTATCGTACCGATATATCGAAAGAACGCCAGTTGAGCGGAACCAACCCCGGCGAACGCCTGGCGTGCGGCGTACGGCGCTGCGGATGGAGCGGCCTGTCGCGTCACTCCCGGGCGCGCGATGCGTGCTGATGTGACCTCCGCCCGTACCCTCGTACCGAGCACAACTGACGACGACGCCTCGAGGCCCCCACACCCGGAGATACAGAACACGTGAGCGGACAGCGCAAGGAACCCTGGCCGTGGCAGAAGCCGACGCCGGCCTCCCACGCCAAAAGGTCCACCGCAGGCAGCCAGCGCGGCAGCAGTGCTGGTGGGCGCAATGGCGCGCCCAGCCGCAGCAGCGGTGGTAAGGGCGGCGGCAAGGGGAAGCCGCCCAAGAGCCGCGTTCGCGTCTGGCTCAAGCGCCTAGTCCTGGCCGGCCTGGCCGGGGTCGCCCTATTGGGCGTGCTCTTTGCCATCGCGTACGCCAAGACCGACATCCCCGATCCGAACCGCGAGTTCCAGGCGGAGACGTCGTACGTCTACTACAGCGACGGCAAGACCGTGCTGGGCAAGTTCGCCTCCCAGGACCGCGACAGCGTCACGCTCGACCGCATGGGCAAGAACACGCCGAACGCCGTGATCGCGGCAGAGGACCGGACCTTCTACACCAACCAGGGCATCGACCCGAAGGGCATCATCCGCGCGGCCTTCAGTAACGCGCGAGGCAACGCGACCCAGGGTGCCTCCACGATCACCCAGCAGTACGTGAAGGTGCTGTACCTGACTCAGGAGCGCTCGTACAAGCGGAAGATCAAGGAAGCCTTCGTCTCGCTCAAGCTTCAGAGCGAGGTCAGCAAGGACGAGATCCTCAGCGGCTACCTCAACACGATCTACTTCGGCCGCGGTGCCTACGGCATCGAGGCGGCCGCTCGGGCGTACTTCGGGGTCAGCGCCACCCAACTGACGCTCAAGCAGTCCGCCGCCCTGGCCGCAGTGATCAACTCGCCGAACAACTACGACCCGGCGAAGGGCCCCGACGCCAAGGCGGCTCTGTTCAGCCGCTACCTGTACGTCCTGGACAGCATGTCCCAGATGGGCACGATCGACTCGGAGCAGTACAGCAAGGCCTCCAAGCGGTTGCCGAAGTTCCCCAAGCTCCGTGGCAACACCGGCTACGTCGGCCAGAACGGCTATGTCATGGACATGGTGCGCAACGACCTGCACAAGCTCGACTACTCCGATGCCGAGATCGACGGCAGCGGGTTGCGGATCACCACGAGCATCGACAAGAAGGTCATGGAGGCTGCCCAGGCAGCCGTGCTAGAGCAGCAGCCCCAGGGCCTGAAGGAGCTGCACGTTGCGGTGGCCTCGGTCGACCCGAAGACCGGTGGGCTCAAGGGCATCTACGCCGGGGCGCCGTACGAGCAGACCGGTGGTGGCACCAACTGGGCCATCACGGGCCAGGCACCGGGCTCGACGTTCAAGGCGTTCGCCATCGCGGCCGGCCTCAGCGACGGCTACTCGTTGAAGAGCACGTTCAACGGCAACTCCCCGCTGGAAGTGTCAGGGACCGACTTCAGCAACCAGGGTGAAGGCGGCGGCCGGAGCTACGGAAGCCGGATCAGCCTGCTCTCCGCGGCCGAGGACTCGGTGAACACCGCGTTCGTGGACCTCACCGACGCGATGGACGACGGGCCGCAGAAGGTTCTCGACGCGGCCGTGTCGATGGGGATCCCGCGCAAGTCCGGTGGGCTGGAGCCCACTGTCGGCATCCCCCTGGGCAGCGCCGACATCCGGCCGGTGGACATGGCCAACGGGTACGCGACCATCGCCAGCCTCGGCATGGCCAAGAAGTGGTACGTCATCGAGCGGGTGAAGAACACCGACGGGGAGAACCTCTACAAGCGCAAGGTGAAGGCGACCCAGGTGCTGGAGGAGGACGTCGCCCGTGACACGTCCTACGCGCTGGAGAACGTCATCAACAACGGCACCGGCCGCAACGCCAAGGCCCTGGGCCGTCCGGCGGGTGGCAAGACAGGAACCGCGACCGACGACAACGGGCACGTCCGCTCGTCGTGGTTCGTCGGGTTCACTCCGCAGCTTTCCACCGCGGTGATGTACGTCCGTGGAGACGGCAACGACCCGCTCGAGGGCTACATGCCCACCTTCTTCGGAGGCGAGTACCCGGCGCGGACATGGACGGCCATGATGAAGCTCGCCTTGGAGGGGGAGCCGGTCGAGGACCTTCCGGAGCCGGCGAACATCAAGGCGACGCAGGCCGACCACGCGCCCCTTCCCACGGCTACGCCCAAGCCGCCCAAGCCGACCAAGACCAAGAAGCCCACTCCGACCCCGACCCCGACCCCGACTCCGACCCCGACGCTGACACCCACTCCGACGGAGCCCACGCCCGGGCCCACTCCGCCGACCTCCACGTGCACCCTTCCCGGGCCCTGCCCGCCGAAGGAGCCCGACCCTCGTAGGCCCGGAGGCAGCCCGGCCGGCGGACGGAGCCCCTGACTCTGATGGGCCGACACCGTCGGCACGACCCGCGTGCGGAGGTGCCCGTGCAGAGCCCGAGCCTGGACGACCCGCTGGTCACCGAGGCCAGCGAGGCCATCGGCGGGCCGATCGGCTCGCACGCCCGGCCACACTCGTGGTGGACGCCGGTGCGGGTGGTGTTGGCGGTGGCGTGCGTCGCGTATCTGCTCGGAATGCTGCAGAAGACGCCCTGCGTCAACCAGGACTGGCACAGCACCGACGCTCAGCGGTACGGCGCGATGTGCTACTCCGACGTTCCCTACCTCTACACCGCCAGGGGCTTCGCTGAGCGGGTCGTGCCTTTCACCGACAGCAACGGCCGGTACCCGGACCTGGAGTACCCGGTGGTCATCGGCTACTTCGCGTACGGAGCCGCGGCGGCCACCCAGCTGGTCACCGGCTGGCCGGACATCGAGCTACGTCGGTCGTTGGCCAGGAGCGAGGTAGCGGGAGCCCCGGGCGTGGACGAGGAGTTCGCGCGCTTCTTCGACGTGACCGCGGTGCTGCTCGCCTTCTTCGCTCTGGGAGCGGCCTTCTTCTTGGCCGGTGCCCATCGCGGCCGGCCCTGGGACGCGATGCCGTACGTCGCCTCACCCGCGCTGGTGCTGACCGGGCTGATCAACTGGGACTACCTGGCCGTCTTCGCCCTGGCTGCTGCGTTGTTCGCCTGGTCGCGGGGGAGACCGCTGTTGTCCGGGATCCTCATCGGCGTGGGGACCGCGACAAAGCTCTACCCGCTGTTCCTCCTCGGTGCCCTGCTGGTGGTCTGCCTCCGGAGGCGCGAGCTCGGGTCCTTTGCTCGCGCCCTGGTCGGCACAGTGCTGGCGTGGCTGGCGTTGAACCTGCCGGCGATGCTGACCGGGTTCGACCACTGGAAGGGCTTCTGGAGCTTCAACCAAGACCGGGGCGCCGACCTGGGCTCGATCTGGCTGCTGGTCCAGCAGGCCACCGACGAGACGATCAGCCCGGCGACGATCAACCGGGTCTCGGAGATCTGGTTCGTGCTGGTGTGCGTGGCCGTGGCGGCCCTGGGTCTGCTGGCCCGCCGTACGCCGCGGATCGCGCAGCTCGCCTTCCTGATCGTCTGCGGGTTCCTGGTGATCAACAAGGTCTACTCACCGCAGTACGTGATGTGGTTGCTCCCGCTCGCGGTTCTGGCTCGCCCCCGCTGGCGTGACCTGCTGATCTGGCAGGCCGCCGAGATCTTCTACTTCGCCGCGGTCTGGCTCTACCTCGGTGGGTTCACCGAGCCCGCAGCCAGCGGAGCCGACGACCACATCTACTGGCTGGCGATCGTTGTCCGCATCGCCGCCGAGCTGTGGTTCGCCGGGCTGGTGGTCCGAGACATCCTGCGACCCGAGCACGACCCTGTCCGCGCCGACGGCCGCACCGACGACCCGCTCCACCCACCCCCCGTTGAGCCGGGCGTGTTGGTTGGTTGAGCCGGGCGTGTTGGTTGGTTGAGCCGGGCGTGTTGGTTGGCTGAGCCGGGCGTGTTGGTTGGTTGAGCCGGGCGTGTTGGTTGGTTGAGCCGGGCGTGTTGGTTGGTTGAGCCGGGCGTTTCAGACGATCACGGTGCGGTCGAACGTCGTTGCCGTGTAGCGGACCCGTACGTCGATCTCGTCGCCGATCTCCGGCACCCGTGCGCCGGCCGGGACGAAGAGCATCGAGGCCTGCATGTGGGGGGGCTCGGCGAAGAGCCGCTGCTTGCCGTCGATGGTGAACGGCGACCGTATGAAGCCGGCCGCCTCCAGCCCACCCCGTGCGACCGCTGCGGCTCGGTCCCTGATCGAGGTGTTCGCGTTCGGCGACTCGAGACCGATCCCATGCGCTGTCCCGCCGGAGGCCACGACCAGGTTCCCGCGTTTGGGGGCGGGCCGTCCGCGGTAGCCGAAGACATCGCCGCGCTCCACCTCATGCACATCGAGCACCGACGCCTTCACCGACAGCGCCTGCCGGTCACCCAGCCACAGCGCCGTGCCGACCCGGGGACAGAACTCGTAGTCGCCCCAGTCGCCGCGCAGGGTTTCCAACTCGCTGTCGGTGAGGTGGGAGACGTAGACACGTCTGGTGGCCAGGCCGGCCGCGACGACATCGGTCATCAGTCGGCTCATCTCCGTGAGGTGCGAGCCGTCGCTCATCGGCAGATGCAGCGCGACGCCTTCGACCACGACCCCGGCGTCGTCGGCGGACCCGATCGTCTCTCCGGCTTCGCGGAGATCCCGGGCGCTGAAGCCGTGGCGCCGCATCGACGTCATGCGTTCTAGTACGACGCGCGGGCGCTCGGCCTTGAGTGCGAGGTCGCGCAGGTCGGCGAGGCGTCCGACGGTGTGGATGACCCGGTCGTCGTACGTTGCGCGGGTCTCGAAGGGGCGCCAGGGCGACAGCACCATCACCGAGCCCTCGAAGGCGTCGGCGAGCACCACCTCGTCGTAGGTTCCCACGGCGAGGTTCTGTACGCCGAGCTGGTTGGCCTGGGCAGCGAGGGTCTCGATGCCGAACCCGTACCCGTTCCCCTTCGCAACCGGGACCAGCCCCGGATTTGCGGCCGTCACCTGTCGGAGGCAGCCCTCCCAGCGTTCGCGGTCGACGTACAGGGTGAGCATCAGCGCCTGCTCAGGTAGAGGGAGAAGGCCTTGTAGAGGGTCCTGCTGATCGGCAGGTCCCACTCCCCGGCGTACTCCACGGCCTCGCCGCCGGTGCCGACCTTGAACTGGATAAGCCCGACGTGGGAATCGTCGGGATCGAGCGTGTCGGTGATGCCGCGCAGGTCGTAGACGTCGGCGCCGGTCGCCAGGGAGTCCTGGATCATCCGCCACTGGACGGCGTTGGAACCCCGGACCTCACGCTTCTCGGTCGAGGAAGCCCCGTAGGAGTACCACGTGTGGGCGCCCACCCGTACCCAGATCGTGGCCGCCACCAGGTCACCTTCGTGCCGGGCAAGGTAGAGCCTGATCCGGTCCGCCTCCTCCTCGAGCAGGGCCGAGAACATGGTGTCGAAGTACTGCAGCGGCCTGGGCGTGAAGTGGTCGCGCTGGGCGGTGTGCAGGTACAGGTCGTGGAACAGCTTCAGGTCCTGCTTCGGGTCACCGACAGTTACCTCGACACCAGTCTTGGCGGCCTTCTTGATGTTGCGGCGCCACTGCTGGTTCATGCCCTTGAGTACGTCGTCCTCGGTCCTGCCCTGCAGCGGGATCTGGAAGTTGTACTGCGGCTGGCCGGCCGCGAACCCCCCGTCGGTCCCCTGCTGCTTCCAGCCGAGCTCACGCAGCTGGGAGACGACCCGGGCTCCCTCGGGCGAGCGCTCGGTCGGGGGGATCTCGTGCAGCCGGTGGACGGCCTCGTCTGCGACACCTTGCTTGACGGCATCGGCCGTCCAGCGCGCGGTCACCACCGGAGGACCGATCCGAATCCCGAACGCACCCTCGTCGGCGAGGTGCTTGGTCATCGGGGCGAGCCAGTCATCGAGGTACTCCGCAGCCCAGTCGATGAGCGGCCCTTCTGGGAGGTAAGCGAGGTACCGCTTCACCCTCGGCAGCTGGCGGTAGAGCACGAGCGCGACGCCGGTGAGCCGGTCGCCGTCGTACCAGCCGATCGACTCGCGCCGCCAGTCACTCTTGACCTCGCCCCAGGCTGGAGTCTGCAGGAAGCTGGCCGACCGAAGCCCACGGATGAACGTCAGGTGCTCCGCGCGTGTGATGGTCCGGACGGTCAGGGGGCTGGTCACGTCCGCCAAACTACCGGAGGGCGAAGTTGTTCCGGCCGGGGACGTGCCCGGTATGAATCGCACGGGACCGTGGGATTCATACCGCCACTACAGCCGCTCCCGGAGCCACTCGAAGTCCGCCAAGTGCTCGGGCACCCCCCCGGGCGTCTCCGCGATCACCGGGGCACCGGCTGAGCGGATCACCTCGACGAACCCTTCCTGGTCCACCTGGCCGCTGCCGAAGTTGGCGTGCCGGTCCGCGCCGGAGCCGAACTCGTCTCGGCTGTCGTTGGCATGAACCAGGTCGATGCGTCCGGTGATCGCCAGGATCTCGGCGACCGCGGTGGCGAGCGGGATGCCGCTGGCGTGGGCGTGGCAGGTGTCGAGGCAGAAGCCGACGCGGTCCGAGCCTGACGCGGACTCGATGGCGGCCCAGACGCCGCCAATCCGGTCGAGCTCTCTGGTCATGGCGTTGTCGCCGCCCGCGGTGTTCTCGATCAGCAGGGGGATCTTGAGGTCGGTGGCCTCGACAGCCTTGCGCCAGTTGTCGAACCCGACCTTGGGGTCGTCGTCCTTGTTCACGTGGCCGCCGTGCACGATCAGCCCGCGCGCGCCGATCGACGCGGCGGCATCGAGGTGCTGTTGGAGGAGCTTGCGCGAGGGGATGCGGATCCGGTTGTTGGTGGTCGCGACGTTGACCAGGTACGGCGCATGCACGTACAGCCCGATCCCGGCGTCCTCGGCGTCGGCTCGCAGCGCGTCCGCGCCTCCGGCGTACCGGATCTCGGGGCCCTTGTAGCCCTGGGGGTCGCCGAGGAAGAACTGGACGATGTCGGCTCCCCGAGCCACCCCCTCCGCGACGGGGTCGGTCTGGTCGACGTGAGCGCCTAGCAGCAGAGCCATACGGGAAACCCTATGCGGCCCTGCCGACAGCTGCGCCCTCCTAGAGCGGAGGCCCTCCGACAGCGCCGTCGATGGTCGCCAGCATCGCGGCCCACTGAGCGATCTCGGCCTCTCTGCGCGTGACGTCGCGGCGCAGGAGTGCGCCGAGACCGATACCCCGGACCAGCTCGAGGGTGAGTCCGACCGTCTCGCGTACCTGAGGACGCGAGACGTCGGCGCCGAGGAGGTCGAGCGTGACTTTGAAGATGTCGCGGTTGAGCCGTCGTTCCAACGGAAGCACCAGAGCCTGCAGCCGGGGGTCGGTCGACGCGGCGACCCACAGATGGGTAGCGGCCCGCCCGACCGTGCTGGTCCAGATCTCTGTGAGCATCTCGACCACCGCCAGGGAGCGGTCCTCGCGGACGGCGACCTCGGCCACTCGCTGCGTGAGGTTTGCCAGGATCTCGTCACGTACCTGGTTGACCGTCGCTACGACGAGGTCGTCCCGGGTGGCGAAGTGGTGCTGCGCAGCCCCCCGTGAGACTCCCGCTCGCGCAGCCACGGCAGCCACCGTGGTCCGCTCCCAGCCCACCTCCGCGAGGTTCTCGAGGGTGGCTGCGAGCAGCCGCCTGCGAGTGGCGCGACTTCGATCCTGCTGTGGCTCACGACCGACTAGGGTCATCGCGCAAGGTCATGAGTAGAGGCCGTTGATCACGGCCGCGTACTTCTCGTTGATCGGCCGTCGGCGCAGTTTCAGCGTCGGGGTGAGCTCCTCGGTCCCGGGCATCCAGAAGACCGGCAGCACCTCGAACTTCTTGACCTGCTCGACCCTGGAGAGCTTGGCGTTGCCGGCGTCGACGCCCCTCTTGATCTCCGCGATCAGGCCGGGGTCCTTGGCCAGTACGGCGGGGTCGGCAGCCAGGCCGGCCTTGTCGGCGTACGCCGCGGCGGCGTCCGGGTCCAGCGTGACCAGGGCAACGTTGTAGGGGCGACCGTCACCCACGACCGCGATCGCCGCTGCAAGCGGAGTCGTCACCTTGAGGGTGTTCTCGATGTTGGCCGGCGACATGTTCTTGCCGGCCGCGTTGATGATGATCTCCTTCTTGCGGTCGACGATCGTCAAGTAGCCGTCGGCGTCGATGGTCCCGATGTCCCCGGTGTGGAGCCACCCCTGTGGGTCGATGGTCTCAGCCGTCTTCTCTGGCTCCTTGCGGTAGCCGAGCATGTTGCCGGGACTCTTGACCAGGATCTCGCCGTCCTCGGCCAGCCGGATCTCGACGCCGGGCAGCACTGGGCCCACGGTGCCGACCTTCGCTTTGCCCGGCGGGTTGAGAGTGGCACCACCCGTCGTCTCGGACATCCCCCACAGTTCGCATACGTCGATGCCCAACCCCATGAAGAACTGCAGGGTCTCCGGGGCGATCGCCGCAGCACCGGACCAGGCCCACTTGAGCTCGGACATGCCCAGCGCGGCCTTGACCTTGCTCAGCACCAGCTTGTCCGCGACGGCGTACGCGAGCGCATCGAGCCCGCTCAGCGTTCTCCCCGCGAGCTGGGCCTGGGCGTTCTTGGCGGCCATGCCGAGCGCCCAGCGAGCCAGCTTCTGCTTGACGGGGCTGGACTCGGCCTCGACCTTCGCCTCGACGCCGAGCTTGATCTTCTCCCAGACCCGCGGCACCGCGAACCAGATGGTCGGGCGGCAGTCCGGGAGGGCGGCTGCGATGCCGCGCGGGTCGGCGACGTAGGTGATCTGGACGCCGCGGGTCGCGGAGAAGTACTGGCAGGTCGCACGGTCGGCGATGTGGGCCGCCGGCAGGAACGAGGTGATGCGCTCGCCGAAGTCGACCTCGACGACCTGCATCGCCGACTCCGTGATGGCCATCAGGTTCGCGTGGGTGAGCTGAACGCCCTTGGGTGGGCCCGTCGTACCCGAGGTGTAGATCAGGGTCAGTACGTCGGTGGGCTCGACCGAGCGCCACGCGCCCTCGAAGTCGAAGTCGGGGTCGCCGGCGGCTTCGAGCTCGGCAAGGGTGAGGGTGGCGCCGTCCGGCTTCCCGTCGACGCAGATCACGTGCTCCAACTCGACCCCGGACGCGAGGATCACCGGGAGCAGTGCTGTCTCGGTGACGACGATGTTGTTCTCTGCGTTGCCGAAGAGGTACGCGATCTGCTCCGGCGAGGACGTGTTGTAGATCGAGAAGGCGGTCGCACCCAGATGCATGGCGCCGGCGTCGACGATGGCGAACTCGGGGCGGTTGGTCAGCATGATCGCGACGGTGTCCCCCCGGGAGATCCCCAGCTTGGCCAACCCCGCGGCAGCCTTTTGGGTTCGCGCGGCGTACTCGCGCCAGGTGATCGCCACGGCATCGCCCGGCGTCCTGAGAGCCACCGCCTCCGGGTCGATCTTGGCCGTGGCCTGGAAGGCCGCGCAGACGGTGGTGGGTGCGGTCATGCTGCTCCTCAGTTGGACGTGGCCGTTGCAGGCGACCGTAGAGGCGGCAACCCTAGAAAGCAAGCAGTCATGATTGTTTTTACCTGCTCGGGGATTTCGGCCGCTGACCCATGCGCTGGTACTCTTTGGTGTTCGCCTCGTCACCCGACGAGGCGCGCTCTACGCAACAGCCCTCCTGTCACGGAGAGACCGTGGCCGCCTAGTCCGAAGGAGGTGGAGACTGTCTTGCGTGCCTATGAAGTAATGGTCATCCTCGACCCCAGCCTCGAAGAGCGCACTGTCGCACCGTCTCTTGACACCTACCTCAATGTCGTCCGACAGGACGGCGGGAGTGTCGAGAACGTCGACGTGTGGGGCAAGCGTCGTCTTGCCTACGAGATCAACAAGAACCCCGAGGGCATCTACGCCGTCGTCAAGCTGATGGCCGAGCCGGCCACGGTGAAGGAGCTCGACCGTCAGCTCACGCTGAACGAGTCGGTGCTGCGCACCAAGGTCATCCGCCCCGACATTCGCTGAGCCTTTCGGGACACCCTTTCCCCGGGAGCGCCGACGTGTCGGTGGCCCGGGATACGTTCAGAACCAAGCGAAGAGAAACCTCGAGACCTGGAGCCTAGACATGGCAGGCGAAACCCCGATCACCGTTGTCGGCAACCTGACCTCCGACCCGGAGCTGCGCTTTACTCCGTCGGGTGCGGCGGTCGCGAACTTCACGGTGGCCTCGACGCCGCGCAACTTCGACAAGCAGTCGAACGAGTGGCGCGACGGTGAGGCTATGTTCCTCAACTGCTCGGTATGGCGGCAGGCGGCGGAGAACGCCGCTGAGTCGCTGACCAAGGGCATGCGGGTCATCGTCTCGGGGCGGCTGAAGGCCAGAAGCTACGAAACCCGTGAGGGTGAGAAGCGCACGGTCTTCGAGATCGAGGTCGAAGAGGTCGGTCCCAGCCTGAAGTACGCGTCCGCGAAGGTCACCAAGACCCAGCGCGGTGGCGGCGGCGGGTTC
This sequence comes from uncultured Actinomycetota bacterium, assembly GCA_963769585.1. GTDB lineage: Bacteria > Actinomycetota > Actinomycetes > Propionibacteriales > Nocardioidaceae > SSC3. The sequence goes on from CAVYMJ010000001.1 coordinate 599,982, forward strand.
GGCGGCGACGACCCGTGGGCCTCGGGCGGCAACCAGGGTGGCCAGCCTGCTGGCAACCAGGGCGGTCAGCCCGCTGGCAACCAGGGCGGCGGAAGCTGGGGAGGCCAGCAGCAACAGCCGGCCGCCGCGGCCAACGACCCCTGGGCTTCGAGCGGCTCCGCTGGATCGTCCGGCTCCTCGGACGAGCCTCCGTTCTGATCTGCAACTACCAGTCAGTCATTCCGGCTCCGGCCGGGCTCACGCTAAAGGAGCACCACAATGGCGAAGCCAGTCCTGCGCAAGCCTAAGAAGAAGGTTTGCCAGTTCTGCAAGGAGAAGGTCGCGTACGTCGACTACAAGGACACGACCCTCCTTCGCAAGTTCATCTCCGACCGCGGCAAGATTCGCGCGCGTCGGGTTACCGGCAACTGCGTGCAGCACCAGCGCGACGTCGCCACGGCCGTGAAGAACGCCCGTGAGGTCGCCCTGTTGCCGTACACGTCAACGGCACGCTGAGAGGGGACGACCTGATGAAGCTCATCCTGACCCAGGAAGTCTCCGGCCTCGGCGCCCCCGGCGACGTGGTCGAGGTCAAGGACGGTTACGGCCGTAACTTCCTCATCCCGCGCGGATTCGCGATCCGCTGGACCAAGGGCGGCGAGAAAACCGTCGACTCGATCAAGCTGGCCCGCTCCTCGCGCGAGGTCCGCGACCTCGACATGGCCAACGAGATCAAGGCCAAGCTCGAGGGATCGCCGATCAACGTTCCGGTCCGCGCCGGCGAGGGCGGTCGTCTCTTCGGTGCCGTCACCGTCAGCGACATCGCGGAAGCGGTGAAGGCGGCCGGCGCCGAGGTCGACAAGCGCAAGATCCTCGTGGGCAACCCGATCAAGTCGCTCGGTTCGCACCAGGTGACGGTCAAGGTCCACGACGAGGTCGACGCGCTAGTCAACCTGAACGTCGTACCTGCCTGAACAATTCGTTCCACAGAAGGGCCACTCCTCAACGGGGGCGGCCCTTCTCGTTGAGCCGGGCATGTCGGGTGGTTGAGCCGGGCATGTCGGGTGGTTGAGCCGGGCATGTCGGTGCGACTGGTGCCAACACGCCCGGCTCGACGGACCAACACGCCCGGCTCAACCGGAGGTCGGTCCGGCGCGGGCTTGGATGACGCGTACGGCGTGAGCGCCGCGGGTGTCCATGCCGACCAGCTGCCGGACGTACGCCGACGGACGATGGGCGACCGCGTCGGAGAAGCCTGCGGCCAGCAGGGCTGTTGTCGCATCCGGTTCATCGTGGAACGAGAAGTCCACCGGACCGCGAACTCCCCAGCCGAGCACGCGTCGACCGGCGGTGAGCGCTGGGTGGTCGTTCTCCTCGAGCAGGTGGAGGTCGGACAGGTACACGCCGTGCGCGAAGTCACCGAGTACACCGGCGAAGCGGCGCCACATGCCCACGACCGCGGGGCGGCCGAGGTACATGAGCAGCCCCTCGGTGATGATCGCGAGCCCACCCTGCGGGTCGAGCTCGGACACCAGGTCGGTCAGTGCCAGCGGACCGGAGTCGGCAAGGGCGTCGAGACCGACCACCCGGTGCGAGTACCCGACCCGGTCGAGCACCTGGCGCTTGCGGGCTGCCATCGCCGGCAGGTCTGCCTCGATGTAGGTGAGGTCAGGGAAGTCTCGGCTGAACCGCCAGCCTCGCGGGGACAGCCCGGCAGCAACTTCGATCACCTGGTGCACGCGTCCGGCTGCGATCTCCTCGGCGAGCAGGTGGTCGATGAGCCGGTGCCTGGCCAGCAGGGTGTCTTCGAGCAGGCCGACACCGAGCAGCTTCCCGACCCGTACGGCGGGCTGCGCGGCGACGTACATCAGCCGCCCTTCCACGGTGTCGAACCCGGGCGCCGACAGGCCGTTGCGCGCCCAGACGTGTCCGGTGTAGTGAGCAGTGGGGCTGATCGAGTCCGCGGTCGGACGCAGCAGGCTCATGCCCGGGACTCTAGGCGAGGGAATCCGTGGGTCAGCGCGTGCTGAGCCCGACGGCCTCGACGATCACTCGGCGATTGCTCGCCGCCACGATCTTCAGCGGCCCGCGGAACTTCCGGGACGACTTCTTGATCAGCACTACCTTGCGGTGCTGCACGGTGCTGCTCTGCAACCGGATGGTCTTGACCAGTCGCTTGCCGACGTACACCTTGAGCGAGCCGAGCCGGGGGCCCTTGGTCACGACGACCGCGACACGCCTGACGCCGGTGAACTTCCGGGTGATCGAGGCGCCCTTCTTGGTGGCGTAGACGTAGGCCTGGAGCATGTAGCCGTTGCCGCCGGCCCGCTTGAAGCCGCGCAGTCCATGCATACGTACGGCGCTCTGCGGCACGTTGAACATCTTGACCACTGGGGTCGGGTCCTGGAGCCCGTCCATGTCCACAGCGGCCACCGACATCGTGTGGTCGCCGGGGCCGGTGCCGAAGTAGGTCCACCGTGTGGGAGTGCAGCGCTTGGTGGTGACCCGGCCGTCGAAGCGGCATACGGCCTCAGACAGCGGCTCGTTGGACGCTGCCCGGATGTCGACTGAGAAGAAGTTCTGCGTGAGCCAGAAACGCGGCGCATTGCCTAGGACTGTCTGGGGGCCACCGATCACGGGGCCCGGGGGTGGCTTCACCACGTTCCAGATGTAGGAGACGGGCGTCGGGTCGGTGAGCGGCTGTCCCAGCCGCAGCGGCGGCGCGGGCACCCTGGTGGCGCGGACGGTGAACTCGTAGCTCCCGAGCAGCAGGCCCTCGAAGTGGAACTTGCCAACCGAGGGCTCGCCCTCCTCCGGGTAGACGGTGCAGTCGTCGCTCTTGTCGTCGAACTCGGTGAACGGCTGGACGAATGTTCCGTTGACCTTGAACTGGCATTCGTAGTGGATGCTCGTCTCGGCCGGGTCGACGGTGATGTCGAAGGACGCGATGCGGCTGGTGGTCTCGTAGTCGGGCCACGCGGCATCGACCGGGGTGCCCGTCGTGGTGACGATCTCGGTCACAGGAGCTGGGCAGGGCGGTTGCAGCAGGCCGCCGCAGGCCGCGGCCTGGGCGGCGGTACTCGACATCACCGGCAATGCGAACCCGAGCAGCGCAACGCCAGTGACGGCGATGATGGGACGTCGAAACTTCATGTGCTGGATGCTCCCCGCTGAGTTCGGCTCTTGGGCGTGAGACGAGGTAAGTCCTTGATTATGACAAGGATTCGGGATCTGTGTTGCCAGGTCTGTGAGTCTCGTCGGAGGGTCGGCCCCCGACGGGTCGGGGTCTGGCACCCATCTGGGGCAGGGAGGACACCGAGAAGAGCAGCCAGATCAGTGCGAGCTGGGCGACCACCCAGCCTGCCAGCACGCCGTCGGCGATCGCCGGATCGTCCGCCCCGATGGCAACGGCCGGGCCGACACCCACCGCCACCAGGAGCAGGGTCAGCCAGCGGAACCACACGCCGCGTTTGCCCAGTACGGCGGCCACCGTCGAGCAGAGCACCACCTCGAAACTGAGCTGAGGCAGGTCGAGGAGCCAGGTGGCACCCGGGTCCAGCGAGTCGGTGACCTGGGGAGGGTAGGTCAGCACCGACACCAGGAAGGCGATGCTCCCCAGCACGAGCAGCGAGGTGGCGCTCGCCAGGTGCCCGCGGGCATCCCACACCCCGGAGAGGATGAGCAGCCACCCGATCGGGTTGGGCAGACCGTCCCAGCCGGAGCCGAAGTTGGCCGCGAGGACCACGATGACCAGGCCCATCCCGATCTTCTGCAGCGGAGTCACGCGGCGAGACTACGCGCCGGTCACCATCCAGGTCGTCCCCCTCGCTCGTCGTACGAGCACCAGGAGCCGCCCGCCCATCAGTCCGACCCCGAAGGCGACCCACAGCCACACCAGGGTCGAGGTGGCCAGTGCCATAGGGACGAAGACCACCAGGACACCCAAGCCTGCAACGGCCAGGAACCGACCGTCACCGGCACCGATCAGGACCCCGTCGAGGACGAAGACCACCCCGGCTACCGGCTGGAACAGGGCAGCGACCAGAAGAACCGGCACCAGCCCTTCCCGGACCGCGGAGTCGTTGGTGAACAGGGCTCCCAGTACAGGGGCGAGCCCGGCCAGGCCGACGCCGGTTACCACGCCGCTGAGCAGGCCCCATCGGATCATCCGGTCGGTGACCGTGCGGGTCGTGTCCGTGTCACCCGCGCCGAGGTAACGGCCGGTAATCGCCTGGGCGGCAATGGCGATCGCATCCAGGGCGAAGGCCAGGAAGCTCCACAGGGTGATTGCCAGCTGGTGGGTGGCGAGGTCGGTCGGACCCAGCCGGGCCGCGGCGTACGTCGTGACGAGGAACCCTGCCCGCAGGGTGAGGGTACGTACGACAAGCGCCGAGCCGGCGTGAGCCGCCCGGCCGACGCCTGCTGGGTGGGGCCTCAGTGAGATCCGGTGCCGCTTCGCCGCCCGAACCACGATCGTGAGCAGGGCGAGTGCTGAGAGCCCCTGGGCTAGGACGGTGCCGATGGCCGAGCCCTTGATGCCGAGTCCCAGCCCGTAGACAAGCAGGACATTGAGCCCGATGTTGACCAGGTTGCCCGCCACCGCGACGTACAGCGGCGTCCGCGTGTCCTGGAGCCCGCGCAGGATGCCCGTCGCGGCAAGGAGGACCAGCAGCGGGGTGACACCCAGCCAGGCCCAGGACAGGTACGTCGTGGCATAGCTCTCGACCTCGCCACCGGGGCGGAACAACCGCACCAGGGGGTCGGTGAGTAGCAGCCCCGCCATCGTGAGGACCAGCCCGATCAGTACCGCCAGCCAGAGGCCGTCGATGCCCTGGCTGATCGCCCCCCGCAGGTCGCCTGCACCGATCCGGCGAGCGACCGAGGCGGTGGTGCCGTAGGCCAGGAAGACGCATAGCCCGACCGCCGTCTGGATGACCGCCCCGGCGATGCCCAGGGCGGCCAACTGGGGCGTCCCGAGGTGTCCGACGATGGCGGCGTCGGACAGGAGGAAGAGCGGCTCGGCGACCAGGGCGAAGAACGCCGGGACCGCTAGCCGCAGGATTTCCCGGTCGTGGCCGGCAGGTGCTGCGGGCCTGCGCATGCGCGGAGTCTAGGAGGCCGGGTCAGGAGCGAGCACCTTGTTTAGCCCGCATGCACCATGCTGTGGGTAACTAACCCGTGCCTGTGGGAATCAACCGTTCGGCCGATACCGGAATGCGGATAGATCTTGCATCTAACAGGTGACTGCCCAGTGCGCGAGATACTTCTCGAGTTTCTCAGGTCCACATCGTCGCCAGCACGTTTCCGCAGGTCAGAGCCGTGTTGTTGCTGAAGTGACTCGGATTTCCACAGCGACATGAACAGCCTGTGCACAGTCCTGGCGGCGTGTTCCACACTGTCCACCTGGTTATCCACATGCCCTGTGGATCCTGGGCTACCTCTGCCGGGACAAAGCAGCGTACGTTCACTATCGCGCGCTCGACCCCCCATCCCCACCGCCAGCTCGCCGGCCCCTGACTTGGCTTCCTCAGGTCATGCCACCCGGCACTTCGTGGCGCCCCGGATATGCGGGGATGGGGGCCGAGCGTGGTGTAGACTATCGAACGTATGTTCGAGCGACGACGAGCTGTCCAGGGAGGGGGAGCTGTCCTCAGTGAGTATCGCCGACTACCCCCAGGACACCGACTACGCACCCGCGTTCGGGAACTACGAGAACGCGGGTCGCGGGGGCGACCGGACCCCACCTCAGGACAACGACGCCGAGCAGTGCGTGCTGGGAGCCATGCTGCTCACCAAGGACGCCATCGCCGACTGCATCGAGACCGTCCGCGGCACCGACTTCTACCGCCCTGCGCACGAGACGATCTTCGACGCGATGATCGAGCTCTATGGTCGGGGTGAGCCGGTCGACCCGGTCACTACCGCTGCCGAGCTTGGCCGCCGCGGGGACCTGGTCCGGGTCGGTGGGGCGCCGTACCTCCACACGCTCTCGGCGTCGGTGCCGATCGCGGCCAATGCCGGGTACTACGCGGGCATCGTCCGGGAGAAGGCCATCCTGCGTCGGCTGGTCGACGCCGGCACCCGGATCGTCCAGATGGGCTACACCGGCGAGGGCGTGGTCGACGACGTCGTCGACCGAGCCCAGCAAGAGGTCTACGCCGTCACCGACAAGAGGACCTCGGAGGACTACGCCCCGCTGAGCGCCATCATGGAGGCCACCCTCGACGAGATCGAGGCCATCTCCAGCCGTGACGGCGGGCTGACCGGGGTGCCCACCGGCTTCGCTGACCTTGACGAGCTCACCAACGGCCTGCACGGCGGGCAGATGGTCATCATTGCGGCGCGCCCCGCGGTCGGTAAGTCGACCCTGGCTCTCGACCTGTGCCGGTCGGCCTCGATCCACTCCAACATGACCAGTGTCATCTTCAGCCTGGAGATGACCCGTAACGAGATCACCATGCGGTTGCTGAGCGCCGAGGCGAAGATCCCGCTCAACCACATGCGCAACGGCCACATGACCGACGACGACTGGGCCAAGCTCGCTCGCAAGATGGGGGAGGTCTCCAGTGCGCCGTTGTTCATCGACGACTCGCCGAACATGACGATGATGGAGATCCGAGCCAAGGCCCGTCGGCTCAAGCAGCGGCACGGGCTGCGGCTGATCGTCATCGACTACCTGCAGCTGATGACGTCGGGCAAGAAGGTCGAGTCGCGCCAGCTCGAGGTGTCGGAGTTCTCGCGTCAGATCAAACTCCTGGCCAAGGAGCTCGACGTCCCGGTCGTCGCACTCTCCCAGCTCAACCGTGGCCCCGAGCAGCGGTCCGACAAGCGCCCCATGCTCTCGGACCTCCGCGAGTCAGGCAGCATCGAGCAGGACGCGGACGTCGTTGTCCTCCTGCATCGCGAGGACGTCTACGAGAAGGAGTCCGCTCGCCCAGGTGAGGCCGACCTCATCGTGGCCAAGCACCGCAACGGGCCGACCCGCGACGTGGTGGTGGCCTTCCAGGGCCACTACTCGAGATTCGTCGACATGGCGCACGGCTGACGTAGTGCGGACCACGCTCGGCGCGCTCCCGGCCGGCTACATCCCGGGGACGGGCAGCGCCTCGTGCACCTCGATCTCGCAGCCACCGGGCATGCTCAGGTGCGGGTGGTTGCGAGCCAGCTCAAGAGCGGCCTCGAAGTCGGCGGCCTCGATGATGGAGTAGCCGGCGACCTCGCGGCTGCTCGGCGAGGTGCCTTCGGTGGTGACGCGGACGCCGCCGCCCAGCGGGGTTCCGAAGTCGACCATGCCCTCGCCCACCTTGGCGGCCCAGGCGTTCCACTGGCCCATCACGGCCTCCATCTGCTCCGGAGTCGGAGGTGCTGCTTCTGCTGGGGTCAGCGGTGCGTGGTAAACGAATACGTACTTGGACATCTGGTTCTCCTTCTAGTCGGTCGGGTTCTCACGTGGCCTGATGCTTCGACTTCTTCTTCTTCGGTGGCAGGGTCGCGACGTGGGCACAGGCCTTGGCCACCCAGTCGGAAGCCTGGTCATCGGGCATGGCCGGCGGCAGCGCCAGGTAGCCGCCCATCGGGCGTTCCTCTGGCCCGAAGGGTCCCGTGCCGGGCAGGGCGGCCAGCTCGCCGGCGGCCGGCTCGGGAAGCTTGACTCCGACCGTGGTGCCGAAGAGACCGGCGAACATGTTGCCGTTCACGAAGGCTCCGAGCTGGCCGAACATCGGCTTGACCTCGACCCCGTCGGCGACCGGCACCAGCGACCGGAAGCGCTCCTTCTCGGCGTCGGTGGTCTTGGGCATCTTCATCGTGCGGCTCCTCGGCCCAGAGGCCTGCGCCCGGCGTACGCCGCGAGGCGGTCGACCGCACCGGCGTCGGCGGGCGGCACCAGCTCGTCGCCGAAGGATCCGCCCTGACGGCCCGCCGGGACGAACCGCTCGGCCAGGGTCTGGAGGTAGGCGACCAACTCGTCGGAGACGACCAGCTGCTGGCCGCTTCCCTGGGCCAGGTCCCAGCCGTGCAGCAGCAGCTCGACTGGCAGCACGCTCGCCGCGATCTCGGCGGGGAGCTCGCTCCCGCCACGACCAGGCACCGTGCCCTCAAGCCCCCGGGCCCGCCAGCCGTCGATGGCCTGCGAGGCCATCACGGAGACACGGTTCTCCAGGGAACCCTCCTTGGGGTTCACCACGGCCGCTCCCGCCAGGCCACCGAGCTGCTCGAGCGAGGAGAGCAGGTGCTCGGCGAGCTCGTGGCAGGTCAACCCTGCGCACGGGGTCGGCTTCGGCTGGTCTTCCGGGGTGAGGTTGCGCAGCATGGGCTGGATGACGGACAGGGCCGCTTCCGCTGCGATGATGGGGTCGAGGTTCTCCGGGGCTGCGGCCCACTCGTCCGGACCGGCGTCTCCGGTGCTGGCCAGCGTCTCCAGACGTCCGAAGTAGTGGTTCCACCCCTCGGCGTGCCGAGCCGCCTGCTCCTGGCTCAGCCCCTCGTGGACGAGGGTGACCAACGACCCACCGTCGGCCGGCTCGACGGTGACCGTGACCGTGGAGGCGTCCGGGACCAGCTCGGGGCTTCCCTCCCAGCCCCAACCGAACACGATGCGCCGGCCGGCCTCGACCTCACGGAAGGTACCTGCCGCGACATGACCCGGCGTGACCGTCCAGCGGTACTCGCCGCCCGCGCGCAGGTCGACGTACGCCGAGACCGTCTGCCAGCGGCGAAGCCGCTCCGGCTCGGTGAGGAGCGAGAAGGCCTCGTCCGGAGACACGGGGAGGTGGACAGTCTTGGTGAAGCTCATGGGGCTCTCCTGTGGTTGTCGGCAAGGTTGTGGGCGTCGGTGGCGAGCAGGTCGAGCTCGTTGGTCCAGAAGCGGTCGATCTCGGCCTGGAGCTTGCGAAGCCCCGATGGCAGGACTCGGTAGTGCCGTTCACGACCGACCTTCTCGGCCGCTACGAGCCCGGCGTCGGCAAGCAGCAGCAGATGCTGAGAGACGGCCGAACGGGTGACGGTGAACTCGCCGGCGATCTCGCTGACTGTCCGTGGCTTGGACGCCAACAACTGCAGGATGCGTCGCCTGTTCGGCTCGGCGGCGGCAGAGAAGGCGTCGGTCATGTCAGCAATACGTTAGTCGTGACTAACGCATTGCGCAACACCCTCCACGAGGTGGAGCCCGCGAGGAGCCTCAGCTGGCGTACGTCGCGACGGCCGGCCGGTGGTCGGACTGCCGGATGTCGCCCTGGACCTTGGCGCTAGTTGCGGCACGCGGCCCGTAGATCTGGTCGATCAGCTTGTCGTTGCGGGTACCGACTCCGTCCCGGGGCACCTCGGTCGCCCACATGGCTCGCATCCCGAGGCGGCGGAACACCCTGATCGGGAAGTTCCTGCGCCGGAACTTGTTGTCGGCCACCCAGCCGGCGTTGAAGTCGCCCATCACGAAGACCTGACCCCACCGTTGCTCGGTCGCCGTGATGGACCCGAGTCGAGCCAGCCCGTCCTTGTACAGCGCGAACAGACGAGGACGCCCGCGAAACGGTTGACCGTTGCGCGTCGCGCCGGAGATGAGGTGGGCGTTGATGACCGTGATCTGTGCGCCCGTGGCGCGCTCGACCAGGCGCACGACCGTGACGCTCCGCGCCTTCTGCAGCGGCTTCATCGTGGGGTGTTCGTTGCCGATCCAACGCTCGCCGGAGATCTTTGCGACGCGCGCGCGGACGAGGGCGAACCGGTCGTCGCGCCACAGCACCGGCGTCTGCAGTGCCGGCTTGACGCGGTAGTACCGCCAGCCAGGCATGTCCGCGAGCACGCTCTCCTTGGCTTTTGTGTCGACCTCCTGAAGACCGACGAGGTCACTGCGGTCCAGCAGCGGCGCCACGCCTGCCCGGAACGCCTCGGTGGACCGTCCTACCTGTGAGTTCCAGGTGGCCAGACGCGTCGGCACAGGCTCGTTCGCGGCCACGGGGACGGACGGGAGCCCGACGAGGCCACAGGCCACAACGAGACCCGCGAAACGGGCAAAACGGGGCATGCGGTAAGGCTAAGCAGATCCTCTGCCTTCCGCACGTGATCGCAGAATGCCGCGCAAGGGGGTCCTGGATCGCAGAAGCCCTATCGCAAAAACCCTAGGGCCGGGGGACCGCCGCGACCGGGGACTGACCGAGCCAGGTAGGCACCGCCTTGCGCACCTCCGCGGGCGCGGTCACCATGACCTCGCCCGACCGGAGAGCCTGGCCCCACGAGGTATCCCCCCGCCAGATTCCGGTCAGGGTGCGCAGGCTGACCAGGAGTGTCGCGTCGACCTCGAATCCAGGGTCGAAGTCGCAGACGTCGAGCTGTCCCTTCCTCCCCACGAGCCACCAGTGCGAGACCTTGGACTCGACGTCGTCGAACTCGATGGCCAGCACCGTTCGGTCGTCCGGCCAGATCTCGAGTGGCATCTTGCGGCGCATGTCGAAGAAGAGCAGGTGCGGGTCGAGGTCGACCTTCCCGAGCTCGCCGATCCAGCGCACCCCCCAGGCCGCGAGGCCATCTACGACGGCGCTCAGCTCCCGGCCGGACTGGGTGAGCGCGTAGCTGACCCGGCCGTCCTCAGAGGTGCGGCTGACGATCCCGGCGCGCTCGAGGGTCCGAAGCCGCTTGGACAGCAGGGCCGGCGACATCTTCGGCACCCCGCGGCGCAGCTCGTTGAAGTGGGTGCTGCCCTCCAGCAGCTCGCGTACGACGAGCATCGTCCAACGTTCGTCGAGGACTTCCATCGCCTTGGCGACCGGGCAGAACTGGCCGTATGAGGGCATCCGCCTCACCTCCGGGACCAGTAGATCCTGGTGGAGGGACTTAGTACAGATCCAGAACTAGCGAGTGCGGTTCGCCGAGCGCACCGTAGGAGAACCGACAAGTACTGCAGGGGTTGATCAGAATGACCGACGTGACTGTCGACGTCGCTGGCGACAGCGCGTTGAAGGCCAAGCATCGCGCAATGTGGGCGCAGGGCGACTACGGAACCGTCGCCGCCACGCTGATCGCGGACCTCGGACGGACCCTGGTGGAGGCCTGCGGCGTACAGCCCGGGCAACGCGTGCTCGACGTAGCAGCCGGGACGGGCAACGTCGCCATCCCAGCCGCTCAGGCTGGCGCCAAGGTCGTCGCGAGCGACCTGACCCCGGAGCTGTTCGTGCGTGGCAAGCAGCTGGCGGAGCAGGCGGGCGTGAGCCTGACCTGGGAGGAGGCCGATGCCGAGGCGCTGCCGTACGCCGACGCGTCCTACGACACCGTGCTCTCTTGCGTCGGGGTGATGTTCGCGCCGCACCACCAGGCCAGTGCCGACGAGCTCCTCCGGGTCGTCCGGCCCGGTGGAACGATCGGTCTTGCCAGCTGGACCCCCGAGGGTTTCATCGGGCAGATGTTCGCGGTGATGAGGCCGTTCGCACCCCCGCCCCCGCCTGGTGCGCAGCCCCCTCCCCTGTGGGGCGACGAGGCGCACGTCAGGACACTCTTCGGTGACAGCGTGAGCTCACTCGAGGCGACGCGTACCAACGTACGGGTGAGTGCCTTCGCGACCCCCGAGGAGTTCCGGGAGTTCTTCAAGACCCACTATGGCCCCACGATCTCGGTCTACAAGGCGATCGCGGACGACCCGGCCAAGATCAGCGCGCTCGACGAGGGCCTTGCCGAGCTGGGCCGGCGCTTCCGTGGCGCCGACGGTGAGATGGACTGGGAGTACCTCCTGGTGAAGGCTGTCCGCCGCTGACGGGGAGTGACGGTTTCACACGGGACCGTGGGAAACCGTCACCACGGCGAGGGCTGGTAGTCCTTCACGAAACAGCCGAACAGGTCCTCGCCCGCCTCGCCTCGCACGATCGGGTCGTACACGCGCGCAGCACCGTCCACCAGGTCCAGCGGAGCGTGCCACCCTTCGGCGGCGATCCGCACCTTGTCCTGGTGGGGACGTTCGTCGGTGATCCACCCGGTGTCGACTGCGGTCATCAGGATCTGATCGGTCTCGAACATCTCCCCGGCGCTGGTCCGGGTGAGCATGTTCAGCGACGCCTTGGCCATGTTGGTGTGCGGATGTCCAGGACCCTTGTAGCGCCGGGAGAACTGTCCCTCCATCGCAGAGACGTTCACGACGTACTTGCGGCGTGCGGACGAGGCGCGCATGGCGTTGCGCAGCCGTGAGATCAGGATGAACGGCGCGGTCGCGTTGCAGAGCTGGACTTCCAAGAGCTCAAGCGGGTCGACCTCGTCGATCTTCTGCGTCCATGAGTTCAGCGTCTGCAGGTCGGGAAGCAGGCCACCGGCGTCGACCGCGGTGCCGGCGAGGTGCGCCTCCAGGGAGGCACTGCCGGCCGTGAGCGACAGAGCGGTCAGGGCGGCGGCGTTCTCGCCCAGATGATGTGGCAATGGGTGGGTGGCCAGGGTGCCGGTGAGGGCAGCCGGATGGGCTTCGCTGATCCCGTCGAACGTCACCATCTCCGGTAGAGCGATCCCGCTCGGCAGCGGTGCCGACTCCAGCTCGACGAGCTGGGAGTAGGCACCCGGCGTTCGCCGTACCGTCTGGCAGGCGTTGTTCACCAGGATGTCCAACGGCCCGTCGGCAGCCACATCGTCGGCGAGCGCGATGACCTGGGTCGGGTCGCGCAGGTCGATCCCGACGACCTTGAGGCGCCCGATCCAGTCCGCGGAGTCCTCCATCTGCGAGAAGCGCCGCATCGCGTCCTTGGGAAACCGGGTGGTGATCGTCACGCGCGCCCCGTCACGCAGCAGCAGTAGCGCGATGTACATCCCGATCTTGGCCCTGCCGCCGGTCAGTAGCGCGCTTCGTCCGGTGAGGTCGGTGCGTTGGATGCGCTTGGCATGCGAGTACCCGGCGCACGCCGGGCACAGCCAGTGGTAGAAGGCGTCGACCAACGTGTAGTCGGCCTTGCAGATGTAGCAGCCACGGGACTTGATCAGCTCACCAGCGAAGTCGCCGACCACAGAGGAGACCAGCGGGATGCCGCGGGTCTCGTCGTCGATGCGCAGGGCCGAGCCCGTCGCGGTCGCCTCGATCACCGCGCGGTCGGCGGCCGCCTCGGCCTCTCGCTTGCGGAGCCGTCGAGTCTGCTTCAGCGCCTTGTACATGTGGGACGCGGCGTGCTTCACCGTACGTACGTCGGGATGGTCGCTGGGTAGGTCGTGCAGGCGGCCGAGCACCTTGACGACGGTCTCGAGCTCGGCCGGGTCGATCCCCTGGGAATTCTGCGGAGTCACCGACAGATCCTAGGCGAGTCTGGCCAAGGCTCTCGCCGCGCTCCTGGCAGCCGCAGGCCGGTCAGCTCTGGGTCGCCACCGTGCGGAGCTTGGCCAGCCCCTTGTCGAAGTCGTTGCCTACCAGCTTCTCCATGTTGAAGAAGAGGCTGAACAGTCGCATCAGCAGCGGACGTGGCCCGGTCATCGACCAGGTCACCTGAGTGGAGTCGCCTTCGGGGGTCAGGGTGAAGGTCGTGACGTTGCTTGACCGGAACGGCTTGACGAAGGTGAGGGCGATCCGTACCTGGTTCGGGGGTGTGGCGTCGGTAATCTCCATGCTGCCGCGGCCGGCCTTCTTGTTGCCCGACCACCCATAGCGCGCGCCGACGCCGGACTCAGCCCCGCTGTAGGTGCGCTCCATTTCGGGGTCCAGCTCCTCCCAGGGCGACCAGCTTGGCCAGCGATGGAAGTCTTCGACGAGGTCGTAAACCGTCTGAGAGTCTGCTGCGATCGAGATGGACCGCTGCACTGTGTAGGTTGCGTTGCCCATGATCCTGACGGTAGCCCAGATGGACCCGTCAGGCCGAGGTCACCAGTAACCGAGTACGGCGCGCACCGTGCCGCGCCTGGCGCGGTTGTGCAGGTAGTGACGGGACGGATGCCTGCCGAACTCCACAGTGACGGCGGTTCCCGACAGCCTGTCGTTGAACCACTGGGTCATCGTGCCGTGACAGGCGCCCGAGCAGCGGAACGACTTGGTCGGCAGCCGCAGCTCCGTCGCGAGCCGGCGGAGCAGGGCCGGGTTCTTGCCACCCTTCCCCACGCCGTAGAGGGGCTGATGGAACGACACGACAAAGCGTGGCTTGATGGTGAGGAAGAAGTCGCGGAGGGCGCGGGTCTCCGGCTCGCTGAACGGGCGGGGGCCGGAGTAGTGGGGCCCGGTCAGCGGCTTCCAGCGATGCGCCCAGTTGCGGTTGAGGTCGACGCCGCGTGCGTTCTGCCGACGGTTTCGCGCGACTCCGTCGGGGTTGACCGTCGGGATCAGCCAGAGGTCGACGCCCCTGACTCTGCGCGCGTCCCGGATGGCCCGGGCCACCTTGATTCCGGCCCTCTCGTTGCCGTGAATGGAACCCAGTACGACGGCCTTGACCCGCGCGTTAGGGTTCCCGACTCGGATGGCCATGATCGGTCGCCCTTGGACGCTGGTGCCGATCTGGCGTCGCTCCACGACGTTGGCCTTTGGCTGCTGGGCGTCGGCTGGGGGCAGCAGCACCACTGAGGTGGCCAGGGCCAGGAGGAGAACTGACGCGCGCATGGGAGCACCGTACCCAGCGATGACCGAAGTTCACGCGAGCCGAGGGCTCGCGGCGGAGGCGGAGTCGGTGAGCTCGAAGAACTCCCGCCTGCCGAACCGGAAGAGCCGGGCGACGACGTTGGACGGGAACGTCGAGACGCGGACGTTGAGTGCACGCACGTTGCCGTTGTAGAAGCGCCGACTCGCGGCGATGCGATCCTCGGTGTTCGTGAGCTCGTCCTGCAGCTGTAGGTAGTTGGTGCTGGCCCGGAGGTCCGGGTAGGCCTCCGCACGGACCAGAACGTTGCGCACCGCCCCGCCCAGCTCCTCCTCGAACGGCTGGCGCTGCCGGGGGCCATCGGCGCGGTGGGCGGCCGCGGCCTCGCGGGCGGCAACGACGGTCTCGAGCACCTCCCGCTCGTGGGCGGCGTAGCCCTTCACGGTCGAGACCAGGTTGGGGATCAGGTCGTGGCGCCGCTGCAGCTCTACGTCGATCTGCCGCCAGGACTCCTCGACCAGGGTGTTCTGGGAGACGAACCGGTTGTAGGAGACGACCACGGCCAGCAGTACGACGAGCAGGAGCGCTGCGCCGGCCACCAGCACGCTGTTGAGCGGGGTCATTGCGCGGGTCCTCTCACGGCACGCCAGACGAACTCGGGGATGCCGTCGAGCACGGTGTCGAGGGCCCGCAGCCGGTGGTCCAGCTCCGGGATGCTGTGCGCACCTTCGGTGTACGCCAGGATCCAGTGTCCGTTGAAGCCCCAGCCGACGTCGCGGAACGTCAGCAGCGACTCCATCATCCGGGGGTGCAAGACGTCGGAGGCGAACTTCCGGTCGTCGCAGGTCACGGTGAACGCACGGTTGAAGTCCTCGGACTCCAGCTCGATGTCCTTGTTGAGCACCCTGCCGATGAACCGGCTGAAGAATCGCTCCGGGGTCACGCGGAGCTGGGGAAAGCTCACCCCGGCGTCCACGGCCGCGATGGAGTACGGGTGGGCGACCTCGGAGCGCGTGGTCTGCCCCTGGGCGTTGGTGCTGGTCTCGGTGGTGTGGAAGACGTAGTCGAACGCCACGAACCCGCGACCGTCGTACAGGCCGGTCAGGACGTTGGCCGCACGACGGTCATGACCTTGACCGAAGGGTTGGCCGTCGAAGTGGTTGCACCAGCGGTCGTCCCGGGCCGCCCAGGACCAGCCGTGTGAGGCGGCGAAGGCGGCGAACTCCTCGCGACGCTTCTTGGCGCGGTAGCCGCCCAGGATCGCCAAACCCACCACGACCGCGGCGAACGCGCCGAAGAGCAAGAAGATCGGGGCCCCCGAAGACATGGCCCAAGAGTAGCGATGAGTTCCTCCCGGGATGGCAGTCTGACGCTTCATGAACCAGATGCGCGTCCTTCTCGACGGGCTGGCCTTCCCCGAGTCGCCTCGCTGGCACGACGGTCGCTGCTACGTGTCGGACTGGGGCACGGGCCAGGTGTACGCCGTCGCGCCCGACGGCTCTAGCCAGGTGGTGACCACGGGGTCGGCGTTCCCGCTGTGCATCGACTTCCTGCCGGACGGGCGATTACTCGTCGTGCACGGTGCCGAGCTGCTGGTCCAGGACGGCCTGCTGCTTCGTCCGTACGCCGGTCTGGCGGAGCTCTCCGCGCACGCCTTCAACGACATCACCGTCGACCGGCGGGGCCACGTCTTCGTCAACAACATCGGCTTCGAGTTCCCGGGAGGCGAGCCCAGGCCCGGGTTGGTCGCGCTGGTCGACCACGACCGGAGACCTCGACAGGTGGCCGACGGGCTGATGTTCCCCAATGGCATGACCGTCCTGGGCGACACCCTCGTTGTGGCCGAGTCGTACGCCGGGCGGCTGACCGCCTTCGCGATCGCACCCGACGGCTCACTCTCGGACGGTCGTACCTGGGCCGATCTGGGTGACGCCGCACCGGACGGCATCTGTGCTGCCGGCGACGGGAGTGTCTGGTACGCCGATGTACCGCATCGCTGCTGCGTGCAGGTCGCCGAGGGCGGCGAGGTCCTGCGACGGTTCGACCTGGACCGCGGCGCCTTCTCGTGTGCCGTGGGGGACGGCACGCTCTATGTGGCGGCGAACTCCTGGGGCGACGGGTTCGACCCTGCCGCCCGGAACGGGCAGTTGCTGGCGCTCGACCTCTGAGCGGGTACCGCAGCATGGGAGCATTTCGCGCATGGGTCTGCTCACTCCGCTTGCGATCAAGATCGGCGCTCTCCCGTGGATGCCCCGATACCTTCGACAGATCGTCTGGGTGGACCGGCTGTTGCAGCGGGTGACTCGCGGCCGGGTGACGGTGCTCGACATCGCGGGGCTCCCCAACCTGATGCTGACCGTCATCGGCCGCAAGAGCGGCGTGGCACGCACAACCCCGCTGCTCTGCGTTCCCTACGGACCGAGCCTGCTGATCGCGGGGTCGTACTTCGGCGGGCCCAAGGAGCCGATCTGGGTCAAGAACATCGAAGCCAACCCCGTGGTCACCGTGCGGTTCAAACGCCGCACCTTGACCCGGGTGAGCCGCGAACTCGAGGGAGACGAGCGCTCGGCCGCGTGGCAGCACATGCTGCGCACCTGGCCGAACTTCGCCAAGTACGAGGAGCGGACCGACCGCCGGATCAAGGTTTTCCTACTGTCGCCCCAGGAGGGCAAGCAGGCGGGCTGACGGACCCCCCATCGGTACGTCGAGCGCAGCGCCGAAGCGCAGGGGACGGTCCAGGTCGGTGACGAAGACACCCACCCACGGGAGCAGGTCGAGCGCGAGCAGGGCCGGGATCTCCCGGCGGGACCCGGTCGCCTGCGAGACGTCCCAGCCATGCACCGCCACCTCCAGTGCGCCTGCACACGCCAGCACAGATGAGGACAGTGGCCGGTCGCCGACCATCACCGCGCGGTCACGCGCCAGGGCTGCCCAGGCCCCCAGCAAGGAGCAGGCCTGGACTCGAAGGCGCTGGACCGCGCTTACCGGCGACGGGGGGCCTTCCGGAACGGCCAGCCCGAGGTTCCCGAGGTCAGCCGCCTCGGTGAGAGTCTCCAGGGAGTCGACCATGTGGTCCAGCAGTGCACCGAGGTCCCAGCGGGCACAGGGAGTCGGACGGTCGAGCATGGCGGGGCCGACCTCCAGCAGGGCCAGCCGGGTGTACCCGACGGCCCGTTCGAGCATCCCGAGCGCCTCGGCCAGCGGTGGAGCGGAGAGCGGTGCCGACCGCACTGGGGTCACCTCTCGGCGGGGAGGAAAGGCGGAAGCCCGAAGGTCTCGAACAGCTGGGGGGAGAAGAAGGCGCCGACGTGCGCGACCCGATCCCCTGCGATGGTCAGCACCTGGAGATGGAACGGAGTGAACTCGCCGTTCGGCTGCCGCATGTAGAGCCCGAACGCCGGCTGGCCGTTGGCCGACGTACGCAGCATCTTCATGTCGTGGACACCGCCGGGGCATTGGGTGTCGATGAGCTTGCCGATGTTCTCCGCACCCTGGTACCAGCCAGCGAACGGAGGCATCTCCCAGATCGCGTCCTTCTTGAGCAGCGAGACGATCGTGGCGATGTCCTTCTCCCAGAACGCCGCGACGTACCTGTCCAAGAGCTCCTGCTGCTCGGCTGCGACGGGTTCGGGGACCGAGTCCGAGCTTGGCTGGACCTTGGCCAGCTGCGCGTGTGCGCGCTGAAGGATGGAGTTGACCGCGGCGGTGGAGATCTCGAGCGCTTCGGCCACCTCGGCGGCGCGCCATCGCAACACGTCGCGCAGGATGAGCACTGCCCGCTGCCGCGCCGGCAGGTGCTGCAGCGCAGCGATGAACGCCAGCCGGATCGTCTCCCGGTCGACCGCCTGCTGTGCGGGGTCGGCGATCAGCGAGTCGGGGACGGGCTCGAGCCAGAGCACCTCCTCGGGCGTGACCAGCGGCTCGCCCGCGAGGCTGCTGGGCGCGCCCAGACCCGTCGGCAACGGCCGCCTCTGCTTGTCCTCCAAGGCGGTCAGACAGACATTCGTCGCGATGCGGTAGAGCCAGGTGCGCAGCGACGAGCGACCCTCGAAGCCGTGGTACGCCCGCCAGGCGCGCAGGTAGGTCTCCTGAACCAGATCCTCCGCGTCATGGACGCTGCCCACCATCCGGTAGCAGTGCGCTAGGAGCTCGCGCCGGAAGGGGTCGGCTAGCCGCGGGAACTCCTCCTGGCCCGACGCGTCGTCGGCGGCCGGAGCCTGGGTTAGGTCAGTCGACATGGGTGGGCCTCCTCGTGAGCCAATCTATGCACAACAGGAACGACTGGTCATCGGGAGAGAACTCATCGGCCACGCGCCGAGACTTTACGGAAATTCGGATGCGCTCCTTGGGTGACACCTGTCAAGATAGTCTCCGCACGGGTTCGACCGCCACGATCAGCCCGCTCCGTGCCTCCCATACGGAGCGAGCAGCCCAGCCACCCGCACGGGGGTGTGGCTGGGCATCGTGACGGCGGACTCGTGTGTCAGTTGGCCGGCTCGCCGAGCGAGTCCAGCAGGGCCACGGTTGCTTCTCGCGAGTCCTGCGGCAGCCGGACCACCGGCTCGATCACCCCGTCGAAGCTGTGCGTGGCGTCGGCGTAGGCAGCGAGGTTCCGCGGCGAGTAGCCACCGTCGCCCAGGTCCTCGGCTGCGGTGCTGGCCACCCGGATCGAGAGTCGTCCAGGAACGTCGAGCCGGCGCAGCCCGCCCTCGAACGCGTCGGTCTTGGTCAGGCCTGACCTCAGCTTGAGCTTGATCAGCAGGTTGTCGACCCGAAACATCGGCTTGAGCGGGTTGTGACGCAGCACCTTCGAGCCGCTCGCCACGTAGGTCGAGAGCAGGGGTACGTCGAAGACCAGCCCCTGGCGGTTGGCCTGTGTGGCCATCCAGAACAGGGCTGAGTCCGAGAGTCCGGTGTCGGCGTACCCGCCCCCGACGTCGGAGTGGGCACCCTGGAACCACACCTGCTTGACCCGCTCGTTCTCAGTGCTGGCCCCATCCTTGGCCGTCCACAGCGCTGGCTCGAACTTGAGTCGCAGCTCGTCGATGGCGAGCGCGTGACGGGCACACAACACCTCGTCGCTGAGCTCGAGGTTGTGGAAGCGAGGGGCCAGGGACATGGCTCCGGGCACGCCGAGGGCGCCCACCGTATCGAAGACTCCGACGAACGCGACCGGCGTGGTGGCGTGGCAGTGCTCCTTGCGGAAGTCCACCAGCGCGGGTGGTCGGTTGTCGTCGTCCTGCTTGCGGCCCTTGTAGTGGTCGCGGGCTGGGCCCAGCTGGTCGTGGACCAGGGCAAGCTTGGTGATCAGGCCGACGTAACCGATCATTCCGACCAGTGACCGGGCCGTGAAAGCTCCACGGGAGAAGCCGAAGACGAAGATCTCGTCGCCGGGCTCGTAGTTCTGGGCCAGGAAGCGGTAGCCGGCGAGCATGTTGTTGAAGAGGCCGAAGCCGAACGCGCCGCCGAGGATCCGGTCGGTCTCGTACCCGGCACCCCCCACGCCGCTGAGGTAGTAGACCAGCTGGGGCACACCGTCGCTGGAGCCGGGATCCGTCTGCACGGTTCGCGCGATCTTCTCGATGTTGGTGATGTTCGGGCTGTCGGGCCGGTTCCAGGTCCCGTCGCAGCAGATCACGAGGCGCTTCACTGTCTGAGAATGGCAAAGGTAAAGGGGTCGGTGCATGGCACGAACGGGCTACCTGCTCGGTAGCGTCGTCTCCATGGCAGAAGGTGACCTGAACGTCCTCGGGGCAGAGCTCGAGCCCTGTGGGACCGAACCGATGACCGGGTTTTACCGCGACGGTTGCTGCAGCAGCGGCCCCGAGGACCTGGGCAGCCACACCGTTTGCGCGGTGATGACCTCGGAGTTCCTAGAACACCAGCGGTCGGTGGGCAACGACCTGTCCACGCCCCGGCCGGAGTGGCAGTTCGCAGGACTGCAGCCAGGAGACCGTTGGTGTGTTGTGGCGACGCGATGGCTACAGGCATACCAGGACGGAGTGGCAGCGCCTGTTGTGCTCGCCTCGACGCACCTAAGGGCGCTGGACCTGGTCCCCGTCGAAGCGCTTCGCGAGCACGCTGTCGACGTACCACCGGATCTCAGCGCCTTGTGACCAGTCCCCGAGGGTAGAACGCAGCAGGGCGCCCCGCGCCGAAGTGCGGGACGCCCTGGTGCTGTGCTGCTACCTGACTCTGATGGTGACCATGGTCGTCGCCTTCTTGACGGCGTCGTTCCCGAGGAACTTGACCGTCAGGATCTTCTTGCCACGCTTCGCGAAGACCGGCAGCGTCGCCTTTCCTCGACCGTCGACGATCTTGACGACCTTGAGCACCCGGTACCCGCGGCGCACGGTCGCGTACCCGTCGATGGTGAGCCCCGGGGCGGAGACCCAGACCGTGACTCGAGCGTGGGTCCTGCCCTGGTGGATCTTGTGCGGCCGGATCTTCACGGCGACGGTTGGCATCGCCTTGTAGACCCGGACAGTCACCGCGCTCGCGCTCGGCTTGGTGGTGGCGTCGCCGCCGTAGCGGAGCACGACATGCTTGCGACCCGCGCTGCCGAACGGGTCGAGCAGCAGGGTCGCGGCGCCCGCCACGACGTCGGCAGAACCGACCAACTCGTCACCCACGAACGCCTCGACCGTGCCGGTCGCGTCGGGTGGAGCCACCGTCACGTCGACCTGCGTACTGGTCGTCCCGGCGACCACCGGGGTCGTTGCCACCGTCCCGCTGACCTCCGAGGCGACGGTGTAGCGCCGCTTGGGCACGATGAGGACGGTCGCGCTGCCGGGCAGCCCACTAGGTGCGGTGAAACTGACCGAGGCATTGCCGTCGGTGACCGGGTACTCGCCTACCTTGACGGCTGTGCCGCCCGACTCGGGCCGCAGATAGACCGCCACCGAGTCCGTCTCCGGGGTGCCCAGCGACGTGAGGTTCAGCTTGGTCAGGTCGAAGGCCACGTCGTCGTCGGCCACGACGGTTGCGGGGATGCCCTCGGCGTAGAGCTGACGGCGCACGAAGTCCGGCGCCACCGGCGAGTGCGAGGTGAGGTACTCGATCCAGGCATCCCGGTCGACCAGGCCGGTGTCCTTCGGCGTTCCGTCGGTGAAGGCCCGGAAGTTGTCGCCGCCGGTGCCTAGGAAGGAGAACGTCGCGATCGTGTACTCGACGGCCGGATCGAGCGGCTTGCCGTCGACGAGCACCGAGACGACCCGGTCGCCCTCAGTCCGGGTGGGGTCGAGGACCACGCGCACGTTCTTGGAGAGGCCGAGCTGGAGGAACGGCCGTGACGGGACATTGCCCATCCGGTCGCGCTGCCACTGCTGTTCGAGCACGGTCGTGAACTGATCGCCGGTGAGCTTGACCGTCCAGAGGTTGTTGACGAACGGCAGCACGGCGTTGGCCTCGGCGTAGGTGATCACGCCGTCATGGTTGGTATCGCTGCCGTCGACGCCCTGGTAGAACAGCTCGTCGCGCAGACCACCGGGGTTGACCACGCCGATGGTGGCGTTGCCGTACTCCGGCTTGTTCAGCGTCGCGACGAGCGCGTCGGCCACCGTGTCCCCGAGGGTGGACTCCGAGGCGCGGTCGTCCCGACCGGCCTTCGGGTCGGCCGGGTTCGGCTGGGTCCAGATGCGGTCACTGTTGAAGTGCCCGCCGGCGTACGCCGTGGTGATGTCCTTGCTGAGCTCGCCGACCGGCTGCCTGCCGACCTCGTTGGCGGCGGCGATCGCGTCGTCGACGATCGTCTTGACCGCCGCGACTCGCGGGAAGCTCAGGTCCTGTGCCCCCACGCGGTCGACCGTGCCCACGGTGTACGCCGTGACGCCCAGGGTGTCGGGGTCGACGGAGAGCGTGATGCGGCCGACGTTGTTGCCGTACTCCCCGGTCTGCACCATCGGCCGGGTGCACGATGGGGTGCCGACCGTGCAACCACCGGGGGCGCCGGGGAGTGGAGCGTCCCAGACGTACTCCTTGTGGGTGTGGCCGGTGATGATCGCGGCCACCTTGCTCGAGGTGTCGTTGACGATGGAGTCGAAGGCGCCACCTGCGGCTCGCTTCGGTGGCGAGGTCGACGGCGTTGGTCGCCGCGGCGCCCTCGTGCAGGGAGGCGACCAGGACGTCGGCCTCGCCATTGGCGTCGTTGCCGTCGGTCAGCTGGTCGGCCACCCGGTTGATCGCCTCGACCGGGTCTCCGATGTCGATCGTGGAGATGCCGCCAGGACTGACCAGGGCAGGGGTCTCGCTGGTCACCACGCCGATGACGCCGACCATGATCCCGCCGACGTCGTAGACCTGGTACTCGTCCAGCGCGGGCGTCGTCGTGCCCTTGTCGTAGACGTTGGCACCGAGGAGGTCGTAGTCCGCCCGGTCCGCGACGTGGCCGGTGAGGTCGTCGTAGCCCTTGTCCAGCTCGTGGTTGCCGATCGCAGTGACGTCGAGGTCGAGAGCATTGAACACGTCGATCGTCGGGTTGTCCTGGGCCGACGCCGAGGCGAACAGGGAAGCGCCGATGTTGTCGCCCGCCGAGACGAACAGGGTGTTGGCCTCACCGCCCAGCGCCCGCTGCTGCTCCACGGTGGTGGCGAACTTCGTGGTGTTGGCATCGATCCGGCCGTGGAAGTCGTTGATCGCCAGCAGGCTGACGACGACCGGGTCCGCGGCCTGGGCGGTGGACGGAAGCAAGGTCAACGGCGCGGCCGCCAAGGCGGCGGCGGCGGTGACCGCGAGCGCCCTCACCGAGCGCCGGTTGGGTCGAGTCATCGGTTGTTCTCTCCTTCGCTCGCATCGTCGCGAGCCGCGTCGGGGTCATGCCGTACGTCGGAACTTCGGGGCACCGTAACCCTCAATCGTGAATCTCATCTAGGGCAAAAGGTTGCTGTTGGCCAACGATTGTTTCCCAATTCCTGCCAACGGGCGGCTCCCTACGATGACGGTCATGACCCTTCCAACTCTGGGGAACCTGACCTCCCTGCCGATGGACGACCATCCCGAACTGCTGGCCGACCCGGTCGCTTCGGCCCTGCGGACCTGGGAGTACGCCGACCAGGTGGCCGTCGTCGAGATCGACCCGGCCCTGGCGGACACCGAAGCGCTGTGTGCGGCCTACGAGCTCTCGATGACCGACTCGGCGAACTGCGTCGTGGTGGGCGGGGCGCGCGCCGGTGAGCAGCGGGTAGCAGCCTGCGTGGTGAGGGCGGATCGACGTGCCGACGTGAACAACGTCGTGCGACGGCTGCTCGACGTACGTAAGGCGTCGTTCCTGCCCATGGACCAGGCCGTCGTCGACTCCGGCATGGAGTACGGCGGCATCACGCCGGTCGGCCTACCGCAGCAGTGGCGGCTACTGGTCGACGAGGCCTGCGCCGAGATCGACGTCGCGGTCATCGGCAGCGGCGTACGACGCAGCAAGCTGCTGCTGCCCGGAGGGCTGCTGGCTCTTCTCCCCGGCGCTGAGGTCATCGGTGGCCTGGCTCGCTAGGGTCGGGGCATGATCAACCAGGCCCTCCCCCTCTCCTTCGCCCGGATCGGCATCGGCGCCGCCGCGCTGGCCGCCCCCAAACTGACGTTCAAGGGGCTCCTGCTCGATCCCGCGGCGAACCCTCAGCAGGAGCTCGTCACCCGGATGTTCGGGTCGCGCGAGGTCGCCTTGGGCGTAGCCACCCTGCTCTCGCTGCGTTCGGGCGGCAAGGGCTGGCTGCTCGCTGGGGTCGCCATCGACACTGCCGACGCCGTTGCCGGCTACCTCAGCGGTACGTCGGGCGCAGTCCCCAAGCGGAACGCGGGGATTCTCGCCGGCGCTGCCGCCGCCGCAGCGTTGGCGGGTGTGGTCGCCCTGGGTCAGAGCCGGGGTCAGAACGTGTGACCGTACCGGGCCAACACGCCGCTCGACTGCGTCTTGGTAGTCGCGGCCAGCTGACCTGGTGACTGCTGCAGCTCGGGCGGGAGCGGCACGTTGCAGCCGTCGCCCCCGCAGTCCTTGTACGAGCGCCAGAGCCGGGTCAGCTCCTGCAGGAGTGCGTCGTAGTCAGGGTCGCGCGCGACGCTGTCCAGCTCGTTGGGGTCAGCGACCAGGTCGTAGAGCTCGACCTCACCCGAGGCGTACTTGATCAGCTTGTACCGCGCCGTACGCAGCCCGATGCTGGTCCGCCTCCCCGACAGCAGCTGGCCGGAATCCCTCTTCAGATCCCCGGGGATGCGGGCCTCGGTGAGCACCGGGTAGGTCCAGCCGAGGTCTCCCGAGAAGCTCGGCACCAATGAGACACCGTCGGGGCGGCGAGGTGGCTCGGCACGGGCCAGGTCGGTCACCGTCGCGGTGAGGTCGAAGGTGCGCACCGGGTCGTGGCGCACCCCGCGCGGGATCCCGGGCCCAGCAATCAGGAACGGCACCCGCAGGGACGGCTCGTGGGGCCGGTGCTTGCCGGACCGCTGCCCGTGCTCCCCGAGGAAGAACCCGTTGTCGGAGGTGAACATGATGACGGTGTTGGCGTACTCACCGGTGTGCTTGAGCCGGCGTACGACCTTGGCGACCTCGCTGTCCAGGACGTACAGAGCCTCGGCCCGCTGCCGGGTGAGCATTCGCTCTGCTCGCCTCTCCCGCTTGTTGTGCGGGGGGTTGCGCATGGTCCGTGGCTTGTCGCTCATGTCCAGCTCGCTGGGCCCGCCGTCCCGGGGGAGACCAGCGCCGCGTCGGACCCTGGTGTCGAACCTGCCCTTGACCCAGTCTGGACGGGCCGGCGTCCGGAAGTCGCTGCGGCCGCCCGAGTACCGGACCCGGTTGACGTCGTCCGGCTCGGTGGGGTTGCCGTGGTGCGGCGCCAGGGCCGACACGTAGACGAAGAAGGGCTTGCTGGACCGGCTGTAGCGGGTGACCAGCGCGCGGGTGAAGCGGCCCAGAACGTTGGTCTGGTACTGGCCCCGGTGGCTGTCGTCGATCCGGCCGTTGACGTTGAAGATCGTGTGGAAGTAGTTGTACGCACCGCCGCGCGGAAACTGCTTGTAGACCCGGCGAGGCCGCTCCACCGCGCCGTACCAGTCGGTCCAGCCCGGAGGCACGTAGCGCCACGACGGTCGGCCCGTCAGCCGGGAGCGCACCCGGCCGTAGCTGTTGAGGTACTTCCCGACGTATGCGGTCTGGTAGCCAGCGCTCCGCAGCGAGGTCGCCAGCGTGCGGCGGTCGTCGAACCCGGCGAAGCCGAAGGGACGCCTGTTGGAGAGCACGCCATGGTTGTGCGCGTACTGACCGGTCAGCCAGGAGGCCCGCGCCGGGCAGCAGAGCGGGTAGGGGCTGAACGAGTTGCGATAGGTCAGGCCGCGGTCCGCGATCAGCCGGCGCACGGCGGGCATGAAGCGCATGTCGTCTGCGCGCATGTCGTCGGCCATCACCATCACGATGTTGGGCTGAACCTGCCGGACCGCGGTCGCCGGCGGCCGGGCGTTCGCCACCGAGGTGTGGTGAACCACGAGGGACGCACCCGCGGCTAGAAGGCCGACAGCGACACCGGTGACGAGCGCCAGTAGCGCAGGCCGTCGGCGGGGCAGAGCAGGGTGTGGCATCGAGGGTCTCTCATCGTCGGTCGGTCAGGCGTCTGCGGCGTAGCTGAGGGCTTGCTGCGCAACTGCCTCGACGGCTGCCCGGTCGACCGGAACCAGACCGACCCGGGTGCGGCGGTCCAGCAGGTCGTCGGCCGTGACCGCTCCCTCGTGAGTGGCACCCCAGACGAGCTCGGCCAGGGTGACCTTGACATTGTCACCCGCAGGGGCAAGAACGTCAGCAGAACCGCGGCCTGTGGTCGCGACTGCGTTGGCCACGACCTGGTCCGCCTCGGTGCCGTAGCGACGCACCAGGCGGGCCGGCGCGGCCGAGCCAGACGTGGGCCCGGCACCCACGAGCGGCAGGTTCCGGGTCCTGCAGGGTCCTGCCGCGAGCCCTGCGAGGGTCACGACGGCGTCGACTGTGTCCTGGGCCATCCGTCGGTAGGTGGTGAGCTTTCCCCCCACGACGGTGATCACACCGTCCTCGGAGGTGAGCACGGCGTGTTTGCGGCTGAGGTCCGCGGTGCGGCCGTCGGAGTCGAGCAGCGGGCGGAGCCCGGCGTACGTGCCGACGATGTCCTGGTGGCCGATCGGCCGGGCCAGCACTCCGTTGATCACTCGCAGCAGGAAGTCGACCTCCTCCTGCGACCCGGTGGGCACGTCGGGGATCTCACCGTCGACCTCCTCGTCGGTGAGGCCGACGTAGACCAAGCCGTCGGGCTGCGGCAACGCGAAGACGAAGCGGTTGGACTCTCCCGGCACCGGGGCGGTCAGCGCGACGGTGAGCCCAGGGATGGACTCGCTGCGCAGGACCAGGTGGGTCCCCCGGCTCGGCTTGAGCCGCAGACCCGGCACGACGTGCCCGGCCCAGACCCCGGCTGCGTTGACGACGGCTCGCGCGCGGACCGCGTACGTCTTGCCGGTCAGCTCGTCGACCAGTGTCGCCGACGTACCGGTGACGTCCCGAGCCCTGGTGTGGTTGAGGATCGTGGCTCCTTCGCCGGCCGCCGTCCGGGCCAGCGCTGTCACCAGCCTGGCGTCGTCCTCGAGCTGGCCGTCGAACCCGAGCAGAGCCCCGCGCAGCGCGTCCGGCTGTACGGCGGGGCACAGTGCGATCGCCTCGGCGGCGCCGACCCTGCGTGGGCGCGGCAGGACTCTGCGGGGGGTGCGTGCCGCCAGCCGGAGCGCGTCGCCGGCCCAGAAGCCCGCCCGCGCTAGCGCGCCCTGCGAACGGGACATCCCCGGCCCGAGCGGAACGAACGTGGTGATGGTGTGCACCAGGTGCGGCGCGGTCCTCGTCATCAGGATGCCCCGCTCGACGGCGCTCTCGTGCGCGACGCCGACCTGCCCCTTGGCCAGGTAGCGAAGGCCGCCGTGTACCAGCTTGGAGCTCCAGCGCGACGTACCGAACGCGAAGTCGTGCGCGTCCACCGCCAGCACCCGCAGGCCGCGTGACGCGGCGTCGAGTGCGACGCCTGCGCCGGTGACCCCCAGCCCGATCACCAGGACGTCGTAGGTGGGCGCCTCACTGAGGGCGGCGAGGTCGGCGTTGCGGCGCCGGGCGTTGAGGACCGTGCTCATGGGGCGAGGTACCTGTCGATCAGGGTGGTCAGCTCGGAGTCGAGGTCGGCCACCGGGAGGCCAAGGGTGTGAGCGGAGAGCACGAAGCCGTACGCCGTGAGCAGGAGCGCGTGCGCGAGGGTCTTGGCATCGCCGGCCCGTACAGAGCCGTTGGCCTGGCCCGTGCTCACGTACTGCTCGGTGAGCTCGACGATCCAGGCCTGGTTGCGGCCGATCCGGTGGAACAGATACGGCAGCAGCAGCTCGGGGTCCACCTCGATGATGCGCAGGAAGAGCTCGTTCTCCCGCAGCTCTCCCACCATGGAGGTTATGCCGCGGGCGAGCTGATCGCGTGTGGTTCCCTGCGCGTCGCTGACCAGACCGGAATCCACGAGCAGCTCGGACCACTCGCGGACCAACAGGTCCGCGAGGAGTGTCTGCATGTCCGGCCAGCGGCGGTAGATAGTCATCCGCGAGACTCCGGCCCGGCGGGCGATGTCGGTCAGGGTGGTCCGGCGCCAGCCGACCGCGACGATGCACTCGCGGGCTGCGTCGAGGTAGCCGGCGTCGGGGGTGCTCGGCTCGGTCATCGCAAACCTGCCCACCGAGAGGGCTTGTGACACCGTGACAACATGTGTAACACTGTAGCACATGACGACAGAGATGCACTGGTCCCGATGGGGCGACCCTGCCAAGGCCCACCCCCTCCCCGAGTCCGCCCGCGGCCTGATCGAGGCGTTCGTCGGACCGATCCAGGAGCGACCGGCGGTCGCCTACGAGGAGGTCGTGCTTCCCGAGGTCGGCCTCACCGACGAGCTGCTCGAAGGGCTCGCCGGCCTGGTCGGGCCGGAGCACGTCCGGACCGACGACGAGTCCCGCATCCGGCGTACCCGGGGCAAGTCGACGCCCGACCTGCTCAAGATGCGTGCCGGGGACGCGAGTGACGCGCCCGACGCCGTCGTACGCCCCGCAGGGCATGACGAGGCCGCCTCTGTCGTCGCCTGGTGCGGTGAGCAGAACGTCGCCCTGGTGCCCTTCGGTGGCGGCACCTCCGTGGTCGGTGGCCTGGCCGCCCGGCGTGACGGTTTCGCCGGCGTGATCGCGCTCGACCTCGTCCGGATGAAGCGACTGGTCTCGGTGGACCGGGAGTCGATGACCGCAACGCTGGAGGCCGGGCTGCTGGGTCCGGAGGCGGAGGCCCTCCTGGCCGAGCACGGACTGACGATCGGGCATCACCCGCAGAGCTTCGAGTACGCCTCCATCGGTGGCTTCGCGGTGACCCGCTCCAGTGGTCAGGCGAGCAGCGGCTACGGCCGGTTCGACGCACTGGTGGTCGGCATCAGGGTCGCTACCGGGATCGGAGACCTCGACTTGGGCAGCGCTCCCGCCAACGCCGCCGGACCCGACCTGCGCGAGCTCGTGATGGGCTCAGAGGGCGCGTTCGGAGTCGCCACCGAGGTGACCGTCCGCGTCCGCCCGGTCCCAGGGGTGAAGGTGTACGAGACCTGGCGGTTCCCGGACTTCCTCCAAGGTGCCGCGGCGATGCGGGACCTCAAGCAGGCCGGCATCGAGCCGACGGTGCTGCGGCTCTCCGACGAGATGGAGACGATGGTCAACCTGGCCGACCCGGCCGCTGTCGGGGCAGAAGGCAAGGGTGGCTGCCTGATGGTGACCGGCTTCGAGGGCGACCAGGAAACGGTGGACCGCAAGCGTGCCCTGGTCACCGCGGCGCTCATCGAGCGGGGCGGCGTCAGCGAAGGGGTCAACGACTCCTGGGCCAGCGGCCGGTACGACGGCCCCTACCTGCGGGACTCGCTGCTGGATCTGGGGGTGCTCGTCGAGACGCTGGAGACCGCCACCTTCTGGTCGAACCTCGAGAACCTCTACTCCTCGGTGAAGGCAGCGCTCACGGCGACGCTGGACAACCCGATCGTGCTCTGCCACATCTCGCATGTGTACGAGAACGGCTGCTCGCTGTACTTCACCGTCGCCGCCAAGGAGCTCGAGGACGGCATCTCGCAATGGCTCGCCGCGAAGGCGGCGGCCTCGGACGCGATGATCGCCACCGGCTCGACCATCACCCACCACCACGCAGTCGGCACGGACCACAAGCCGTGGCTGGCCAAGGAGATCGGCCCGGTCGGAGTGGAGATCCTGCGCGCGGTCAAGGAGCGGGTCGACCCGGCCGGGGTGCTCAACCCCGGCATCCTGGTGCCATGAGCCGCCGCTTCCGAATCCTGGTCAACCCGGCGTCGGGAGGGGGCAGGGCCCTTGACCGCGTGAAGCCGGTCGCGAGCATCCTGCGTGATGCCGGCGCTGAGGTGAGCGTCGTGCACAGCCTCGGCGTCGAGCACTGCGCAGACGAGGTCGCACTGGCAGCGCAGGCGGGTGAGACCGTGGTGGCGTGCGGCGGGGACGGGATGCTCGCGTCGGTGGCAGGCGCCGCCATCGACAGTGGGGCCGCTCTGGGCATCATCCCCAGTGGGCGGGGCAACGACTTCGCCAGGATGCTCCGTCTGGTCGACCGCTCTGCCGAGGAGACCGCGCACACCCTGCTCGAAGGTGACCCGACGCCGGTCGACGTCATCCGCGCGAACGGCCGCGTGGTCCTGGGGAGCGTGTACGCCGGGGTGGACTCCCTGGCGTCCGAGATCGTGGACCGGGCGCACAGACTGCCGACCAGCCTGCAGTACCCGTACGCCGCCGTCCGCGCTCTGCTGACCTACCAGCCGAGCCGGTACACGGTCACCGTCGACGGGTCGGCCGTCTCGGTCGAGGCATTCTCGGTGGTGATCGCCAACAGCGGCTACTACGGCAAGGGCATGCATGTCGCTCCAGCCGCGGTGGTGGACGACGGGCTGCTCGACGTGGTGGTGATCCCCAAGGTCTCGCGGTTCACCCTGCTCCGGCTGATGCCGAGGGTGTACGACGGCACCCACGTCGAGCAGGAGCGGGTGCTCACCTTCCGCGGCGCCACAGTCTCCCTGGCCGCGGACAACAAGGTCACCGCCTATGGCGACGGCGAGCGGCTGATGGAGCTGCCGGTGACCGCGGAGGTTCTCCCGGGTCGGCTCCAGGTCCTGCTGCCCTGACGCTGCGTCACCTGAGGTTTTACCTTCTTATAGCGACAATTTGCTGATTCCTCCCTAACCTGGATTTATCAGGCGCACGGGGTGGAGGACCGACCGTGTTCTCGGGGGCGGGCGGGGCGCTGAATGTGTGGGAGCCGGGGTGAGGAGAAGTGTCTCCATGAATCGTCCGTTCTTGCTTGGCCTTGTGAGTGCAGGGGTCGGCCTCGGTGCCGGCTTCGCCTACCGGATGGTGATCCAGGCCACTGGTCGCTGTGAGGCAATCTTGGGGGTTGCCGACCGGTCGGTGCCCTGCTCGCCCACGCAGTCGTGGGTTGCCTTCCTCAACGTCTTCGCGGTCGTCACCCTCGTCGGGTGCCTGGCGAGCAGCATCGTCCTGGCCCGGCGCTTGCAGGAGACGCCGGCCGGCTACGTCGGCCTGGGGGACACGCTCCTGGCCGTCGGCACCATCGTCGCCGTGGTCGAGGTCGCCGTCTTCGCAGTCATCGGCGGCTACCTCGGGATCGCGTACGGCGCCCTTGCCGCAGGCCTGACGCTCTTCGCTCTCAAGCAGGAGCGCCAGGTCTCACTCGCGGTCTCGGCCGTGATGGCGATCATCGTCTTCGCGTGGGTGATGTCGGACCCTCAAGGACTGGCGCTCGGGCTGTCACCCGCGCTGCTCTGGGGGTTCGCAGCCGGCGCGTACGTCGCGAGTCTGAAGACCGGCGAGCACCTCGTCGACGTGGTTTCAGACGACCTGCACCGCGCCGCCGTCTAGCGCATCGCCCAGGCCAGCAGCTCCGCGTCACCGCGCAGGCTCAACCCGCCGGCTTCGGTCACCCGCAGCGCATCGCCCTCGCCGAGTACCTCGCCGGTCTCGACGCTGACCTCGCCACGACACACGTACAGGTGCACCGCCGGCGCCTCGGGCAGCAGCACGGAGCTGGCAGGCTGCAGCCGTGCCGCGTGGAGGGCGGCACGGCTGCTCCGGATCCCGGGCACGGCTTGCCAGTCATCGGCTAGGGGAAGGTCCTGCTGCAGGTACCGGGGAGCCAGCCCGGCCTCGTCGGGCCGGACCCACATCTGCACGAACCTCGTCGTACCAGCGCCAGCATGTTCCGCGTGCACCACACCACTGCCGGCCGAGAGAACCTGCACCTGACCAGGCCTGGTGACTGAGCCTCTGTCCGTCGAGTCGCGGTGGTGCAGCTCGCCCTCCAGCACCCAGGTCACGATCTCCAGGTCACGGTGCGGATGCTCGTCGTAGCCCTGGTTCGGCGGCAAGGTGTCGGCGTTGTGGCAGACCAGGAGCCCGAACCCGACGTTCCCCGGGTCGTAGTGGTCGCCGAAGGAGAAGGAGTGGCGTGAGACCACCCCGTCGTAGCTGGAGACGAAGCGGTCGGCGGCACGATGAAGGCTGACCTGCACGGACCAAGCCTTCCAGATGCCCCCAGGACTCCTGGCGCGAGGCGCCGGCTGGGAGCGGGTCCGTAGGTTGGCACGATGAAGCTGAACCTGCTCCTGCTCATCGGTGGTCTCATGCTCGTCTCCGGGGCGGTGTTCACCTTCCAGGGACTCGGGGTGCTGCAGGGGAGCCCGATGACGGGCTCGAGCTTCTGGGCGGTGGCCGGACCCCTGGTCGCGGGGCTCGGCGTCTCGCTGATCATCGTGAGCCTGCAGAGCAGGCGGCGCTAGGCGGCAGTGGTGCCGAACCCGAAGTGCGCGAGTACGTCGGTGAGCTCCTCGTCGTACCACCAGAGCTCGGCGCTGCGCGCGTAGGCCGTGACTGGCTCGCGCAGCGTGAAGCCCTCGGGAACCGGCAGGTGCGGAACGACCTCGTCGAACTGGCCACCGGTGGGCTGGTACTCCGGAAACCGACGGCCCAGCTCATGGGTGAGCGCCCGGAACGGTGTGACCGGGTCCGGGGACAGGTAGTGCGTCCCGCCGGGGAACTGCGTGACCTCGGCCAGGGTGAACGAGAAGGACACGCAGTCGCCGAAGAAGAGGTCGAGCTCGGACAGCAGGCCGTCGGTGAGCTCGTCCCTGACCGCGAACGGTGAGAGCAGCGTGATGTGGGCGCGCCGGATGATGCCCTCAGCCTCGGGGACGGGCACAACCAGCACCGAATGCGGCATGCCCCATCAAAGCGTCAGAGCAGGGTGGCGAGCAACGCCTCGACCCGAGCCCGGATCTCGTCCCGGATCGGGCGGACCGCCGCCAGTCCCTGCCCGGCGGGGTCGTCGAGCTTCCAGTCCTCGTACCTGGTGCCGGGGAAGTACGGACACGCGTCACCGCAGCCCATCGTGACGACCACGTCTGAGGCCTGCACGGCCTCGTCGGTAAGCACCTTCGGCGTCGCGGCAGTGATGTCGATCCCCACCTCGGCCATCGCCTGGACAGCGACGGGGTTGATCTGGTCCGCCGGCATCGACCCGGCGGAGAGGACGTTCACCGCATCGCCGGCCAGGTGCTGAAGGTAGCCAGCCGCCATCTGCGAGCGGCCCGCGTTGTGAACGCAGACGAAGAGCACCGTCGGGGTCATGCCACAGCCTTTCTCGGGGCGAAGACGACCAGCGCCAGGGCTGCGCCGACCAGCTGCATCAGGACGAACATCGGCGCCGAGCCCGGTGCGATGCCTGCGAAAGTGTCCGACAGCGTGCGCCCGACCGTCACCGCCGGGTTGGCGAACGAGGTGGACGAGGTGAACCAGTACGCCGCTGCGATGTAACCGCCCACTGCGAAGGCGACCTGCTCGGGCCTGGTCCGCAGCACGACCATCACCAGCCCGAAGGTCGCCACGACCTCTGCGATCCACAGCCCGCCCGACGACCGGTCGGTCGTCGACAGTGAGACGGCGTCGAGCTCGAACATCAGGTTGGCGACCACCGCCCCCAGCGCGCCGCCCACGAGCTGGGCGGCCACCAGCCACGGTGCGCCCGCGGCGTTGCCCCGCACTGCCTCCACGATCGTGACGACGGGGTTGAAGGCCCCGCCCAGCGCGAGGATCAGGGCGACCAGGACGGCCCCGGTCGCGATGCTGTTCTCGAGCAGCTGCAGCCCCACGTCGTCTGGGGAGAGCCGGCTGGCCATGATCCCAGAGCCGACCACCCCGGCTACCAGGAACGCCGTACCGATGAGCTCGGCGAGGATGCGCTCCCTCACGCGGTGACCCCGCCCAGGAGCGCGCCGAGCTGGGCGAGCGCTTCCGGCTTGGCCTTGTAGTAGACCCAGACACCTCGCTTGCTGCGGTCGAGCAGCCCGACCTCGTGCAGCACCTTGAGGTGGTGGCTGATGGTCGGCTGGGAGAGCTCGAAGGCCTCGTTGAGGTCACAGACGCAGGCCTCCTGGTCGGCGCACGAGGCGACCAATGAGAGCAGGCGCAAACGAACCGGGTCAGCCAGCGCCTTCAGCAGCGGGGCCACCTCCTCGGCCTGTTTGGCCGAGATCGGCTCCTGGACCAGGGGCGAGCAGCAGGCCACGGACTCGACAGGCGTCAGCTCGATGAGGGACTTAGACACCCATCAATATTGACAGACGTCGATGCCTGACGCAAACTGGATATAGATGAACGTCGATATAAGGAGAGACGGAATG
Source organism: uncultured Actinomycetota bacterium (assembly GCA_963769585.1). Classification (GTDB taxonomy): domain Bacteria; phylum Actinomycetota; class Actinomycetes; order Propionibacteriales; family Nocardioidaceae; genus SSC3. The sequence goes on from CAVYMJ010000001.1 coordinate 634,234, forward strand.
TCACGTGTCCAACTGGCCCTCAACGTGGACGACCTCGAGGAGTCCATCGCCTTCTACAGCAGCCTCTTCGGCGCCGAGCCTGCCAAGGTGAAGCCCGGCTACGCCAACTTCGCGCTCCTCGAGCCCCCGCTGAAGCTGGTGCTCATCGAGAAGCCCGGCGAAGGCGGTTCGGTGAACCATCTCGGCGTCGAGGTCGCCGACACCGAGACGGTCGACACGACCAGGGTCCGCTTGGCCGCCGACGGGCTGGCCTCGGTCGAGGAGCGCGAGCAGACCTGCTGCTACGCCAAGCAGACGAAGTTCTGGGTCCAGGGAGCGCCGAACGGCGAGCGCTGGGAGATCTACACGGTGCTCGAGGACAGCAGTACCTTCGCTGGCCCCGCCGAGAGCACGACCTGCTGCGCCTGAGCCTCGAAGGACCCGACCGGCCGGCCGAGCCGACGAGAGGAGGTGACCCTCATGTCCGGATGCTGCGACGACACGTGCTTCGACGACACCTGTTGCTGAACGGGGCCGAGCAGGACCCCCTTGTCTGACGGCTACCCGCCGCGGCAAGGGGGTCCGCTGTGCTCACAGGCGTGCGGCCAGCTCGGTGCCCTGCTTGATGGCCCTCTTCGCATCCAGCTCGGCTGCGACGTCCGCGCCGCCGATGAGGTGCACGTTCGTGGCGCCGGCCAGTTCGTCGTACAGCGAGCGCACCGACTCCTGGCCGGCGCAGACCACCACGTGGTCCACGTCGAGGACGCGAGCCTCACCGTCGAGGGTGATGTGCAGGCCTTCGTCCGAGACCCGGTCATAGCTGACCCCGGTGAGGTGGTGCACGCCGAGGTCCTTGAGCAGAGCGCGATGCACCCAGCCGGTCGTCTTGCCCAGGCCCTTGCCGATGGTCGAGGTCTTGCGCTGCAGCAGGTACACCTCGCGGGCCGGGGTTCGGGGCTTCTTCTCGGTCAGGCCACCGGGTGCCAGCGCCGGGTCGGTCACGCCCCAGTGCTGCTTCCACTCCTCGAGGGTCTCCTCGGTATGGGTGAGGAGCTCGGTGACGTCGACGCCGATGCCGCCGGCACCCACGACTGCCACGCGGTCTCCCACCGCCACCGTGCCGTTGATGACGTCTGGGTAGGAGACGACCTTCTCGTGGTCGCTCCCTGGCAGGTCGAGCTCCCGGGGGGCGACTCCGGTCGCCACGACCACCTCGTCGAAGCCCTCCAAGGTGCTGGGGGTGGCGTACGTCGAGAGCTTGACGTTGACGCCCAGGACCTCCATCCGGCGCGAGTAGTAGCGCAGCGTCTCGCGGAACTCCTCCTTGCCCGGGATCTGCATGGCCAGCCGGAACTGGCCGCCGATCTCGGGAGAAGCCTCGAAGAGTGTCACGGCATGGCCGCGCTCGGCCGCGGATACAGCGGTGGCCAGGCCGGCAGGTCCGGCACCCACCACGGCGACTCGCTTGGAGAGCCTGGTGGGGGCGAGCACCAGCGAGGTCTCGTGGCACGCCCGCGGGTTGACCAGGCACGAGGCGCGCTGGTTCTTGAAGGTGTGGTCCAGGCAGGCCTGGTTGCAGCCGATGCAGGTGTTGATCTCGTCGGCGCGGTCGTCACGCGCCTTGTTCACGAAGTCAGGATCTGCGAGGAACGGCCGGGCCATCGAGACCAGGTCGATGCCCTGCTCCAGAAGCGACTCCGCCACCTCGGGAGTGTTGATGCGGTTGGACGCGCAGACAGGGATCGAGACGACCTCCTTCAGGCGTAGCGTCGTGTCCGCCCAGGCAGCCCGCGGCACCGAAGTGACGATGGTCGGCACCCGGGCCTCGTGCCAGCCGATCCCTGTGTTGATCACCGAGGCTCCGGCTGCCTCGATGGCGCGCGCCAGGGTCGCGGTCTCCTCCCAGGTCTGCCCGCCGGGGATCAGGTCCAGCAGCGACATCCGGTACATCAGCAGGAAGTCGTCGCCGAGCGCCTCGCGGGTACGCCGGACGATCTCGATCGGGAAGCGCATCCGCTTCTCGGCCGAGCCACCCCACCGGTCCGTGCGCTTGTTGGTGTGCGGCGCCAGGAACTGGTTGATCAGGTAGCCCTCGGACCCCATGATCTCGATGCCGTCGTACCCGGCCTTCCGGGCGAGCAGCGCGGAGGCGACGTAGTCGTCGATGGTCCGCTCGACCGCCTTCGTCGAGAGCGCCGACGCCTTGAAAGGAGTGATCGGGGACTGTGTCGCCGAGGCCGAGACGCTGAACGGCGTGTAGCCGTAGCGGCCGGCGTGCAGGATCTGCAGCGCGATCGCGCCGCCCTCCTGGTGCACCGCGTCGGTGATCCGGCGGTGCCGCATGGCGTTCATCCGCGAGGTCATCTGGGAGCCGAAGGGCAGCAGCCAGCCGCGCACGTTGGGGGCGTAGCCGCCGGTGACGATCAGGCCGGCACCGCCGCGGGCGCGCTCGGAGAAGTACGCCGCTAGCTCGTCCACGTGCCACGGGCGGTCCTCCAGCCCGGTGTGCATCGACCCCATCACCGCCCGGGACTGCAGTGTCAGGTTGCCGATGGTGACCGGCGAGGTGAGCAGGGGGTAGGTCATGCGGTTTCCTTGCTGTGGGCTGAGAGGTACTCGGTGAGCCAGTCGATCCAGAACTGCTCCATCAGCACGCCGCCGCGGAGCACCAGGTACATGTCGAGCTCGCGCCCGTTGAGCCCCTTGAGCTTGGGGAAGTCGCGGCTCTCGATCTGCTCGTAGAGCGCGAGCCGGGCGCGATGCTCGGCCAGCTTCACGGCGCCTTGGGCCAGCACGGCCGCACGGTCGCCGTACGACGCGGCGCGGACCTTGACCATGAAGTCCGACCGCAGCGGGTCGGGGCCGCTGGGCTCAGCGATCCACCGGGCAAGCTCGCCCCGGCCGGCCGGCGTCACGTCGTACACCTTGGTCGCCGGGCGGTCCGGATGTGGGACGACCTGGCAGACGACCCAGCCGTCGGTCTCCATCCGCCCGAGCACGCGGTAAATCTGCTGGTGCGTCGCCGTCCAGAAGAAGCCGAGCGACCTGTCGAACCTGCGGGTGAGCTCGGCCCCGGACGCAGCGCGCTCGCTGAGCGAGACGAGAAGCACGTGCTCGAGGGCCATGCCTCAGAGCATGCCCCGAAACCCAGACCCTATGCAACTAGTTGCAGAGGTGGCCTGAACCACACTCCGCGAGGAGTATCTGGAGAGCACTCCCGCTCTCTTCTCCGGGTGAAGGGACTCACCATGAACCGATTCTTCGTTTTTCTCGCCGCCGTGGCGGCGGGGGTCGCCGTGCTCGTCGGCCCCGCTCCGGCGGCGCACGCCGCCACCTACTCCGCGCCGCTCTACACCGCGATCAACGACCTGCCGGGTGCTGTTGAGGTCCGGACCGGCTACAACCGGGATCTGTTCAAGCATTGGGTGGACGTCGACGGTGACGGATGTAACACCCGCAAAGAGGTGCTCATCGCCGAGGCCGACGACCCGGTCACCATCGGAGCCGGCTGCGCGCTGACCGGTGGCCGCTGGTTCTCCTACTACGACCGGGTCAACTGGACCGACCAGTCCCGCATCGACATCGACCACATGGTCCCGCTCGCCGAGGCGTGGGACTCCGGGGCACGCAACTGGACCGCCGCCCAGCGGGAGGCGTACGCCAACGACCTCGGCGACTACCGCTCCCTGGTCGGCGTCACCGACACGGTCAACCAGGCGAAGGGCGACAAGGACCCTGCGGACTGGCTGCCGACGTACGACAAGTGCCGGTATCTGCGCGAGTTCGTGGCGGTCAAGCTGCGCTGGAGACTCACGGTCGACACAGCGGAGCGCAACGCGATGAAGGCCCTGGCGCCGTCCTGCAGCAACGTGACGATCACCGTGACCCGAGCCCTGTGACGTTCCAAGGATCGGGCACCCCCTGCCGAACGTGACAGTGAAAATGTCATGATCGGGGCATGACGTACGCACTGGGTCAGGGAACCGGTCCGCTCAAGGGCATCAAGGTCATCGAGATCGCCGGCATCGGCCCCGGACCTCACGCAGCAACCATCCTTGCTGACCTGGGAGCCGACGTGATCCGCATCGAGCGTCCGGGCGGCGGTGGGCTTGGCGCCGGACGGCGTACGTCGGACTTCCTCACCCGTGGTCGGCCAAGCGTCGCGCTTGACCTGAAGAACGCCGATGCGGTGGCCACGGTCCTCGACCTCGTCGAGGCGGCCGACGTCATCATCGAAGGGATGCGTCCCGGAGTCACCGAGCGGATGGGGCTCGGCCCGGACGACTGCTTCGCCCGCAATCCCACGATCGTCTACGGCCGGATGACGGGCTGGGGCCAGGACGGCCCGTGGGCGACTGCGGCAGGGCACGACATGAACTACATCGCGATCACCGGCGCGCTGCACTCCTCGGGCCAGGACCCGGCACGGCCGCACTTCGCCCAGAACCTTGTCGGCGACTTCGGCGGTGGGTCCACCTACCTCGTCATCGGTCTCCTCGCGGCGCTGCTGGAGGCCCGGGTCAGCGGCCGGGGCCAGGTCGTGGACGCCGCGATCGTGGACGGGACCGCGCACCTGAACATGATGTGGGCCGCCATGCTCGCCGGAGGCATCGCGACCGAGCAGCGTGGCGTGAACCTGCTCGACGGAGGTGTGCCGAACTATCGGATCTACGAGACCTCCGACGGCAAGCACATGTCGGTGGGCTCGCTCGAGCCGCAGTTCTACGCCGAGCTGCTGCGGCTGACCGGGGTCGACCCGGCCCTGGCCAGTGACCCCGAGAAGGTCGGGGCGGCACTCCAGGAGACCTTCGGCTCGAAGACGCAGGCCGAGTGGTCGGCGATCTTCGACGGCACGGACGCCTGCGTCGCGCCGATCCTGCCCTTCACCGAGGCGGTCGAGCACCCTCACCTGAAGGCGCGGGGCGTCTTCGTAGAGCACGAGGGGCTGGTGCAGCCGGCTCCGGCGCCACGCTTCTCGCGGACCAGGGCACGCCTGACCACCGGCCCCGCTAGAGCAGGCGCGGATACCCGCGCCGCCCTTGCGGCCTGGGGCGTGGAGAACGTCGACAAGCTGATCGAGTCGGGTGCCGCGGAGCAGCTCTAGCGAGCCCGCTTCTCGACCTCGACCCGCCGGGCCTGGGTCATTGCCTGGCTGAACGCTTCTACCAGGGACGTGATGGAGGCCTGCTGGAAGTTGTCCAGCATGGTCACCATCTGCTCGGTGGTGACCTTCCCCTCCTTGTACGCCGGCCACAGGGTCTGCTTGAAGAGCACGCCGAGCTCGTCGGCGATCGCCCGGCCGTGCCGCTGGTAGACCTCCTCGCAGGCCAGCAGCAGGTCGGCCGGGATCTTCAGCTCGACCATCCGGACCGCCGAGGCCAGCTGGCTCTCTACCACCTCGTAGCGGTCGGCGCCGACCGGCGAGACGACGCCGAGGGCGGCCAGGGTCTCGAGGTCGGACTCGGTGAGGGTGCGCCCCGCACGCTTCGCCAGCTCCTTGCGGCTGCACGTCAGGGGCTGTTCGACGAGGAAGGGCTGCAGGGTGACCCGGTACAGCGCGACCTCCTCGGGGGTCGCCTCGGCGGGAATCCTCCCGACGTACTTCTCGATCGCCGACAGGGTGAAGCCGTGCGCCTGGAGCTCCTGCACCAGCTCGAGCCTGGCGATGTGGTCGGGCGAGTAGTAGCCGGAGCGGCCGCGACGGATCGGGGGCGGCAGGAGCCCGCGGGTGGTGTAGAAGCGGATGTTCCGGACGCTGATCCCCACGCGTGAGGTGAGCTCCTCGAGCGAGATCAGCTCGTCCGAGCCGGGCATCGGCTCAGCGCTCATCGCGGCTGCCTCCCTTATGTGGGCTACGTCTCAGATGAGACGATGACTCTTGGCTGACGACAGTAACAGTATTAGTGTCACAATCGGCACTACTGGCTCGGTCCAGCACGCTCCCACGGGCCCGCCTCGTCCCCATCGGATATGAAGAGTTGGGAAGTTCTCATGGCAACTGCCAATGCAGCATTCGTGTACGACGCGGTCCGCACCCCCCGCGGCAAGGGCAAGAAGGACGGCTCCCTCCACGAGGTGAAGCCACTGGATCTTGCGGTGACGCTGATCCAGGAGGTCCAGAAGCGCAATCCGAACCTCGACCCGGAGCGCATCGACGACGTCGTGCTGGGTGTGGTCAGCCCGCTCGGAGACCAGGGGGGCGACATCGCCAAGACCGCGGCCATCGCTGCCGGGCTTCCCGACACCACTGCCGGCGTACAGCTCAACCGCTTCTGCGCCTCCGGCCTGGAGGCCGTGAACCAGGCCGCGAGCCGGGTCGCCTCGGGCTGGGAGGACCTGATCCTGGCCGGTGGCGTCGAGTCGATGTCCCGCGTCCCGATGGGTTCTGACGGTGGTGCCTGGGCGATGGACCCGATCACCAACCTGCAGACCGGCTTCGTGCCTCAGGGGATCGGCGCCGACCTGATCGCGACCATCGAGGGCTGGTCGCGCGAGGACGTCGACACCTTCGCCGCCGAGTCGCAGGCGCGGGCCGCGAAGGCGCAGGCCAACGGCTACTTCGATCGTTCGGTCATCCCGGTCAAGGACCGCAACGGGCTGACCGTCCTGGACAAGGACGAGTTCATTCGACCCGGCACCACTGTGGAGAGCCTGGCCGGCCTCAAGCCCTCCTTCGCCGACATGGGCGAACAGGGCGGGTTCGACTTCGTCGCGCTGGAGAAGTACCACTGGCTTGAGAAGATCAACCACGTCCACCACGCCGGCAACTCCTCGGGCATCGTGGACGGCGCCTCCTTGGTCGCGGTCGGCAGCGAGCAGGTCGGTACCGACCTGGGACTGACCCCGCGGGCGCGCATCCTCTCGGTCGCCGTCTCCGGCGCCGACCCGACGATCATGCTCACCGGTCCCGCCCCCGCTGCCCGCAAGGCACTGGCCAAGGCAGGGCTGACGGCTGACGACATCGACCTCTACGAGATCAACGAGGCCTTCGCTGCCGTGGCCATGCGCTTCATGCGCGACCTCGACCTCGACCACGAGAAGGTCAACGTCAATGGTGGCGCGATCGCGATGGGTCACCCGCTCGGTGCGACCGGCGCCATGATCCTGGGCACCCTCATCGACGAGCTGGAGCGCCGCGACCTGCGCCGCGGTCTCGCCACGCTCTGCGTGGGCGGGGGCATGGGCATCGCCACCATCGTCGAGCGCGTCTGACCACCGCCGGAACACGGAGAAAGAAGACTCATGACTGACACCACCACTGTTCCAAACGCTGTGCTGGGCGTGCGCTACGAGAAGGACGCCGACAACATCGTCACCCTCGTGCTGGATGACCCGAACGCCAGCGCCAACACCATGAACGAGGCCTACCGCGACGGGATGACCGCCGCCCTGGCACAGCTGGAGAAGGAGGTCGGCGAAGGAACCGTCACCGGCGTCGTGATCACCAGCGCCAAGAAGACCTTCTTCGCCGGTGGCAACCTCAAGCAGCTGCTCTCAGTCGGGCCGGACCAGGCCCAGGAGATCTTCGAGACCTCGATGCAGGCCAAGGCCGCGCTGCGCAAGACCGAGACGCTCGGGGTCCCGGTCGTAGCGGCCATCAACGGCGCCGCCCTCGGCGGGGGCTACGAGATCGCGCTCGCCACCCACCGCCGGATCGCGGTCGACGACCCGCGCCTGGAGGTCGGCCTCCCCGAGGTCACCCTGGGGTTGCTACCCGGCGCCGGTGGCGTCGTACGCACGGTTCGGCTGCTGGGTCTGATGTCCGCCCTGATGGACGTGCTCACCACGGGAACCCGCTTCAAGGCCGCGAAGGCACTGGAGAAGGGTCTCGTCGATGAACTGGTCGCCACCCAGGAGGAGCTGGTCCCGGCCGCGAAGGCCTGGATCCTGGAGAACAAGGACAACGAGGACGCACGCACCCAGCCGTGGGACCGCAAGGGCTACAAGCTCCCAGGCGGCGGCCCGACCCACCCGGCGATCGCGTCGTTCCTGCCCGCCGTACCGGCGAACCTGAAGAAGCAGGCCAAGGGTGTCCCCTATCCGGCTCCGGCCGCGATCGTGGCTGCCGCGATCGAGGGTGCCCAGGTCGACTTCGCCAACGCGGAGAAGATCGAGGGCCGCTACTTCGCCAGCCTGGTCACCGGCAGTGTGTCGAAGGCGATGATCCAGGCCTTCTTCTTCGACCTGCAGGCGCTCAACTCCGGTTCGCTGCGTCCCGAGGGGCACGACAAGTGGGCGGCCCAGAAGCTCGCCGTCCTCGGCGCCGGAATGATGGGCGCGGGCATTGCCTACTCCTCGGCGCGGGCGGGGATCGAGGTCGTCCTCAAGGACGTGTCGCTCGAGGCTGCCGAGCGCGGCAAGGCGTACTCCGAGAAGCTCCTGACCAAGCAGGTCGAGCGTGGCCGGATGACCGAGGAGAAGAAGCAGGAGATCCTCGCCCTGATCACCCCGACAGACAACCCCGAGGACCTCAAGGGCTGCGACTCGGTCATCGAGGCGGTCTTCGAGGACCCGGCCCTCAAAGCGCAGGTGTACGGCGAGATCGAGCACATCGTCAACGCTGACGCGCTGCTGGGCTCGAACACCTCGACACTGCCGATCACCAAGCTCGCCGAAGGCGTGCAGCGCAAGGCCGACTTCATCGGGATCCACTTCTTCTCGCCGGTGGACAAGATGCCGATCGTCGAGATCATCAAGGGAGCAGAGACCTCCGACGTCGCGCTGGCCAAGACGGTCGACTACGTCCTGCAGATCAAGAAGATCCCGATCGTGGTCAACGACAGCCGCGGCTTCTACACCAGCCGGGTGATCGGCTTCATGGTCAACGAGGGACTGGCGATGCTCGCCGAAGGCGTCGCGCCGTGGAGCATCGAGCGGGCCACCACCCAGGCCGGCTACCCGGCTCCGGTACTGCAGTTGACCGACGAGCTCAACATGGAGCTGATGGGCAAGATCGCCAAGGCGACCGAGGAGGGCGTCAAGGCTGACGGCGGCGAGTACGTCGAGCACCCCGGCGCCGCGGTGGTCCGGAAGATGCTGGAACTGGGCCGTCCGGGACGGCTTCGCGGCGCAGGCTTCTACGAGTACGACGAGTCCGGCAGTCGCGGCTCGTTGTGGTCGGGCCTTGCCGAGACCTTCCCAACCGCGGACGAGCAGATCCCGCTGCAGGACATCAAGGATCGGATGATGTTCGCCGAGGCACTCGAGACGGCCAAGTGCTTCGAGGAGGGCGTGATCGACTCCTCAGCGGCGGCGAACATCGGCTCGGTCATGGCGATCGGCTTCCCAGCGATCTCGGGTGGCGCGGTGACGTTCATGACCAACTACGAGGGCGGCCTGAAGGGCTTCGTCGCCCGGGCAGGCGAGCTCGCCACCAGGTACGGCGACCGCTTCGCGCCCACCCCGTGGCTGGTCGCCAAGGCCGAGAAGGGCGAGGGCTTCCCCGCCTGATCTCGACTCACGCGCAGAAGGGCCTCGCCGGACGGTGGGGCCCTTCTGCGCATTCCGAAGCCAGCGGCTCGGGGGGATATGGCGGTTTTGCGCGCGGCGCCCGCGTTACCTTGGGAGACTTCTCGCTATGTCTTCCCCGCTCATCGAGGTTTCCGCGCTCTGGGTCCGGTTCGGACCCGTCGACGCCGTGCGGGGTATCGGCTTCACGGTCCAGCCTGGGAGCGCCACTGCCCTGCTCGGACGCAACGGAGCCGGGAAGTCGACGACGATGCGGGTGCTCGCCGGGGTGATCCCACCCACGGAAGGCATCGCGACGGTGTGCGGTCACGACCTCAGGCACGAGACCCTGACGGTCAAGCGGCTGACCGGCTACTGCCCCGACGTGGGCGGCACCGTCCCGCGGGCCACCCCGTGGGAGCACCTCCAGCTCGCCGCCAGGCTGCGGCGGCTGGGGCCCGGCTGGGAGGAGGGCGCCCGCGAACTGCTCGAGCGCTTCGACCTCGGCGCTGCCGCGCATCGAGTGACGGCCGGTTTCAGCCACGGCATGGGCCGGCGGCTCTCGGTGATCCTCGCCGCCTTCCACCAGCCTCAGGTGCTCCTGCTCGACGAGCCGTTCGACGGTGTCGACCCGCTCGGAGTCGAGGCCACCATGGACGTGATCGCCGACGCCCGTTCGCGGGGCGCCGCCGTTTTGGTGTCGACCCATCTGCGGGAGCTCGCCGTCGAGGCGTGTCAGGACGCGATCGTGCTTCGCGGCGGGTCCGCTGTCGCCGCCGTCCCCGCGACCGACATGAAGGGGGAGGCGGGCGCCGGTGTCTACCGCTCTCTCCTCGACTGACGTCCGACTTCCTGGCACCCGACGCCGTCTCTCGGAGGCGGGTCGTGCCGCGAGCGACGTGCGTGCGCTCTTTGCCTTCCGGGCCGGAACCTTGCGTGGCAGGACCCGTCGGTACGCCGCCATCGGACTCAGCGTGATGGCGGGGATCACCCTGCTGGTCGCCTGGCTGCCGTCGTACCTGCCCGAGGGCGACAGTCGACGCTCGGACGTGGCGATTCTGCTCCCGACGGCGCTGCTGGGGGTGCTGGTGATCGCGGTGGTCTCTGCGGCGGCGACCGGTGGCGGCCGCGAGCTGTTGGCACGCGACCAGGCCGTTGCGTTCCCGGTCAGTGTCACCTCGGACCACCTCGGTGCCCTGCTGATGGCGCCCCTGAACATCGCCTGGCTGTTGCAGGCGTGGACGCTGATGGGCTCGGTGGCCTACGTGGTCGGCCCCAGCCCGCGGCTCGTCCCGGCCGAGCTGCTCACGGTGCTCTGGCTGATGTGCGCGACCGCGATCGCCCAGGTCGCCGCGTGGGCCGTGGAGTGGGTACGCCGTGGCGCCGCTGGGCTCTGGCTCGTGCGCGGCCTGAGCGCCACGCTGGCCCTGGGGCTGGCCTTCCTGGTCGCGGCCGATGGGCTCGTCCCGCTGCTGGACCGCAGCCGCGTGCCCCTGTGGATCCTCGCGCCCGTCCTCTACGACACCGACGGCGTCGGCCAGTGGGTCCTGCGGTTGGCCGTCCTGCTGGTGACGCTCGCCGTGGCCGTGGTCCTCGGTGCGTTCGTCGCTGGGGCCGTGGCCGGTCGCCAGCCGCGCGACGAGCTCCGCCTGGAGTCGGCGGCCTACCGGCCCCGCAGGCCCCCCTCCTCCGAGTTCGCCGCTCTACTGCGGACCGACCGGGTGGGCATCTGGCGCTCCGTGCCGTTACGGCGGGGACTGTTCGTGCTCGGCCTGATGCCAGGTGCGGTCGCGCTGGCGGGTGGCCTGGAGTGGGAGATGCTGACGATCCTGCCGGGACTGGTGGCGTCGGGAGGCGCCCTGCTCTTCGGGGTGAACTCGTGGTGCCTGGACGGCCGCGGTGCGTTGTGGCGTGACAGCCTCCCGGTGACCCCGAAGCGGGTCTTCGCCTCGCGGGTGGTCGTGCTCACCGAGGTCCTCCTCTTCGCCACCGTGCTGACGCTGGTGCTCGCCTCGCTGCGCGCCGGGCTTCCGACCGCCAGCCAGCTGGTCGCCGTGCTCTGCAGCGCCCTGGTCGTCGTACTCCAGGTGGTCGCTCGATCGTTGCGCTGGTCGGTCAGCCGACCGTACGCCGTGGACATGCGAAGTGCCCGGGCCACACCGGCGCCGCCGCTGGTCATGGTGGGCTACTCGTCCCGACTGGCGCTCACCACGACCATGACGGGACTGCTCTTCGCATTGACCGCCCGTGCCGGCGTGGACTGGTCGCTGGTGCTGGCCACGCCGTTCCTGATCTTCTCGGCCTACCGGCTGGTGCAGACGGCCGACTCGTGGGCCGACCCCGAGACGCGGTGCCGAGTCGTCAGCACCGTGGCCAGCTAGTCGTTCCGCTTCTCCACGACCAGCTTCAGGCAGTCGGCCAGCTGTTTGGTGGCCTGCGCGTCGAGGCCGTTGCCGCGGGCCATCAGCGTCGCGACCAGGTATGCATGGAAAGTCTCGTCGTCCAGCGTCGACTCGAGGCAGGCTCTGACCTTCCTGGCGGCCGAGCCCGACCGGCCTGCCATCGAACGGGTCAGCATCTCCTCCACGGACACGCAGGCAGCGATCACCTGGGCCGCGAGCTCCGCGTCGGTCGCGTTGAGCGGGGTACCCCGCAGCGACCCGCCGGGGCGTTGCTGGTCGTCGAGCACGCCGGCCGCGGTCAGCTCGTAGGTGCCGATCGTCTCGACCAGCCCCCCAGCCACGCACCTGGCCTGCTCCTTGGTCAGGCCGTCGGCCCGGCCGAGGCTGGCCGTCAGCGAAGCTGTCGCCACGCTGTCCTGCTCCTCGGTCGACATGCAACCGCGGCCGGCGACCACATAGATGTTGTCGGTGACCTCGCCCTGCAGGTCGCTGGTCACCCAGGCCGCGGCCGCGTCGCTGGTGACGGCCCCGCGGATGCAGGCCACCTGCACCGCGTCGGCCTCGAAGAGCCCGACGACCATGCCGGCCACCAGGGCGTCCAGATCGGTGCACTCCTGGAGCCCCTTGAGCGCACGGCTCGCTTGGTCCGCAGAGAACCGCGCGTCCCGGACGTTGCCGGCCACGGTGTTCTTGGCGCCCAGGATCCCTGCAGTCCTTAGCGCCGGTCGGCCGATCTCGGTGACCCAGTGCTCGCCGATACAGGAGGCCTGGTCTGGCGTGAGGCCGTCGTACTCACTGGGAAGCGCCTGCGCCAGGGCGTCAGCGGCGGCGCGGTCCTCACCGTCGAGGCCACACGCGGTCACTGCCACCAGCAGCGCCACCGCGGCGGCGGCGACGCTACTCCTTGGGAACACACGCGTTCATGTCTGCGGTGACGTCATCTGGCGTGTCCGCGGCCTGTACACCCTGGATCCCGGCAGCCATGGCCGCGACCAGGCGGTCACGCCCGAAGGCCTTCGCGATGCAGGCCGCGGTCGTGTCGTCGATGCCCTGGTACTGCTGCTTCATCACACCCTCGGGCGTCACGCAGTCGACGACCAGGCTGGCAGCCCTGGGTGCGTCGGCCTTGCTGGCGAAGGCCCCGAAGTCCTTGGCCTGCTCGGTCTTGGGCTCGAGCTTGTCGTCGATCACCCCGAGGTCTTCGAGGTGATCCAGGCCGAAGTCGCGCACCAGGCGGTCGGCGATGCAGTCGGACTGCTCCTCGTCGAAACGCTCGCCCCGCAAGTAGGTCGAGAGGGCGGTCGCGGCGGCGTGCTCGTCTCCGACCAGCGGCTCGTCGACCGTGGCCTCACCGCTACAAGCGCTGGTAGCCAGCAACAGGCCAGCCGCGGCAACGATGGTCCTCGTGATCAGCAATGCGTCCTCCATGCAGTTCCCGGGAGCATAACGAGACAGTCTGAGAGACCGACCGCGAGCCTCACCCCAGGGCGAGCAGCGTGGGCAGAGCCGCGCAGCAGTGCCGGACCAGCGAGTCCAGATCAGGCCGCGTTCGCCCGATGGGCTCGGCGCTGTAGGCGAAGGCCCGGTCCTCGACGTACGCCCACCAGGCGTGGACCACAGCGCGCTTGTCACCGGGGATCTCCAGAGCTGCCATCACCCGGTCGGTGCCCACCGTGCGGACGTTCTCGTAGACGTCGATCACCCGAGGGTCGGAGACGCCGTGCACCAAGGAGAGGTAGAACGCCCGGCGGCGAGTGATCTGCTCGATCATGGCCCGCACCATGAACTCGACCTGCTGCTCACCGGGCTCGGACTCGTCGGGTCTGGTGTTGCGCGCGATCCGGCGACCGGCCGCCGCGATGCAGGCCAGGTAGAAGTCGGTCTTGGTAGGGAAGTAGTGGAACAGCAGCCCACGCGAGATCCCGGCCTCGACCGCGATCTCGTCGAGCGAGAGGTCCTGGATCGGCGTCTCCACCAGCTTGGCCAGGCCGATGCTCAGCAGCTGTCGCCGCCGGTCGTCGGCGCTGAGCCGTCGGCGAGCACTCTCCGTCACACTGTTGAGCATTGCTCAACAAGGCGCTAGGGTCAAGGGCATGGACTTCTCGCTGTCTCCGCGCGCCGCCGACCTGAGTGAGCGTGTCCGGGCCTTCGTGGCCGCCGAGATCGAGCCCGTCGAGGCCGACGTGCACCGTCAGATCACCGCGCTGCGGCACAGCGGCGGGGACAACTGGACGCCACTGCCGGTCATCAAGGAGCTCCAAGCCAAGGCACGCGACCTGGGACTGTGGAACCTCTTCCTCCCACTGGAGCACGCGGGCCGGTACGCCGCGGACTTCGGCACTGATGGCGGCGAGGGCCTCTCCAACGTCGACTACGCCCCGATCGCCGAGGTCACCGGACGCTCCTTTCTGGCTCCCCTGGTGTTCAACTGCAACGCCCCCGACACCGGGAACATGGAGGTGCTGCTGCGCTACGGGAGCCAGGAGCAGAAGCAGCAGTGGCTGGAGCCGTTGCTCAGAGCCGAGATCCGCAGCGCCTTCTGTATGACCGAGCCTGCTGTGGCGTCCTCCGACGCGACCAACATGGCCGCTACGGCGGTGGTCGACGGTGACGAGGTCGTCATCAACGGAACAAAGTGGTTCTCCACCGGGGTCGGCAACCCCGACTGCAAGATCCTGGTCTTCATGGGGCTGACCAACCCCGAGGCGGACCGGCACTCGCGGCACACGATGGTCCTGGTGCCCCGGGACGCCCCCGGAGTGGAGGTCGAGCGCATGCTCACCACGATGGGCTACTACGACGAGCCGCTCGGACACGGTGAGGTCTCCTTCACCGACGTACGGGTTCCCGCAGCCAACGTCCTGCTCGGCCCCGGGCGCGCGTTCGAGATCGCTCAGGGACGGCTTGGTGCGGGACGGATCCACCACTGCATGCGCGCCATCGGCCTGGCGGAGAGGGCTCTGGAGCTGGCCTGCCAGCGGGCGCTCGCCCGTACGGCGTTCGGCCGACCGCTGGCCAAGCTGGGCGGCAACGCCGAACGCATCGCCGACGCACGCATCGCGATCAACCGCTCTCGCCTGCTCGTGATGCACGCCGCCTGGCTGCTCGACCAGGGCATGTCCGCAGAGGCGCTGTCTGCGGTCAGCGAGATCAAGGTCGAAGTGCCCAACATGGCCCTCGACGTCATCGACCTGGCCATCCAGTTGCACGGTGCTGGGGGGATGACCGACGACTTCCCGCTGGCCGGTGCCTGGGTCGGGGCCAGGTCCCTCCGGCTGGCCGACGGGCCCGACGAGGTGCACCGGGGCGTCATCGCCAAGCTCGAGCTGGGTAAGCACGCATGAGGGTTCTGGTCACCGGCGCGGCGTCCGGTCTGGGAGCGGCACTGACCCGCGCCTTGAGGGCGCGCGGAGACGACGTGCTCGCGAGCGACCTCTCCGGCGCCGACCTGACTCTTGATGTCACCTCCGACGAGGACTGGGCTGCGGCGCTGGCGCACGTCAGCGCCACCTGGGGTGGCCTCGACCTGTTGGTGAACAACGCAGGCGTCGCCGGTGGCGGCCGGATCGACCTGTGCACGATGGACGAGTGGCGCTGGATCACCGAGGTCAACCTGTTCGGAGTCGTCCGCGGCACCCGCACGTTCGTGCCGCTGTTCAAGCGTCAGCGGTCCGGGCACATCGTCAACGTCGCCTCGCTGGCGGGCCTGGTGCACCCGGCAGGGATGGGCTCCTACAACGCGGTCAAGGCTGCCGTGGTCGCCTTCACTGAGACGACCGGCCACGAGCTGGCGCCGTACGGCGTCCGCGCCTCGGCGGTCTGCCCGTCGTACTTCCGGACCAACCTGGTCGACTCGCTGCGGGGCAGCGACGAGAAGGTCGCAGCGATCATCGGCGCGCTCGTGGCGAAGTCCCCGCTCACGGCCGACGACATCGCGGCCGCCGTACTCCAGGGGATAGCGGATGGTGAGGACGTGATCGTCCCGGACGAACCGGCCCGCACGGCGTACTCCCTCAAGTGGGCCGACCGCGCTGCGTACGACGAGCTGATGCGCCGCCAGGCGCGCCACCTGGAGGAAGCGTGAGCGAGGTGGCCGGCGCGAGGCCGGTCCGTGACGAGGACGCCTTCGACGTCTCGGTCGTGGCCAAGTGGCTACGTGCGAACGCCTCTGACCCGACTGGGCTCGAGGGCACGCCCCAGGTTCGCCAGTTCTCCGGTGGCGCCTCGAACCTGACCTACCTGCTGCGCTATCCGGCACGGGACCTGATCATGCGGCGCGCCCCCAAGGGCACCAAGGCCAAGGGCGCCCACGACATGCAGCGGGAGTTCCAGATCCAGTCGAAGCTGGGTCCGGTGCTCGAGTACGTCGCCCCGATGGTGGCCTTCTGCGACGACGAGGCGGTGGTCGGTGCGGACTTCTACGTGATGGAGCGCATCGACGGCGTCATCCCGCGCAGCGAGTGGCCTGCCGACGTACCGCTGCCGGCCGAGCGGGCCAGGCAGCTGTGCCTGAACGTGATCGACGTCCTCGTCGAGCTGCACTGCGTCGATGTCGAGGCGGCGGGGCTGGCTGAGGTCGGCAAGGGCTCCGGCTACGTACGACGCCAGGTCGAGGGCTGGTCGCTGCGCTACCGCAACGCCCGGACCGCGGATGTGCCCGACTACGAAGAGGTGATGGCCTGGCTGGACGCCCACCAGCCCGACGACGTGCGCAACTGCCTGATCCACAACGACTTCAAGCTCGACAACCTGGTGCTCGACTCCGCGGACCCGACCCGAGTCGTGGGGATCCTGGACTGGGAGATGGCCACCTTGGGCGACCCGCTGATGGACCTGGCCGGCTCCATGGCCTACTGGGTGCAGGGCGACGACGACGAGGGCTTCCAGCTGATGCGCCGGGTCCCCACGCACCTGCCGGGGATGATCACCCGCGACGAGTTCGTGCAGCGCTACTGCCAGGCGATGGGCTTCGAGCTCAGCTCGGAGCAGTGGAGGTTCTACGAGGCGTTCGGGCTCTTCAGGCTGGCGGTTATCGCGCAGCAGATCTACTACCGCTACTACCACGGCCAGACCAGCAACGAGCTCTACGCGCTTCTCGGGTCGGCGGTCGGGATAGTGGACGAGCGGCTCAAGGAGCTCGTCGGGTGAGTGTCGTCCTGCTGGTCCGGCACGGCCAGGCCTCGTTCGGTGCCGCGGACTACGACGTGCTCTCCGAGACCGGCGAGCGGCAGTCGGGAATCCTGGGCCGGGCGCTCGCAGACCGGGGCATCGTCCCCGCCTCCGCCGTACGGGGGACGATGAGGCGACACGAACAGACCGCGACCCACGCGGGCTTCTCCGAGGTCGACGTGGACCAGGGCTGGAACGAGTTCGACCATGTCCAGGTCCTGGCCGCGCACACGCCGCCTGACAGTCCCGAGTCGGTGACTGAGCGCAGGGCGTTCCAGCGCTGGTTCGAGCTCGCCACCCAACGGTGGATGAGCGGCCACCACGACGAGGAGTACGACGAGTCCTTCGCCGGGTTCACCGCCCGCGTCGAGGCCGCGCTGCGCCGTAGCACCCAGGGGTTGGCGTCGGGCGAGACTGCCGTCGTCTTCACCAGCGGCGGCGCGATCGCGGTGGTGGCCGCGGGGCTCCTCGGCGGCGGGACGGACCTGTGGCAGCGGCTCAACTCGGTCACCGTCAACACCGGCATCACCAAGCTGGTCGTCGGTCGACGGGGGACCACCCTTGTCTCCTTCAACGACCACGTCCATCTCGAGCCGGACCACGTCACCTACCGATAGGGAACCCCATGCCCAAGACCATCCTGATCACCGGCGCCAGCTCGGGGCTCGGCGCCGAGATGGCCCGGCAGTTCGCAGCGCTCGGCCACGACCTGGCGCTCTGCGCCCGCCGCACCGAGCGGTTGGCGGAGCTGAAGTCGGAGTTGGAGTCGTCATACGGCGTCCGGGTCGAGGTGAAGGCCCTCGACGTCAACGACCACGACGCCGTCTTCCGCGTCTTCGCGGAGTTCGCCGAGAAGTTCGGCCACCTGGACCGGGTCGTGGTCAACGCTGGCCTGGGCAAGGGGCAGCCCCTGGGCACCGGGCGGTTCGACGCGAACCGGCAGACCGCCGAGACCAACTTCCTGGGTGCCTTAGCCCAGATCGAGGCAGCCGCAGAGATCTTTCGGAGACAGAACGCCGGCCACCTGGTGATGGTGTCGTCGATCTCCGCGCTGCGTGGCATGCCGAAGAACATCACGACGTACGCCGCCACGAAGGCCGGCGTGGCCCACCTTGCCGAGGGCTTCCGTGCCGACGTGATGCGGACGCCGATCAAGGTCACGGTGCTGTATCCCGGCTACATCGCATCCGAGATGTCCGGGAAGTCCAGTAAGACGCCGCTGATGGTGTCGACCCAGAAGGGTGTCCGCGCGATGGTCAGCGCCATCGAGAAGGAGAAAGCCTCAGCCAACGTCCCTGCCTGGCCGTGGGTCCCCCTCGGCTTCGCGCTCAAGCACTTCCCGCTGGGTATCGCCCGCCGCCTCATGGGTTGACTGCGCCATCCCTGCCTTGCCATCCCGGCCGATCCGACCTAGGGTCGCGGGAAAATCCATTCTGTGAGGGGCGTCACACGGGACATGGGGTGACGCCTCGCGCTGTGACAGAGGAGAACTTCTCGTGACCAGACAGGGCTCCAAGCCCGTTTCTCGGTGGCTCGTCGCGACAGCGATAGCCGGCGCGGCCACACTCGCCGGCGCCGCCTTCAGCCCCGCGTCAGCGGACGCCAACAACAACACCTCCAGGAAGCTCCGGGAAGCGGTGACCGCAGAGGGGGTCGGTCGCCACCTCGCCGCCTTCGACGCCATCGGGGCCGCCAACGACAACACCCGAGCCTCGGGTACGCCGGGCTACGCGGCCTCACGCGACTACGTGGTCGAGCAGCTCCGCGAGGCCGGGTACGACCCCGTGGTTCAGCCGTTCACCTTCAACTTCTTCCGCGAGCTCTCGCCGTCCTCGCTCGAGCAGGTCTCGCCGAACGCGACGACGTACGCCAACCCGGCTGACTTCGCCACGATGACCTACTCGGCGCCGGGTGACGTCACGGCGACCGTCGTGCCGGTGGACACTGCGTTTACGGCCACCGACACGTCGACCAGCGGCTGCGAGGCTGCGGACTTTGCGGGCTTCCCCGTGGGCGCGATCGCTCTCGTCCAGCGTGGAACGTGCACGTTCGGCCTCAAGACCCAGAACGCGGCGGCAGCCGGGGCTGCGGCCATCATTGTCTTCAACCGGGGAACCCCCGGGTCGACGGGGTCCGTCGCCGGCACCCTTGGTGCACCGGCGGCGATTCCTGCGGTCGGCGCCAGCTTCGCTGTCGGTCAGGACCTCGGCGACCCTGCTGGCACGGTCGCGCGTCTGGTCACGAACACCGAGTCGGAGCCTCGCACCACTTGGAACGTCTTCGCCGAGACTGCCAGCGGTGACCCGGACAACGTCGTGATGGCCGGTGGCCACCTCGACAGTGTGATCGTCGGTCCCGGGGTCAACGACAACGGCAGCGGGAGCGCGGCGGTGCTCGAAGTTGCGCGCCAGATGGCCAAGGTCAAGCCGAAGAACAAGGTGCGCTTCGCCTGGTGGGGTGCTGAGGAGCTGAGCCTGCTGGGTTCCAGGCACTACATCAACGACCTCGTCGCCAACGACCCGGAGACGCTGTCGAAGATCGCGCTGTACCTGAACTTCGACATGGTTGGTTCACCTAACTACGTCCGCTTCGTCTACGACGGGGACAACTCAGCCTTCCCGGTCGGGCCTGGCTCCGCCGCAGGTCCGGCGGGCTCAGGGGAGATCGAGGGGCTCTTCCACGACTACTTCGCAAGCCAGAGCCTGCCGTCGGCCGAGACACCGTTCAGCGGACGTAGCGACTACGGGCCGTTCATCGAGCGGGGTATCCCTGCGGGTGGGCTCTTCACCGGGGCTGAGGGCGTCAAGACCGCGGAGCAGGCGGCGATCTACGGTGGCGAAGCCGGCGTTGCGTACGACGTCTGCTACCACCAGCTCTGCGACAACCTCGGCAACGTGAACATGGACGCGATTGACGAGATGTCGGACGCGATCGCGCACGCCATCCTCACCTACGGGTTCGACACCCGGACCGTGAACGGCAACGGCAAGGGCCACCCGGTCTCACCGCCCGGGCAGGGAACCGGCGGCAATGCCTCCGGAGGAGGAACCGGGAGCGGTGGCGGGCTGCACGACGACGACCATGAGCTCGCTGACAGGTAGTCAGGCTCCTGGTTGAGCTGTGACCGACGAGCCCCGGGCCCGCGTGCTACCTACGCGGTCCCGGGGCTCGCGGTTGTGCTGGGAGGGCAGAACTGAACCTGCCGCGTCAGCGGGACTGCCAGTTGGCGACGCCTACGACGACCATGCGCAGCTGCTGTTCGGCCCGGCGGACGATCTCCTGCTCGAGGTGAGGGCGGTCCGGGGGAGCGTTGACGATCGCCTCGACGACCCCGGTCATGGCGGTGACCATCAGGCCGGCAACGGTCCGCAGGTCCTCGTTGGACCAGCCGGGCGGGACGAGCCGACCGATGTCCATGGCGAGCTCGAGCTCGATCAGCTCCAGCTCGCGGCGTACCGCCTCGCGCACCAGGGGTGGCCCGGCGATGCGCTCGCGTGCGACGAAGAGGAAGTGGTCGGGACGCTCGTTGACGTTCTTCACCAAAGTCTTGACCGAGTTGTCGATCACTCCCTCGATGTCGTGCTCCCCGCGGCGCACCTCGCGCAGCATCTGGCGCAGGGCACCGAAGGACTCATCCAGCAGCGCTAGGCCGAGCTCGTCGACCGAGGAGAAGTGCCGGTAGAACGCCGTCGGCACGATGCCGACCCGCTTCGCGACCGACCGCAGCGACAGCGCGGCCAGGCCCGCGTCGCCGCTGAGCTTGAGCGCAGCGTCGAGGATCGCTCGACGGGTCAGTTCCTTGCGCTCCTGGCGACTTAGTTCGGCTTCCACGAACCCGAGTCTACTCCTGTGTGTACAGATGTTCACCCAACGTGGGCGCAATCACGTTCCTTCGGGTTGCATCTTGAGTTCCAGGCGTACACACTTTGGGTGTACGGATGTTCACTGAAAACTGGAGAACACATCCCATGAGCCTTACCCAGACCCTCCTGCGGTCCCCAGTGCTTGCGGCGCTCACGTCGCCGCACGGGGTCGACCGCTACCTCGAGCTGGTGAACCCGATGTGGGCCGCCAACGAGGTCCGAGCCCGCGTCGTCTCCGTCCAGACCGAGACCGACGCCGGCGCCCGCGTTGCCACCATCACCCTTCAGCCGACCAAGACCTGGAACGGCCACCGGGCCGGGCAGTACGTCCAGCTCGGCATCGAGATCGATGGCGCCCGGCGTACGACGCGCTGCTTCTCGGTCTCCTCTCCCGAGTCCGGCCGCGGCGACCAGATCACGATCACTCTCCGAGCCAACCCGGACGGCGTCGTCTCCAAGTACCTGGTCGAGCGGGCGCAGCCCGGGACGATCGTGCACCTGTCCCAGGCGGCCGGCGACTTCACCCTTCCCGAGCCCCTGCCGCACAGGTTGCTGTTCATCTCGGGCGGCTCCGGGATCACGCCGGTGATGTCGATGGTCCGGACCCTGATGCGCCGCGGGTACGGCGGAACCATCACGTTCCTGCACTATGCGCAGTCCGGGGAGCACCAGATCTTCGCCGGCGAGCTCGCCGAGCTGCCGCCGAACGTGCATGTGCACCTGGTCTACCCCGAGGCCGGAGGCCGCTCCTTCACTGCTAGGGAGCTCTCCAGCCTGCTCCCTGAGTTCGCCGAGATCGACACTTGGGCGTGCGGCCCGGCCGGCCTGATCGAGAAGGTGCAGTCGGCGTACGCCGGCAGCGATCGGCTCCGCGTCGAGTTCTTCAAGACCCCGATCGTCGCGACTGGGAACGCCGAGGGTGACATCACCTTCAACCGAGCCGGGACCGCAGCCGCCAACACCGGCTCCACCCTGCTCGAGCAGGCCGAAGCCTCTGGGCTCACCCCGGCGTTCGGCTGCCGGATGGGCATCTGCTTCTCGTGCACCTCACGCAAGACCGAGGGCACCGTCCGCAACGTCCTCACCGGCGAGGAGTCGAGTCTTCCCGACGAAGACATCCGCATCTGTGTGTCCACCCCGGTGGGCTCCTGCGCCGTCGACCTCTGACCACCAGCCACCTCATCGAAGGAGCATCCTCATGACTGCCCCCACCACCCGACTTACCCCCGAGCAGCTCGAGTCGTTCGGCGCCGAGCTGGACGAGATCCGGCAGCGGGTCGTCGCCAAGCTCGGTGACGAGGACGCGGCGTACATCCGCAAGGTCGTCAAGGCCCAGCGTGGCTTCGAGATCGCCGGGCGCGCCCTCTTCTACCTTCCGCCGGCCTGGCCGCTGGCCGTGGCCTCGCTGTCGGTCAGCAAGATCCTCGACAACATGGAGATCGGCCACAACGTGATGCACGGCCAGTACGACTGGATGGGCGACCCGGCCCTGAACTCCAGGATGTTCGAGTGGGACACGATGGCCCCCAGCGAGAACTGGAAGTACGGCCACAACTACATGCACCACACGTACACGAACATCGTGGGCAAGGACCGTGACATCGGGTACGGCATCCTGCGCATGGACGAGGACCAGAAGTGGCGCCCGTACTACCTGGGTAACCCGGTCTACGCCTTCCTGCTGATGACGTTCTTCGAGTGGGGCGTTGCCCTGCACGACCTCGAGGTCGAGAAGATCCGTTCGGGTGAGCGCACCTGGGCGGAGACCAAGAAGGTCGGCCGCCCGATCCTGCGCAAGATGCGGAACCAGACGCTCAAGGACTACGTCCTGTTCCCGTTGCTCACCGGCCCGTTCTTCCTGAGCACGCTGGCAGGCAACGCCGTGGCCAACCTGATCCGCAACCTCTGGACGTTCAACATCATCTTCTGCGGCCACTTCCCGGCCGGTGTTGCCACGTTCACCGAGGAGGAGTCGGAGAACGAGTCGCGCGGCCACTGGTACTACCGGCAGCTGCTCGGCTCGGCCAACATCACCGGCAGCAAGCTGATGCACGTGATGTCTGGGAACCTGTCGCACCAGATCGAGCACCACCTCTTCCCCGACATCCCTGCGCGCCGCTACCCGGAGATCGCCGTCGAGGTCCAGGAGATCTGTGCTCGCTACGGCCTGCAGTACAACAGCGGTTCGCTGCCCATGCAGCTGTTCTCGGTTGCCCGGAAGATCTTCCGGCTCTCCCTTCCCAGCAAGAAGGCAGTGGCCAACGTCACTGAGGTCCGCCTCGCTGCGTGAGAGCGCAATCACGTTGTGGGACAGGGTTCTGGAGCCAACACTGAGAAGGACCGACAAAGGAGTCGCATCATGTCAAGCAGAGGCCTTACCTCACTTCGTTACCCTCCGCGGCCCGAC
Source organism: uncultured Actinomycetota bacterium (assembly GCA_963769585.1). GTDB lineage: Bacteria > Actinomycetota > Actinomycetes > Propionibacteriales > Nocardioidaceae > SSC3. The sequence continues at coordinate 657,501 of CAVYMJ010000001.1, forward strand.
ATCCAGCCGACCGTGGCCAGGCTCAAGGAGCTCGGCGTCTTCGCCGGCGCAACGGACCACCAGCTCAAGCGCATCGCCAAGGCCGGGCACGCCCTGTCCGTCCCGGAGGGCTGGTCGATGATCTGGGAGAACACCCCGGCAGACAAGGCGTACGTCGTGCTTCGCGGCACAGCGTCCGTCCAGCATGACCACCTCGAGTTCGCGCAGGTCCACGAAGGTGGGCTGATCGGCGAGATGGCGGTGGTGAACCACAAGCTGAGGAGTGCGACCGTCGTCGCGTCCACCCCGCTGGAGGTGCTGCACTTCACCCGCGAGGCGCTCGGCAAGCTCAGTGACGAGATCCCGGCGTTCCGCCGCGAGGTCACGCGCACTGTCGCGAGCCGCGCCAGCTGAGAGCGCCGTCACGTTGTGGAAGGGCGGGCCATCACCAACACTGGTGGAAGCCCGCCCGTTCCCTTCCTGTGAGGCAGGACAGCATGAGTGACGAGATCAGCAAGGCCGAGATCGGCAAGGACGCCCTTCAGGGCGGCCTCGACGCTGCCGCCGAGACCGTCTCCACGGTCACCGCAGTGGTCACCCGCGCGGTGCGCGACGTCGCGAAGGCGGTGGGCGACTTCGGAACCGAGGTCTTCGAGATCGGCCACGCTGCCAAGAAGGCCGCAAGCAAGGACGACTGACCACCGACGACGAAACCGGGTCCACCCTGAGGGGTGGACCCGGTTCTGTTGTGCCGGAGGGGGTGGCGAACCCTCAGGCTGCCGGGGTGACCGGCTCGTTGTGCAGCATGCGGAAGGTGTATGCGCCGCCGAGCAGCACGATCGGGGCGGCCGCCAGCAGGCCGACGAGGCAGAGCACCGCGCCAGCGATGAGGACGAGGACTCCCAGGATGTAGAAGACCAGGGTCTCGCTGAGGTGCGAGGTGGTGAACGAGATGCTTGCCTTGATCGCGTCCATCGGGGCCAGGTCCTTGTCGACCACGAAGTACATCGAGAACACCGTCAGGAAGCCGACCACGAGCCCCGGCAGGTAGCACAGCAGGGTGCCGACGAAGGTCGCGGCGGCCACCAGCGCGGCCGTGGTGATGACGTTGGACTTGGTGGCGTAGGACAGCACCTCCGACAGCGAGGTCGTCCCCCCGTCGACGATGTTCAGCGCGCCCTTGATCAGGCCCGCGCCGAGGACGCCGGCGAGGATGCTGATGACGAAGCCGCCGATCGCGCTGCCCAGCAGGGTGACGAAGAAGCCGGGGCCGCACTGCGTCTCGACCGTCTGGCCGAAGATCGTCCTGGTGCAGTCGTCGGTGGCCAGCAGTGTGGCGCGGAGCACGATCTGCAGCACGATCTCGGCAGCGATGATGATCACCGCAACGACGAGCACGGGGACCAGCAGCTGGGCCGGGTTCTTGAAGAACTTCGTCCAGCCGTACCCGATCGCGCTGGGGGCGCTGTAGCCGCCGCCGCCGGTCGGAGCCGTGCCGTAACCGGGAGGCGGTGGGGGCGGAGGTGGCAGGTCAGTCATGTGGATCTCCTTGTGGACGTTGGACGGGAGCCTATTCCCGCGCGGTCGAGAGGTGGGGGAACTCCGCCGCCTGACTAAAAGTCAGGCTTGACTGTTTGTTTGTGGTCGAGGCACGATGATCGGGTGACAGCGTCGAGCGCAGCTGCGCGCGTTCCGCAGGAGGAACGCTCCCGTGCCATGCGCCAACGACTGCTGGAGGCCACCGTCGAATGCCTGGTCGAGAAGGGCTGGTCCGGTACGTCGACCACGCTGGTCTCCGAACGTGCCGGGGTGAGCCGCGGCGCGCAGCTGCATCACTTCCCGACCAAGAACGACCTCGTCCTGGCCGCCGTGGAGCATCTGTGGGCGACCCGCGACCGGGAGTACCGCACCGCGCTCGCCGAGCTCCCCAAGGGTCCCGACCGCACCCGACGGGTGGTCCACGTCCTTGGCGAGCAGTTCTCGAGCGAGATGTTCGAGGCGGCGCTCGAGCTGTGGGTGGCCGCGCGGAGTGACGCCGCGCTGCACGCGGCCGTCGTCCAGCTCGAGCGCAAGGTCGGTCGCGGGTCCCACCGGCTGACCGTCGACGCGCTGGGGGTGGACGAGTCGGTGCCCGGCGTACGAGAGCTGGTGCAGGCGACCCTCGACCTGGTCCGCGGTCTGGGCCTCGCGAACACGATCAGCGACGACTCCGCACGACGGCACCGGATCCTCGACCAGTGGGCGGCGACGCTCGACGACGCACTGAAAGGGCTCTCCCGATGACCGCAACCGACCCGAAGAGCAGGCTCGAAGAGGTTCTCGCCGACCTACAAGTCGAGGGAGACCACCTGGAGTCCCTGGTCGCGCCGCTGAGTGACGACCAATGGCGCATGCCGACCCCGGCCCAGGGCTGGGACGTGGCGACGCAGATCTCCCACCTGGCCTGGACCGACGAGGCGGCCGTCCTTGCGGCCACCGACAAGGACGGCTGGGACGCCGTCGTCCTCAAGGCGATCGAAGACCCGGACGGGTTCGTCGACGCCAAAGCCCTGGAAGGGGCCACGGTCGTTCCCTCCGAGCTCCTGGCGCGCTGGCGGCAGACCCGCCCAGCACTGGCCAAGACCCTGCGCGAGGTCCCGCCCGGGGAGAAGCTGCCCTGGTTCGGGCCGCCGATGAGTCCCACCTCGATGGCCACGGCGAGGTTCATGGAGACCTGGGCCCATGGGCTCGACGTTGCCGAGGCACTAGGAGCGCAGCCGCACCGGACGGACGGCGTGCGCCACGTCGTCTTCCTGGGCACCATCGCGCGCGGGTTCGCCTTCCTGACCCACAGCCTCCCGGTCCCCGAGCAGGACGTGTTCGTCTCGGTGACGCTGCCCAGCGGAGCGGCCTGGGAGCATGGCGACCCCGCCGCCGAGAACGCCGTACGCGGGTCGGCGTACGACTTCGCGCTCCGGCTCACCCAGCGCCGGCACCGCGGTGACCTGGACCTGGTCGCCACCGGCCCGGTCGCCGACCAGTGGCTCGACATCGCCCAGGCCTTCGCAGGGCCGCCCGGAGCGGGACGGCCGGCCTCATGACGCTCCGAGTCGCCAACTGCAGCGGCTTCTACGGCGACCGCCAGTCCGCGATGCGTGAGGTGATCGAGGGCGGTCCCGTCGACGTGGTCACCGGCGACTACCTCGCCGAGCTCACCATGCTCATCCTCGGCCGGGACCAGCTCAAGGACCCGTCCCTGGGCTACGCGCGCACCTTCGTCAAGCAGGTGCAGGAGGTTCTCGCTCTGGCGCTGGACAAGGGCGTCAGGATCGTCTCCAACGCCGGCGGGCTCAACCCTGCCGGTCTCGCCGAGCGGCTGCGTGCGCTGGGCCTGGACGCGAAGATCGCGTACGTCGACGGTGACAACCTGGTCGCGCGTGCCGACGAGCTCGGTCTCGGGAAGCCCCTCACGGCCAACGCCTACCTCGGCGCCTTCGGGATCGCGTCAGCCCTCGAGAGGGGGGCTGACATCGTGGTGACCGGTCGGGTCACGGACGCCTCGGTCGTCGTCGGGCCGGCCATCGCCCACTACGGCTGGACCCGCGACCAGTACGACGAGCTCGCTGGAGCCGTCGTCGCTGGTCACGTGATCGAGTGTGGGACCCAGGCCACCGGCGGCAACTTCAGCGGCTTCCGCGAGATGTTCCACCGCACCGGCTTCACCCTGACCCCGTTGGGCTTCCCGGTCGCCGAGATCGAGGCCGACGGCTCGTCGGTCATCACCAAGCACGACGGCACCGGGGGCATCGTGAGCACCGACACGGTGACCGCCCAGCTGGTCTACGAGGTGCAGTCCGCCCGGTACCTCGGTCCGGATGTCACCACCCGGCTCGACACGATCCAGCTCGAGCAGGTCGGTCCGGACCGGGTCCGCATCCGGGGCGTCCAGGGAGAGGCACCGCCGCCCGACACCAAGGTCTGCGTCAACCTGCTGGGCGGGTTCCGCAACCAGGCCGAGCTGGTGCTCACCGGCCTGGACATCGACGCCAAGGCCGAGTGGGTCCGTGCCCAGGTCGAAGCCGCGCTGGAGGCCGACCGTCCCGAGCACGTGGACTGGTCGCTGGCTCGCACCGACCACGAGGACGCCGCCACCGAGGAGGCCGCCAGTGCGCGGCTGCGTGTCGTCGTACGCGACCCGTCGGCTGACCGGGTCGGCAAGGCGTTCACCGCCCCGCTGGTCGAGCTCGCCCTCGGCTCCTACCCGGGCTTCACCCTGACCGCACCGCCCGCCCCCGCCGCGCCGTACGGCGTCTACCAGCCGCACTTCGTCCCGCAGACCGCCGTCCCCCATGTGGTGCACCACCACGACGGCACCACGGAGCACGTTGAGCCGGGCGTGTTGGTCGGTTCAGCCGGGCATGTTGGTGACCAACACGCCCGGCTCGACCGACCAACACGCCCGGCTCAACCGGGACGACGGGCCGCACTCGGGACGTTCGTGCATGCCCGCAGCGGCGACAAGGGCGGCGACGCGAACATCGGCCTATGGGTCACGGCGGATCGAGACGACCGGGCCGCATGGCTGCTCGCCACCATCACCCCCGACTTGGTACGGCGGCTGGTGCCCGAGGCCGAGGAGCTCGAGGTCGAGGTCTTCGCGCTGCCGAACCTGCGCGCCGTCAACGTCGTGATCCACGGGCTGCTCGGCGAGGGTGTCGCCGCGAGCAGCCGGTTCGACCCGCAGGCGAAGGGGCTGGGCGAATGGGTCCGGAGCCGGTACGTCGAGATCCCCGAGGAGCTTCTGTGACGAGTTTCTGGACCGCGGAGCAGGAAGCCCTGCGCGAGACGGCGAGGACGTTCGTCGAGCGCGAGGTGATGCCGCACCTCAATGAGTGGGAGGACACCGGACAGATCCCGAGGTCGCTGCACCAGGCGGCTGCCAAGCAGGGGCTGATGGGCATCGGGATCCCCGAGGAGGTCGGCGGCGACGGCGGCAGCTACCTCGACACCGTCGCCGCTCAGGAGGCGATGTTCGAGGCCGGAATGTCGAGCGGGCTCAGTGCCGGGCTCTTCACGCACGGCATCGCGCTGCCACACATCATCGCCAACGGCGACTCCGACCTGGTCGACCGCTACGTCCGCCCGACGCTGGCGGGTGAGCTGATCGGGTCGCTCGGCATCACCGAGCCCGACGGTGGCTCCGACGTCGCGCGCATCCGTACGACGGCGGTGCGCGACGGCGACCACTACGTCGTCAACGGCGCCAAGACCTTCATCACCAGCGGGGTGCGCGCCGACTTCGTCACCACCGCCGTGCGCACCGGTCAACCGGGTCACAAAGGGGTCAGCCTGCTGGTCATCGACAAGCCGACCCCCGGCTTCGAGGTGGCCAAGAGCCTGAGCAAGATGGGCTGGCACTGCTCCGACACCGCCGAGCTCTCCTTCTCCGACGTCCGGGTTCCGGCAGGCAACCTGGTCGGCGAGGAGAACTCGGGGTTCGTCCAGATCGCGCTCGCCTTCGTCGTCGAGCGGCTCTCGCTGGCCGTCCACGGCTACGGGATCGCAGAGCGCGCGCTGCGGCTCACGGTGCAGCACTGCAAGGAGCGCGAGACCTTCGGCAAGCCGCTGATCGCCAACCAGGTGGTGCGACACAAGCTGGTTGAGATGGCCAGGGCCGTCGACGTCGCACGCACCTACACCCGCGACGTGGCGCGCCGGTACGTCGCGGGTGAGAACCCCCTCACCGAGGCCCTGCACGCCAAGGCGCTGGCCGTGGAGGCGAGCCGCTTCGTGGTCGACGAGGCGGTACAGCTGCACGGCGGGATGGGCTACATGCGTGAGGTGGAGGTCGAACGCCACTACCGCGACCAGCGCATTCTCGGCATCGGAGGAGGAGCGACCGAAGTGCTCAACGACCTGACGGCCAAGCTGCTGGGATACACCTCATGAGCGCCAGGCGAACCGCGATGCTGGAGAAGCTCGCGGACCTGGAGACCGAGCACGCCAAGGCGGTTGCCGGCGGCGGCGAGAAGTACGTCGCGCGTCACCACCAGCGAGGCAAGCTGCTGGCCCGGGAGCGGATCGAGCTGCTCGTCGACGAAGGCTCCGCCTTCCTCGAGCTCATGCCGCTCGCGGGCTGGGGGTCGGACTTCGCGGTCGGCGCGAGCATGGTCTGCGGGATCGGGGTGGTGGAAGGCGTCGAGTGCATGATCGTCGCCAGCGACCCCACCGTGAAGGGCGGCGCCAGCAACCCCTGGACGCTGCGCAAGGCCTTCCGTGCTTCGCAGATCGCCGCGGAGAACCGGCTGCCCACCATCAACCTCGTCGAGTCCGGCGGAGCCGACCTGCCCACGCAGAAGGAGATCTTCATCCCGGGCGGGAGGCTGTTCCGCGACATCACGCGGTCCTCGGCGCAGAAGGTGCCGACCATCGCCCTGGTCTTCGGCAACTCGACCGCCGGCGGTGCCTACATCCCCGGCATGAGCGACTACGTCGTGATGGTCAAGGAGGGTGCGAAGGTCTTCCTGGCCGGCCCGCCGCTGGTGAAGATGGCAACCGGAGAGGAGACCGACGACGAGTCGCTCGGCGGCGCCGAGATGCACTCGCGTACGTCGGGTCTCTCGGACTTCCTGGCCGTCGACGAGTACGACGCGATCCGCATCGGACGGCGGATCGTCAGCAGGCTCAACTGGCGCAAGGCCGTGCCGGACCGGACGCCCGAGTACGCCGAGCCCGACCTGGACGCCGACGACCTGCTGGACATCATCCCGACCGACCTGAAGGAGCCGTTCGACCCCCGCGAGGTGATCCTGCGGCTGTGCGACGGCGCCGGCCCCGGCAACGAGGTCGCCTTCGACGAGTTCAAGCCGCTGTACGGCTCCTCGCTGGTCACCGGCTGGGCGCGGCTGCACGGCCGGCCGATCGGCATCCTCGCCAACGCCCAGGGGGTGCTCTTCTCCGAGGAGGCCCAGAAGGGCACGCAGTTCATCCAGCTGGCCAACCAGATCGACGTACCGCTGCTCTTCCTGCACAACACCACCGGCTACATGGTCGGCAAGGAGTACGAGCAGGGCGGCATCATCAAGCACGGTGCCCAGATGATCAACGCGGTCAGCAACTCCACGGTCCCGCACCTGACGGTGATCATGGGGGCCTCCTACGGCGCCGGCAACTACGGGATGAACGGGCGCGCGTACGACCCGCGCTTCCTGTTCACCTGGCCCTCGGCCAAGTCGGCGGTGATGGGCCCCCAGCAGCTCGCCGGGGTCCTCTCGATCGTTGCCAGGGCCGCGGCCGAGGCCAAAGGAGCGGCGTACGACGAGGAGGCCGACGCCGGCATGCGGGCCTACGTCGAACAGATGGTCGAGGAGCAGTCGCTGCCGTACTTCCTGTCGGGGATGGTGTACGACGACGGCGTCATCGACCCGCGGGAGACCCGGACCGTGTTGGGCATCTGCCTCTCGGTCATCGACAACAACGCCATCGCGGGAACCGACCGCTTCGGCGTCTTCAGGATGTGACATGACGATCCAAAGACTCCTCGTCGCCAACCGGGGCGAGATCGCCCGACGCGTCTTCTCCACCTGCCGGGAGCTCGGTATCGAGACGGTGGCCGTCCACTCGGACGCGGACGCCGGCCTCCCCTTCGTGGCCGAGGCCGACCTCGCGGTCCACCTGCCCGGCAACACCCCCGCGGAGACCTACCTGCGCGGTGACCTGGTGATCGAGGCTGCCAAGCGGACCGGCGCGGACGCGATTCACCCCGGCTACGGCTTCCTGTCGGAGAACGCAGCCTTCGCGCGCGACGTCGCGGCCGCCGGCCTGACATGGGTAGGCCCCACCCCCGAGTCCATGGACAAGATGGGCACCAAGGTCGAGTCCAAGGTCCTGATGGAGGCTGCCGGTGTCCCGGTGCTTGCCGAGCTCGCGCCCGAGTCCGTGACCGACGCCGACCTGCCGATCCTGGTCAAGGCCTCCAGCGGTGGGGGCGGACGCGGGATGCGCGTCGTACGGACGGTCGCGGAGCTTGCGCAGGCTGTGCAGCTGGCCTCCAACGAGGCAGCCAGTGCCTTCGGTGACCCGACGGTCTTCTGCGAGCCGTACGTCGAGAACGGCCGGCACGTGGAGGTACAGCTGGTGGGAGACACCCACGGCACCGTGCTGGTCCTCGGCGAGCGCGACTGCTCGCTGCAGCGCCGCCACCAGAAGGTGGTCGAGGAGACGCCCGCCCCTGGCCTGAGCGCACAGACCCGCAAGGCGTTGCACGAGGCGGCTCGCAAGGCCGGCGAGGCGATCGGCTACGTCGGTGCCGGCACGGTCGAGTTCCTGCTGGAGGGTGACCGCTTCTTCTTCCTGGAGATGAACACCCGGCTGCAGGTCGAGCATCCGGTCACCGAATGTGTGACGGGCCTGGACCTGGTGGCTCTTCAGCTCGCGGTCGCCGAGGGCCGGTCCCTGGCAGAGCTGGAGATCCCGGCGCCGAACGGACACGCCGTCGAGGTTCGCCTCTACGCCGAGGACCCGGCCAACGGCTACCAGCCGCAGAGCGGCCGGCTGTCCAGGTTCGAGATCCCCGGGGTGCGGTCGGAGTTCGCCGTACCGACGACGTACGGCCTGCGGCTGGATGCCGGGGTCCGCTCCGGCGACGAGATCGGCACCTTCTACGACGCGATGATCGCCAAGGTGGTCGCCTGGGCGCCGACCCGCGCGCAGGCCCTTCGTCAGCTCGCCGGCTCACTCGCCAAGGCCGAGATCCACGGGCTGCGCACCAACCGGGACCTGCTGGTCAACCTGCTGCGCGACCCGGTTCTGGGCGAGGCGGCGATGCACACGACGTACCTCGACACCACCGACCTGGCACCGCTGACCGCGAGCCCCGGTGGGTCGCAAGCCCTTGCGTTGAGCGGCTTCGCGGCCGCTGTGGCCTTGGCCGAACAGGCCCGGGCCGCGGCGAAGGTGCAGTCCCGCATCCCGTCCGGCTGGCGCAACGTGGTCTCGCAACCGCAGACGACCTCCTTCGAGGAGCTCGAGGTCGGTTGGTACGGCGGGCGCGGCTACCGTTCGGCCGACCTGGTCGTGAGCGTGGTTCGAGCCGGACCCTCGGCCGTCGTCCTGGAGCAGGACGGCGTCGCCCGGACGTTCACCGTGCACTCGACCGGCTCGACCGTCGACGTCGAGTCGTCCCTGGGTCACGTGGTGCTCACCAGGAAGCCGAGGTTCGTGGACCCGGCAGCCCAGGTGGCCACCGGCTCACTGCTGGCGCCGATGCCCGGCAGCGTCGTCGCGGTCCTGGTCGAGGTCGGAGCCGAGGTCGAGGCCGGCCAGCCGATCCTGGTCCTGGAGGCGATGAAGATGCAGCACAACGTCTCCGCGCCGTACGCCGGCGTGGTCGGCGAGATCGACGTGAAGGTCGGACAGCAGGTTTCGGCAGGCGAGGTCCTCGCCGTAGTTGAGGAGGAAGCATGACCACCACCCCGTTCAGCGAGCCCGACGAGCGTGTCGCCCTGCGGGAGGCGGTACGCAAGCTGGCCGGGCGGTACGGCCATGAGTACATCCTCAAGCAGTCGCGGGCCGGCGAGAAGACGACCGAGCTGTGGAACGACATGGGCAAGCACGGCTACCTCGGGGTCTCCCTGCCCGAGGAGTACGGCGGCGGCGGGGGTGGCATCTCCGACCTGGCTGCCGTCCTGGAGGAGGCCGCCGCTGCGGGTGCTCCGCTGCTGGCCATGGTGGTCTCGCCCGCGATCTGTGGCACCGTGATCGCCCGCTTCGGCACCGAGGAGCAGAAGAAGCGGTGGATCCCCGGGATCGCCGACGGGTCGCTGACGATGGCCTTCGCGATCACCGAGGCGGAGGCCGGCTCCAACTCGCACAAGATCACCACCACCGCGACCCGGGACGGCGACGAGTGGGTGCTCAAAGGTGGCAAGACCTTCATCTCCGCCGTGGACGAGGCGGAGTCCGTCCTGGTCATCGCCCGGACGGCCGATGCCAAGACCGGCAAGCTCAAGCCGTGTCTGTTCGTCGTACCCACGGATGCGGAGGGCTTCACCAAGCAGCCCATCGCGATGGACTTCCTGGCTCCGGAGAAGCAGTGGACGCTCTTCATCGACGACGTCCGGCTGCCGCTGGACGCGCTCGTGGGGGACGAGGATGCGGGGCTGCTGCAGCTCTTCGCCGGCCTGAACCCCGAACGCATCATGGGGGCCGCGTTCTCCAACGGCATGGCGCGCTACGCGATCGGGCGCGCTGTCGAGTACGTCAAGACCCGCGAGGTGTGGGGACAGCCGATCGGCGCGCACCAGGGCATCGCGCACCCGCTGGCCAAGGTGAAGATCGAGCTGGAGCAGTCCCGGCTGCTGCAGCAGAAGGCCGCCGCCCTGTACGACGCGGGCGACGACATCGGAGCGGGCGAGCTGGCCAACATGGCCAAGTACGCCGCTGGCGAGGTCGCCTGCAACGCGACCGATGTGGCGGTGCACAGCCATGGCGGCAACGGTCTGACCCAGGAGTACGGTCTGGGCAACATGCTGCTCGCCGCCCGCCTCGGCAGGATCGCCCCGGTGTCACGAGAGATGATCCTGAACTTCGTGGCGATGCACTCGCTCGGTCTGCCCAAGTCGTACTGATCCCAGGAGAAGCCGGATGCCTGACGAGCTCGTCCACTACACCGTCGCCGACGGGGTCGCCTCGCTGTCTTTGGACAGCCAGCACAACAAGAACGCGCTCTCCAAGCAGCTGGTCAGCGAGCTCTTCGCGGGCCTCGACCGCGCCGAGGCCGACCCTGAGGTCAAGGTGGTGCTGCTCCGGGCCGAGGGCACCGTCTTCTGTTCGGGAGCGGACCTGTCCGAGGCTGCCGAGGGCAGCATGGAGGACGGCGCCCGCGGGATGGCAGACCTGTTGCGCCGCATCGCGGCGCACGAGAAGCCCGTGGTCGGCCGGGCCCACGGCGCGGTCCGAGCCGGCGGTATCGGGATCATCGGCGCCTGCGACATCGTCGTCGCCGCCGACAGCACCACGTTCGCACTGACCGAGGTGAGGCTGGGGCTCACGCCGGCGGTCATCTCCCTGGTGCTGCTTCCCCGGATGACCAGCCGGGCCGCTGCGCTCACGTTCCTGTCCGGCTCGGTCTTCACAGGCGCGGAGGCCGCGTCGTACGGTCTGGTCACCAAGTCCGTCCCCGAGGCCGAGCTCGATGCGGCGGTGGGGGAGGTCTGCGACGCGCTCTGCAAGGGGACGCCGCAGGGGCTCCGTGAGACGAAGAGACTGCTCGGCGGTGCCCTGACCACCTCGATCGACCGGGGCATTGATGAGATGGCCACCCTCTCGGCGCGCCTCTTCGGCTCCGACGAGGCCCGCGAGGCGATGGTCGCCTTCCTCAACCGGAGGCGCTGAGCTCGGCACCGGGACAGAGAGTCCGGGCACACGGAGTGAGGAGCACGCATGGCTGTGATGATGAGGTTGCACATGCACGGGACCCGCGAGCAGCACGACGCGCTCGACCTGAAGGTCACGAGCTCGTTCAAGGAGCGCGGCGGCCCTCCGGCGGGCCTGCTGGTCCACGCGGCCTGCCCGGAGGGTGACGGCTTTCTGATGTACGACATCTGGCGTAGCGAGGCGGAGGCCACGGCCTTCCACGCCGACACCATGCTGCCCGCGGTCGCGGAGCTGGGCATCGCCGTCGACGAGCTGACCGCCACGCCGGTCTGGGGCCTCGCCCGGCCCTAGCGAGACCAGCCAATGGCCGTCTGGGGGATCGGGAACCAACCGGGCCGATGACTCGGTAGACTTCAAGGCTGCGCTCGGCAAGGGCGCATCCAACTCGTCTCACGATCGAGGAGCCCCCGTCGTTGTCCGCTCACGCTGCTGACGTCCCCGACGTGACGAAGCAGGAGATCACCCACGAGCAGAAGTTCGTGGACCGCGTCTACCTCCAGCTCGATCAGTCCACCAAGAACGCCGAGGCGCTGGCCCACGAGGGTCACGGCCGTGGCCTGCTCGGCCACGAAGGTGGGCTGGTCGAGCGCGACGCGATGGTCTTCCAGGCAGCCAAGCGGATCGCTACCTTGAACGCCGCCCACGAGGGACTCGTCTTCGGCCGGCTCGACCTGCGGGACAAGGCCGAGGCGCCGCGCTACATCGGCCGGATCGGTCTGCGCGACGAGAACCGGGACACCCTGCTGATCGACTGGCGAGCCCCGGCGGCCGCGGTCTTCTACCAGGCCACGCCGACCGAGCCCCAGGGCGTCGTACGGCGACGCGTACTGCGCTGCTCGGGCAAGAGGGTGGTCGGGGTCGAGGACGACCTGATCGACTCCTCCGTCGAGACCGATCTCCCGATCGTCGGCGAAGGCGCCCTGATGGCCCAGCTCTCCCGCGCCCGCGACCGGTCGATGCACTCGATCGTCTCCACCATCCAGGCCGAGCAGGACCAGGCGATCCGCGCGCCGGCCAAGGGCGTCGTCTCGATCTCGGGTGGTCCGGGGACGGGCAAGACCGTGGTAGCTCTTCACCGGGCGGCGTACCTGCTCTACACCGACCGTGCCCGCTACGAGCGAGGAGGCGTCCTGGTCGTCGGTCCCTCCGGCGTCTTCATGCGCTACATCGAGCGGGTGCTCCCCTCGCTGGGCGAGACCGCAGTGGCGCTGCGCTCGCTGGGCGAGGTGGTCGACGGTCTGCGGGCCTCCCGGCACGACGACCCCGCGGTGGCCGACGTCAAGGGCTCCGCGCAGATGGTCGAGGTGCTCCGGCGGGCGTCGCGGCAGGCGGTCCCGTCCGGCCCCCGCGACTTCCGCGTCTTCTACCGCGACGAGAACCTGGTGCTCGCTCCTCGCGACCTGGGCAACCTGCGCCGCCAGCTTCTCTCGCAGGGCAAGCGCAACCGGCAGGTCTCCCGGGTCGCCAACGCTCTGGTCGACGCGCTGTGGCGACAGGTCGGCGGCGACCGGGCCCTGGACCGCGGCAAGGACGACTTCGCGGACACGATGCTGGACAACCACGCGTTCGTGCAGTTCGTGCACGACTGGTGGCCTCCCCTGGACGCCACCGAGGTTCTCGGCTGGCTGCGTGACGAGGAGTTCCTGGCGCGGGTCGGCGACTCGCTGATCCCCGGCGAGGACCAGGCACTGCTCACCAAGTCCTGGGCGCTGGAGACCGGCGGGGTCTCGGTGGAGGACGTCGCACTGATCGACGAGCTTCGCTACCTGCTGGGCGACCTGCCCGAGAAGGCCCCCGAGGAAGACCCGTTCGCGCACCTGGTCTCCGAGGACAGGCCCGAGCTGACCACCGCGGCGGATCGGGAGTACGCCACCGGACCCCGCACCTCGACCCGCACCGAGGACGACGGCTACGCGCACGTGCTCGTCGACGAGGCCCAGGATCTGTCTCCGATGCAGTGGCGCATGGTCGGGCGACGGGGCAGGGGAGCCACCTGGACGGTCGTCGGGGACCCGGCCCAGTCGTCGTGGCCGGTGCCCGCCGAGTCCGAGGCCGCACGGGCCGAGGCCCTGGCCGACAAGCAGCTGCACGAGTTCCACCTCGGCACGAACTACCGCAACAGCAAGGAGATCTACGAGCACGCCGCCGCCTACGCGTCACGCGTCGGGCTCGACGCGGACCTGCCGAACGCGATCCGGTCGACCGGCGTGGGTCCGACCCGCGTGGTGACCGACGACCTCGAGGCAGGGGTACGGGCTGCGGTGGCCGAGCTGGCCGAGCTGGTCGAGGGCACCGTGGCGATCGTGGTCCCGGTGGGACGGCGCCCGCAGGTCACCTCCTGGCTGGGCTCCTGGGCCGAGTTCGCCGACGCGGCTGAGGGTGGCGACACGGCCCGCATCTCCGTACTCACCGGCCTCGACACCAAGGGCCTGGAGTTCGACGGCATCGTCGTGGTGGAGCCCGAGGAGATCGAGTACGAGTCGTCCACGGGCCGTGCCACGCTCTACGTCGTACTCACCCGAGCCACCCAGCGCCTGGTCGAGGTCTCCACGCGCTGAGCCGCGGCTCTGTGCTGACGTCCGCGCCACGTCTGGGGGAGACTCTGCGCATGCGATCGGTGGGCTTGGTCCGCAACGTGATGCTGGGCCGCGAGGGACTGGACCGGGTCGGACTGGTCAGGCTCGTGGAGGAGGCTGGCGGAGCCGACGTAGGGTCGCACCTGGTCACGGGCAACGTCACGTTCACCACGACCCCGGCCGAGCTGGAGCAGCTGGTTGACACTGTCGAGCAGGGTCTGGAGGACGTGCTCCGCAGGCACGAGCTGTTCGCGGTCCGCGACCTCGACTGGCTTCGACGGTTCGTCGAGGCGGATCCGTTCACCGGGTTCGACGAACGGGAGTGGGAGCTCGAGGTGGCTTTCCTCTCCCACCGTTCACCTTCGCTGGACAGGGCCAACCTGGGCGAGCCCCGGCGCACCGTGCTGGTCAACATCGGCGACCGCGAGCTCGTCGCTGCTCGGCCGAGGCACGGCCCCGATCGTCCGCATGTCAACCGCCTCCTCGAGGCCGCGACGGGCGAGCAAGCCACTGCACGCGGCTGGTCGACCCTGCAGCGGGTGGCCGCCAAAGGGTGAGCGGGCAGTGCTTCCCCGGCGTCTCGGCGGTGAAAGGCGGGCGGGCGCGGGCAAGCCGCGTTGGTAGCGTTTGGCCATGAACAGCGCTGCCGCCACGGCCTCTGACGCCCTGCAGCAGCTGCTGGGTCACGAGGCCTGGGCGGTGATCCGGCTCAAGGACGCCCCGACGGTCACGCTGGTGGGCGGTCGCCGCAGCGTGGTCGCGACGCTGGCCGAGGTACCGCTGGAGGAGGGTGTCCCCGCCGCCGGCCGCCGCTTCGACCGGCTGCTCGCCATACCGTTTCGGCAGGCGGCCGAGCGCGGGTTCGAGGTGCACGACGACGGCGCCCCGCTGATGTACCTGACGGTCGAGACCGAGTTGGAGATCCCGTACGACGAGCTGGTCGCTGCGCTGCCCGACGAGCCCGTCGAGTTCACCGACCGGGGCGGCTTCGAGACCTCCGATGAGGAGTACGCCGAGGTTGTCCGCCGCATCATCGACGACGAGATCGGCAACGGTGAGGGCGCAAACCTCGTCGTCGGCAGGCACTACCGCGCCCGGCTCAAGGACTGGGGTCCGGCCAAGGCCCTGACCGTGCTGCGGCGGCTGCTGCTGCGCGAGCGGGGTGCGTACTGGACCTACTGCTTCTCCACCGGCGACCGGTTCCTGGTCGGGGCCTCGCCGGAGCGCCACGTCTCGGTGCACGGCGGCGACGTCCGGATGAACCCGATCAGCGGGACGTTCCGGCTCGGCGGGCTGGAGGCCTCGCAGCAGAAGGCGAAGCTGCTCGACTTCCTCGCCGACGAGAAGGAGATCTACGAGCTCTTCATGGTCGTGGACGAAGAGCTCAAGATGATGTGCGACATCTGCAACGAGGGGGGCCAGGTGCTTGGCCCGTTCCTCAAGCCGATGACCCACCTGGTGCACACCGAGTACCTGCTGGCCGGGCGGACCTCGAGGGACGTACGCCAGGTGCTGCGCGACACGATGTTCGCGGCGACGGTCACCGGCAGCCCGGTGGAGAACGCGGTTCGCCTGATCAAGAAGTACGAGTCGCAGGGACGTGGCTACTACGGGGCGGCCCTCGCCCTCATCGGCCGCGACGAGCAGGGGGCGCCCACCGCGGACTCGCCGATCGTGATCCGCACCGCCGACATCTCACCCGACGGTGCACTGAAGGTGACCGCAGGCGCGACGCTGGTGCGCGACTCCGACCCGGCGTACGAGGTGGCCGAGACCCGCGCCAAGGCCGGCGGCATCCTGACGGCCTTCGGGCTGGTGGAGGCTCCGGCGGGTGCGCCCGAGAGCATCTCGGACCTCGCCCGCGACGAGGACGTGCTGATCGCCCTGGCCAGTCGCAACCAGCGGCTCTCCAAGTTCTGGCTGACCGACCAGGGCGGCTCCCCGCCGGCGCCGGAGCTCAAGGGGAAGACCGCGGTCATCCTCGACGGCGAGGACGACTTCGTGAACATGCTCCGGCATGTCCTTGCCGTGATGGGGATGACCTCGACCGTGGTCCGTCACGAGGACTACGAGCCGGGTGCTCTCGACGGCCACGACCTGGTCATCGTCGGTCCCGGACCCGGCGACCCACGGGACGGTGACCACCCCAAGATCGCGACGTTCCGTGCCGCCGTCGACGAGCTTCTGGCCAGGAGGCAGCCGTTCCTCAGCGTCTGCCTCGGTCACCAGGTCACCTGTGACCGGCTCGGCATCCCGTTGGCCTACAAGGACATCGTCTTCCAGGGCACCCAGTCCCTGGTCAGCCTGCAGGGTCGCGAGGAGCGCGTCGGGTTCTACAACACCTTCGTCGCGCGGACGGACCACAACCTCCCCGAGGGAGTAGAGGTGTCGATCGACCCGGAGACCGGGGACGTCCACCAGCTCGTCGGCCCGCACTACCGGGGGGTCCAGTTCCACGCGGAGTCGATCCTCACCGAGAACGGCTACGACCTGATCCACGACCTGATCCTCGACCTGCTCTCATGACCGCGACGCGGGTCGTGGTCGTGGACCACTACGACTCGTACACCTGGAACCTCGTGCATCTGCTCGCCGGAGTCACCGGCGAGCTCCCCGAGGTCGTCGAACACGACACCACGACCCTGGCCGAGCTCGCGTCGTACTCGCACGTGGTGCTCTCGCCCGGCCCCGGACACCCGGACACCCCTGCCGACTTCGCCCTCGGCAGCGGCGTCTTCGGCCTGGGGCTGCCCGTGCTCGGCGTCTGCCTGGGCATGCAGGCTCTCGTCTCGGCGTACGGCGGGAAAGTGGGCCAGATCGCTCCCGCGCACGGGGACGTGGCAAGCATCAGCCATGACGGCTCCGGCGTCTTTGCCGGGCTTCCCTCGCCCTTCGAGGCGGTGCGGTACCACTCGCTGGCCGCGCTCACCGTGCCTGACGACCTGCTGGTGACCGCACACACGGAGACCGTCGTGATGGGGGTCGCCCACCGCGCACTGCCCTTGTGGGGCGTGCAGTTCCACCCCGAGTCGATCCTGACCCAGCACGGTGCGGCAATGGTCAGGAACTTCCTCTCGTGACCGACCCGGTGGCTGCGTTCCGTGACGGTGCGGCTCGCTCGGACCGGATGTTCTGGCTCGATGGCGGTGGCGCCCGGCCGTGGTCCGGCACCCGGTCGATCATCGGGGTCCTCGCTGACGACGACGTGTCGCTCAGCTACGACGCGACCCGGAAGGTGGTGTTCCGCCACCGCGGGCGTCGCTCGGAGGAGGTCGGCGACGACGCGTTCGCCGTACTCGAGGACGAGATCGCCCGAGACCGGGGCGACCCGCAGGTCAGCTGGGTCGGCTACTTCGGGTACGCCGCCCGGGCCGACCTTCCCGCGCGGGTCGACGCGACGGTGCCGGACGCGGTGTGGATGCGCGTGCGTGACCCGCTGATCATCGAGCACGATCCGGCCGAGCACGGCGCCGGTGCGCCGCACCCGCCTGGTAGGAGCGCGGCCCCGGCGGAATACGAAGCCGCCTTCGACCGCGTCCAGCACGAGCTCCGGCGCGGCAACTCCTACGAGGTCAACCTGACCTACCGCGAAGGGCTCGAGTCCGAGCGCGACCCGGTCGCGGTCTACCTGCGGCTGCGCGAGGTCAACCCGGCGCCGTACGCCGGCTTCCTCAAGCACCACGGCGTCTGCGTGCTCAGCAGCAGCCCGGAGCGGTACGCCACGATCGACCGGCAGCGCTGGGTCGAGACCAAGCCGATCAAGGGCACCGCGCCGCGGGTCGCCGACGCCGTGGCGGACGACTACGTGCGCACCTTGCTGGGCAGCGACCCACGGTTCCGGGCGGAGAACCTGATGATCGTGGACCTGCTCCGCAACGATCTCTCCCGGGTATGTGAGCCGGGGACGGTCACGGTCCCGGCCCTGATGCAGGTCGAGTCCTACCCGAGCGTGCACCAGCTCGTCTCGACGGTCCGTGGACGGCTGCAGCCCGACATCTCGACCGTCGGAGCGCTCCGGGCCCTCTTCCCGGCCGGCTCGATGACCGGGGCGCCGAAGCTACGCACCATGCAGATCATTGCGGACGTCGAGTCGAGCCCCCGGGGTGTGTACGCCGGAGCCTTCGGCTGGATCTCGGCCGACGGGCGGGCCGACCTGGGCGTGGTGATCCGCACTCTGGTCGCGACGCGCGCGGAAGCCGGCTGGCGCTACGAGTACGGCACCGGCGGTGGCATCACGGTCCGCTCGGACGCGGCCAGCGAGTACGCCGAGACCAGGTGGAAGGCCGAGCGCCTGCTCCGAGCCGTCACCTTCTGAGGGACCCATCGGTGCCACCAGCAGCTGACCTCATCGCCGCGGTGGTGAGCAGCAGGTCGACGCAGTGCTGGACGAAGACCTCGCGTGGCACGGCCAGCGTCCCCACGACGTACTGGTAGAAGAGGTTGCCCAGGCTCCCGACCAGGCTGGCCGCGACGAGGTCGCGGTGCTCGGCGCCGGCCTCGGGGAGATGTTCTCGGATGAGGCCGGTGACCACCGGGACCATCGCGTCGCGTCTGCGGTAGAGCAGCGGGTCGGTCATCGAGGCGACGAAGAGGACGCGGCCCTTCTGCGGCTGGTCGACGGTCGCCGTCACGACCGCCTCTACTGCTGCGGTGGCGATGTCGCGGGGTGTCTGAGGGCAGTCGCTCACCGCCTCGACGATGGCGGCGACCACCGCCTCGGCGGCATGGTCGAAGACCGCACACGCCAGGTCGTCGCGGTCGCTGAAGCTCTCGTAGAAGTAGCGCTCGGTGAGGGCGGCTTGTCGGCAGACGGCTCGGACGGTCATCGCCGGCCCACCGCCGGTGGCGAGCAGCCCCAGCCCTGCCGCGAGCAGCTTCTCGTGACGGGCAGCCCGACGCTCCGTCAGCGTGCTCCCGGCCCAGCTGGTGTTAGCCACGACACTCATTCCAAAGGTTGACTACGATCGTTGTCAACCATAGCGTGGTCGCATGACCGCTCGCCCCAAGGGGACCGCTGCCGCGCCCTCGGCGCAGCCCGGGGACGACTTCGACATCCGCGACTACATCGACGGGATGGCCGGGGGTTTCGCGGGCGTCGCCAACGTCATCATGCAGCTGAGCAACCCCGCCGTGGCATACGGCGTCTACGAGAGTCCGGTCGACAGTGGCAGCGCGATGAAGCGGCCCTTCAAGCGCGCCCGTACGACGGCGACCTACCTGGCCGTGTCGATGCTGGGCACCGAGGCCGACAAGGACGCGATGCGCGCCGCCATCGACGGCGTGCACCGGCACATCCGGTCCGGCCCCGACAGCCCGGTGAAGTACAACGCGTTCGATCCCGACCTCCAGCTGTGGGTCGGTGCGTGCCTGGCCAAGGGCACGCTGGACATCATCGAGGCGTTGCACGGGCGCCAGGACGAGGCCAAGCTCGACAGGATCTACGCTCACCTCTCCGCCTTCGCCACCACCTTGCAGGTCCGGCCCGAGCTGTGGCCGGTCGACCGCGCCGCCTTCGACACCTACTGGGACAAGAGCGTCGCGGAGATCTCCATCGACGAGACCATCCGCGGCTACCTGCTGATCCTGCTCAACCTCGGTAACCTGCCGGCGCCGCTGGCCCTGCTCGGCCGCAGGTTCGTCCGCTGGGTGAACACCGGGTTCCTGCCCGACCGGTTCCGCGAGGAGATGCACCTGACCTGGACGGCCAGGGACCAGCGCCGGTTCGACTGGTCGATGCGCCTCTTCGGCACGATCAGCCGGCGGCTGCCCGGTCCACTGCGCCTCTTCCCACTGAACATCTACCTGTGGGACCTGCGCTGGCGCGTGCGCACCGGGCGCAAGCTCGTCTGAGCTACGAGGCGGCCTTCCCGCCGTCGCTGTCGAGCACGGCCTGCAGCTCGGTGGTGTCGCCGTCGCGGATCACGGTGATGGTGACCGAGTCGTCGGGGCGCATGCCGCGGATGGTGGCGACCAGGGACTCACTACCGGTGATGAGGTCGTCGCCGACCTTGGTGACCACGTCGCCCACCTTGATGCCGGCCTTGTCGGCAGCGGACCCGTTGGTCACGCTCTGGATCTGGGCGCCGGTGACCAGCCCGTCGTCAGAGGAGGCGTTGCCCACGGTGACGCCGAGCCGGGCGTGCGTGGCGGTTTCGCCGTTGCGCAGCTGGTCGATGATCGGCAGCACCTTGGAGATCGGGATAGCGAACCCCAGGCCGATCGATCCACCCTCGCTGCCCAGACCCGAGGCCGCCGTACGGATCGAGCTGTTGATCCCGACGACCTCGCCGTCGAGGTTCGTCAGCGGTCCACCGGAGTTGCCCGGGTTGATGGCGGCGTCGGTCTGGATCGCGGGGTACGTCGTATCGGTGCCGCCACCGTCACCCACCGAGACCGGCCGGTTCAGTGCCGAGACGATGCCGCTGGTAACGGTTGCCTCGAGCCCGAACGGCGAGCCGATGGCCACCACGTTCTGCCCGACGTCGAGGGTGTCGGATGCGTTCAGCGTGGCGACCGCCAGGCCGCTGACGCCGTCGGCCTTGATGACCGCGAGATCGGTGAGCGGGTCGGTCCCGACAATGGTGGCGCGGGCGCTGCTGCCGTCGTTGAAGCTCACGGTCAGGCTCCCGACGCCGCCGGCTACGTCGACCACGTGGTGGTTGGTCAAGATGACGCCGTCGGAGCCGATGATGATGCCCGAGCCGGAGCCTGCGCCCTGCTGTCCGCGCACGTTGATCTTCACCACCGACGGCAGCACGGCCTTGGCCACCGCTTCCACCGACCCCTCGGGGGCGGCAGGGTTGCCGGCGGTGGAGACCACCGGGCTGTTGGTCGACTCCACGACCGGCTTGTCCCGTGCGTTGTCCACGGCGACGAGCCCCGCCGCTCCGAGCACGCCTGCGCTGCCGCCCACGGCGAGCGCCGCCACCAGCAGTCCGGCAACCACCCGGCCCGAGGGTCGCCCGGTCGGCGGTCCGGGCGGCGGTCCGGTCGGCGGTCCGCCCGGTGCAGCTGGGGGCTGCTCGAGGGTCTGGGCAGTCGGCTGGGCCGGGGCCCAGTCGTGGAGCGGCTGCGTGTACTGCGGCTCGTGCGGAGTCGGGTCGGTCATGACTCCAAGGATGAGAACTGAATCTGAGAGCGGGCTTAGGGATCTCTAGACATGACCAGTGAGGTTGCTGAGACCTTCCGGCTGATGCGCGGAGCCCGGCAGGTAGCAGGTCAGCGACGTACCGCCGGGGCCAGACTTCGACACCCAGACGGCGCCACCGTGCCGCTCGGCGATCTGCCGGACGATCGCCAGACCGAGGCCGGAGCCCGGCATGGTGCGCGACTCCCTGGACCGGTAGAAGCGGTCGAAGACATGAGGCAGGTCCTCGGGTGCGATCCCCGGCCCCTGGTCGCTGACGGTGAGGGTGCCTTCCTTGAGCGCCACGCTCACCTGGCCCTGGTCCGGGCTCCACTTCACCGCGTTGTCCAGCAGGTTGGTGACCAGACGCTCCAGTGGAGCCGCCTCCCCGACCACCCACCACTGGTCGAGCTGTACGTCGAAAGCCACGTCCAGGCCGCGGCGCCGGACCCGGTCGACGGCGCGCTCGACCACCTCGTCGAAGTCGACCGCCTCGACCGCCGTGCCGATGGGCTCGTCCCGGGCGAGCTCGGTCAGGTCGCCGATCAGGGTGGTGAGCTCCTCGATCTGGAACCGCACGTCGTCCAGGAGCTCCTCCCGCGCCGAGACAGCCAGCCCGCCGCGCTCCTCTGCCTGGGTGAGCAGGTCGAGGTTGGTGCGCAGCGAGGTCAACGGGGTGCGCAGCTCGTGCCCGGCGTCGGCCACCAGCTGGCGTTGCCGGTCCCGGGAGGCGGACAGAGACGTGAGCATCTGGTTGAAGGCCAGGGAGAGCCGGGCCACCTCGTCCTTGCCTTCGACGGCGATGGGGTCCAGCCGCTCGGTCTGGGCGATCCGCTCCACGGCGGCGGTGAGCCGCCGTACCGGTCGCAGGCCGTTCTGTGCCACGGCCCAGCCGGCCATCCCAGCGACGATGATGCCCAGGCCGCCGAAGATCGCCAGGACCAGGCCGAGGCGGTCCAAGGTGCGCTCGGTGGGGCCCAGCGACTGGGCCAGGATCAAGGCCTCCCCCGGGGTCTCCCCCTGCACGGCGGCCACGCGGTACTCGTGCCCGTCCGGGGTGAGGATCGTCCGGCGGGAGTAGTCGCTCGCGCCTCGGGCCACGGCCAGCTCGGGCTTGCCCAGCCGGATGCTCTCGCCCACCGGGGCGGCGTCGGCGCTCTTGGTGACCCCGCTCGACGTCACAGTGCCGACTTTCACGTCGCCGGCACCGAGCAGCCACTGCGGGAGCCGGTCCAGGTCGTCCGAGCCGATGCCGTTGGCCGCCATCCGGTGGACTCGGTTGGACAGCGACGTGTCGACACTGCCGTAGAGGGTGTTGCGCATGGTCAGGTAGCCGGCTCCGGCGACGGCCGCGACCGCCATCCCGACGGCGATCGTCGCCAACAGAGTCACCCGGCTGGCAAGCGAGGCCTTGTAGAGCAGCCCCATCAGGCTTCCTTGAGGACGTACCCCACGCCTCGCACAGTGTGGATCAGCCTCGGCTCGCCGTTGGCCTCGGTCTTGCGGCGCAGGTACCCGACGTACACCTCGAGCGAGTTCGCCGTGGTGGGGAAGTCGTAGCCCCAGACGTCCTCGAGGATGAACGAGCGGTCCAGCACCCGGCGAGGCCGGGCCAGGAACATCTCCAGCAGGGTGAACTCGGTCCGGGTCAGGACGATCTGGCGCTCGCCGCGCCGTACCTCCCGGGTAGCCGGGTTGAGGTAGAGGTCAGCGTAGGTGAGCACCCCGCTGTCGAGGTCCTCGACGTCGTCGTGGTGCGCGCGGCGTAGCAGGGCACGGAGCCGGGCCAGCAGCTCCTCCAGCGCGAAGGGCTTGGTCAGGTAGTCGTCGGCGCCGGCGTCCAGGCCGTCGACCCGGTCGCCCACCGAGTCGCGTGCGGTCAGTACCAGGATCGGCAGGTCGTTGCCGGCGGCTCGCAGCGCCTTGGTGGCCTCGATGCCGTCCAGGCGCGGCATCATCACGTCGATGACCAGAGCGTCCGGCACCGCACTGGCGATTGCGGCCAGCGCCTCGGCGCCGTCGCCGGCCAGGCTCACGGCGTACCCGTTGAACTCCAGGGACCGGCGCAGCGACTCGCGCACCGCCCGGTCGTCGTCGACGACCAGGACGCGTTGGGTCTCGGCGCCTGTCACGGGTACAGCCTGCCACCGCGACCTGAGATGTGCCTGAATCCTCCCGTTCGGGGCTCGGTCGGAGCAGAATGACGGCCATGATCGCCACCCGTCGTACGTCGCTGCTCGCCAGCCTCGCCCTGGTCGGATCCGGATTGGTCGCTGTCGCGGGGGTCACCGCCTCCCCGGCGAGCTCCGCCGATGGTGTCTATCGCTGGTGCGACGCCAGCCCAGCGCCGTGTCTGGAGCGTCTTTTCGTCGACGGCGTCGAGCAGCTCGACCACAGCCTTGGTGCGCTCTACAACGTGCACTTCGAGTTCTTCGGCGGCGGGGTTCCGGCGTCGGAGATGTTCCAGGTCTACGTCCACAAGGGGGGCGGCTACAACCTCGGCGCCTCGACCGAGCGCTTCCGAATGGTGCTCGACACCGGGACCCTCCGGCCCCGGGTCGTGGACGGCTGGGCGAGCGCCGTCGCCGTCTCGCGGGCTCCCGACCCGGCCGGCCTGCACCACCACGTGACCGTGGCAGCGCAGCCCTCGGAGCACCTGGCGGCCTGCACCTACCCCGCGGGCGTGCTGACCTGCCCGTACACAGCAGACGCGGAAGACAGCGTCCGGCAGGTCGGGCTGACCCTGGACAGCGGCGCCTGGTGGGGCGACTCGGACCAGGTGAACGGGCTGGAGTACTTCAGCAACATCGACGTCGGCGGTATCCCGCCGGACTACAACCCCGACACCGGCACGCTCAGCTTCCTGCTGGCCAACGCACACAGGCGGGCCGACCTCAGCGTGTACCAGGGCCGGGCCGAGTTCCGGCTCCCCAACCGCTTCGTCCGCGATATCTGGGGGGTCCCGGACCCGGAGACGATGACCAGCTCCAGCCTGGCCGCGACGCTGGGCAGCGGCACCGGGGCGATCGACATCTACCAGGAGGCGGCGCGCGACGCCATGCGAATCGACCTCAGCGGTGTCACGTTCTCCAAGCGCCGCCTCAAGGTCACGCTCGGAAACATCAAGCCGACTCGGGTGAGGATCACCAAGGCGAAGCGGGTCACCGCGAGCAAGGGCCGAGTGGTCTTCACCAAGGCCAAGCCGCGGGGAGCGAAGGTCAGGGGCTACCAGGCTCGCTGCGTCTCGGGCAAGCACGTAGTGCTCGCCCAGGGCCGCTACCCGAGCGTGGTCGTCACCGGGCTTCGGGCGGGGCGGACCTACACCTGCAAGGTGCGGGCCAAGTCGAAGGTCGGACCGGGTCGCTACAGCGTGGCCCGGACGCTGCGCAGGTAGGACGCCTCGCAGAAGGCCGCTAGGCAAGCAGCTTGCGGGCGGTCTCGACCGCGCGGGCGCCGTACGCCCCCCCGCCGACCCGGTGGGTGGCATGCGTCAGCAGCGGGAAGAGCTGGTGCAGGCCTACCCGGTCCTCCCAGCCGTCGGCGAGCGGCGCGACCTCCTGGTAGGCCTCCAGCACGCGGGGCAGGTTGGGCAGGCCGAAGAGCGCGAGCATCGCCAGGTCGGTCTCCCGGTGCCCGCCGTACGCCGCGGGGTCGATGACGCGGGTCAGTCCGTCGTGGGCCCAGATGACGTTGCCCGACCACAGGTCTCCATGGATCCGGCTGGGCGGCTCGTCCGGGCCGGCGAGGTCGGTGATGCTGCGGACCACCTGCTCGATCGAGGCCGCATCAGAGGCCGGTACGCCGCCGCGGTCGACCGCGAGCTTGAGGTAGGGCAGCAGCCGCCGGGTGGCGAAGAACTCCGGCCAGCGCTCGGCCGGCCGGTTCGGCATCGGCAGCGAACCGATGTACCCGTCACCCGTGTTGCTGCCGAAGACCTCCGCGCCCGCGGCGTGGGTCCGGGCCAGGGCACGGCCGAAGGCGTCCGCCGCGTCGTTGGTCGCCCGGCCAGACTCGACGTACTCCAGGATCAGGCAGTCGTCCTCGGCAGCGAGGACCGCGGGGGTGGGCACACCTGCGGCCGCTGCCAGCCAGGTCAGGCCCGCCGCCTCGGAGCGGAAGAAGTCCGCCGGTGCGTGCGCGCGGGTCTTCATGATCGCCGAGGATCCGTCGGAGAGCCGGAGCCGGGTCGCGACGCAGATGTCCCCGCCGGCGACGGGCGAGGTGGCTACGACCGAGGTGCCCAACAGCGCCTCGGCCCGGGTCGCGATCGTCCCCATTCGTGCCATCAGGGGCTCGCCTTCACCAGACCCGCGACGATCGCGTCCGCGGTGCGCTGCACCATCTCCAGCACGGCCTGGAAGCCCTCGTCGCCGCCGTAGTACGGATCGGGTACGTCGCCTGACCCGGCAGGGTCGAACGAGCGGAACAGCCGCAGCCTGTCGGCGCTCGGCCCGGCGATGCGCAGGAGCGCGGCGTGGTTGTCCGCGTCCATGGCCAGGACGAGGTCGCAGTCCTCGAACCAGGCGGCATCGAACTGCCGGGCCCGGTGCCGGCTCGGGTCGTACCCAGCGGCCGACAGCGTCGCGGCCGCGCGTCGGTCCATCGGCGCCCCGACGTGGTAGCCGGCGGTGCCGGCGCTGACCACCTCGACGTCGAGCCCCTCGTCAAGCAGGCGTTGCTCCAGCACCACATCGGCCATGGGTGAGCGGCAGATGTTCCCCAGGCACACCAGCGCGATGCGCATCAGTCGCCGGGCCCGACGAGCTCTAGGACCGTGGTGGCGATCGAGACGATGATGGCTCCCCAGACCGCCGTCCACCAGAACTGGTCGACGTGGAAGGCGAGGTCGAGCGAGCCGGCGATCTTGCTGGTCAGCATCAGCATCGCCGCGTTGATCACGAAGACCAGCAGCCCGAGGGTGAGCACGATGAACGGGAACGAGAGAAGCTTGACCACTGGCCGGATCAACGCGTTGACCAGGCCGAAGATCAGCGCGACGCCGAGCAGGGTGAGGAGCTTGTCCCGGTCGGAGTCGCCGGAGAGGGTGATCCCGTCGAGCAGCCACACGGCGGCACCGAGGGCGAGCGCGTTGACCAGGACCCACAGCACGAACCTCATGCTCGAAGCCTAGCGAGTCGGCTCCTGCAGAGCGGCGAGCATGGACCGGGCACCATCCTCGATATGCCGCTCTAACTCGGTCACGGTCTCCTCGATCCTGCCCTGCTCGAGCATCCGGACCAAGAGCCGGTGCGCCTCCACCTGCTCGGCATAGTTGCGGCGCAGTCGGTCGACCCGGGCCAGCGCCAGGCGGACCTCGGCGTACAGCGCCTCTGCCTGCGCGACCAGCCGAGGTGACTCGGTGAGGCACACCAGCGACAGGTGGAACTGCAGGTGCTTGGCAGTGAACCCCACCGGAGTAGCCGAGGGGGCTGCTGCGACGAAGGACTCCAGCGCCCGTCGTACGGCGTCGCGGGACTCCTCCCGGGCGACCGCCCACCGCCGTACGCCGGCGGTCTCCAAGACGATGCGCGCGCGGCACACGTCCTGCACCGAGTCGGGGTCGAGCTCGGAGACGTGGACGCCTCGGTTCGGCTCGCGAGTCGCCAGCCCCTCGGCCACCAGGGCCGCCAGCGCCTCCCGGATGGTCGAGCGCGAGACGCCCATGGCCTCGGCCAGGGCCACTTCGCGCAGCGGGGTGCCGGTCTCGACCTCCCCTTCGAAGAGCGCCCGACGCAGCTCGTCCGCCACCCGGTCGACGGTGGAGGTGTGCTCCAGGGAGAGGTTGTCGAACGCCATAGACCTGATTGTCCGACAACGCCTTGACTCCGCGCGACCCCGCGTCCACACTGGGCCAATGTCCGAGTGTCTGACAATCCTGCAATGGGGTCACCGTTACCTGGCGGTGCGCCCCGATCACTTCCGCGTCGACTACGTCATCAACCCGTACATGGATGCGCGCGTGCAGCCCGACCCGACCCGGGCCGCTGCCCAATGGTCAGGCCTGGTGGCCGCCATCGAGCTGGCCGGGGGCGCCGTCGAGGTGTTGCCGCAGCGAGCGGACGCGCCGGACATGGTCTACGCAATGAACCTCGGCCTGGTCATCGGCGAGACTGCCGTGCTCTCGCACATGAGGTACGCCGAACGCCGTACTGAGTCGCTCACGGCCGAACCTTGGTTCGCCGCGGCCGGCTTCACCACGACGTACGTCGGGCGCGACGGCATCGGTGCGTACCTGGAGGCCGGTGACGCGTTCGCGTTCGGCGACGCGCTGGTGGTCGGCTACGGTCCGCGGACCGAGCTGCTGGCGCTCAAGCACCTGGCGAACGAGCTCGACGTACGGGTTCGGGGGCTACGGCTCACCCACCCCGGGATGTACCACCTCGACCTGGCCTTCTGCCCGCTGGACGAGCGGCGCGCGATGGTGTGCCCTGCCGCCTTCGACGACGCTTCAGCGGCCGCGGCTCTCGCGCTGGTGCCCGAGCCCTTGGTGCTGACCGCGGAGGAGGCGCTCACCTTCTGCGCCAACTCGATCGTGATCGGCCGGACGGTGCTGATGCCGGCCTGTCCGGACCGGGTCCGCGCGCAGCTGGAGGAGTGGGGCTTCGAGATCGTCCTGGTCGACGTCTCGGAGTTCCACAAGGGCGGCGGCTCCATCCGGTGCCTGACCAACCCGCTGGACGTCGTGGTCGGGAGGGACCTGCCCGAGGTGCTCGGCGGCGAGGTCGTCCTCCCCTGATTCAGCCGGATGAACAGACGCCTGGCGAACTCCACCAGGCGTCTGCCCTTCGGCCGCAGAACGACCGAAATGCGAGACCCGCGTTCCCGGATGGGGGGCGCCGTGAACGCGGGCTCGCGTCTTTGGTTGTAGCGGGCAGGACGAACTGCGCACTGCCCGCCTCAGAAGTGATTCCCCGAGCCCGTCCCCATTACTTTTGCCCGAAATTGCGAACAACCCGGCCAGGCAGCAGCTTCCCCATGCTGCCTGGGCCAGGCTGTCGCGTTACCCCCCACCTGCAGAACCCCCCACTGGTGGCTTTGTGCCATGGACGCAAGCGTCCACGCGGACCGCGAAGGCCCACTGCATTTGACGTTCGATCCCCCCAGGAAGTCCTGGTGTCAAGCGCCCTGAACTGTTTTGCGAATGTCGCTGGTCTCCCACCCCTGGACGACCGGCTACACAAGCAGCATCTTGTCGGAAAGTCCCGAGAAATGCACTATCTGGGCAATGAATTTTGACGTTCGGAGCAAGGAATGGCGAACCCGGGCGGCACCGCATGACCCGCATGGACTATCAAGCTGGCGGCCACGTGGGAGTGTCGTCGCGGGAGTGGGCTACCGACGTCACCCAACCGGTGTTTCGATACGCCGGTTTTGACCTCGTACGGCGGGACATGGTCGTCTCGGGGTCCACCCCCGGCTCGGTGGGTGACTAGGTGGCGACGGGCTCCAGTACCGCAGTGCGACGGGCGGTCTGAGCGAGAACGATCCCTGCGACCACGGCGGCACATCCCAGGACCGCCACCGGTCCGAGAGACTCGCGGAACCAGACCCAGCCCAACGCGACCGCCCCGACCGGCTCGAGCATCGCGATGGTGGTCACCGTGGTGGCCCTCAGGTGCTGCAGAGCGACGAGTTCGGCGGCGAAGGGGATGACGGTGCCTAGCACGACGACCCACACCAGGAGCAGCCACACCGGTGCCAGCTGGTCCCCCAGTCGACCCAGCAGGGAGACCTGGTCGCCCAGCAGCCGGTTGGCGCCGGTCACCGGAGCGGCGACGTTGAGGACCACGGCGGCGACGGCGAACGACCAGAGGATGACCCGCAGCGGGTCGATGGCGTTCACGCCGATCTCCCCGATCAGGAAGTACGCCGCGAAGCAGACGGCCGCGGCGAGCCCGGCGACGACTCCGACGCCGTCGAAGGCGAGGCCCTCCCAGATGCCGGTGGCTGCGGCGAGCCCGGCCATCGCCAGGGCCAGCCCGAGCCAGATCCGCGGCCTGAGCTTCTCGCCCTGCACGAACTTGGCCCACAAGGCCACGATGAGCGGCGCCTGGTACTCCAGCAGCAGCGCCATCCCGATCGGGAGCCGATCGATCGCCACGAAGTAGGTCCACTGGAGGGCGGCGACCCCGACCAGCCCATGGGCGACGACCAGCACGGCGAGTCGACCCTTGGGGGGGCGCAGGGCCGCTGGCTTCAGCAGCGCCGCCACCAGGGCCAGGACGAGCAACGTCCCGGTCACCCGGATCGTCGTGAGCGTGCTCGGGTCGACGCCGGCCCGGAGGGCGACGCGGCTGACCCCGGCGTTGAGGATGAAGAGCCCGGCGCCGGTCAGGACGAGCACCAGACCGTACGTGGGGTTGCGCGTCATGGGGAGATGGTAATGGCCGAATGGTACCGATGCCCCTGTCGCGCTGCGCGTTAGAGTGCGGCCATGAGCAGCCCGCAGCCACGCGCCGCCGTCGCCGGCGTACCTGCCTATGTCCCGGGAAAGCCCCCAGCGGTGCGCGACGGGCTCCCGACGTACAAGCTCTCCTCCAACGAGAACCCGTTCCCTCCGCTGCCCGGAGTGCTGGAGGAGGCGGCCCGCGTGGCCGCGACCATGAACCGGTACCCGGACATGGGCTGTGTCGCTCTGTACGACGCGCTCGCCACCCGGCTCGCCGTGCCGACCAGCGACCTCGCCGCAGGAACCGGCTCGGTGGCGCTGCTGTACCACCTGATCCAGGCGTTCTGCGAGCCGGGGGACGAGGTCGTCTATGCGTGGAGGTCGTTCGAGGCCTACCCGATAGCCGTCGCCGTCAATGGCGCTGTGTCGGTGCAGGTCCCGGTCGACGCGGCCGGTGAGCACGACCTGGATGCGATGGCCGCCGCCGTCACCGACCGCACCAAGGTCGTCGTGGTCTGCTCGCCCAACAACCCCACCGGCCCCGCGGTCAGCGCGCCCGCCCTCGACGCCTTCCTGTCCAAGGTGCCCGGTCATGTGGTCGTCGTGGTCGACGAGGCCTACCGCGAGTTCGTCCGGATCCCGGATCCCGTCGACGGGGTGGCCCTGACGCGTACCTACCCGAACGTTGTCGCGATGCGCACTTTCGCCAAGGCCTACGGACTGGCCGGGCTCCGCTGCGGGTACCTGGTAGCCCAGGAGACCATCGCGGCAGCCGTGCGTGCCTGCGCCCTGCCCTTCGGGGTCTCTTCGATAGCGCAGGCCGCCGCCGTCGCCTCGCTGGCCCGTGAAGCCGAGCTGCTCGACCGAGTGGCCTCCCTGGTCGAGGAGCGCAGCAGGGTCACCTCCGCACTGGCCGAACAGGGCTGGCGGATCCCGGACGCCCAAGGCAACTTCGTGTGGCTGCCGCTGGCGGCGCGAACCGCGGACTTCGTGGCGGCCGCCCAACAGGCGGGCATCATGGTGCGTCCCTTCGCCGGCGAGGGCGTCCGCGTCAGCATCGGGGAGAACGCCGGTAACGACGTCTTCCTCCAGGTGGCCACAGGCTTCGCTCGCCCCTGAGGCCCGAGGCCAGGCTGGCCCGTCAGGCTGGCCCGTCAGGCTGCCCCGTCAGGCTGCCCCGTGCCGCCCTGCGCCGCCCTGAAAGCGCGCGACGCCCTCCGCCGCCTCGGCCAGCGACACCTGGCCGTGCTGGTACTCGTTGGCGATCGCCGCCTCCTCGCTCAGCCCGTCCTGCTCGAGCAGCGAGAGCCGGTCCCGCCTCATACAGGTCTGGGGCAGGCTGGTCAGGCTCAGGGCGAGAGCCTCGGCCTCCTGTCGAGCGGAGCCGCTCGGCACGACGCGGCTGGCCAGCCCGATGCGGAGTGCCTCCTGGGCCTCGACCGAGCGGCCGGTAAGGATCAGATCCATCGCGACACCCTGACCGACGATCCGGGGCAGCCGAACCGTGCCGCCGTCGATCAGCGGTACACCCCAACGGCGGCAGTAGACCCCCAGGACGGCGTCCTGGGCCACGACCCGCAGGTCACACCAGAGCGCTAGCTCGAGTCCTCCCGCGACCGCGTGCCCTTCGATAGCGGCGATGACCGGCTTGCCGAGCCGCATCCGCGACGGTCCCATCGGGCCGTCACCCTCTGGTGCCAGCCGGTTGCTCGCGTCGGTTCCCAGGGCCTGAAGGTCCGCGCCCGCGCAGAAGGTGCCGCCCTCCCCGTACAGGACCGCGACGCTGGCCCCGCCGTCGTCGTCGAAGGCGCGGAAGGCGTCGGCCAGGGCCTGCGCGGTCGGGCCGTCGACGGCATTGCGCCGGTCGGGGCGGTGCAGGATGACGGTGGTGACGGGACCTTGCTTCTCGACGCTGACACTCATGGCTGAACGCTAGCGGGCGGGCTCCCCGCTGAGCGGTTCCACGACCTCGATCGCCTCGGGCTCCAGGCCCAGGG
Organism: uncultured Actinomycetota bacterium; assembly: GCA_963769585.1. Taxonomy (GTDB): domain Bacteria; phylum Actinomycetota; class Actinomycetes; order Propionibacteriales; family Nocardioidaceae; genus SSC3. The sequence continues at coordinate 688,983 of CAVYMJ010000001.1, forward strand.
ACGAGACCGCGGCGGGTGGCCTGCGTTCGGACGAGATCACCAGGGCGACCCCGGCGACGACGATGCCTCCGCCGGCCAGGATCGGCCAGGTGACCTTCTCGTCGAGGATGAGCCAGCCGAGGAAGACTGCGATGACCGGGTTGACGTAGGCGTAGGTGGCTACCAGCGAGATCGGCGCGTTGGCGACCAGCCAGACGTAGGCGGTGAAGGCCACCACCGACCCGAAGACCACCAGGTACGACAAGGCGAACCACGTCTTCGGCGCGTAGTCGAGGCTGAACGCCTCGCCGGCGACCTGGCCCACGAGCACCATCAGCAGGCCACCCCAGACCATCTCCCAGACCGCGACCACGAAGACGTCCCGGGGCAGCCACAGCCGAGGCTGCGCGTACGAGCCGAACGCCCAGCAAGACGCGGCGAACAGCACGATCAGGGCCGGCGCGAGCTCGAAGTCTCCGGCGCTGCGACCGAAGAGCACCAGGACGGCCAGGCCGACGAACCCCACGAGGACGCCGAGCAAGGTGGTCGGCCGGGGAACGTCGCGCTCCACGAGGCGGAAGACCACGATGAGCAGCGGGGCGACCGCGATGAGCAGGGCGGTGAAGCCGGAGGTGGCTCCCTTGGACTCGGCGACCGAGACGAGGCCGTTGCCGAGCAGGGGCAGCGAGAGCCCGAGGAAGGCAGTGCCGGCAACCTCGCGCCAGGAGAGGTCGAACTGTGCGAGCCCTCCGCGGCGTACGACCAGGATGGTGGCGAGGATCAGCCCGGCGAGGACGAAGCGAAGGCCCATCGTGGTCATCGGCGGGGCCTCTTCCACGACCACCCGGATACCGAGGTACGTCGAGCCCCACACGACGTACACGATCGCGAGGGCGGCTACGACCAGGCCGGAGCGCGGCGCGGGCACGACATCACCGTCCTCTCGTTGACTCCTGACAGAGTAGGCGCCCCGGGCCCGCCAAGTCGCGCGAATTTCGGCCAGCCAGGGGCCAGATGCGGACAGGTGCCCCGATTATGCGAACCCCCGGGTAGTCGGTACGTTTGGTCTAACTGGCTCCGTGTGGCGCCGGTCACAAGAGCGGCCACCACCCCAGGCCGCCGGACTCGCAGAAGAGCGCACCACGAGCCGGTGACGGAGACCCCGCCGCCGACGAGGAGAAGGAGTGCAGGTGAGCACGTCGACCCCTGATTTCGGCCCAGGCGTGGGTGAGGTCTTCGGACCGGCACACCGCGACGGCGGCCCGGACCTGGTCCAGCTGCTGACCCCCGAAGGTGAGCGGGTCGAGCATCCCGACTTCTCGTTCCCCCTCGACGACGAGGCCATCAAGGGCTTCTACCGCGACATGGTGCTGACCCGGCGCATCGACACCGAGGCCACCGCCCTGCAGCGCCACGGCGAGCTCGGCATCTGGGCTCAGCTCCTCGGTCAAGAGGCCGCTCAGATCGGCTCGGGCCGCGCCCTGCACAGCCAGGACTTCGTCTTCCCGACCTACCGCGAGCACGGCGTTGCCTACACCCGCGGCGTCGACCCGCTCCGGCTTCTCGGGCTCTTCCGAGGGGTCGACCAGGGTGCCTGGGACCCGTACGACAACAACTTCGGCCTCTACACGATCGTCATCGGCGCGCAGACCTTGCACGCAGTCGGCTACGCGATGGGCATGCAGCGTGACGGCGTGGTCGGAACCGGCGACCCGGAGCGGGACGCCGCTGTGGTTGCCTACTTCGGTGACGGCGCGAGCAGCCAGGGGGACGTCAACGAGTCGTTCATCTTCGCCGCGTCGTACAACGCCCCGGTGGTCTTCTTCTGCCAGAACAACCAGTGGGCGATCTCCGAGCCGATCACCCGCCAGTCCCGGATCCCGCTCTACCAGCGGGCCCTCGGCTTCGGCTTCCCCGGCGTACGGGTCGACGGCAACGACGTGCTCGCGACGTACGCCGTGACTCAGGCCGCTCTCACCAGGGCCCGCGAGGGTCAGGGCCCGACGTTCGTCGAGGCTTACACCTACCGGATGGGTGCGCACACCACCACCGACGACCCGACCCGCTACCGGCTCTCGGAGGATGTCGAGCACTGGAAGCTCAAGGACCCGATCGCGCGCGTGAAGGTGTACCTGCGCCGCAACGGTCTGGTGGACCAGGACTTCTTCGACGAGATCGAGGCAGAGGCCGAGAAGCTCGGTGTCCATCTCCGCGAGGGCTGCAAGGCGCTGCCGGAGCCGAGGATCCTCGACGTGTTCGACCACGTCTACACCGAGCAGACCGACGAGCTGGCGGCCCAGAAGGCCGGCTACGCCGCATACCTCGACTCCTTTGAGGGGGCCCACTGATGACCAAGGTGACGCTGGCCAAGGCGCTCAACGCCGGGCTGCGCAGGGCCATGGAGGACGACCACAAGGTGCTGGTCATGGGCGAGGACGTCGGCAAGCTCGGCGGCGTCTTCCGGATCACCGACGGGCTGCAGAAGGACTTCGGCGAGGACCGCGTCATCGACTCGCCACTGGCCGAGTCCGGCATCCTCGGCACTGCGGTCGGGATGGCGATCCGCGGCTATCGGCCGGTGTGCGAGATCCAGTTCGACGGCTTCGTCTACCCGGCGTACGACCAGATCGTCTCGCAGGTCGCCAAGTTCACCTTCCGCAGCCAGGGCAAGGTGAAGATGCCGATCGTGATCCGCATCCCGTTCGGCGGCGGTATCGGCGCGGTCGAGCACCACAGCGAGTCGCCCGAGGCGCAGTTCGCGCACACGCCGGGGCTCAAGGTCGTCGCCTGTTCGAACCCTGTCGACGGCTACTGGATGATCCAGCAGGCCATCAGGTGCGACGACCCGGTCGTCTTCCTGGAGCCGAAGAGGCAGTACCACGCGGACAAGGCCGAGCTCGACGAGTCGGCCACCCCGGACCCGCTGTTCAGCTCGCGGGTGATCCGCAACGGCTCCGACGTGACGCTGCTGGCGTACGGGCCGATGGTCAAGACCTGCCTGGCATCGGCCGAGGCGGCCGCTGGCGAGGGCAAGAGCATCGAGGTGATCGACCTGCGCACGCTCTCCCCGCTCGACCTCGAGCCGGTCTTCGAGTCGGTCCGCAAGACCGGCCGAGCGGTGGTCGCCCATGAGGCGCACACCAACCTCGGGATGGGCTCTGAGGTTGCTGCCCGCATCACCGAGGAGTGCTTCTACTCCCTCGAGTCGCCGGTGCTGCGTGTCGGCGGGTTCGACACGCCCTACCCGCCGGCGCGGGTCGAAGAGGAGTGGCTCCCCGACCTCGACCGGGTCATGGACGCCGTCGACCGCACTCTGGCCTTCTGAAAGGGCTTGTGACATGGCAGTGAGCGAGTACAAGCTTCCCGACGTCGGTGAGGGCCTCACCGAGGCCGAGATCGTCACCTGGAAGGTGAAGGTCGGCGACGTCATCAAGGTCAACGACATCGTGGTCGAGATCGAGACGGCCAAGTCCCTGGTCGAGCTCCCGTCGCCGTACGCCGGCACGGTGGTGGCCATCCACGTTCCCGAGGGTGAGACCGTGCCCGTGGGCACGCCGATGATCGCGGTCTCGGACGGTGTCGAGGACGCCGCGGAGCCGGCCAGCCAGCCGCCCGGCGAGCTCGGTGAGATCGACATGTCGAACCCGGCGGCCACCGGTGGCGGCGAGAACCAGACCCTGGTCGGGTACGGGCCCAAGTCCGGCTCGGCGCTGCGACGGGCTCGTCGTGGTCCGGCGACCGCTGCCTCCGCCGGTGGCGCAGCGACCCAGCTCCAGGTGCAGGGCGTCTTCGAGCAGCCGGGAGTGCAGACCACCACCGAGGTCGTCCCAGCCGACGAGCCGGCCGTGCCCGCAGCCTCTGTGCGGGAGAGCGCCCCTGGCCAGTCACGGGTGCTGGCCAAGCCGCCGGTGCGACACCTTGCCAAGCAGCTCGGCGTCGACCTGCGTCAGCTGACCCCCTCCGGCGCGGGAGGCACCATCACCCGGGCCGACGTCGAGAGCTACCGGGCCGGGGACCCAGCCGACACCGCACCAGCCCGGCCCGCGCGCACCGCGACGGGCGGCGAGCGGCGTGAGCCGATCAAGGGCGTGCGCAAGATGATGGGGCAGGCGATGGTGGACTCCGCCTTCACTCTGCCGCACGTCACTGAGTGGATCACCGTCGACGTGACCCGGACGATGGAGTTCGTCGAGCGTCTCAAGGGCCACCGGGCCTTCCGGGACGTCAAGGTCTCCCCGTTGCTGGTGCTGGCTCGCGCGGCCTGTCTGGCCATCCGGCGTACGCCGGAGATCAACGCCTGGTGGGACCAGCAGGCCCAGGAGATCGTCTACAAGGACTACGTGAACCTCGGGATCGCGGCGGCCACCCCCCGAGGGCTGGTCGTTCCGAACGTCAAGGACGCCGAGTCGCTCACCCTGGTAGAGCTGGCCGGCGCGCTCGGTGAGCTCACCGCTACCGCGCGTGAGGGCAAGACGCAGCCGGCCGAGATGGCCGGGGGCACTTTCACCATCACCAACGTGGGGGTCTTCGGAGTCGACTCGGGTACGCCGATCATCAACCCGGGCGAGTCCGCGATCGTCTGCTTCGGCGCGGTTCGCAAGCAGCCGTGGGTGGTCGACGGCCAGATCCAGGTTCGCGACATCACCACCCTTGCCCTCTCCTTCGACCATCGCTTCATCGACGGGGCGCTGGGTTCGCAGTTCCTCGCCGACGTCGCCTCGATCATGGAGGACCCGGCCGCAGCGCTGATGTTCTGAGCGGCCGCGCCACCCTCGGCCGCTGGGGGCGCTGGTCCAGCACCGCGTGACCTTCTCCCGGACAGGTCGTTCGACCTGTCATGCGACCTCGACTCTCATGGACCGCAGCCGTGCTTGCCTGCGCTGCCCTCGGCGCCTCGGCAGCCCTGACCTCGGCTACCGGCACGCCGGCGGCCGCGACGCCCGTGGCCAAGCGCACCGTGATGTTCGTGGGGAACAACTGGGACGGCACTGCGACGGTCGTCGACGCCCGTACCCGGAAGAAGCTCAAGACCATCAACGTGGTGCCCGACCTCGAGGCGGAGCTGAACGAGATCTACCTCAACCCGGACCGGCTGGCGTTCTTCCTCGCGGTTCGCCACGGGATCGCGGATGGCCACGACCAGTTCGTCGACGACATGTTCAGCACGCGCAACGGGCGGTACCTCGCGGTGTCACGCCCGAGCCTGTCCGACGTCGTGTGGATCGACCTGAAGAAGGCCTTCGCCGGTCGGTCGGACAGTATTGCCGCCGAGGCCCAGATCGACGGCTACCGCACCGACCACATGGGACTCTCGCCCGACCGGCGGCGGCTGTTGGTCTCGGACTCCACCGAACGCCAGGTCATCGAGTACTCCATGGTCAACGAGCGGCTGCGCAGCGGTCGCCGGATCACCATGGGCCAGCGCCTACGCACCTTCGCGTCAGGTGACACCCCGCACGAGAACAACTACTCCGCCGACGGCAAGCGGATCCACCACGCGTCCATCGGCCGGGTGTACACCCCGGGTGACTACGGGTACGTCGGACCGGTCGACGCCAGCACCGTGCACGACTCGGTCAAGGCGGACCGTTGGCTGCAGGTGGTGCGGAACTCGGACTTCAAGATCCTCAAGCGCTGGGACATGGGCAAGGAGCTGGAGGAGGCGGGCTATCCGGGCTACAGCAGCGCCGTACGACCCGTCGCGATGGGCCGCGAGGAGCGCTTCCTGTACGCCCAGGTGTCCTTCCTGCACGGCCTGGTCGAGTTCGACCTCAAGGCCAAGGACCCCACCGGTGGTGGCGACTACGCGCTGGGTGGGGTGCGCGAGCCGTCGACGGGCAAGGTCCGCCGGGTGCTTCACCTGCCGATCGCCAAGGCGGTGCGGAAGATGCCCCGCGAGCAGTACGTCCTGGACTCCGCCCACCACGGCCTGGCTATGAACCGGCGCGGCTCCAAGCTCTGCGTGGCCGGCACGATGTCGGACTACGCCGCGATCGTGAAGCGCCGTACCTTCGCCACCAAGATCTTCCGCGGCAAGGGCCGCTTCCTGACGGACCGCCGATACTCCAAGCCCTACTGGTCGACGACCGGGCCGGGCAACACCTGCTGGGTGTCGATGAGTGGAAGCGACCTGGTCATGGTCATCGACTACGCGAGGGAGCGTGTGATCGCGGAGGTCGCCGTCGGGGACCACCCGCAGCGCGTCCGCGAGGGCGTCGTGCGCGAGTCGTTCCTGTAGGCCAAGCCCAGGCATCCACTGGGCCGGCCGGGTGAGCGTGAGAGGACCCCGTCACCGTCGAGCCCGATACGGCGCCGCCCAAGGCAGTTGCCCTGGGGCGCCGTTTGCAGCAGCGGCAGCCACGCCAAGGGAGCGCGACGGCGAAATTGGGTTCCACGGTGACGGGGGTCCTGTCTCGGAAAACGAGCGAATCGTCGGTTTGGTTACGACCCCCTGCCGACCCCCTTTCCGGGCCGTTCTACGATAGATGCAACATGCGGTACTCCACGCGCCCGCAGCCAGGCTCGGCTGCCCAGAAGGCCTACGACTTCATCAAGTGGGCCATTCTCAACTCCGTCTACTCGGGCGGCGAACTGCTCACCGAGGGCGCCCTGGCGCAGGAGGTCGGCGTAAGCCGTACGCCTGTCCGCGAGGCCCTGCTGCGCCTCGAAGTCGAGGGCCTGCTCACCCTGTACCCGAAGAAGGGTGCCGTCGTGGCGACGTACGCCGGCAAGGACGTCGACGACGTGCTGGAGGCTCGTCGGCTGGTCGAGGCCCATACTGCGGTAGCCGCCTTCGCCCACCGCGCCGACCTGCTCCCCGTCCTGGAGGACACCCACGAGCGGATGCGCCGCAACCGGCGCGAGCACGACACCGCGGGGTTCACCTCCTCGGACCGCGACTTCCACGAAGCCATCGTCGATGCGGCCGACAACGAGGTGCTCAGCGCGGTCTACCGCCTGCTCCGGGAGCGGCAGACGCTCTTCACCTCGGTGATCATGCGTGGACGCGTGGACCGGATGGACCAGGCGCTCGGGGAGCACGAGGTGATCATCGACGCGCTGCGGGGCGACGACGCCGACGCGTTCGAGAAGGTCGTGCTCGCCCACCTCGAATGGTCGATCGACCTCGCCCGTCAGATGCTGTAGCGAGCCCGGCGCTGCGCCAGCCGCTCGGCGGGATCCTGACGCAGGAGCGCGGCGAGCTCGTAGCGGAGCACGGCGCCGAGCCGAACGCAGAACTCCTCCGGCTCGTCCGCGGCATCAGGGCGCTCGGCGACGATCCGGTCGACGATGCCGCTGGCACGCAGGTCGAGCGAGCGGACGCCCTGGGACCGGGCCAGTTCCGGAGCGTGGTCGGTCGTGCGATGCACGATCGCACTGGCACCCTCGGGTGGCAGCGGCGACAGCCAGCCGTGCTGCGCGGCGATCACCCGGTCCGCCGGCAGCAGCGCAAGGGCGCCCCCGCCGGTGCCCTGCCCGAGCACCAGCGAGAGGGTCGGCGCAGGCAGGGTGACGAGGTCGGCCAGGCTGCGGGCGATCTCGCCCGCAAGGCCACCTTCCTCGGCCTCGGGCGAGAGGGCTGCTCCAGGGGTGTCGACGACCGTCAGCAGAGGAAGGTTCAGCTCGGCGGCCAGCCGCATCCCGCGGCGGGCCTCCCGCAGGGCCCCTGGGCCCAGCGGGTGCAGCTCGGTCTGGCCACGCCGGTCCTGCCCGAGGAAGACACAGGGGGAGTCCCCGAAGCGCACCAGCGCGAGCAGCAGGCCGGGGTCGGTCTCGCCCTGGCCGGTGCCGTTGAGCGGGACCACGTCGCTGGCGGCGTACTTCAGCAGCCGCCGTACGCCGGGCCGCTCCGGGCGCCGGGACCGGGTGATCGAGTCCCAGGTGTCGATGTCCTCGATCTCGTCGACGGGTGGGTTCTCGACTGTGAGCTCGTGGCGGGCCTGGAGCACGCCGAGGGCCCGGTCGAGCAGGTCGCCGACCTCCTCCGGCCTGGCGATCCCGTCGAGCAGCCCTTTGGCGAACAGGTTCTCGCTGGTCTGCACACCCTCGGGGAACGCCTTGCCGTACAGGGCCTCGTAGACCCGCGGTCCGAGGAACCCCACCAGGGCGTTCGGCTCTGCCATGGTCACGTGGCCCAGCGAACCCCAGGAAGCCATGACGCCGCCGGTGGTGGGGTGCCGGAGGTAGACCACGAACGGCAGGCCGGCCGCCTTGTGGTCGGCGATGGCTAGCGAGATGTTCACCATCTGCACGAACGCGGCCGTGCCCTCCTGCATGCGGGTCCCGCCGGAGCAGGGCGCGGCGACCACGGGCAGGCCTGCGGCGGTGGCCCGACGTACGGCGGCGACGAGTCGCTGGGCCGAAGCCACTCCGATCGAGCCCGCGAGGAAGGAGAACTCACCGGCGACCACGACCACCCGGCGTCCATGGCGCGTGCCGGTACCGGTCACCACCGACTCGGTCTCGCCGCTCTTCTCCTCGGCGGCGGCGAGCTCGACGGCGTACTGCTCGGAGACCGGCCCTCGCACGGGTCGGGTGTCCCAGGACACCCAGGACCCTTGGTCCAGGACCAGGTGGATCAGCTCGCTGGCGGTGAGGCGTGGCATGCACCTATGGTTGCCTAGAACACGTTCTATTTTGTGCGGAGGCGAGATGAAGTTCGGCATCGTCCTGTTCACCAGTGACCGAGGCCTTGCGCCCGCTACCTGCGCCAAGGCCGCCGAGGACGCGGGCTTCTACTCCTTCTACGTGCCTGAGCACACCCACATCCCGGTACGGCGAGACGCGGCACACCCGCTCACCGGCGGCTCCGACCTCCCCGACGACCGCTACCTGCGCACGCTGGACCCCTGGGTCTCGCTGGCGACCGCGGCAGCTATGACGAGCACGATCCGGCTCGCCACCGCGGTCGCGCTGCCTGTCGAGTCCGACCCGATCACGCTGGCCAAGAGCATCGCGACCCTGGACTTCCTCTCCGGCGGCCGGGTCACGCTCGGCGCCGGCTTCGGCTGGAACACCGACGAGCTCACCGACCACGGGGTCGAGGGCCGCTACCGCCGGACCACCCTGCGCGAGTACGTCGAGGCGATGCGCGCGCTGTGGACCGAGGAGGTCGCGTCCTACGACGGCAGGTTCGTCAGCTTCGGGCCGTCCTGGGCGTACCCCAAGCCCGTCCAAGCGCATGTGCCGCTGCTGCTGGGTGGCGGCGGAACCGAGAAGAACTTCCGCTGGGTCGCCGAGACGGCGGACGGCTGGATCACCACGCCGTACGAGAACGACATCGACGACGAGGTGAGGCTGCTCAACAAGGTCTGGTCGGAGGCGGGTCGCGACGGGTCGCCGTACGTCGTGGCCCTGGGTGGCCGTGCCGATCCCGAGCGTGTGGCCCACCTGGAGTCCCTGGGGGTCGACGAGGTCGTCATCGGCCTGCCGGACAAGGCCGAGGACGAGGTGCTCGCCTTCATCGCGAAGATGGGTAGCCGTTTGCACTAGCCTCGGAGGGTGTCTCTGACCGAGAAGTTCATCGAGGTCAACGACTGGACGGTCAGTCGCAAGACCGCACTCTTCGCCGGTGGCATCGCCGCACCGGGCCACGCGATCCTGCTCGTGGTCGGGCACCTGCTGCTGGCCCCGTTGGACTGGATCGACGTCGGGCCCTTCGACCTCATGGCTTCATTGATGCTCCTCGACTGCGCTCTCGTCGGCGCAGTGGCGTGGGTGGTCGCGCGGACCGGTGCGGAGGGCCGCTGGGTCTACCACTTGTGGGGAGTCAGCTACTCGGCTTTGTCGGCTGGGATGATCTATCTTTTCGGCGCCCCCTCGACCGCGCTGCTCTCCTGGTACCCGGCCGCGATCATCGCGGTCGCGATCTGGTACGACGCCCGAATCGCCTGGACCGCTTTCGGCTACGGGGCGATCGGTGTCTCTACCTGCTTTGCCCTCCCGGCCGCCGGACTGGTGGACTACGCGCCGGCAGTCGAGGGTCGCGACTTCAGCCTGCAGAGCGCCCCCGGGTTCGCGATCGCGATGGCCTTCTTCGCCCTGGTCTACTTCGTGGTCGCGTTCTCCTGCGTGATGCTGGTCGTACAGGCACGCGCCCGACAGCAGACTCGGTTGGACGACGCGCACCGGCAGCTGGGCAAGGCGACATCGCTGATCTCGCGGTACGTGCCGGCGGAGCTCGCGGCCGACATCATGGCCGGCCACGACGTGGGCCAGGACGGGTACGCCCGGCGCAAGCTGAGCGTGTTCTTCTCCGACCTTGTCGGCTTCTCCGACATCGCCGAGGAGCTCGAGCCCGAGGACCTGGCGCTGGTGCTCAACGAGTACTTCGCGGAGATGACCGCGATCGCGCACCGACACCACGGGACGGTCGACGAGCTCCAAGGGGATGCGCTGCTGATCCTCTTCGGTGCCCCGCACGCCACCACCGACAAGGAGCACGCGCTGAACGCGGTGCGGATGGCGGGCGAGATGCACGAGGCGATGCAGCGCCTCAACGACCAGTGGCGTGAGGCCGGGATCACCGAGACGCTGGCGGTGCGGATGGGGATCAACACCGGGGTGGTCACCATCGGGCACTTCGGGACGCCGGAGCGGATGAAGTACGCCGCGCTGGGCAAGCACGTGAACATCGCGGCCCGGCTGCAGGCTGCCTGCGAGCACGGCCGCACGGTGCTGAGCTACTCGACGTACCTGCTGGTCAAGGACCAGGTCGAGTGCCGTCCCCTGGGGCCGCTGCAGCTCAAGGGCATCCACAAGCCGGTCGAGGCCTTCGAGGTCAGCTGAACGTCTTCTCCATCAGGGTGAGGCGGTGCTCGTCCTCGCCGATGGCTCCGACGTTGACGTACCCGCGATCGCGGTGGAAGGCGAGCGAGCCCTCGTTGTGCAGGTGGGCCTCCAGCACCATCCTCCCGTGCGGAGCAGCGACCGTCTCCAGGTCGTCGTACACGAAGGTGCCGAGTCCCTGCCTGCGGAAGTCCTCGTGCAGCACGATCCGGTCCAGGTAGTAGAAGTCGTCGTACTCGGAGGAGAACCAGCGGTAGTTGTGCGAGTCGTAGGTGGTGTGCGGGCCGAAGGTCATCACGAAGCCGGCGAACCTGCCGTCCTGCTCCAGTACGTCGCACCGGTCAGCGATGGGTTGCAGCTCGTGCAGTCGCCGCTCGTCCATCGGGGCCAGCATCTCGACGTTGCGGAGGTTGAGCGCGAGGACGTCACTGAAGTCGGCGTCGGTGACCGGTCGGAGAAGGGGCATGCACCTAGGATGCCCGCATGGACCCCGACGGCGAACTGCCGCCCCCGCCGTACGTCGGTGAACGGGCCGGTGGGTCCGGGCCGGAGCCCCGTTCCCGACGGGGGCTGCTGATGGGCATCGGGGTGGCGGTCATGGTCCTGGTGGCCACCGGAGCGGGGCTGATGGTGACGCTCAGGTCCGGCAATAGCCCCGAGGGTGTGGTCGAGAGGTTCCTCAAGGCCTACGACAACGGTCAGTGCACCAAGGCGACGGGCTACCTGAGGGTCAGCGGCGAGGTCGAGCGCCAGTGGGGCCGGTCCTGCCACGTCGACGCGGACGCCTTCGAGCTCGCGTCTTTTGACGTGGTCGGGGTCGAACCGCACCCGGCCGGGGTCGCCACCCCACGCGGCGCGGTGGACGTAGCGCTGGTCGAGTGCTCGATGGGTCTGGCCGACCAGGCCAAGCAGGAACGGTCCAGCGCCGTCTTCGTCGTCGCCCGCTTCGAGGACGACTGGCGCATCACCGGTGTGCCCGGGGCGTTCGTCGGTTAGGCCTTAGAGGAAGCGCACGCCGGTCGCGGCCTCGGACAGCTCCCACAGCGCTTTGGCGTTGGCCTCGTTCCAGGCAGGCTTGGGGGCCTTGACGATGGTCGGAAGGCCACGCAGCTGGAACGGACCCGACGGGCCGACGTACGTCGAACCCCGCAGCCCGGGTGCGGTGGCTGCCATCAGGGAGGGCAGTGCCCCCATGGCGGCGGACTGACCGACGAGGCCGCTTGTGGCCTCGACGATCCAGACCTCCTTCTGCAGCGCGGTGTGGGTGTAGCCCGGGTGGGCTGCCACCGACGTGATCGGCAGGCCGGCGGCTTGCGCCCGGCGGTCGAGCTCGAAGGCGAAGAGGAGGTTGGCCAGCTTGGACTGCGAGTAGACGTACCACCGGTTGTAGCGGCTGGGGGGCAGCCGCGGGTCACCGAGGGAGGGCTTCAGCGCTCCGCGTGCCATGTGGGAGGAGAGGGAGACCACGCGGGCATCGCCGGAGTCGAAGAGCTGCTCAAGCAGCAGTCCGGTCAGGGCGAAGTGGCCCAGGTGGTTGGTACCGAACTGCAGGTCGAAGCCGTCAACGGTGCGCTGGTGCGGGGTCGCCATCACCCCGGCGTTGTTGACCAGGATGCTGAGCGGTCCGAGCTCGGAGACCGCCTTCGCGGCGGCTCGCACCGAGGTGAGGTCAGCCAGATCGCAGAGGACACCGGTCACCTTGGCCAGCGGGGCGGCCTCGATCACGTCGCGCACGGTGGCGTCGAGCTTGGCCTGGTTGCGGGCTACCAGGATGACCTCGGCGCCTGCCCGCGCGAGCTCGGTGACGGTGTACTCGCCGAGACCGCTGGTTACGCCGGTGACCAGGGCGCGCTTGCCCGTCAGGTTCGGGATGTCGTTCAACTGCCAGGTGCTCATGGGGTGACCGCCAGGTTGTGAAGGATGGTTGCGCCCAGGTCGTGGTCGCCCTCGATGGTGGTGTCGACCTGCTCAGGGGTACGCCGGCCGCCGCTGAGCACGATCCACGACTCGAAGTCGAGGGTGATCTGGACGGTCGGGTCGTCAGGCGGCTGGAGCATCGGGACGCCGCGCCCGTCGTCGCCGACCCCGGCACCCAGGATCCGTGCCTGGTCGCCGGTCACGTCCAGCACCACTGTCGTACCGGCGGGGGCGCCGACGCGCTTGGCTACGACGTACGGGAGGCTCTTGGCGAAGACGTCCGCTACGTGGGCCGCAGCGGCCGAGTCCAGCCCGCCGGGACGGCCGACAGCGCGCCTGATGTCCTGAGTGTGCATCCAGACGTCGACGGGACGGTTGGAGAGCAACGTCTCCCAGCTCCAGCCGATCAGCGCCGCGAAGCCTGGGCCCAGTGCGTTCGGGTCGGTGGGCGGGTCGTCTCGTAGCGCCTTGTCCCGGATCGCGACCGCCTCGTCGAACTGGTCGACGATCTGCTCAGCGGTCCAGTCGGCCCGAGCAAGCGGGCCCGCCTCGGTGAACTGGCCCATCAGCCCCTTGATGTGCGAGGCCTCCGGTACGTCGACGTGTTGCTGGGGGATCCCGGCCAGCTCGGACTCGAGGTGGGCCAGGTGCGCAGCGACACTGCGGACGTTCCAGCCGGCCAGGTCGGTGGGCTTCTCCCAGTCGTTCGGGTCCAGGCTGCGCAGCAGCACGCTGGCGTCGCTGGTCGCCTCCCGCCAGACCTCGAGGTAGCCGTTCAACCGCTCCGCATCACTCATCCGCCCACCCTAGAACGCCAACCCAGCGAGCCGAACGGCGACGTCGGTGCTTCAGGAATAGCGGTGGCTCTTGGCCGAATGCCCTCGTTCCCGGGTGCAGGTCCGTCCGCTGATGGCTCGATGGCCGCACAGGTGGTCCTGTTGGACCTCGGGGGCGGCTTCGAGCTGGTCGCTCACAGTTGGCTCGGAAGCCGGGCGCCCAGGGCTCTGCTGTCTGGCTCTTGGCGTGGTCGCGCCGGGGGTGGGCTGGGTGGCGGTGGGCTGGGTGGCGCGGGCCGCCCGCTCGGCATAGCGGGCCTCGCGCATCGCGCGGAGACCGTCCATCTTGCTCATCGTCGGTTCACCTGACCGATCCTAGGCTCAGCGCCCGACAGTCTTGGCCAGGCGCGGCGCAGCTACGGGGTTGAGCAAACCGGGAGACTGGGCGACATGAGCAAGCGTGCCCGTGTGCGGGCCCCGGAGCTTCGGGGACGGGGCTGGCTGAACACCGACGGTGACCTCACGCTGCGAGAGCTGCGCGGGCGCTTCGTGCTGCTGGACTTCTGGACCTTCTGCTGCGTGAACTGCCTGCACGTCCTGGACGAGCTGCGGCCCCTGGAGAAGAAGTACGCGTCAGAGCTGGTCGTGGTGGGCGTGCACTCGCCCAAGTTCGTGCACGAGGCGGAACCGGACGCGCTGCGGGCCGCCGTCTCTCGCTACCGGGTCGAGCACCCGGTCCTGGACGACCCTGAGCTGGTCACCTGGCAGGCCTACACCGCGCGGGCCTGGCCGACGCTGGTGCTGGTCGACCCCGAGGGGTACGTCGTCGCGCAGTACGCCGGCGAGGGCCATGTCCATGCCATCGACGCGCTGATTGCGGCGCTACGGGAGGAGTACCTGGCCAGGGGCACGCTCCAGCCCGGCGACTCGCCGTACGTCGCTCCGTCGGTGGAGCCGGGAGAACTCTCGTTTCCCGCGAAGGCGGTGCTCCTGCCCGGCGGGAACGTGCTGGTCGCCGACGCGGGACACGATCAGGTGGTCGAGCTCGCCGGCGACGAGGTGGTGCGCCGCTTCGACGGCTTCCGGGAGCCGAACGGACTCTGCCTGCTTCCCGACGGCACCGTCGTGGTGGCGGACACGGCGAACCACGCCTTGCGGGGGATCGATCTGCGGACCGGGGAGGTGTCGGTGCTTGCCGACGCCCTGAACAGCCCGTGGGATGTGGCCTGGTACCAGGGCCGGGTCTGGGTCGCGATGGCCGGGGACCACACCCTGTGGACCTACGACCCCGCTACGGGTGTGGCCGAACACGTCGGCGGCACCCGGACGGAGGGTCTCCTCGACGGCCCGATCGCTGACGCTTGGCTCGCGCAGACCTCCGGCGCGGCCGCTGACGGTGCCCGGCTCTGGCTGGCCGACAGCGAGACCTCTTCGCTGCGCTACGTCGAGGACGGCGAGGTGCACACCGCCATCGGCACCGGGCTCTTCGACTTCGGCCACCGCGACGGACCGGCTGGCCAGGCCCTGCTCCAGCACCCGCTCGGGGTCGCCGTCCTGCCGGATGGCTCAGTCGCGGTGGCGGACACCTACAACGGCGCCGTACGCCGCTACGAGCCGGTGACCGGGCAGGTGAGCACCATCGCTGTCGACCTCGCCGAACCGAGCGGCCTCTTTGTCGACGGGGACCACCTTGTCGTGGTGGAGTCCACCGCGCACCGGCTGACCCGCGTTCCCCTGGGAGCGAGCGCGACGGGCCGGGAGTTCTCGAGTCGGACCCAGCGTCCTCCCACTGACCTGGCGGCCGGTGAGGTCGAGCTCGTCGTGGAGTTCACGCCCCCGCCAGGGCAGAAGGTGGACGACCGGTTCGGTCCGGCCGCGCAGCTGATGGTCTCGAGTACGCCCGAGGCGCTGTTGCGCTCCGGTTCCGGTCGCGGTATCGAGCTGAGCAGAACACTGGTGGTCGACGCCGCCGTCGGCGACGGTGTCCTGCACATCGCGGCGCGGGCCGCTTCCTGTGACCAGGAGGGCGGTGAAGGGGCCGCGTGCTATGTCCACCAGCAGGACTGGGGTGTACCGGTGCGGATAACAGACAAGGGCAGCACCCGGCTGGTGCTGCCCCTGTCCGCCCACTAACGAGTTCAGCGGTCGATGTGGTGTTCCTCGATGTGCGTTGTGTCGCGGCGGCTCCGCTGCTGGTTGATCACCAGGGAAAGAACCAGCGCCAGCACGCCGACCAGCAGAAGGATCCAGCCGAGGGTCTGGTCCTCGATGAAGTTGATGTCGTATTCCACAACTCCCGTGACGAGGATGAGCCCCGCCAGGAAGAGGATGATGCCAAGGCCGATGCCCATTGCGCGCTCCTGTCTCAGCGAATGTTCCTGCGCCTCTCAGAGTTCCCCGAACGCCGATGCCTAAACCTCCGGTCAAGTCCAGGCGCCTGCATGTGACGTGGCTGACGCTCCAGTGGTAAGACCCGTGCTGGATCTCGGCTAAACTGGAGGCAGCCAAGGGCCCTCGTGCAGGGCCCTTCTTCTTGCCCGGTGTGACGTGCGGACGGAACCGCACAAGGTCAGTGATCGGGCTCGAGCGCTCTGAGGCTCAGCTTGGTCCACACCTGTGGCCCGGTCAGCGCGCGCCCCGCGTCTGCGTCAGGAACACCCTTTCCCATGCCACTGTCTTCCTTCAACGGCCTCGGCCTCCCCGCTCCCGTGGTCGAGGCCCTCTCTCGCGCCGGCATCACCGAGCCGACCCCCGTCCAAGCGGCCGTCCTGCCCGATGCGCTCGCCGGCAAGGACGTACTCGGTCGCGCCCAGACCGGCTCCGGCAAGACCCTTGCCTTCGGTCTTCCCGTGATCACCAGACTGGCCGGCGAGAAGAGCCGGATCCACCGCCCGCGGGCCATCATCATCGTGCCGACCCGGGAGCTGGCCACCCAGGTGCGCCGCTCGATGGAGCCGCTGGCGCACGCCGCTCACCTCAAGCTCACCACCGTGTACGGCGGCACGCCGTACGACCGCCAGATCAAGGCTCTGCGTCAGGGCACCGACATCGTCGTTGCCACCCCTGGCCGGCTTGCCGACCTCATCGAGCGCGGAAGCCTGCGCACCGACGACGTGCGGATCATCGTCCTGGACGAGGCGGACCACCTCTGCGACCTCGGGTTCTACCCTGCCGTCGACGCGCTGCTGGACCAGACTCCCGCCGAGGGCCAGCGACTGTTGCTCTCTGCCACGCTCGACGGTGACGTCGACAAGCTGGTCCGTAAGCACCTGCGGGACCCGAAGACACACAAGGTGGACCCGGCAGCCGGCTCGGTCGTCACGATGGACCACCACGTGATGGTGGTCGGCGGCTTCGGCGACAAGCTCGAGGCTGCGACCGCCCTCGTCGAGGCGAGCAACCGCACCATCGTCTTCGTGAAGACCCGCGAGGGCGCCACCGAGCTGCGCGACTCGTTCGAGCGTCATGGCATCGAGGCGGTCGACCTGCACGGCAACCTCTCCCAGCGCGTCCGGGAGCGGAACCTGCACAAGTTCTCCAAGGGAGACGCGAAGGTCGTCGTCGCCACCGATGTCGCGGCTCGTGGCATCCACGTCGACGGCGTCGGCCTGGTGGTCCACTTCGACGCCCCCACCGACCCGAAGGCCTACCTGCACCGCTCAGGCCGTACCGCGCGTGCCGGTGAGTCCGGCGCGGTGGTCACCCTGACCGTGCGCAAGCGCTTCGACGAGGTACGCCGCCTGCAGAAGTCGGCCGGGGTGACGGCCAAGCACCATGACATCCGCACCGCGCCGAGGCCGATGACCACCCGCGCGCTGGGTGAGTCGGCTGGAACCGTCTTCGAGCCCGTCTCCGCACAGGCATCGGGCTCGCGGGGCAGCTACGGCCAGCGCAAGCCGTACGGCGCGCGTACGTCGGCGCCTCGCACCGGCAGCTGGAAGGATCGCAACGAGCGTCCCGCTCGTGAGGGTGAGCGTCCGGCTCGTCGGGAGTGGAGCAGCGAGCGTCCGGCTCGTGCCGAGCGGCCAGCGCGGGACGGTGAGCGTCCGGCTCGTCGGGAGTGGAGCAGCGAGCGTCCGGCTCGTGCCGAGCGTCCCGCTCGTGAGGGTGAGCGTCCGGCTCGTCGGGAGTGGAGCAGCGAGCGTCCGGCTCGTGCCGAGCGTCCCGCGCGGGACGGTGAGCGTCCGGCTCGTCGCGAGTGGAGCAAGGATGACCGGTCCGAGCACCGTCGTACCGCGGCGCCCGCGAAGAGGTTCGAGAGCAAGTACGCCGACAAGCCCACGGCCAAGAAGCCGACCGAAGCGTCCGGCAACCGACCGACGAGCAAGCCTTACGGCTCAGCCACGCACAAGACCGGCGGCAAGGCACGCTGGTCGGGATCCGAGAAGCGCTCGCGCTGACCCGGGCCCCGGTCAGGGTGCGGTCGAGCGGAAGCCCAAGCCGTTCGGGATGGGGCGCTGCCGGCCGTCGGACGGGGAGTTCCAGACCTTGAGCAGTCCGTCTGCAGGCCGCGCCGCGACCATCGTCGAGGAGCCGCCGCCGTCGAGGTTCAGGGCGTCTTCGGCGCCGAGCGAGAGCAGCAGCCTGGCCAGCTCGACCATGGTGGCGCCGCGGCTGTCGAGCTGACGGCCGTCGACGACCACCAGCAGCAGCCTGCGGCCATCGTGGTCGATCCCGATGGCGGTGCGCGGGTGAAGGGCTCGGTCGTCCCTGGGGACGATCGCTCCGTCGCGGAGCAGGACTGCGTTGCTGGTCAGCGCCAGCCTCGGCTCGCCCCGGACCCAGGTCCGCACCTGCACCCGGGTCCCCTTACGGAGCCGGCGCAGCGAGTCGGCCCCGCGTCCGCGACCGACGAGCACTGGGCCCCTCACGACCTGTCCTTCGGAGAGCCGCTTCCGGTTGGATACGACCCGACCCCGGCGTACGACGACCTCGCGGACGTTCGGATGCCGGGGTCCCATGACCCGGTAGCCGGCCGTCTTGCCCCAGCGGGGTGTGTACACCCCGACGCCGTGCGGGTCCACCGTCGGAGAGTTCAGGTTCGTGATGAGGATCTTCGGGTGGCGGGGGATCCTGGCGACGAGTTCGACGCCGGTGATCTGGGGCTGGCCGGCCTTGTCCAGGACGAAGGCCGCGTTGGGTCTGACGACCGGGCCATGCAGCAGACGCCGGCGGTCGACGCCGACCCCCAGAGGCGCGCCGAGGTCGGCGATGTCGAAGAAGTCGCCGTTGACGCCGGCGACGGCGCCCTGGTGGGTGAGGATCCGTTTCAGCGGCGCTCTCCTGCGCAGGTACTGCGTCCCGGCGTACCGGAGTCGCAAAGTGGGCTCGTCGAGGTTCCCGCTGAGCAGGAAGACCCGCTGCGGCCCGCGCGCGTCGGCCTGGTCCCACTGCCGGTAGGTCAGGCCGGGGGCGACCTCGTACTGCCACTGGTTCTTGACCACGGGGGCAGCCCGCGTCGCCGGCATCGGCGCCGCGACCTCACCGGCGCGCCCGTCGGAGGTCTGGCGTGTGTAGCCGCCGGGTCGTGACGCGGACTCCGGCTGGGCGGTGGCAGGTGCAGCTAGGGCAAGGCCGAGAAGAAGGACACCTGCTCCGAGAGTTCGTCGCATCACTCGACCATAAGCAAACAACACCGAGGCCGCGCACCTTTGCGGTGCGCGGCCTGGGGTGTGTCTGGATCTGCGACGTGCCTGGGCTCAGAAGGCCTCTTCGGCCAGGTCCATCAGCGACAGGTCGACGTTCTCCGCGATCGCCCGCTCCGAGGCGACCTTCGGCAGTACGTTGCGCGCGAAGAACTGCGCCGCCGCGACCTTGCCCTCGTAGAACGACTTGTCCTTCGCGCTGACGTCGCCACCGAGCTTGGTCAGGGCCACCTCGGCGCCGCGCAGCAGCAACCAGGAGCAGACGATGTCGCCGAGCACCATGAGCAGCCGAGAGGTGTTCAGGCCGACCTTGTAGATGTTGCGAAGGTCGCCGCCCTCCGCGCTGGTGTCGGCCGACATCAGGTGACCGATCATGGTGGCGACCATCGCCTCGCCGTCGGCGAGGGCCTTCTCGAGAAGCTCGCGCTCCACCTTCAGACGGCCGTTGCCGGCCTCGCTCGCGATGAAACCCTTGATCTCGTTCGCCAGGTAGCCGAGTGCCTGGGCCTGGTCCTTGACGATCTTGCGGAAGAAGAAGTCCTGACCCTGGATGGCGGTCGTGCCCTCGTAGAGGGTGTCGATCTTGGCGTCCCGGACGTACTGCTCGATGGGGTACTCCTGCAGGAAGCCCGAGCCACCGAAGGTCTGCAGGGACTCGGTGCCCAGCAGCACCCAGGAGCGCTCCGAGCCGTAGCCCTTGACGATCGGCAGCAGCAGGTCGTTCACGCGCGCAGCGAGGTCGTCCGGCTCGCCGTTGTGCTCGGCGACCAGGACGCGGTCCTGCCAGGACGCGGTGTAGAGCACCAGTGCGCGCATCGCCTCGGCGTACGACTTCTGCGTCATCAGCGACCGGCGTACGTCGGGGTGGTGGGTGATCGTGACGCGCGGAGCGGTCTTGTCGGCGGCCTGGGTGAGGTCGGCACCCTGGACGCGGCTCTTGGCGAACTCGAGCGCGTTGAGGTAGCCCGAGGAGAGTGTGGCGATGGCCTTGGTGCCCACCATCATCCGCGCGTTCTCGATGACGTCGAACATCTGGGCGATGCCGTCGTGCACCTCGCCGAGCAGGTAGCCGACTGCTGGCTCCTTCTCGCCGAAGGTCACCTCGCAGGTGTTGGAGACCTTGATGCCCATCTTGTGCTCGACGTTGGTGACGTAGGCGCCGTTGCGCTCCCCGGTCAGCTCACCGGTCTCCAGGTCGAAGTGGAACTTGGGAACAATGAAGAGGGAGAGACCCTTGGTGCCGGGCCCCCCGAGGCCTTCGATGCCGGCCGGCCGGGCGAGCACCAGGTGGATGATGTTCTCACTCATGTCGTGCTCGGCTGAGGTGATGAAGCGCTTGACGCCCTCGATGTTCCAGGTGCCGTCCTCGTTGGCCGTGGCCTTGGCCCGGCCGGCGCCGACGTCGGAGCCCGCGTCTGGCTCGGTCAGCACCATGGTGGCGCCCCACTGCCGCTCGACGATGAGCTCGGCGATCCGTACGTCGCGGGCGACGCCGTTGGAGTTTTTGAAGAGCACCGAGGCGAAGCTGGGACCTGCGGAGTACATCCAGATGGGAGCGTTGGCACCGAGCACGAACTCGCCGACGGCCCAGTTCAGGGAGGCAGGAGCCGACTGGCCGCCGAGAGCCTCGGGAAGCTGGAGGCGCCACCACTCGGCCTTCATGAAGGCCTCGTAGGACTTCTTGAACGACTCGGGCAGGTTGGCGGTGCTGGTGACCGGGTCGAACACCGGCGGGTTGCGGTCGCTGTCGACGTACGACGCGGCCAGGTCCTCGCGGGCGAGACGCTCGGTCTCGGCCAGGATCTCCTTGGCAGTGTCGACGTCCACCTCGGCGAACGGGCCGGAACCGTAAACCTCGTCGCGGCCGAGTACCTCGAAGAGGTTGAACTCGATGTCGCGGATGTTGGACTTGTAGTGGCTCATGAATCCACCTCGGTGTGGTCTCGTGACGGGTGCGTCCTCGGTTACCGGCCGGTGTACTGACCAGTAACTTGATGATACGTACTCATCAGTAGGTAGGACAAGGACTTGGCCGGATCTGGTGCCTGGGAAGGCGATTCGCACGCGTAGGACGTGTCGGGGCCCACAGAAGATCGGGGTTACGGGCCGCGCGAACGGGCGTCAAGCGGGCATACAGAAAGCGGCGCCGAGCGGCGCCGCTTCCTGCGAGGGCGTCAGTCCTTGGTGAAGGCGTCCTTGACCTTCTCTGCAGCCTGCTTGAGGTCGGCCTTGGTCTGGTCAGCCTTGCCCTCGGCCTGCCACTGCTCGTTGTCCGTCGCTTCTCCGACCTTCTCCTTGGCCTGGCCCTTGAGCTCGTCGGCCTTGTTCTCGAACTTGTCCTGCGTTCCCATGCGGTCCTCCTGTGTCGGTGGCGAACGTATCGACACCGGGTCAGTACCCGGTCCCGGCGGAGCCATGCGCAGAGGCTGCGGGGCTCCGAGCCCAGAAAGGGAAAGCGCACAAATAGCCCGTTCGGGTCATAGCCGCGGCCAAGGAACCGGAGCACGTTGGGCGTTGCGAAGGGGCCATCCGTGCCGCCTCGGCGGCCTACTCAAGGTTCGGGGTCTCCACCATGCTCACTTTCCTCCGTCCGACCACCCGCCAAGGGGCAGGCAGACGTGGCTTCGCGGCTCTCATGCTCGCCGGGCTCGTCACCGCGCTGCTCGCGACACCTCGCTCGGCCGACGCTGTTGGCGAGGTCCAGGACCCGGACCGCAACAGCGCGGACCTGACGGCTTGGGGCTGGCACACCAACGCCACGCCGGCCACCGTCAAGTCGTTCGTCGGCAAGGGCTACCGGATCATCGACCTCGAGGTGAACTCCGCGTCACCACGCTTCAGCGTCGCCTACGTTAAGAACTCAGGCAGCTACGCCCGGGGCTGGTGGTGGTACTACGGGCAGACCATTGCCAAGGTCAAGGCCAAGCTCGCCGCTAAGAACGCGCGCCTGGTCGACATCGAGGCGTACTCGACCTCGGCTGGGCGTCGGTACGCCGTGGTGATGGTGAGCAACACCGGACCGGCGCTCAAGGGTTGGGGCTGGCACTACGGCGTCAAGCTCTCCACCATCACCAACTACGTCAGCACCCACAACGTCCGGGTGATCGACGTCGACCGCTACGCCACGAGCAACGGACCCCGGTACGCCGCGATCTACATCGCCAACACCGGTGTGGACGCCAAGCCCTGGTGGCACTACTACAACGCCACCAAGGCGCAGCTGGTCTCGGCCCTGAAGACGAACCGGGCCCGGCTCATCGACCTGGAGCGCCGGTCCAACGGCCGCTACGACGCGGTGATGCAGCAGGGCTCGGGCGAGTACTGGTGGTGGGTGCTCGGACAGAGCACCGGACAGCTCAGTGCCTTCGCGGCCCAGCATGGCGCCCGGATCTACAAGATCAACCCGTACGTCAAGAACGGGAAGCGCTACTTCAACGCTCTGCTCATCAACGATGTCAACGCCGAGACCAGTCGAGTCCGGGCGTTGGTCGAGTCGAAGATGAAGGGCTCCTGGGGCTTCTACCTCAAGCAGGTCGGCGGTCCCACGGTGGTCTCTCTGAACGCGGGCACGGTCTTCGAGCCGGCCAGCATGATCAAGATCGTGCACGCTGTGACGGCGCTGCGCGACGTACAGAAGCCGTCGACCAGCACGACGCTGAACACGAACGTGACCTGGTACGCCAGGCCATCCGACCCCGCCCGCTACCCGGGCAGCCCCGGTTATGGCGACGACAAGAACAAGTGCGCGTACAAGAACGACGGCACGCTGATCACCACCAAGAAGTACGTCGACAAGCTCGGCTCGGTGATCGTCAAGAACATGATGCAGCAGTCGGACAACCGCACCACCGATGCGGTCACCCGCAAGTACGGCTTCAGCAAGCTCAACACCACCATCGCCGTGGCCGGAATGACCAAGAGCAAGCTGCACCACCGCATCGGCTGCCCGGCGAAGTCCTCCCCGCAGCCGTGGAAGAACAACAAGCTGACCCTGGTCGACGCAGGCAAGATCTACGAGAAGGTGGAGAACCTCACGCTGCTCGACGCGACCCGGCGTGACGCGCTCTACGGCTTCATGTCGGGCGGGCCGATCGGCGACGGCGCCCTCAAGGACATGATCATCGCGGAGGCGAACGCGGCGGGTCTCAGTGCAGCGGACCGCGACCTGTTCGTGTCCCGCGTGGTCGCCCGGTCAAAGGGCGGAAGCTACGGGCTCTGCCCGAAGTCGGGCAACTGTGATCCGAAGGTCATCGAGGACCGGACCGTCGGCGGGACCATCTGGCTGCCCACCCGGAGCCGGGCAGGTGGGATCGTCGACAACCCGTTCGTCTACGGACGTTTCTTCAACACCACCTTCAATTGCACGTTCGACGCCGTAGACGACGGGAACTGCTCGTCGTACAACAAGGTGGCGGATGGCATCGGCGTGGTTGGGGTCGAGATGTTCCGCCTCGCGGTCAGGCAGGCTCTCGCAACCTGGTGAGGCTGACGTAGGCCGCGGCGACGGCCTCCGTCGCCGCGGCCCGCCGCCTCAGCGGATTCTGTAGTTGTCTGACAGACTTACGCCATGCGAGTCTCCGCGAAGTCCGACTACGCCCTGCGGGCGCTGATCGAGCTCGCTGGCCGCAGCGACGGCTCCCCGGTGAGCGCTGAGGAGCTGGGGAAGCTCCAGGAGATCCCGCACGGCTTCCTGCAGGCGATCCTTGCCGACCTGCGCCGGGCCGGGGTCGTGATGAGCCAGCGCGGGCAGTCCGGAGGGTGGCGGCTCGCTCGCTCCGCCGACACCGTGACCGTGGCCGACGTCATCCGGGCCGTCGACGGACCGCTGGTCAGCGTCTACGGCCTGCGGCCCGAGTCGGTGGAGTACAACGAATCCGCCGAGATCCTCCAGCACGTGTGGATCGCCGCCCGGTCGAGCCTCCGCCAGGTCTTCGAGCAGGTCTCGCTCCAGGCCCTGGCCGAGAGGAGCCTTCCCAAGCACGTGATCGCGCTGACCAAGGACGAAGAGGCCTGGCTCCCGCACTGAGGGTTCCCCCCAGAACTAGAACGCGTTACAGTTTTTCCGTGATCGAATCAACTGCCATTACCTGGACCGCTCCGGACGGCGACAACCCGGCCCGCCGGATCTCCCAGCGTTCGTACGACGCGGTCTCCCGCAAGGCCAAGGACGAGTGGCTGGCGCTCTTCGCCGAGGACGCCGTCCTCGAGGACCCGGTCGGCCCGTCGTTCTTCGACCCCACCGGCCAGGGCCATCACGGTCGCGAGGGGATCAGCGCCTTCTGGGACCTGGCCATCGCGCCCCTGCAGGAGTTCCACGCGACCATCCACGACTCGTTCGCCAACGGCAACAACTGCGCCAACATCGGCCGCTTCACCACCAAACTCGAGGACGGCACCGTCTCTGACACCGACCTCGTCGCGATCTATCGCCTCAACGACGATGGCCAGATCGTCAGCATGCGCGCCCACTGGGAGATCGACCGAACCATGGCGACGCTGCGCAAGGAGTAGGGGTTGAGCCGGGCATGTTGGTTGGTTGAGCCGGGCATGTTGGTTGGTTGAGCCGGGCATGTTGGTTGGTTGAGCCGGGCATGTTGGTTGGTTGAGCCGGGGTTTCGCTGGCAGTGAACGCCGCCCGTCACCGGGAACAGCGCCGTCCTCCTAATAGTTGAGCCTTCATCACTCAACTTCACGAGGGGTCACAATGACTGCCAAGCGGCTTCCGGTCCTGTTCCTCAACGACACTGTCCTGCTCCCGGGGATGGTCGTACCCATCGAGCTCGACGAGTCCGCGCAGGCTGCCGTCGACGCCGCCAAGGCCGGCTCCTCCGACGAGCTCCTGGTAGCCCCCAGGCTCGAGGACCGCTACGCCTCGTACGGCGTAGTGGCCACTGTCGAGAAGGTCGGCCGCTTCCGGGGCGGTGCTGCCGCTGCCGTACTGCGCACCGGTGAACGGGCGCGGATCGGCTCCGGAGTGACCGGGCCCGGCGCGGCGCTGTGGGTTGAGGCGGAGCCGGTCGAGACGGAGGCGACGGATGGGCGGGTGACCGAGCTCGCGGCCGAGTACAAGAAGCTGGTCATCGCTGTCCTGCAGAAGCGCGAGGCCTGGCAGATCGTCGACTCGGTGCATGCCATCGACGACCCCGCCGCCTTGGCCGACACGGCTGGCTGGGCGCCGTACCTCTCCAACGACCGCAAGCGACACCTGCTGGAGACGCCGGAGGTCCAGGAGCGACTGACGGTGCTGATCGAGTGGACCCGGGAGTACCTCGCCGAGGCCGAGGTCAACGAGAAGATCAGTGAGGACGTCCGCGAGTCGGTCGAGCAGAGCCAGCGCGAGTTCCTGCTGCGCCAGCAGCTGGCTGCGATCCGCAAGGAACTGGGCGAAGGCGAGCCGGACGGTTCCGACGACTACCGGTCGCGGGTCGAGGCCGCCTCGTTGCCCGAGCACGTGCGTGAGGCCGCGCTGCGTGAGGTCCACAAGCTCGAGCGCTCCAGCGACCAGAACCCCGAGGCCGGCTGGATCCGGACCTGGCTGGACACGGTGCTCGAGCTGCCGTGGGACGTGACCACGACCGACAGCACCGACCTCGATGCCGCGCGCGCAGTGCTCGACGCCGACCACCACGGGCTGGACGAGGTCAAGGAGCGGATCGTGGAGTACCTCGCAGTTCGTACCCGCCGCGCCTCGCGTGGTCTCGAAGTCGTAGGGGGTCGCGGCTCGGGTGCCGTCGTGCTGCTGGCCGGTCCGCCAGGGGTCGGCAAGACCTCGCTCGGCGAGTCGGTGGCCCGCGCGCTCGGGCGTAGCTTCGTCCGGGTCGCCCTGGGTGGTGTGCGCGACGAGGCCGAGATTCGCGGTCACCGGCGAACGTACGTCGGCGCGCTGCCCGGCCGCGTGGTTCGCGCGATCAAGGAGGCCGGCTCGATGAACCCGGTGGTGCTCCTCGACGAGGTGGACAAGGTCGGCTCGGACTTCCGAGGCGACCCCGCCGCGGCGCTGCTGGAGGTGCTCGACCCCGCCCAGAACCACACCTTCCGCGACCACTACCTCGAGCTCGACCTGGACCTGTCCGATGTCGTCTTCATCGCGACGGCCAACGTGCTCGACACCATCCCACCAGCGCTGCTCGACCGGATGGAACTGGTCACCATCGACGGCTATACCGAAGAGGACAAGGTAGCGATCGCCCGCGACTTCCTGGTGCCGCGGCAGCTGTCGCTGGCGGCCCTGACCTCCGACGAGCTCAGCATCACCGAGGACGCGCTGCGCGAGATCGCGGCCAACTACACGCGCGAGGCTGGAGTCCGCTCGCTGGAGAAGCTGCTGGCCAAGGCGTTCCGCAAGGCCTCGCTGTCGGCGGTGCCGGTCACCATCGACGTGGCCGAGTTGAAGGACCTCATCGGCCGACCCCGCTTCACCCCGGACGCGCACGAGCGGACCGCCGTACCCGGCGTCGCTTCCGGGCTAGCCGTGACGGGGATGGGTGGGGACGTGCTCTACATCGAGGCGTCCTCTCTGCCGGGAGCTCAGCCTGGGCTCACCCTGACCGGCCAGCTCGGTGACGTGATGAAGGAGTCCGCCCAGATCGCGCTCTCCTACGTCCGAGCGCACGCGACCGAGCTGGGTGTGCCAGCCGAGCTGCTGGAGCAGCCGATCCACGTGCACGTCCCCGCCGGAGCGGTCCCCAAGGATGGGCCGTCCGCCGGCGTCACGATGACCACAGCCCTGGTCTCGCTGCTCACCGGTCGGCCGATCAGGTCAGAGGTAGGGATGACGGGCGAGGTCTCGCTGACCGGACGGGTCCTGCCGATCGGTGGCGTGAAGCAGAAACTGCTGGCGGCCCAACGGGCCGGACTGACCGAGGTCTTCCTGCCCAAGCGCAACGAGCCGGACCTGGACGACGTCCCTGCCGAGGTGCTCGCCGCGGTCACGGTGCAGCTGGTCTCCGACGTACGCGAGATCCTGGCGACCGCCTTCGACGCGGACCAGGCGGTGCCCTCCGCGGCGTAAGTCATCCTTGGGGCATGGATGAGGACCGCCCGGCGTACGTGCTGCACGACCACCGGAAGCCGCGGCCGCACTTCGACCTGCGCCTGGAGCAGGACGGCGTGCTGCGTTCCTGGGCGGTCCCCAAGGGGCTGCCCACGAGCAGCACGCAGGACCGCCTCGCGGTCTTGGTCGAGGACCATGCCCTCGACCACCTAGCGTACGAGGACTCCGAGAAGTCGATCGCCGACACCGGCTGGTGGGAGGACGTGGGCAGCAACGACCGGAGGATGCTCTTCGTCCTGCACGGCCGCGGGGCCACGCGCCGGTATGCGCTGGTCAACACCTCGAATGGCTGGCTGCTGCACCTGACCAAGGAGCAGCCCTAGCCGTCGGCGTAGGTCCCGACCCACTCCACGAAGGGCCGCGCCGCGCGCCAGTCCGCGCGGACCATCGCCAGCAGCTTGGGAGTGTGGATCACCTCGTCGAAGCCGTAAGACTTGGCCAGTGTCAGCGACTTGTGCCGGAGCAGCTCGATCCTCGGATGGTCAGCGGCGTACCCCTTGGGTGCGGTCTTGAGCGTCTCGCCACCACGCTCCCAGCCCTTGCGGCCGAGCGTGGCCAGGATCTTCTCCAGCTCCTTGCCGGTGCGGCCGTCGGCGATCGCCGTGCGCACCCTGGCCAGCCGGTCCGAGGCAGCCTCGTAGAAGCCCACCCCCACCCGTACGCCGGGCGAGGACACCTCGACGTACCAGCCGGTGGCCGGCCCTGCCGAGACGAACGCGCCTTGGCTGGTCTTGTAAGGAGTCTTGTCCTTGGCGAACCGGACGTCGCGGTAAGGGCGGAAGACCTTGGCCGGACCGAACTCCTTCTCCAAGCCTTCACAGAGCGCGACCATGGGTGCCTTGACCGCCGACTCGTAGGTCTCCTTGTGGGTGGCCCAGAAGGACTTGGTGTTGTCCAGCTCGAGGTCGTCATAGAAGTCAAGTGCAGCGGGCGGAAAGCCGGTGAACGTCGTCACGTCCTGAGTGTGTCATCCGATTTCGGCCGACGGAGTCGCGCACTGACCTCGCCGGGCTCGCGCACCCGCCGTTGGAAGAGCGCCCGGGAGCCTGGATCAGGCCCGAATCACGTGCCAAACTGCTCTCTGGCGATGTGGAGGCTACGAGATGGCTGAGCTAGAGGCGCCGAAGGTCGTTCTGCGCGGCCCGGCCGACGGAAGCACGATCATCTTGCCGATGGGCGGAGTGCGGGCCCACATCACGCGCAAGGCGGCCCGCACCGAAACCGACGGGCACTGGGCGCTCGGAGAGGCGTGGCAAGACCCCGATTTCGACAACCCTCCGCACACCCACGACGAGGCCGAAGCCTTCTACGTACTTGAGGGGACATACACCTTCTACACCGACTCAGATCCGGCGGAGGGCATCGGGCCTGGCACCTTCGTCTTTATCCCGCCAGGTGCAGTTCACGGTTTCCGAACTGGTCCCGAAGGTGGGCGATTGCTGTGCCTATGGCCATCGACCGTCGAAACTGCTTTCTTCGGCTGACCGGGTCAACCAGTACTACGGTCGACCCCCAATGCCGCATCCGCTCATCGGCTGAGCGGCCGCTTCAGGTCGCACCACATTGGCCGTCTACTGTTGATTTCTCCTTGGCGAACCGGACGTCGCGGTACGGGCGGAAGACCTTGGCCGGTCCGAACTCCTTCTCCAAGGCTTCACAGAGCGCGACCATGGGTGCCTTGACCGCCGACTCGTAGGTCTCCTTGTGTGCGGCCCAGAAGGACTTGGTGTTGTCCAGCTCGAGGTCGTCGTAGAAGTCGAGTGCTTCCTTGGGGAAGCCGCTGAAGGTCATGGGCCGAGACTAGTCTGGCCCTGTGGGCGCGTTGCAGATCGGTGAGGCCCGGGGCCGCTGGGTGCTCGCCGCCACGATCCTCGGATCGGGTATGGCGTTGATCGACGCCACCATCGTGAACATCGCGCTCCCGGCGATCGACGCCGACCTCGACGCCGGTACGGCGGGACTGACCTGGTCGGTCAACGCGTACACCCTCACCCTTGCCTCGCTCATCCTGCTTGGGGGTTCCCTGGGTGACAGGCTCGGGCGCAAGCGCGTCTTCCAGATCGGCATCGTCTGGTTCGCCCTGGCCAGCCTGCTGTGCGGCATCGCACCCAACATCGAGACGCTGGTTGCCGCGCGGGGGCTTCAAGGCATCGGTGGGGCGCTCCTGACGCCGGCCAGCCTGGCGATCCTGCAGGCCTCGTTCCGGCCGGAGGACCGAGGCCGCGCAATCGGTGCCTGGTCGGGCTTCAGTGGCATCGCCGCGGTGGTCGGCCCGCTGCTCGGCGGCTGGCTCGTGGGGCTCGGGGACTGGCGGCTGGTGTTCCTCGTCAACCTCCCGGTCGCCGCGCTCGTCCTGGTGCTGTCGGCCCATGTGCCCGAGACCAGCGACCCGGCGGCGTCACGGCACACGGACCTTGTCGGAGTCGGGCTTGCCGTTCTCGGGCTCGGCGCCCTGACCTACGGGCTCACCCAGCAGTCGGCCGCCATCTCCGCGGCCGGCGTCGTCGGCCTGGTCGCCTTCGTCATTGCCGAGGCTCGCGCAAAAGAGCCGATGCTGCCGTTGGACGTGTTCAGGTCGCGGGCGTTCAGCGCGACCAACGCGGTGACCTTCCTCGTGTACGCCGCCATCGGAGGCATGGGGTTCTGGCTCATCGTCACGCTCCAGGTGGTGGCCGACGTGTCACCTCTCCAAGCGGGCCTCTCCCTGTTGCCCGTGACGGCTTGCCTGCTGCTGCTCTCGCCGACGGCGGGAGAGATCTCCCAGCGTCTGGGACCCACGCTGCCGATGACCGCCGGGCCGCTGGTCGCCGCGGCAGGGGTCGCCCTGCTCGTCCGCGTGGACAGCGACACCAGCTTCGTACTGGACGTCCTGCTCCCGATGACGGTCTTCGGGCTGGGGCTGGCTGCCATGGTCACGCCGCTGACCGCGACGGTGCTGGGGGCGGTGCCGGACAGCCGGGCCGGCGTCGCTAGCGGCGTCAACAACGCGGTGGCCCGGACGGCCGGCCTGCTTGCCGTCGCGGTGCTTCCGATCGTGGCCGGCCTCGGGGCCAAGGGGTTCAGCGAGCCGGCCGCGCTGCTGCCGGCCTACCGGACCGTGATGTGGGTCTGCGCTGGGCTGCTTGCCGGGGGCGGTGTCCTCTCCGCCCTGCTGGTACGGCGGCCGGTCCTCGACGACGAGGAGCACGCCGACTGCCCGTGGATGCACTGCGACCTCGGCGGTCCTCCGCTGGCGTCGATCGAGGCCGAGAGCCGCGAGTAGCGTCCGGTCGCGCTGTGATCGGGGCGGTCAGCCGACCAGCTGCAGGATCAGCCCGAGCGCCGCGCAGACGCCCAGGACGCGCAGCGGCGACCACCTGGCGACGTACAGCAGCCCAAGGGCGAGTGCGGTCAACAGCCAGGCCTCCAGGTCGACCAGGGTGTGCTCGGCGAAGAACACGGCGAGGCTCCCGATCACCCCCACCACTGCCGCAGTGATGCCGGTCAGCGCCGAGGACAGCGCACGGTTGTCGCGCAGCCGTTCGACGTACGGAGCGCCGAGGAAGATGAACAGGAAGCAAGGCACGAAGGTGACCCAGACGGTGAGTAGCGCGCCCAGCACTCCGGCGACCCAGGGCTCCAACGAGCCGGGCGCGTGGTAGGCGCCGACGAACGCGACGAACTGCACCACGAGGATCAGCGGGCCGGGGGTCGACTCGGCGAGAGCGAGGCCGCGGACCATCTCCCCCGCGGTCAACCAGTGGTAGGTGTGTACCGCCTGCTGCGCGACGAAGGCCAGCACCGCATAGGCACCTCCGAAGGAGACCAGGGCGGTCCCCCCGAAGAAGAGCCCCTGGTCGACCAGCACGCCGTCCGCACCCCACCACCAGGCGACCAGCGCCACTGGCAGCATCCAGATCACGAGGCCCGGGACCAGGATCTTGAACTGTCGCGCCAGCGAGGGACGTTCCTGGTGGAGGGCGTCGTCGGGAACCAGCGGCGGTGGTCCTTCGCTGGCCGGGTGCTGACGCGCGGGGATCTTGAGAACGAACCCGACGATGCCCGCGATCAGCACGACGACCGGGAAGGGGGTATCAAGCACGCGGAGCGCGAGAAACGCGGCGAGCGCGATCGCGAACAGGGCCGGGCGGTTCAGGGTACGGCGGCCCACCCGGAACAGGGCTTGGATCACGATGGCGACCACGGCGGGGGCGAGTCCTGCGAACAGGCCGGTGACGACCGACGTCTCGCCGTACCCGACGTAGATGGCGGCCAGCGCCATCATCACCGCCACCCCCGGGAGGATGAAGAGCCCGCCTGCGACGAGCCCGCCGCGCCAGCCGTTGAGCAGCCAGCCGGTGTACGTCGCAAGCTGCTGGGCCTCGGGTCCGGGCAACAGCATGCAGTAGCTGAGGGCGTGCAGGAACCGCTGCTCTCCGATCCACCGCTTCTGGTCGACCAGGTGGTGGTGCATCACCGCGATCTGGCCGGCCGGACCTCCGAACGTCTGCACGGAGATGGCGGCCCAGGTGCGCGTCGCCTCGCGCAGAGGGATGACGTCGCGGCTCATGGGGCGATTCTCCCGGCTCAGCCGTTACGGCGGCAGAGGTGTCCAGCGTCGAGCCGCTGCCCGGTGGGCCACCGTCGCAGTGGCAGGCTCGAGGCCATGATGGCGGCGGTGGTGGTCGGCTCGGGTCCCAACGGGCTGGCCGCTGCGATCACCCTGGCCCGAGCGGGCCTCGAGGTGACCGTCCTCGAGGCCCGGGACAGCATCGGCGGGGGGACGCGGACCGAGGAGCTCACCCTGCCCGGGCTACTGCACGACGTGTGCTCAGCCGTGCACCCGCTGGGCATCGGCTCACCGTTCCTGCGGTCGCTGGACCTCGAGCGGTACGGCGTCACGTGGCGGTTCCCCGCGGTGGACCTGGCGCACCCCTTGGACGGCGGCCGAGCCGGCGTACTGCTGCGGGAGGTGGAGCGGACGGCGGCCGGGCTCGGCGATTCCGCGTGGGCGAAGGTGTTCGGCGCGCTGGACTTCGACGAGGTGGCGGCCGACGTACTCCGGCCGGTCCTGCACCTGCCGGAGCGGCCCGTCCAACTGTTGCGGTTCGGCATAGCCGGGCTCCAGCCTGCGGCGTGGTTCGCTCGCCGCTTCGAGACCGAGGAGGCCCGTGCCCTCTTCGCGGGCTGTGCCGCGCATGCGTTCCGGCCGCTCACCGCGCCGCTGACCGCCTCGTTCGGATTGCTGCTCGCCGCGTCCGGGCATGCCTTCGGCTGGCCGGTCTCCCAGGGTGGGTCGGCGGCGATCACGACCGCGATGGCCTCGATCCTCAAGGAGCTCGGCGGTCGCGTGGAGACCGGCGTGCACGTGCGGGATCTGCCGGAGGCTGACGTGGTGATGCTGGACGTCGCGCCCCAGGGCGCGGTCGGGATCCTCGGCGACCGGATGCCGTCCCGGGTACGGCGCGACTACCAGCGGTTTACGCACGGCCCGGCCGCCTTCAAGGTTGACCTCGCCGTGGCGGGCGGCATTCCGTGGGCCAACGCGTCGGCACGGGCTGCGGGGACTGTCCATGTCGGAGGCAGCCTGGCTGAGATCGCGGACGCCGAACGAGCCATCAGTGCCGGAAGGATGCCGGACCGTCCGTTCGTCCTGGTGGCCCAGCAGTATCTGGCCGACCCGACCCGGTCCGTGGGGGACACCCATCCGGTGTGGGCCTACGCCCACGTGCCGCACGGCTTCACCGGTGACGCCACCGAACACGTTCTCGGGCAGGTCGAGCGGTTCGCCCCCGGCTTCCGGGAGCGGGTGCTGGCCACGGTGTCGACGGGCCCGGCCGCCCTTGCGGCGTACAACCCGAACTACGTCGGGGGAGACATCGGGACCGGGGCGCACACCGTGCGCCAGATCCTTTTCCGTCCGCGTATGACGGGCAACCCGTACTTCACCGGCGTTCCGGGCGTGTACCTCTGCTCGGCCGCGACCCCACCCGGCGGCGGGGTACACGGCATGTGCGGGCACAACGCCGCGCTCGCCGCGCTCAGCAGACTGTGAGGCTCTCTGTCAGCGGTCCTTGGCTCCGTGACTGGCCGCGGAGTCCTCCAGCGTCGCCTTGAACGCGGGACTCTCCTCGGCGAGCCGCTCGACCGCCTCGCGGGTCAGATGCAGGGCCTCGATGTCGGTGACGGCGACCACGGTGGCGCTGCGCAGGTGACGCGTCACGATCGCCGTCTCCCCGATCAGCTGCCCGGCGCCCACCCGGGCGATCTCGGCGCCTGCGCTCTGGATCGAAACCTCACCGCTGAGCAGGAGGTAGGCCTTGTCTGCCGGCGTCTGCTCCCAGATCAACGACCAGCCGGCCGGGACGGAGACGAAGGTGCCGGCGTTGATCACCTGCGTGATGTCCGCGTCACTCAGCGCCCGGAACACCTCGAGCGACCGCACTGACTCGATCGACGGCGAGTTCAGCCGCTCCGGAGGACCGTCGGAGCGAAGGGGCGTGGGCTGGGGCATCGCGGGCCTCCTGGCTGGGTACCGATGTGCAGCACAGCCTAGAGGCTCGAGCGGCGAAAGCGCCGTGGAGCGGATGACGAGATTCGAACTCGCGACATCGACCTTGGGAAGGTCGCGCTCTACCAACTGAGCTACATCCGCAGTGCACCCTCGACCTGGATCGGGGGCGACAGCGAGAGATGTTACCCGATTCGGTCGACAGCCTCTGCGACGGTGGTGCACCGCTGAACGGGGTCGGGCAGGTCCCAGGACCGTACGGCGAAGACCGGGACGCCGGTGCGAACGGCCAGCGCGATCTCGGAGAGGGTTCCCCAGGCGCCACCGATCGCGAGCACGGCGTCGGCGCTGCGCACCACCAGGCCGTTGCGCAGTTCGCCCAGGCCAGTGGGGATCACGATCCCGTGACCGGGGGAGGCGTCCGCGCGGGACGAGCCGGGGAGCAGGGCGACCGCGGTCCCGCCGGCCTCGGCGACCCCCTCGGCCGTGGCGGCCATGACGCCGCCGAGCCCACCGGTCACCACGACGTGCCCCCGGCCGGCCAGCAGCCGCCCGGCTTCGCGGGCCAGGTCGAGCAGCGTGACATCCTCGGGCTCGCTGGGTCCCACGACTGCGACGTACATCAGATGGGAGCCAGCTCGGGCCGTTTGGGGGAGATGCCGTCGCCGCTCGAGCGCCCGGTCAGGCGGCGGTGCACCCACGGTGCCGCGAAGGTGCGCGCCCATTCAAGGTCGGCCTTGAGCTGACCAGGACGGGAGAGCTCCACCACGGGCGGGAGCGGGTGCGGGTCGAGGTCGTGCGGGACGTCGAGCTGGTCCAGGACGCGGATCGCCATGAGCTGGTGTCCCGCTGGTCCTAGGTGCAGCCGGTCGGTGCCCCACAGCCGCCAGTCCCGGAACTCCTTGAGCCGCCACAGGTCCAGGACCGCGGTGCCGTGACGGTCGGCGATCTCTCGGACGTGCTCGTTGAAGGTGGCGACCCGCCCACGCAGCCTCCCGTAGAGCGAGGACCCGGCGAGATCCATCCCGGTCCAGACGACGACGTGGGCTCCGGTTGAGGCGAGCTTCCCGATCGCCTCGTCGTAGTGACCGGCGAGCAGGTCGAGGTCGACCTTGGGTCGAAGGATGTCGTTGCCGCCGGCATGGATGGTCACCAGGTCGGGCTGGAGTGCCACGGCGGGCGGCACCTGCTCGTCGATGATCGCCCTCAGCTTGCGCCCGCGGATGGCCAGGTTGGCGTACCGGAACTCCGGGTCCTGGGTGGCCAGGACCTCCGCGACGCGGTCGGCCCAGCCGCGCAGGCCGTTGGGGCGTGCCGGGTCCGGGTCTCCCACGCCTTCGGTGAACGAGTCCCCGAGGGCGACGTACCGCTGGAAGCTCATGGAGTGATTCTGCTACGCACTAGCCGGGGCGTGGGTATCCGGGTTGTAAGGTGCTCGCGTGCTGTTGAGCGACCGCGACATCCTCAAGGAGATCGACTCCCAACGGGTGTCCATCGAGCCGTACGACCCCGCGATGATCCAGCCGTCGAGCATCGATTTCCGGCTGGACCGCTTCTTCCGGGTGTTTGAGAACCATCGCTACCCGCACATCGACCCGGCCGCCGACCAGTCCGACCTGACCCGGGTGGTCGAGCCTGAGGGTGACGAGCCGTTCATCCTTCATCCGGGAGAGTTCGTGCTGGGCTCGACGTACGAGGTCGTCAGTCTGCCCGACGACATCGCGGCGCGAGTGGAGGGCAAGTCCTCGCTGGGCCGCCTCGGCCTGCTCACCCACGCCACGGCCGGCTTCGTCGACCCTGGCTTCTCCGGTCACGTCACGCTCGAGCTGGCGAACGTCGCGACGCTGCCGATCAAGCTCTACCCCGGGATGAAGATCGGGCAGCTCTGTTTCTTCCGGTTGAGCTCTCCCGCGGAGCACCCGTATGGCTCGGAGAAGTACGGCTCGCGCTACCAGGGCCAGCGCGGACCGACCCCGAGCAAGTCGTTCCAGAACTTCCACCGCACGCCGATCACCTAGCCCCCTCACACGGGGTCCCGAACCGCACCCGAGAGGCGCCGGGTCAACGCGGCTGTGGGTGGCGGCTCCGGCAGCCAGATGAGGACGGATCCGCATGCTTGTGCGCATCAGACCGTGCTGTACGGGTTTCTGTACAGGAGGAGTCATGAAGACGATGAGTTACACGGAGTCGCGAGCCCACTACGCCGAGGTCCTCGACAGCGTGATCAACGACCGAGAGGAGATCGTGATCACCCGCGCCGGTCACGAGTCGGTCGTGCTCATGTCACTGGCCGACTTCGAGTCGCTTCGGGAGACCGCGTACCTCATGCGATCACCGGCCAACGCACGTCGCTTGCTCGACGCGATGGAACGTCTCGAAGCTGGCCGCGGGGAGCCGCGCGATCTGGTCGACGCCGACTGAGCATGTTGCTGGTCTGGGACTCTCATGCCTGGGAGGACTACCTGTGGTGGCAGGCTCAGGATCGCAAGGTCCTCAAGCGGATCAACCTGCTGATCCAAGACGTTCAGCGCAATGGCAACAGCGGGATCGGAAAGCCCGATCCCTCAAGCATGACTTCGCCGGGTACTGGTCGCGCAGAATCACCGATGAACACAGGCTCGTCTACAAGGTCACCGACACCGACACTCGCATCGCGGCGTGCCGATATCACTACGGCCGCTGACGCGGCATGATCGGGCGCAGCCCTCGGTGGGTCATGGTCGGGCGTTCTGGCAGGCAATTCAGTCGCTGGCGGCAACCACGCGTTCGCGGTGTCTGTGCCGTCGTAGCGAGTGAAGCCGCAGCGCCACGCGAGTCCGTCCTTGAAGATGCCTTCGCCCCAACGCGACTCGCCGCTGACCAGCAGACGAGAACCCACTTGGTGCGTGGGGGGCACCTCGGAGCGCTGAGGGTTATTGCTCGGTGGGGGCATCTCAATCGTCACCTTGTTTCCTGGGTCGCGTGCCCACGCACCTGATGACTCACCTCGACGACGCCTTACGCCTGCACCTTCAGCTCTAGCCACACGTGCCGCAACGACCGCCCCGCTCCGCCGCGTCAATCGCCTCCCACCGATCCGTCAAGCCGTCGGCGAACGACGGTGCCGAGGGCGCCGGTCCCGACCTCGTGAGTCGGGAGCCGGCGCCATGAAGGCGATGCCTTCTATTCAGTTGTGGGTCAGGGATGCCTCAGCTCTCGAGCCGGTCGGCGAACCGGTGCAGGGTCTGCGCGACCCTGAGGCGGCTGCGCCGAGGTCCGGGCCTCCTGGACCGCTGCACACCTTCGGTGAGCTCGTCGAAGCGTGCTCTGGCCAGGCGGAGGCTGCTGTCGTCGTCGTACATGGAGTTCTCCCTTCGAGTGCTGGTCCCGGTCTCACAGCTGCTGGAGTACGACGTCGCCGCTCACGGTCTTCGCTCGTACTTCGACGTGGTCCTGGCCCTGGGTCGGGGGACCGGCACCATCAAGCGTCGAGGTGACGCGGCCACTGACCGAGGTGATGTCGGTCCACACGGGGACCCCAGCCGGGATGCCGACGCGGATGTCGCCGGAGGCGTTCTTCGCAGTGAGCCGGCCAGCGGGGAAACGGTCCACCTGGAGCTCGCCCGACCCGCTCGCGAGGCGCACGTCCCCCGAGGCGTCGTGCACGCGCAGGTCGCCCGAGCCCGACTTGAGGGAGAGTGCCGCACCGGCGTACCCGATCTGGACGCTGCCGGAGCCCGTGGAGAGCTGGGCGGCCCCTTCGATCCTGTCGACCTCGATGTCCCCGGAGCCGGAGGAGAGGTTCGCCGACCCGTGGACGGTCTGCGCCCGGACGTCGCCGGACCCCGTCTTGACGAGCGCCTCGGCGTTCACGGTCTCCAGCGTCACGCTGCCGGAGCCGCAGTGGATCCTGACCCAGCCCAGGGTCCCGGTCGCGACCAGGCCGGCAGACCCGAGCCGGGTAGTCAGCTCGCTGTCGGTCGGACAGGTCACGCTGACGTTCAGGTCGCGGAGGTTGGACAGGAAGCCGACGCGCTTGGGTGCGATCACCACGATCTCGTGACCGCGCTGCTCCACGACCACCTCCTCGGCTCGGTGGCCGGTCACCTCGACGATCGTCTCGAGGACGTCGGCGGCGCGGACCGAGACCTGGCCGGACCCGAGCTCGACGAAGAGGACGACGGGTTCCGGGGTGTTGAACACGTGCTGCATGACTGGCTCCAAAAGGGTGTGGTCGACCGCCCGGCCGGCTGATGCCGGACAGTCAGGTGGGGTTCGTCGTCAGGGGTCAGACCCAGCCGGACATACGGCGTGAGCCTTGTCGGCCGCGGTCGGGGCGGCCATCGTCGAAGAAGGGGATGCTCGACAGGTCGATGTCGATGTTGACCGCGCCGCGCGACTGGGTCGCTGTGCGCAGGACGTTGACGATCCAGCCGTTGAGCGAGTGGCCGGACTTGGCCGCCAGCTCCTCGGCGCGGAACTTCACTGACTCGGGGATGCGCAGGGTGATGCGGGCGATCGTGCCCTCTTCCTCGTCCTCCTCCGACGCCTTACCGGGGGAGGACGAGGCCGGGGAAAGCGACGGAGCCGGCGGACTCGGGTAGGACGCCACATCGACGACCAGCTGCGGCTCGCGGCCCTTGAGCCGCACCTCGACCGACCCCTCGGGGAGCTCGGCGGTGATCTCGGCCGCAGCCTGGGAGAGCGCATCCATGAGCGCCAACCGGACGGCCGGGTCGAGGGCGTGAGCCAGGCGCTCGGCGGCGGCGCGGATGTCTGGGCCACCGGCCTCGGCTGCAGCCGCCAGGTCCTGGCGGAGGCTGTCGACGTACGGGGTGAGGTCCATGTGCACCACCATGACATCAGAATGATGTCATGTCAAGCCACGTTGACGTCATAACTGACGCCGGGTGGTGTCACAGCTACGCTTCGGCGCGTGGGGCTGCTGTGGTCGACCTTCGGATTCGCCTTCGCGAGCGCGCTGATCCCTGTCCTGAACGCGGAGGTCTACCTCGGCGCGGTGGGCTCGCAGACCAGTGTCGCCGCTTCCCTGGGGCTCTCGCTGGTCGCGGCCCTGGGGCAGACGCTCGGCAAGGTCATCTGGTACGTCGTGGCGAGGCGTTCGGTCGAGAGTGCCTCAGTCCGCAAGAAGCTCGACCGGCCCAAGGTCCGTGAGGCCTATGACCGGTGGGAGGCTCGGATGCGCGGCCGACCCTGGTACGCCGCAGGCATCCTCTTCGGAGCTGCCTCGGTCGGGATCCCGCCCCTGTTGATCATGGCGGTGCTGGCCGGCTCGCTGCACATGCGCTTCTGGGTGTTCGCCCTGAGCTGCTTCGTGGGGCGGGCGATGCGCTTCTACTTCATCCTGGCCGGCGTCGCCTTCTTCACCTCATAGGCTTCCGCGCGGCCATCGTCGCGACCGCTGCCGCGAGATCCTCCACCGCCCGCGCACAGTCGGATGGGTCGAGCAGTGGGAAGTCCAGCTCCAGCCCCATCAACGCTGCGTCCACCAGGACGACGGCGCGGGCGGCGGCGGCCTCGTGGACACCAGCGCGGACCAAGTGCGCTGCCAGGGCCGCCGTCCAGCGACCGTTCGCCTCGCGCACGACTGCGGCGTACGGCTCTCGTCCCAGCAGACCGAGAGCGGCGGCCTGGACGTACAGCGTCTGGCAGCGTTCGAGCGGTTCCTCGCGTACGGCGGCCCAGAGCTCGAGTACCGCCTGGGCGGGACCGCTGGCAGCCGGGAGCCGGTCGATGCGGGCGATGGCTCGGTCGTTGGATACCCGCATCACCGTCGCGACCAGGTCGTCCTTGGACTCGAAGTGGTACAGCAGGATGCGGTCGCTGGTGCCCAGCGCCGCCGCCAGCGGTCGCAAGCTGAGTCCCAGCAGCCCATGCTCGAGGACGTAGTCGGTCGCCGCCTCGGCCAATGACTCTCGTCGCGCCGTCTCCCGTGCCACTCCAGCTCCCCACCTCAAACTCGTTGGACGCCTCAGTGTAGCGAGTGCTACATTTATGTAGCGACTGCAACACAGTAAGGGAAGGAAAGAGACGATGGTAGGCGCGTTAGGACTTCTCGCCTTGGCGATCTTCACCGAGGTCGCGGCGACGGCCGCCCTCCCCAGGACGCATGGCTTTCGAGACCTGCAGTGGAGCCTGCTGGTGATCGGCGGCTACGCGATCTCGATCTGGCTGCTCGCCCTGGTGGTCCGGGTGCTCCCGGTCTCGATGACCTACGCGGTCTGGTCAGGGGCCGGTACAGCACTGATCGCCGTGGTCGGAGCCGTCTACCTCGGAGAGCACCTCGACTGGGTCAAGGTCAGCGCGCTGGCCTTCATCATCACCGGGGTCGTGATGCTCAACCTCAACGGCGCCCACTGAGCCCGGTTCCAGCCCAGCACGGTCGGGCGGAGCTCGCCCTGGTCAGAAGAGCTTGTCCTGCTCCGGGGTCGCCTCGCCCTCGGCTGTCGGTGCCGGCTCGGCTGCCTCGTTCGCTGGGGGAGCGCTCGCCGGCTCGGCGGCCGGCTCGGGGTCGGTGCTCTCCGGCGCGGGCTCGGGCTCGGGCTCGGACGACTCTTCCCGCTCCAGCACGGCGGTGGCGGTGCCACCAGCAGCAGCAACCGCGGTGCCCTCGGTGGTGACCTCCGTGGAAGCCTCGGCGGCCGGGGTGATCGTGGCTCTGTCGGCGCGCTTGACCCCGGCCAGCAGCAGCTGAGCCACGTCGAGAACCTCGACCTGCTCGCCGGCGTCGCCGTCGGCCTGCAGCTTGGTCAGTCCGTCGTCCAGCATGACGCGGCAGAACGGGCAGCCGACGGCGATCTGGTCGGCGCCGGTGCCCACGGCCTCGATGGTGCGGTTCTCGTTGATCCGCTGACCGATCGTCTCCTCCATCCACATCCGGGCGCCACCGGCGCCACAGCAGAAGGATCGCTCGGAGTTGCGCTCCATCTCGACCACCTCGGCGTTCGGGATGACCGCGAGGAGCTCGCGCGGTGGCGAGTAGACCTGGTTGTGACGCCCGAGGTAGCAGGGGTCGTGGTAGGTGATCGTCTTCTTCGGCGCGCCGGTGTCGGGGACGGGCGTCAGCTTGCCCTCGCGGACCAGTCGGTTCAACAGCTGGGTGTGGTGCACCACCTCAAGCTCGATGCCGAGCTGGGAGTACTCGTTCTTCAAGGTGTTGAAGCAGTGGGCGCAGGTGGAGACGACCTTCTTGACCTTCGTCTCCTTGAAGGTCTCGACGTTCTCCATCGCGAGCTGCTGGTAGACGAACTCGTTGCCGGAGCGCCGAGCCGGGTCACCGGTGCAGGTCTCTCCGTTCCCGAGTACGGCGAAGGAGACGCCGGCCAGGTCGAGCAGCTCGGCAACGGCGCGCGTCGTCTTCTTGGCCCGGTCCTCGTACGCCCCGGCGCAGCCGACCCAGAACAGCCACTCGACCTCGTCGAGCGACTCGACGTCCTCGCCGACGACCTTGACCTCGAAGTCGAGCCCCTTCGCCCAGTCCATCCGGGCGTTGGAGTTCATGTTCCACGGGTTGCCCTTGTTCTCCAGGCCCTTGAAGAGCCCGTTGAGCTCGGACGGGAAGCTGGACTCCACGAGTACCTGGTACCGGCGCATGTCGATGATGTGGTCCACGTGCTCGATGTCGACGGGGCACTGCTCCACGCAGGCGCCACACGACGTACACGACCACAGCACGTCCGGGTCGATCACAGCACCGCCGGTCGGGTGCCAGGCCTCGCCCTCGGTGGGACCGACCAGGTCACGGCCGGCCTCGGCGAGTACGTCGGCGGGCAGGGCGGCGCGCTTCTCCTCGTCGGCCTCGAGCAGGTATGGCGCCTTCGCGAACGCATGGTCGCGGAGGTTCATGATGAGCATCTTGGGCGACAGCGGCTTCTCGGTGTTCCAGGCCGGGCACTGCGACTGACAGCGACCGCACTCGGTACAGCTGGCCATGTCGAGCATGCCCTTCCAGCTGAAGTCCTCGATCTTGCCGATGCCCATGGCCGCGTCCTCGTCCATGTCGTCGAGGTTCTCGAAGTCAAGGGGCTTGCCACCGGCCAT
Organism: uncultured Actinomycetota bacterium; assembly: GCA_963769585.1. GTDB lineage: Bacteria > Actinomycetota > Actinomycetes > Propionibacteriales > Nocardioidaceae > SSC3. Next base: position 730,671 of record CAVYMJ010000001.1, read on the forward strand.
CATCGGCAGGGCCGCGCCCAGGGCAACCGGAGTGCGCTTGAACATGACGTTCAGCGGGGCGATGAAGATGTGCAGGTGCTTGGAGTTGAGCACGATCACCAAGAAGACGAGCATGACGCCGATGTGCAGCAACAGGCCGATGTGCTCGACCACCTCAAGAGCGTCGTGCGAGAGTCCGTCCAGGATCTTGCCGATCCCGATGGACGCGAAGGCGCCGCTCTTGTAGGGCAGGTTGCCGGTTGCGGCCGCTGCGCCACGGAAGAGCAGCATCGTCCAGATGACGTTGAAGATCATGAACAGGACCAGCCAGGCGCCGCCCGTGTGCGAACCCTTGAAGCGGGACTTGCGGCCCAGCCTCTCTGGTGACTGCTTGAACCGGATGAGAGCGAAGACGACCAGGCCGGCAACACACATCACCGCGATGAAGTCCTGCAGGAAGCCGAGAAGCGCCCAGTGGCCGATCAGCGGGATGGCGAACTTCGGATCGAAGAGCGCTCCGTAGGCCTCGACGTAGACCGACGCCAGGATCAGGAACGCGTACATCACAAAGAGGTGGGCGGCGCCGGGGACGGACCACTTGAGGAGCTTGCGCTGGCCTAGCACCTCGACGACCTGGTTCTTGACCGTGACGGCGAGGTTCTTCGTGGCACCCTCGGTACGCCCCGGCGCGGGCTGACCGCTGCTGATCAGGCGGTAGAGGAACAGGATGCGCCGGCCCGCGATGGGCAGGGCGATCACGTTCAGCAGCAGTCCAAGAACCAACACCCAGCGCATGTGCACTCCAAACTGACGGGCCCCTCGCCGGACCTGCGCGACACGATTCGCCCCAGAGACTACGGGGTTTGCTCGGTCCGGTCAGCGCGCGGGCAGTGTGAGAGAAATCCTACCGCCCGGTAACTTCGCCCGTCAGAACCGGACCCGGATCACCCGGCCCGACCGCGTGAAGTCGACGGCCACTCGCACCTTCTTACCGGCCGTGTTCTTCGCGCAGTACCGGTACGTCGTACCCAGTCGGGTGTGCGGCTGGCCGACCCGCTTGAGGACAGCGGTCGAGCCCAGTCCCTTGCGCAGGCCGCGGAAGGCTCGCACGCGCTTGGTGACTCTGGCGTCGCGGCAGCCGTCGTTCGGCACCCCCAGGGCGCGTTCCCAGGTCTGCAGGTAGGCCTCCGCACCGCGCGACATGTCGGAGAGGAAGGCAGCCCCGGCAGAGCCGGCCAAGACGCGCACATCCTGCACCCAGTCGGGGTAGAGCCCGTAGTGGGCGACGCCGTCCTGGTTGATGTCCCAGACTCGCTGTCCGCCGCGCTCCCGGCGAACTCGCACGCCGCCGAGACCGGTGAACGGGTAGTCGACGTCGTTGGACTCGGCCGGGTGCCGTGGGTCGCCCTGCGAGCCGAAGCCGTTGATGTCCGCGCCGTACCCGAAGCCGAAGTAGTAGCGGCGGTCGCGCCACTTCAGGTGCTGCTTCCACTTGGCCAGGAAGCCCTCCGAGTCGCCGGCGTACGGCGTGATCACTCCGCCCAGCCGGTAGATCCGGGGGTAGGCGTCGGGGGTCGACCAGGAGTGGCTGGAGAGGACCCCAGGGTGCCGACCTCGTCGGGCGGCGCGCTCGAGCAGGGTGAGGGCCTGCTTGCGGGCGATCACGCTCATGTGGTCCGGGTCGAAGAGCATGCCCATGTCGATCATCCGGTTCACCAGGTAGCGGCCGAGGTCGCTGAGCCCGGCCTGGTTGCAGTGCGGCTTCGGCGAGTACACGGGCACCGGAGCGCCGGCGGGACCCCACAGTTCGACGATGGCGCCGAAGATGGCGTCCTGCGCGGGAAGGGCCCCGTTCGCGGCGGTGATCTGCTGCTTGTCCTGGACGCCGGCTGCGTACGACGCAGGGCAGGCCCCCATGCGCAGGAAGGACCCCGTGTTGAGGAAGTTGCCGGTGTTCGTGAGGCCGCCGGTCGCACCTTCGTCACCTGCGACGCCGGTCAGGCCGTTGTCGAACTTGTTGGTGATCTCCATCTGACGGACGCCGAGCCGGTAGACCTCGTCGAGCGCCTTGTCGATGGAGGCCCGGCTGCACTGCGGCTGGCGGGTGCCCGTATTGCAGTCGAAGGGCACGCTCGTCTCTATGCCCATGACCACCGCAAGCTTGCCCTGGTTGACGATCCGCCGTGCCTGGAAGGGGTTCGTCACGATGCGGTACCAGCCGCGACCAGGGCCGCCGTACTGGGCGTCGATGTAGTTCTGTAGCTGCCGCATGCCTCGTGCCTGAAGCCGGATGGAGTCCATGTCGTTGCAGGAGTTCTTCTTCAGCGGGTAGAGCTCGCAGAGCACGTTGTTCTCGGTCAGCAGGTTGGTGAACACGCGTAGGCCGCCTCGCCACGACCGTTCCAGCCACTTGTAGTACAGGCCCTGGTGGGTCAGCGAGTGCGGGGAGGGCCAGTACCCGAAGGTCGGCCAGCCGACGGTGTCGTGGCCGGGAGGGTTACCGGCAAGGACCGCCTCCAGGAGCGCCCCGTAGCCCTGCGTCGAGCTGTGGTCGTCGCAGTCGACCAACGCGTGGGCGACGCCGTACGGGTCCCACGGCTTGCCGCAGATCGCCCGGCCGCCGAGGAACTCATGCGTCATTCCGTGGGAATGGGTGTCGAGTAGGCCGCGGGTCTCCTGGATCGCGGTGGCGCTCTTGAACGGTCGGGAGACGTTGGTCTGGACCTCTGGCCACCGCGCACAGCCCGTGGTGGTCCGGAGTCGGAACGGCGTGGCCTGGCTCGCGGTGCCGACGATGAGGACTCCGTCCGCCTTGCTGACCAAGCCGTTGCGGCCCAGCGTGAACGCGTAACCCGAGCCCCTGCGTATGGCGGTCCAGTTCGCGGCCGGGCTCGCGGACTCGTTGAAGGAGACGCTTTTACCGAGTCCACCGACCAGGGCCGTGGTGCCCAGGTAGTCGACCTTGGTGCCGAACAGCAGGTACCGGCCGAGGTGGGTGGCCTGGAAATGGAACGCCTCGGGCACTCCTCCCGCTTCGGCGCTCGCCGTCGCGCCCACGCGGTGGACGTAGCCCTTGCTGGTGGACGAGCGCATCGTGTAGCAACCCCCTGCCATCGCGTACCGGTTCTGGGGGATGGTGCGCCGGGGTCTGGGCTTGAAGCCGGGGACCAGTTTGGGCTCCCGCATAAAGCGCTGCCGAGCGACGGAGGCGGTAGCCGAACGCGCCTGGGCCGGCGTCGTCGGGTCCTTCGTGGAAGGGTCCGAGAGGTCGCCGCGCGAGAGGGCGTTCTTGGTGGCGCGATTGTTGTGGTCGTGCTCGTGCTCTCCGTCGTCGCCGCCGGTCAGCAGCGCCTGCATGAACGTATCGGCGTGCTCGTGCTCGCCGGACCCGGCTGCCTGCGCCGATGCGCGGTACTCCTGCTTCGGCGACGAAGCCCGCGCTGGAGTGGCCTCGACTCCGGACGGGACCTGCTGCACGCTCCCGACGACGACGGCAGCAGACAGGGCGACGGCCCAGATCAAGCGGCGGGTTGGGGACGTTCCGACCATTGCGCTCCCAAAACAAAGAACAGGCCACCTGACCTGTTGGACGATACAACGACCGCTGCCCGGACCGGTTACGACCGACGGCGGAGGCCGTCGAGCAGCACGTCGATCGCCAGCCGGGTTGCATCGGGGACGTCTGCGCTCCGGCCGGCGTCGTTGGCGAGGCGATGGGAGCTGGCCAGTCCGCCGATTCCCCAGGCCACCCCGAAGAACCAGACCAGGTCGATCGGACCGGCTCGTGCCCGGCCCTCGGCCTGCAGTGCTGTCAGGGAGTCGGTGGTCGTGGCCTGGAGAGGGCCGATGTAGGTGGTGAGCAGGTAGTCGAAGCGCGGGCCGGGACGCGCGGCCTCCTGCTGGATGATCCGGGCGAGGGCCGGTTTCGCCAACGTGGCCTCGGAGAAACGGACCATCAGGGTGCGCAGGATCTCGAAGTGGTCGGTCTCCTCGATCGGCTCGTTCAGCGAGGCCATCAGGGCCAGGAACCCGTGGTCGACGGCGGCCTTCCAGGCGGCTTCCTTGGACCGGTAGCGCTGGTAGACCAGGTTGTGGCTGACCCCGAGGTGGCGGCAGAGCGCCCGCACCGACGTTCCGTCGTACCCCAGGTCGGCGAAGGCTCCGAGCATCAGATCGAGCAGGTCGCCCTCTTCTACAATCCTCGGCCGCATCCTGGCAGCCTACGGTGAGGCGGCCGACCGGGACCCCGCGAGCCGCTTGGTCAACGCCGCTGCGACGCCGATCGTGGCCGCCGCCAACGAACTGCTGTCCGCGGCGCCGTCCGGATGGGTCACCGCGACCCCGGCGACGGGGTGGCCGTTGTGGTCCAGTACCGCCGCCGCGACGCTGGCGAAGCCGGGCGTCACCTCGTCGAGCTCGGTTGCGTAGCCGCGTTGCCGGGTCTCGGCCAGGACCGATCTGAGCACGCTGAGGCGGTCAGGGCCGAGTCCGGTCCGGTCGACGAAAGCGTCCTTGCTCGGAAAGAGGGCGCGTACCTGGTTGGCGGGCAGCGCCGCGAGGATGGCGCGCCCGCTTGCGGTGAGATGGGCCGGCAGGCGTACCCCGACGTCGGTCACCAGCGAGGGCTGTCCCGGTGCGCGCTCCTCGATGACGTAGAGCACGTCGCGCCCGTGCAGGACGGCGAGGTGCGCTGAGTGACCGAGGTCGTCGACCAGCCTGGCCAGTGGGCGCCGCGCGATGCGCTGCAGCGGTTCCTGCCGGGTGTAGCCACTGCCCACCTCGAACGCGGCCAGTCCCAGGCCGTAGCGGTGCTCCTCCGGCAGGTGGACCACGAAGCCCTCCTCGATCATGGCGCCGAGCAGGTGGTAGGCCGTAGACCTCGGCAGCTCCGTCGCGCGGGCGATGCGGTCCAGGGGCACCGGGTCGGGCTGGGTGGCCAGGAAGCGGAGCACGCGCAGCGCCCTGGTGGCAGCCGGTACCTGGCCCATGGCGCAACTGTCTCAGATACGAGACAGCAGGTACAGCCGCTCGCTTCCGCCGGCCGGTCCTCGGGGGTTGGATGAACCCATGAGCACAGTGACCTTGGGGGTCGGGCCGGTCTCCTTCGACGACGTCCTGGCCGTCGCCCGGAACGGTGCGTCCGTGGTGCTCGGACAGGACGCGGTCGCGGCCATCAAGGCCGCACGCGAGTCCGTCGAAACCCTGGCGGCAGCTCCGACGCCGGCGTACGGGATCAGTACCGGCTTCGGGGCCCTCGCCACGCGGCACATCCCGACCGAGATGCGCGAGCAGCTGCAGCGGTCGCTGGTCCGCTCGCACGCGGCGGGCAGCGGGCCCGAGGTCGAGCGTGAGGTGGTCCGGGCCCTGATGCTGCTTCGGCTGTCGACGCTGACGACCGGCCACACCGGCGTACGACTGCAGACCGCGCAGGCGTACGCCGACCTGCTGTCGCACGGCATCACCCCGGTGGTGCACGAGTACGGCTCGCTCGGCTGCTCCGGCGACCTTGCGCCGCTCTCGCACTGCGCGCTGGCCGTGATGGGCGAGGGCTCCGCCCGCGACTCCGCCGGCACATCTGATGCCCGCGGCCGACGCCTTGGCAGCCGCCGGGCTGACTCCGCTCTCGCTGGCCGCCAAGGAGGGCCTCGCCCTGATCAACGGCACGGACGGCATGCTCGGGATGCTGGTGCTGGCCCTGCACGACCTGACGATGCTGCTCAGGACCGCGGACATCGCCGCAGCCATGTCGGTGGAAGCACAGCTGGGCACCGACCGCGTCTTCGCCGCGGACCTGCAGGCGCTCCGGCCTCATCCCGGCCAGGCCCGGTCGGCAGCGAACCTCAGCCGGATCTTGGCGGACTCGGGGGTCGTCGCCTCGCATAGAGGACCTGACTGCAACCGCGTGCAGGACGCGTACTCGTTGCGCTGTTCCCCTCAGGTGCACGGCGCCGCGCGCGACACCGCCGACCACGCGTCCCTGGTGGCGTCGCGTGAGCTGGCCTCGGCCGTCGACAACCCGGTGGTGCTGGCCGACGGCCGCGTGGAGAGCAACGGCAACTTCCACGGCGCGCCCGTCGGCTACGTTCTCGACTTCCTGGCCATCGTGGCAGCCGACCTCGCCTCCATCAGCGAACGGCGCACCGACCGATTCCTGGACAAGGCCCGTAGCCATGGGCTCCCGCCGTTCCTCGCCGACGACCCCGGGGTGGACAGCGGGCTGATGATCGCCCAGTACACCCAGGCGGCGATCGTCTCCGAGCTCAAGCGACTGGCCGCCCCGGCCTCGGTCGACTCGATCCCGTCCTCGGCGATGCAGGAGGACCACGTCTCGATGGGGTGGAACGCGGCCCGCAAACTGCGGCGCTCGGTCGACGGGCTGACCCGCGTGCTGGGCATCGAAGTCCTCACGGCCGCCCGCGCGCTCGACCTGCGCCGCCCGCTCGAGCCGTCGCCCGCGACCGCTGCCGTGGTCGCGCTGCTGCGCTCCGCCGGAGTCCAGGGCCCAGGCCCCGACCGGCACCTGTCACCCGAGATCGAGACCGCGGTCGGCCTCGTGGCCACCGGCGCCGTCCTCGAAGCCGTGGAAGAAGCGATTGGAGAGCTCGCATGAGTCGCGTTGTGAAGGCCGCCCGAGGGACCGAGCTGACGGCCGGGTCGTGGCAGACCGAAGCCCCGCTTCGGATGTTGATGAACAACCTCGACCCCGAGGTGGCCGAGCGGCCAGAGGATCTCGTCGTGTACGGCGGCACGGGCAAGGCGGCACGCAGCTGGGAGGCGTACGACGCGATCGTGCGCAGCCTCACCACGCTGAAGGACGACGAGACGCTGCTGGTGCAGAGCGGCAAGCCGGTCGGCGTGATGCGCACGCACGAATGGGCCCCCCGCGTCCTGATCGCCAACAGCAACCTGGTCGGCGACTGGGCGAACTGGGAGGAGTTCCGGCGGCTGGAGGACCTGGGCCTGACCATGTACGGCCAGATGACGGCCGGCTCGTGGATCTACATCGGTACGCAAGGCATCCTCCAGGGCACGTTCGAGACCTTCGCCGCCGTCGCTGACAAGCTCGCAGCCTCCGGCGGCACGCAGCGTGAAGGGACGCTCGCGGGGACGATCACGCTGACGGCGGGGCTCGGTGGCATGGGAGGCGCCCAGCCGCTGGCGGTCACCATGAACGACGGCGTGGCGCTGTGCATCGAGTGCGACGACAGCCGGATCAAGCGCCGCATCGAGCACCGCTACCTCGACGTACAGGCAGAGTCGCTGGCGCACGCAGTGGAGCTCGCGGTGGCCGCGCGCGACGAGCGGAGGCCGCTGAGCATCGGGGTCCTGGGCAACGCCGCCGAGCTCGTGCCCGCCCTGCTGGCCCAGGACGCCCCGATCGACATCGTCACCGACCAGACCAGCGCCCACGACCCGCTGTGGTATCTGCCACTGGGCGTCGACTTCTCGGACTGGCAGGCGGAACGGGAGAAGGACCCCGCAGGGCTGACCGTCCGAGCCCGGGAGTCGATGGCACGCCACGTCGAAGCGATGGTCGGCTTTCAGGACAAGGGCGCCGAGGTCTTCGACTACGGCAACTCGATCCGGGACGAGGCGAGGAAGGCCGGCTACGACCGGGCTTTCGCCTTTCCGGGTTTCGTGCCGGCGTACATCAGGCCGCTGTTCTGCGAGGGCAAGGGGCCGTTCCGCTGGGCGGCGCTCTCGGGTGACCCCGCCGACATCGCTGCCACCGACAAGGCAATCCTCGAGCTCTTCCCGGACAACGAGCGGCTGCACAAATGGATCACGATGGCCGGCGAGCGCGTCCACTTCCAGGGGCTGCCCGCCCGCATCTGCTGGCTCGGGTACGGCGAGCGGCACCTGGCCGGGCTGAAGTTCAACGAGATGGTGGCCAGTGGTGAGCTCAAGGCTCCGGTCGTCATCGGCCGCGACCACCTCGACTGCGGCTCGGTGGCCTCGCCGTACCGCGAGACCGAGGCCATGCTGGACGGCTCGGACGCCATCGCGGACTGGGCCCTGCTCAACGCCCTGGTCAACACAGCGTCCGGTGCGACCTGGGTGAGCATCCACCACGGCGGCGGGGTCGGGATGGGCCGCTCCATCCACGCCGGACAGGTCTGCGTGGCCGACGGCACCGACCTGGCCGCGCAGAAGATCGAGCGGGTCCTGACCAACGACCCTGGGATGGGCGTGATCCGGCACGTCGACGCCGGGTACGACGCGGCGGTCGAGGTCGCAGAGGCCAAAGGCGTCCGCATCCCGATGAGGCTCAGCCCCTCCAGCGACCTCGATGGATGACGTCGCTCTTGCGGCCCCGGCCGCGCGAGCCCGCCAGCCCGTCGTCGTCGGTGCGCCGGCCGAGGGTGACCGCCCCGATGGGCGCGTACTCTGTCGGCACCGCGAACTCGTCGCGCAGCGCCTGGTGTCGTTCGCCGGGGACGCCGAAGAAGCAGGCGCCCAGGCCCTCGTCCGTGGCAGTCAGGAGCATGAGCAGGGCCGCCATTGCGGTGTCGGTGTACCAGTAGGGGATCGGCCAGCGCGCCTCGTCCCGGTCGGTCCAGCCCTTGTCAGGCTCGGCATACCGGTCCAGGTAGGCGTCCTTGTTCGCGAGCGGTACGACGATGCACGGGGCAGTGCGCATGCCCCGCAGCCAGCGGCTGTCGGCGTCCGGGTCGGGCGAGGTGGCGGACCAGAAGCGAGCTACGTCCTCGGGACTCTCCAGCGCCAGAAAGGCCCAGCCCTGGCTGAACCCTGCGCTCGGCGCATGCAGCGCGTTGTCGAGGATGCGGTCGAGCTGGCCCGGGTCGAGCGGCCCGGGCGCGTAGTTTCGGACCATCCGCCGGCGTCGTACGACGTCCTGGAACTCCATGGAGCCGATTGTGTCCTTTGAGCAGTTGTGGCGGGACCTCGCCCCGGTCGGCCGGTCGGCTCGGTCGGGCGGCTACTTCCGCCAGCCGTTCGCAGCCGCGGAGCGTGAGTGCCATGACTGGTTCCTGGCCGAGTGCGAGCGCCGGGACCTGCGCGTGGAGAGCGACGGCTTCGGCAACACGATCGCGTGGTGGGGGTCTGGCACCGACGGGGTGCTGACCGGATCGCACCTGGACTCGGTGCTCGATGGTGGCGCGTACGACGGACCGCTCGGCGTGGTCAGCGCGCTCGCCGCTGTCGACGCCCTCCGTGACCGCGGGTTCGATCCGGCCCGCCCGATCGGGATAGCGGTCTTCCGCGAAGAGGAGGGCAGCCGGTTCGGGCGGGCCTGCCTCGGCTCCCGGCTGGCGACCGGGACCGCCACCTGGCGCGACGTCGAGGACCTGTCCGACCGCGACGGGGTGCGTCTGGGCGACGTCGTCTCCGCGCCCGAAGCGGGCCTCCTGGACGGGGTCGGCTGCTTCGTCGAGCTGCACGTGGAGCAGGGCCGCGACCTGGTCCATCGAGAGGCGGCAGTGGGCGTCGCCAGCGCGATCTGGCCGCACGGGCGTTACCGCTTCGACTTCGCCGGTGAGGCGAACCATGCCGGCTCCACCCGGATGGAGGACCGGCACGACCCGATGCTCACCTACGCGATGACTGCGCTCGCCGCGAACAAGCAGGCCCGGCTCGCCGGGCAGCGCGCGACCTTCGGCCGGCTCGAGGTGCACCCGAACGGCACCAACGCCGTACCGTCGCTGGTCACGGCCTGGCTGGACGCCCGGGCTGACTCCGATGCCACCCTCGAGGTGATGCTGGAGACGATCGAGCGTCAGGCCGCGGAGCGGGCCGAGCGGGACGGGACGACGGTCCGCGTGACAGCCGAGTCGGTGACCCCGGAGGTCCGGTTCCAGGCTGACCTCGCGCAGCGCCTGGCAGGGGACAAGCCCGTCATCCCGACCGCTGCGGGCCACGACGCCGGGATCCTGTCGCAGGCCGGCATTCCCACCGCGATGCTCTTCGTGCGCAACCCGACCGGTGTCTCGCACGCACCGGAGGAGAGTGCTGAGCCGGCCGACTGCCTGGCCGGCGTGGAGGCGCTGGCGGACGCGCTCGAGGAGCTCGCACGGTGACGGCGTACTGGCTCGAACGCGCCTGGCTGCCGACCGGGATGGCCGACGGTGTCGTGGTGGTGGTGGAGGACGGCCAGTTCTCCTCGGTACAGGCCGGTCTAGCACCGGGGGACGCGAACCGTCTTGCTGGGTTGACGATTCCGGGTCTGGCGAACTGCCACAGCCATGCCTTCCATCGCGCGCTGCGAGGGCGGACCCAGCGTGAGCGGGGGACGTTCTGGACCTGGCGCGAGCAGATGTACGACCTCGCCGAGAGGCTCGACCCCGACTCGTACTTCGAGCTCGCGGTCGCGGTGTACTCCGAGATGCTCGCCAGCGGAGTCACCAGCGTCGGGGAGTTCCACTACCTGCACCACGGGCCCGGCGGGACGCCGTACGCCGACCCGAACGCGATGGGCAACGCGCTCGTGGCAGCCGCAGACCAAGTCGGCCTGACGATCCAGCTGCTGGACACCTGCTACCTCGCCGCGGGGATCGGCCGGGAGCCCGAGGGCGTGCAGCGGCGGTTCAGCGACGGTGACGCCGAGGCCTGGGCCGCCCGGGTCGAGCCGACCGGCTTCGGCTCGGCGATCCACTCCGTGCGTGCGGTACCGCGCGAGCAGCTCCCCGTCGTCGCCGGACGTCCCGGGCCACTGCACGTGCACCTCTCGGAGCAGGTCGCCGAGAACGACGAGTGTGCGGCGGCGTACGGGTTGAGCCCGACCCAGGTGCTGCTCGAGGCCGGTGCGCTGAGCGAGCGGACCAGCGTCGTGCACGCGACGCACCTGACCGGCCGCGACGTGCGGCTGATCGGGGAGTCCGGGGCGTACTCCTGCTTCTGCCCGACGACCGAGCGTGACCTCGCGGATGGCATCGGCCCCTCCCGCAAGCTGCACGAGGCGGGCTCGCCGTTGACGCTGGGCAGCGACAGCCATGCGGTGATCGACCTCTTCGAGGAGATGCGCGCCGTCGAGCTCGACGAGCGGCTCGCAACCGGGCGCCGGGGACACTGGACCGCCGCCGAGCTGTTGGACTCGGGGACGGTGAACGGGCAAGCCTCACTCGGATTCGACGCCGGCCGGATCACGGTCGGAGCGCGCGCGGACCTGGTCACGCTCGACACCCGGTCCCCGCGGACCGCCGGCACGGGAAGCGACGAGCAGACCGTCGTGTACGGAGCGAGCGCCGCGGACGTGGTCTCGGTGGTGAGCTCAGGTGTGCAACGCGAGCTCGATCACGGCAAGATCGGTGCTGACCTCGACCGGACCATCCGGCGAGTGTGGTCGGAGAGCTGAGGGAGCTTGGCTACCAGCCTGGTGCTCACCAACATCGGTGAGCTCGTGACGAACGATCCGGCGAACGGGCAGGGCCTCGGCATCATCGAGGACGCCGCGTTACTGGTCGAGGGCGGCAAGGTCTCCTGGGCCGGCCCGATGCGCTCAGCGCCGCCCGCAGACGCGGCGTACGACGTGGGCGGGCGTGCCGTCATCCCGGGCTTCGTCGACTCGCACGCCCATCTGATGTTCGCCGGCGACCGGTCAGGCGAGTTCGAGTCGCGGATGACGGGAAAGCCTTACCTCGCAGGCGGCATCCGGTCGACCGTGGAGGCGACCCGAGCCGCGACCGACGAACAGCTCGAGGCCAACCTCGTCCGCTTGCTCGACGAGATGCGCCGCCAAGGAACCACCACCGTGGAGGTCAAGAGCGGCTACGGACTGACCACTCACCACGAGGCTCGCAGCCTGGCCATCGCCCGCCAGTACACCCCCGAGACCACGTACCTCGGTGCGCACGTGGTCCCCGCCGAGTTCGCCGAGAGGCCAGACGAGTACGTCGACCTCGTCACGGGCGCGATGCTCGACGCCTGCGCGCCGCACGCCAAGTGGATCGACGTCTTCTGCGAGCGAGGGGCCTTCGACGAGGGCCAGGCCCGTGCCGTGCTGACGGCGGGCCGCGCTAAGGGTCTGGGCGGACGCCTACACGCCAACCAGCTCGGGCCTGGTCCGGGGGTCCAGCTCGCTGCGGACCTCGGGCTCCAGGCCGTCGACCACTGCACCTACCTCGACGACGACGACATTCGGGTGCTGGCCGACAGCGGCTGCGTCGCGACCCTGCTTCCCGGGGTCGAGTTCTCGACCCGGTCGCCGTACCCGCCGGCCAGGGCGCTGCTCGACGCCGGCTGCAACGTCGCGTTGGCGACCGACTGCAACCCGGGCTCGTGCTACACCAGCTCGATGCCGTTCTGCATCGCGCTGGCGGTCCGCGAGATGCGGATGTCGCCGGCCGAGGCGCTCAGCGCGGCGACGCTCGGAAGCGCCAGGGCGCTGGGCCGTGACGACGTAGGCCACCTGGGTCTGGGTGCGGTGGCCGACCTGGCCGTGCTCGAGGCGCCGTCGTACGTGCACCTGGCGTACCGCCCCGGCGTACCGCTGGTCCGTCAGGTCTTCCAGGCCGGGCGCCCAGCCTGGTAGGAGCGAGCCGGCACCCGGGGGCCTCTCGCAAGGCCCCGGGGAATCACGCCCGGGTCGGCGAAATAGGGCAGTCTCCTGATGAACCCAGCTACCTCAGACGGTCAGAGTGGGAGTCACCAGCACTAGGACACCCAGGAGCAAGCAGATGTTCACCACCTTCGAGACCTCCCCCCAGGCCGAGGCCCGCGACCAGCGCGAGAGGCTCGCCGGTCTGGTTCAGCGCCGCCGCGCAAAGTTCCGTACGCCGCGCCTCCCCCGCCGGACGGCCCACCATGAGAGCCTGCCGATCGCCAGCTGAACGACGTCCCGATGGCGATAAGCGTTGCGGAACTGTCCGCCACTGCCGCCATGATGGGGTCCGTGGCCCCTGACCGCTCCGCAACCCATCCGTTGATGGGCCGCGCCCGCGAGCTCGCCACGCTGTCGGACTGGGTGGGAATCACCGGGACCACCCCCGCCCGAGCGATCCTCCTGGCGGGTGATGCTGGCGTCGGCAAGACCCGCCTGCTCTCCGAGCTGCTCGCCGCGGCCGCTGAGGCCGGGTGGCGAAGCCTGGTGGGCCACTGCCTCGACTTCGGCGACAGCGCCCTTCCCTACCTCCCGTTCAGCGAGCTGGTCGGTCGGCTCGCCGTGGAGGACGCCGAAGTGGTCCGGTCTCTCGCCGAGGTTTACCCGGCGATCTCGGTGCTCGCCCCGGGTCGCAGGATGCTCTCCGGCGCTGGCCAGGTCCAAGCCGATGACCTGGACCGTTCCGAGCTCTTCGAGGCCGTCCACGGGGTGATCGAGGGGTTCGCCGAGAAGAGCCCGGTCCTGGTCGTCATCGAGGACGTGCACTGGGCCGACCAGTCGACCCGAGACCTGCTCAGCTTCCTCTTCGCTCGGCCCTTCCGCGGCACGGTCGCGCTGGTGGCGTCGTACCGGACCGACGACCTGCATCGCCGTCATCCCCTGCGGGCGACGGCCGCAGAGTGGTCCCGCGTGCCGGGTGTGCAGCGGCTCGTCCTGGGGCCGCTTCCCGACGCAGATGTACGCCGCCTGGTCCGGTCGCTGCACACCGGGCCCCTGCGCGAGCGTGATGTCGCCCGGATCGTCGACCGGGCAGAGGGCAACGCTTTCTTCGCCGAGGAGCTCCTCGACGCCTCGGAGATGGCAGGAAGCGGACTGCCCGACGACCTGGCCGACTTGCTCCTGGTGCGCCTGGACCGCCTCGACGAGGGCGGTCGGGCGATCGTTCGTGCCGCCTCGTGCGCCGGCCGCCGGGTCTCGCACGCACTGCTCTCCCGTGTGGTCGAGATCGGCGAGTTCGAGATGGAGCGTGCGCTGCGGTCGGCCGTCGACTCCAACGTGCTGGTGCATGTGGCGCCGGAAGGGTACGCCTTCCGGCACGCGTTACTGGCCGAGGCCGTCTACGACGACCTGCTCCCCGGCGAGCGGGTCCGGCTGCACGCGTCGTACGTCCGGGCCTTGGCAAGCAAGCAGGTCGACGGCACCGCGGCCGAGCTGGCCAGGCACGCCCGCGCGGCTCATGACATCCCCACGGCGGTGAATGCAAGCATCACCGCCGGCGAGGACGCGATGGCAGTGGGTGGCCCCGACGAGGCGGCGAAGCACTTCGAGACCGCGCTGGAGCTGATCGGCCACTCCGACGGTGACGAGCTCGACGTGGTCGGCCTGGTCATCAAGGCCAGCGATGCCATCGTTGCCACCGGCCACCCCGCGCGGGCCTTGGCGCTGGCCAAGGACCAGCTCAACCAGCTGCCGAGCGGAGCCCCCGACCGTGACCGTGCTCGGCTGCTGATTGCCGTCGCAGCCACCTCCGTGCTCATCGACACCGGCGCCGATGCACTGGGTGCCTCCGCTGAGGCTCTCAAGCTCATCGACGAGCTCCCCACAGCGCTGCGAGCCCGTGCCCTGAGTGTCCACGCGAGGGCCAGCGTCGTCGAAGGGGATGAGGAAGCCGGAGCCCGCTTTGCGATGGAGGCCCTCTCCCTAGCGCAGCGGCTCGACCTCCCGCGTCTTGTCGCGGAGGCGACCACCACCCTCGCCGGCATCGATACTCGCGCAGGGCAGGCCGATCTGGCTCTCAAGTCGCTCCAACAGGTCGTAGACATGGCAGTGCGGGACCACGACACCGCGGCGGAGATGCGGGGCCGCTTCCTGATCGGCCAGTTGCACTACGAGCGAGGCCACCTACCCCAGGCCCAGGAAGCCTTCGCCCTCGCAAGCGCCGCCGCACGCGCAGCCGGCCAGCCCTGGGCGCCGTACGGGTTCGACGCGCGGCTCCTGGAAGCCGTGGTGGCGTACGCTGCGGGCGACTGGGATGGTGCCCTGCGGCTGAGCGATGTCTCCGGCGAGGCCCCGCCGTCGGACCCCGAGGCGCTGATGCAGTCCGTGGTCATGATGGTGGCCGCCGGGCGCGGGGACTTCGAGGGTTACCGGCTCTTCGAGCAGATCCGGCCGACGTGGCTGCGGGAGGGTCAGAGCGCGATCAACAGCGCCACGGCTGCCATCGACCTGCTGGGGGATGTCGGCCGCGTCGGCGACATGCTTGACACCTTCGACGACATGGTCGAGGTCCTCAGCGTCACCTGGAACCCGCTCTTCCAGGCCAGGATTCGTGCCACCGCCCTTGTCCTGGGTCAGCTCGCGAACGCCGCCCCCAGCGCCTCACAGGCCGAGCGGGCCGCGGTCATGGAGCGGGTGCCCGACCTGATGTCGGCCGTGGACGCGGTCGGACAGCGGGCGAAGACGGCGAAACGACCGTTCGGTCCCGAGGGTCAGGCTTGGGTTGCCCGGGTTCACGCCGAGCACCTACGCCTGCGTTGGCTGGCCGGACATGAGAGTCCGGACGACGAGGAACTGCTCGCGGCGTGGACGACCGCGGTGGAGGCGTTCACACGAATGGGCCATGTCTTCGAGACGGCCCGGTCGCAAGCCAGGCTCGCGGCGGTGATTCGCGCCCTCGGCCGACAGACCGAGGCAGGAGAGCTCGTCGCGCAGGCGAGGGCAGTGGCTGACGCGCTCGGTGCACGCCCGCTGCAGGCTGAGCTCGACGCGATCGGCGCGCGTCCGCGGGAGCAGACGCGACGTACGGCGAACCTGACGCTGACCGGCCGCGAGAACGAGATCCTGGCGCTGGTCGCCCAGGGCCGCAGCAACGGCGAGATCGGCAAGCAGCTCTTCATCAGTACCAAGACGGTCAGCGTGCACGTCTCAAACATCCTGGCCAAGCTCGGCGCCAGCGGGCGCACCGAGGCAGCCGCCATCGCCCGTCGCGACGGACTGCTGCGTTAGGAAGCGTCTCCTTGGTCTCTCCGAGACGGTTCGCTGGCCACTCGGGGAAGCGACCCGCGCCGCGTCAGGGAGACCGCGACGACCGGGAAGGCCAGCACCGAGACCAAGCCAGCACAGACCAGTCCCGTTGCCGTCTCGGACGACACCCGGCCCGTGAGCATGCCGATCTGGGTCGCGGTCACGATGAACGGAAGGCTGGTCGCCTGGAGGAAGCCAGCAGCGAGAGTCGAAGCACGGCCGAGGAGGCGCAGGTAGAGCAGCGCCGGCAGACCGCGCACGAGCAGCAGTGCTGCGACGTACACCGGGAGCCGGACGAGGCCCTCGGGAGAGCTGACCAAGCCGGACACGTCGAGGCGCATCCCGCTGGCGATGAAGAAGACCGGGATCAGGAACCCGTAGCCGATGGCGTCGAGCTTCTCCCGGAAGTGCGGATGTGACGACGAGTCGCGGTCCAGGGCGGCTACCGCAGCGCCGGCCAGGAAGGCGCCGAGGATGCTCTCCAGGCCGAGTCGCTCGGCCACGACCGCAAACGCCACCATCAGCAGTACGGCTGCCCGGACCCGGATCTCGGCTGTGGTGTCCTGAAGGCCGACGAGCACCGAGCCGAGCCGCATGCTCTTGGCCGAGGCCGCGGTCGCCACAGCGACGACGACGACGATGCCGGCGAAGAGGACGAAGAGCAGCAGTTGCGACCCGGTGCCCTCGCCGTCCGCCGAGAAGAGCAGTGACAACAGCAGCACGGCAGCGAAGTCGGCCAGGGAGGCTGCCGCGATCACGGTCTGTGCCAGCGGGCTGGCCAGCAGGCCTCCGTCCTTGAGTACGGCGACGACCAGTCCCAGCGAGGTGGCGGACAGTGCGACCGCCAGCAGCAACGGGTCCTGGACCCAGCCCGCCGAGTCGAGGCCCAGCCCCAGCAGCCACCCCAGCAGCAGCGAGATCCCGTAGCCCGCGATGGCGAGGGGGAGCAGGCTGCCCCGCAGCGCCTTGAGGTCAACCTCCAGGCCGGCAAGGAAGAGGAGCATCGCCAGGCCGAGCAGGGCAACGATCTCGATGACCAGATCGGGCTCGAGCCAGCCGAGCACAGAGGGGCCGACGAGGATGCCGAGCACGATCTCGACGACGACGGCGGGGACCTGGAGCCGGGGTGCGAAGCCCAGCGCGAGAGGCGCGAGGACGGCGATCGCCAGGACGCCGAGGAGGTTGGCGAAGTCGATCTCGGGCACTAGGTGCTCCGCCAGTCGCGGAAGGCCTCCAGCAGCCGGTCGCGGGCCTCTGGGTCGATGCTCTCCGGTGCGATGCGCCCGGACACGCGGATGGTCTCGCGGAACTGCGCCAGATAGGTCTCGCAGCCGGCGCACTGGGTCGCGTGCAGTGCGAAGCGACCCTCGGTCTCGCGGTCCAGCGCGCCTTCGAGGTAGTCGGTGACGAGCTCGACGAACTCGGCGCAGGTCAGTGGCGTCGTCATCCGTAGAGCTCCTCAAGTCGCGCCCGTACGGCGGCCCGGCCGCGATGCAGCAGGACCCGCTGGTTCCCGGCACTCACGTCGAGCAGGTCGCACACTTCGGCTGAGGTGAACCCCTGGACGTCACGCAGGGTGATCACGAGCCGCTGCTGCGCGGGCAGCCGGTCGATGGCGCTCTTCGCCGCTGCCGTGGCCTCGGCCGAGACCGCGACCTCCTCGGCGGAGGGCCACTGCCGGGGGAACGTCTTCCAGTGACCGGGGTACTCGTCCTCCCGACCACGAAACCGCGACGAGTCGACAGTCGGACCGAGGCTGCTCAGCGGGACCAGGCGTCGCTCGCGTACTCCTCGGCTCTTGGCGACGTTGCTGAGGATCCGGAAGACCCAGGTACGCAGCGATGACCTTCCCTCGAAGCCGTCGATGCCGTCCAGCACCCCGACCCAGGCATCCTGGACCACCTCGTCTGCCGACGCATCCGTCGAGACGTGGCTGCGGGCGACGCGCTTCATGAGCGGGCTCCAGGCGTCGACGATCGTCCGGAACGCGTCTTCGTCGCGGTCGCGAAGCGCCTTGAGCAGCTGCGCCTCTTCCATGCAGTCTTCATAGCAGCGCCGCGTCCTGCTGAACACAGAGAAGGGCCGGTCCCGCCGTTACGAACAACTTACGGAAGGCGTCGTCGAGCTGCTCCCGCCGGTCCACCCGCAGGCCTGTGGCACCGCACAGCTCGGCGTAGGAGGCCCAGTCCGGGTTCGTCAGGGACGTGTGCCAGACCGGGAAGTCGCCGGCCACCTGCTCCTTCTCGATCTTCCCGAGCGCGTTGTTGTTCAACAGCACGTGTTTGATCCCGATGCCGTACTTCACTGCAGTGTTGAGCTCCATGGCGTACTGCCCGAAGCCACCGTCGCCGGTGACCGCCACGACCGTGCGGTCCGGCTCGGCGGCCCACGCGCCCATCGCTGCTGGGTATCCGAAGCCGATCGAGCCGAGGTAGCCCGACATCAGCACCGGCTGACCCTCGGACTCGAGGTACCGGCCGAGGGAGTAAGCGTGGTTCCCCACGTCGACGGCCAGGACCGCATCCCGGGGGAGGTGCCGGGAGAGGGCGTCGAAGACCGCGGCGGCTGAGACGCCCAAGCCTCGGTCGTCCTGGACTCGGCGCTGCTTCTCGGCCCGCCACAGAGCCCACCGCGCCGCGACGTCCCCGCGCTGGTCGCTCGCCGTGGCCTGCCCCGTGGCCTCGTCCAGCGCCTGCAGTGCGAGTGCCGCATCCGCCAGGATCGGCACGGTGACCGCATGGAAGCGTCCGATGGCGCTCGGCTCGTCGTCGATCTGGATGATCGGCTTGTACGACGCGATGCCGGTGTGGTTCGAGAACGAGGCGCCCACCACCACGAGCAGATCCGACTCGTTCATCAGCCAGCTAGCGACCGGCGTACCGCTGCGGCCGAGCACGCCTGCCCCGAGCGGGTGGCTGTCCGGGACGAGGCCCTTGGCCTTGAAGGTGGTGAGAACCGGAGCGCCAAGCCGCTCCGCGAGCCGGACCAGCTCGGCCTGGCCCGCGCGCGCACCATGCCCGACCACGAAGACGGGGCGGCTGGCGCCGCGCAGCAAGCCGGCGGCCTGACGCAGGGCGTCGGTGTCCGGGCTGATCCGCCTGGTCGTGAACCGGCCGTCGGGGAGTGCGGGCTCTGCGGCCGAGGGCTGTTCCTGTACCTCGTCGGGAAGGACCAGGTGGGCGACGCCGCGACCGTCCACGGCGTGCTTGACGGCCAGCGCGGCGAGCTCGGCGTGGTCGCTACCGGACTGGACGGTGCTCGTGGAGACCGATACGTCACGGAAGACGGCGGAGAGATCCAGGTCCTGGAAAGCCCCGCGGCCGATGAGCGCAGAGGGCACCTGTCCCGAGATCGCAATCACCGGCGACTGGTCGAGCTTGGCGTCGTAGAGGCCCGTCAGGAGGTTGGTCGACCCAGGCCCGGCGATCGCGAAGCACGCCGCCGGGCGGCCGGTCAGCTTGCCGTAAGCACTGGCGGCGAAGGCGGCTGCTCCCTCATGGCGGATCCCGATGTAGCGCAGCTGGCCCCGTTCCTCGGCACGTCGGAGCGCATCGGCGAAGCCCAGGTTGGAGTGCCCCACCATGCCGAAGACGGTGTCCACCCCGTGGGCGACGAGCGTCTCCACGAGAACATCGGAGACCGAGCGCGCCTTGGGAGTCACGGTCGGCAGCTGGACGTAGACGCCGTCCTCGCGCTCGGACACCTCATAGGCCGGCACCGCGTCACTGAAGCCTTCCGGTGGCTGGCCCGAGAGCGGGTCGTAGTCGTACCCGTGCCAGGGGCAGCGAAGCCATCCGTTCTCGATGGACCCCTCTCCCACGGGGCCGCCCTGGTGGGGGCAGCGGTTCTCCAAAGCGCCGAGCGTGCCGCCGCAGCGGGTCAGGGCGACCGACCGGCCGTCGACGACGGTGCTGCGCACCCGGCCCTCTTCAGGCACGTCCGACTCGGTGACCTTGTGCCAGCCGTTCTCGTCCATCTGTAACGCTCCTCGGTCTCGCGACACTGTTCGTCAGTACAGTCGTCGAAGACCTCGAACCGTTACGGAGCTCTCATGTCCGATCTGGTGACCACCCGGCTCTCCTTGCACGTCGTCGCGGAACTGCTCGTCGCGGGGCCACAGTTCGAGCAGAGCGGCAACATCAAGCTTCGCGTGAGCGAGGGTGGCTTCGCGACGGTGGAGGCACCCGACCTCCGCGTCGAGGGGGTCGTCCTGGTCAACGGCGAACGCCGGGTCGCGCTCGAGGGCCGGACAGTGGCCCAGGCCGCCCAGGAGGCGGGACTCGAGCCACGGACGCTCGACGATGTGTACTCCGGCGGTTGCGGCCTGACCGCCGAGCACCTGCTGGCCGTCGACGCAGGCTGTGCGGCGGAGATCGCCGAGGGCTTCCGGCGGGGGGACGAGGCTCTGGCGGTGTTCGCACCGGAGGCCGAGCGGGTCCTGTGGCCCGAGCACTTCGACATCGGCATCAGCGTCGGCGAGGTGAACTACGGCGTATCGCCGGGCGACTCGTTCCTCGCGGAGCCCTACGCGTACGTCGGGCCCTGGACCCCGGGCGAGTACGCCGGCCCATTCTGGAACACGCCCTTCGGCTCAGCCCGACCGATGCGTGAGCTCGACGACGTGGTGGCGTACTTCGCGGAGGGTGCTCGGCTCGTCGTCGGCTGAGATCGCGGCCTACCGGCTGTTGTGATCTGCGCGGTGGTTGTAGATACTCGGAGTATCCGACTAAACGGTGTTAACAGTTTGGAGTCTCCGTGAGTGTCACTGATGACCGCATGGCCAAGATGAGCCTGTCCGGGGGCGACGTACCGAAGGTCTCGGCGCGCGCTCTGCCGCCGGGGCCGAAGTGGCCGGTCCTGGTCCAGAGCGCGGCGCTGCTGCGCTTCAGGCACACGTTCGTCCCGTGGGCGCACAAGCGCTACGGCGACACGTTCACTGTCTCGCTGCTTCCGGGCGGTCGAAGGCTGGTGCTGTTCAGCGACCCGGCCGACATCAAGGAGATCTTCGCCGGGGACCCCGAGGTCTTCCACGCCGGGAAGGGCAACGCGATCCTCGGCCCGATCATGGGCGAGCACTCCCTGCTGCTGGTGGACTCAGCCGAGCACAGGCGCGCCCGCAAACTGCTCATGCCGGCGTTCAGCCACGGCCCGCTGAAGGGCTACGAGGAGATCGTGACCACGATCGCCCGCGCCGAGTGCGACACCTGGGAGCCGGGAACACCGTTCCGGTCGCTGGAGCGGATGAACTCGCTGACCCTCGAGGTGATCATGCGCGTCGTCTTCGGGGTGACCGACGAGGCGCGGCTCGCCGAGCTGCGACCGCTGGTGAACCGGACCGTGAACATCAAACCGTTCATCCTGCTGGGCTGGGGCTACCCGCGGCTGCAGAAGTACGGGCCCTGGAAGCGGACCGTGGAGAACCAGCGCGGCCTTGACGCAGTTCTGTACGCCGAGATCGCCGAACGTCGGAAGGCGACCGATCTGGCGTCACGGACCGACGTACTCTCCCAGCTGCTGCTCGTCGGCGACCACGAGGGAGAGGAGCCGCTCAACGACAGCGAGCTGCGCGACCAGCTCGTCACCCTGCTGCTTGCCGGACACGAGACGACAGCGTCCGCTCTCTCCTGGGCGCTCTACGAGCTGGCCCGCTCGCCACTGCACCGTGCTCGGGCCCAGCAAGCCGCCGACGACGGCGAGGACGCCTACCTCGAGGCCGTTGTGAAGGAGTCGATGCGCCTGCACCCCGTCATCCCGATGGTCGTGCGGCTGCTCACCAAGCCGGCCACCATCGGTGGCCGAGAGTTCCCCGCCGGGGTGAACGTCGGGCCCTCGATCATCTTGAGCCACCTGCACAACTTCGACGATGCCGAGGCCTTCAAACCGGAGCGGTTCCTCGACGGCAAGGTGGCCCCCAACACCTGGATCCCCTTCGGTGGCGGCGTACGGCGCTGCATCGGTGCGGGCTTCTCGCTCATGGAGGGCGTTGCCGTCCTACGCGAGCTGCTTGCGCGCTACGACGTCGAAGCCGACGGCGACGACGAGCCCCAGGTCCGCAACATCACCAGTGTCCCCAGGCACGGGGCTCGCATCACGGTGCGGCCCCGCTGATGGCGGCCCTTCCGGATCCGGAGCGGCTCGGGGGGCTCGGGTGGGCCGAGCGCACCAAAGGGGCGCTGACGCGTGCCGAGCGCCGTCACCTGCTTGCCGAGATCGTGAGGGGTCAGGGCGGCTACGTCGCCACCCGCGTACGACGGGCCACCGGGCGGGTGCCCGAGGCAGCGCGCGGACTGTCCTTCGCCGATTTCCGGCCACCCGACAGCAAGCTGGCTCGGTCTGCGGAGGAGGCTGCGGAGGAGCAGAGCCTGTCGGTGAAGCGCCACGGCTACCGCACCTGGGCCTACGGCACTGCCCTTTCCTTCCTCGACGGCCAGGAGCCTGACCCCGAGGTCTTCTACGTCGCCGCTCTGCTGCACGACTACGGCTGCGACTCGGTCACCGCCGGTGAGGACTTCGTGCTCAGGTCGGCGCTGCGCGCCGCTCAGGTCGCCGACGATGCCGGCCTGGGAGAGCTCGGCACGCTCATCGGCGACTCGATCAGTGTGCACTCGACCCCGGGCCTCACCGTCGAGAAGGACGGCGCGCCAGGCTTCTACGTCAGCGCCGGAGCCGCGCTCGACCTGGCCGGACTCCGCTGTGGCGAGGTGCCGAAGTCGTACTTCGACCAGGTGCACACCGCCCATCCGCGCGAAGGCGACACCAAGGCGTTCGTCGCTCACATCGCGGCGGAGGCGAAGGCCAACCCGAGTGGCCGCTTCGCCCAGCTCCGTCGCTGCGGCTTCAACCTGCTGCTGCGGGTCAACCCTCTCGACTGACTCCAGTCCCCTTCGTGGCACGCGGGGCTCGCTGTGTTCGCCGACCGCCCGGATTCGGGGCGGATCCCGACGGAGGAAGAGGTCTCAGCCGAAGGCGGAGCGGACCTCGGCCTCGGTGAGGTCGTAGTCGGCCAATGAGTACGTATGTCTGGGGGCGGTCTTGCCGTGCTGGGACTCGGCGTCGAGGGCGTCGATCGCAGCGAGGTGGTCGGGGCTTAGCTCCAGGCCGAACGCGTCGTAGATGGACCGGACGGTGCCTCGGGGGTTGCCCACGAAGTCCTGGTAGTCCACGTCGACGAACTGCCTCGGGTCGTACGCCGAGCGCGCCGCCTTGAAGGCGTTGGCTGACGACGACCAGAGGTCGAGCTGGGTACGGCCGATCACCGCGCCCTGGAAGACGGTCGACCAGTCCCGGGCCGTCTCCTGGGAGAGGCTGCACGACGACGCGATCGACGCCACGGGGTCTCGGTGGGTCTGCACCACGAGCGCGTCCGGGTAGACGCTCATGATCGCGTCGAGCGCGGAGAGGTGCGACGGGTTCTTCAGCACCCAGCGCTTGTCCTGGTCACCCAGGCCGATGAGCTGGAGGTTCTGCTTGTGCACCTGGTAGGCGGGCGTCCAGTCCTGCGTGCGCAGCCACGAGGTGTACGTCGGCACAAAGGCCAGCGACTCGTAGCTGTTGGACAGCCCGGCCTGACGCAGCAGCCGCCAGCACTCCTCGACGGAGGCGGCGTCGATGTAGTGGATCCCCAGGTACTCCGGGTTGGTGACGTGCTGCTCGGCGTACGCCGCGGCGATGCCAGTGAAGATCGGGTCTGACTCCCAGGTCGTACGGGGCGGCCTCGGCTGGGGGTACTCGGTCAGCCACAGCTCCAGCCCCTGGGATAGCGGATCCGCACAGAGCAGCCGGTGCAGCGCGGTGGTGCCGGAACGGGGAATGCCGGTGACGAAGATGGGCCGTTGGATCTCGACGTCCGCGAAGCCCGGGAAGCGGGTGAGCGCGTCCACGGTGAGCAGCCTGCCGACCAGCGCCCCGCGCAGGAACGTCCGCTGCATGTAGTTGCCCTCGCCGGTCAGCTCGGAGAAGGTCGCGTAGTCCGAGAGCAGCAGTCGTAGGCCCTGCTCGTAGACGGGGTCACCGAAGTCGGTCAGGCCGGTCATCCTGGACGCAGACTCGTGCAGGTCCTCGTAGGTCCCCACCGACTCGCGGGTGCGCGTGGTCAGACTCACCGATGGAACTCCCCACAGCTCACGTCGAGCAGGATGCCGGTCACCGCGGAGGCCAGGTCCGAGGCGAGGAACAGCGCAGCGTTGGCAACCTCCTCCGCAGACGCCAGGCGCTTCAGGTCGTTCAGGTCGGCCTTCTCGTCGTAGATGTCCTGATGGGTGACGCCTCGCTCGGCGGCCAGCCAGTCGAAGTACATCTTGTTGACGTCCTCGTAGATGTACGACGGAGCGATGCTGTTGACCCGGATGCCGCGTGGGCCTAGCTCGGTGGCCAGCGACTGTGACAGGTGCTGAAGCGCGCCTTTGGTGAGCTTGTACGCCGCGTACTCCGGTTGCGACTGCCACAGCACGCCGCTGTTGACCATCACGATGTTGCCGCCCGAGGAGGCCAGCGCGTCGGCGAAGACGGTGGCGAGCGTCAGCGGCGCGAAGACGTTGGTCTCCATCGCGCGGCGCACCTTGTTGTGGCTGACCGAGGTCAGCGGGTCCATGGGGGGCATCTGGAACGCGTTGTTGATCAGCACGTCGACCCGGCCGAACTCCTCGAGCGTGGCGTCGAGGAGGTGACGGCACGCCTGCTGGTCGTTCACGTCGGTCGGCACCGCGAGGACCCGGGCCCCGGTCTCGCTGAGCTCCTTGGCGGCCGCGACCAGCTTCTCCTCGGTGCGCGCGGCGAGCACCAGCGAAGCGCCATGGACCGCCGCCTGGGAGGCGAGCGCGGCACCGAGCCCGGGACCGAGCCCGGCCAGGACGACGACCTTGTCCTTCAGGATCATCCGATCAGCCTTCCTGCGACGCCGCGCTGCCGGCCAGCGATGCGCGTCGCCCACTCTTGGTCGGTGACCTGGTTGGACGGGTAGAAGGGCAGTACGTCGGGCAGCGAGGAGACCGGCACAACCTGCAGGGTCGGCCCGTCGGTCACCGGCGCATCGACCCGCTGCCAGCGGAACTGGAGGTAGCCACGGTCGTGGCCGAGCCGCTCCACCCAGTTCGCGACCCCCGGGTTGGTCTCGCTGACGACGAGGCGGATCAGCCCGTCGGGGTCGACCTGTGCCTGGTGGCCGTTGAGCGAGGTCTGGTGGTGCGTGTACTCCAAGGAGGTGTACCAGGGCGACCCGAGCTGGAACCCCAGGTACGGCGCGTCACCACGCGGCACGGTCAGCACGATCGCCTCGTGGTCGGCGACGTCGTAGTGACCCACTGCGGAGTACTGCGACGAGAGCCCGCCCGGAGTCAGGCGGGGCGCCGTGATCGTGTTGACCGGCTCGTTGAGGTAGAACCACTCGGGAAAGGCGAACCAGGTCCTGATCCGGCCGAGCAGCATCTTGCCCGCCACCGTGTACCGCTTGGCGACGGCCTGCTCGGTGAGGACCGAGCCCGGCGAGGTCCCGATCGTGTCGACGCGCTCGATCGCGACGGTGCCGCGGTTGGCGGACCAGTCGTCGTAGACCTCGCGCACGGCGAGCATCGCGGCGCCTTCGGGAAGGTCGTCGAGGTGGAGCACGAAGGTCCCGTCCGGCTCGATGGTCAGCGACCGGTCATCGAAGGCGATCGACCCGTCCGGGGTCGAAGACGGCGTGTAGTCGCCGTTGAGGAGCTGGAAGGAGAGGTCGACGGTCGTGCCGCGTCTGCCGCGCACGACGTACGACGAACCGGGCCGCAGGTACGCGTGGTAGTAGACCGTGTCCGGGTTGTCGAGCCCCATCTTGGTGAACTGGTTGGTGCTGTTGACGAAGAACGGCCGCTCCACGTCGTAGGCCCACGCGAGCTGGAGACAGGCCCGGATCGAGCCCGCCAGGTAGTCCAGCCCCTCGACTCTGTCCTGGTCGGTCTTGATGAACGGCGCCCCTACGACGAGCTCCTCTGCCTCTTTGCAGGCAGAGAGGAAGGCGTCGAGAGTCACTGGTTCACCTTGCTGATGACCGACTGCGCGAAGCGCTCGAGATGCTCGACCTTCTTGGCCAGGGGCTCGGTGTCCGGCCCCTTGATGTACGGCAGCCGGAAACCCACGATCACGTCGGTCACACCCTTGTCCTCGAGCCGTTTGCAGCCGTCGACGCTGAACGCGTCAATCGAGATGACGTGCTTCTCGAACGGCCGGTCGGCCACTCCCTCCTGCTCTCTGACCTTGTCGAGCTTCTCCAGCAGTGCGTCGAGGTCGTCGTGCGGCCCGCCGCCATGCATCCAGCCGTCCCCACGGAGGGCGGCCCGTCGTAGCGCCGCGTCGGAGTGCCCACCGACCAGGATCGGGATGGGTTGGGTCGGCGCGGGGGTCTGCGTGATCGGCTGGATGTCGTAGAACTCCCCGTGGAACTCGAACTCCTTGCCGGTGGTGAGACCGCGGACGATGTCGATGCACTCGTCGAATCGCTTCCCGCGCTTCTCCCAAGGCACGCCCATCACTGAGAAGTCCTCACGCCACGGGCTGATGCCCACTCCCAGGCCCAACCTGTTGTCGGTGAGATAGGCGACGGAGGCGGCCTGCTTGGCGACGAGCACGGGCGGCCGGACCGGCAGCTTGAGCACGAAGGGAGTGAACCGCAGCGTCGTGGTGACCGCCCCGAGTGCCGCACAGAGCGTCATCGTCTCGATGAACTCCTTGCCCTCGAGGAACTCGCGGTCGCCGTCCTCTGTGTACGGGTAGGTCGAGTTGGACTGGCTCGGGTAGATGAGCGAGTCGGCAACGGTCATGGAGTGGTAGCCGGCGGCTTCGGCGGACTGCGCCAGGGGGAGGTAGAACCTTGCATCGGTCATCGCCTCGGCGTACGTGAATCGCATGGCGCAATACTAGAACGTGTTTCAGTTTCAGGCTAGGCTCGCGGCATGCTTGATCTGCAGACCATCTCGGACCGCCTCGAGATCGACGACCTCGTGACG
Source organism: uncultured Actinomycetota bacterium (assembly GCA_963769585.1). Taxonomy (GTDB): domain Bacteria; phylum Actinomycetota; class Actinomycetes; order Propionibacteriales; family Nocardioidaceae; genus SSC3. Next base: position 757,428 of record CAVYMJ010000001.1, read on the forward strand.
TCGTACACGCGAGCGGTCGACACCCTGGACTGGGCGCGCTTCGACGAGGTCTTCACGCCGGACGCGACGATCGACTACACCGCGAGCGGCGGAATCAAGGGCACCCGCGACGAGGTGCGCGCGTGGCTCGAGCAGACGCTGCCGATGTTCTCGGCGATGCAGCACTACGTCGCACAGAAGGAGGTCCGCCTCGACGGCGATACCGCCGAGGTCCGGGTCTACCTGATGAACCCGATGCAGATCATCCAGCCTGACGGCGAGACGTGGCACATGGACGTCGGCGGCTACTACCTGCACCGGCTGGTTCGTACTCCGCAGGGCTGGCGCAGCCGTGAGCTGGTCGAAGAGCTCGCCTGGGACCGCAAGCCGCACTGAGCCCTCAGGGCCCGAGCAGGCCTCCCACGACGCCGCCCACGAGGTCTTCCACCTCTGACAGCAGGTCGTCCTGAGCGGGTGAGGCGGAGGGCTCGGCCGGGGCCGGGGCTCGATGTGGCGTCGGGCGTGGGGATGGTGCAGCGCTCGGTGCTGGTTCGCCGGCTGGCCCTTCCCCGGGGGTTGGTGTGACTGGTGTAGCGGCCGCGGGGGTGGCGGCGGTGGGTCCCGAAGCACTGCTGGGCTGCGCGGCCCGGGCCGGCTGCACCGGTGCGGGTTTTGCGGCCAGGGTCTGGTGGGCCGAGATCCGCAGTTGCAACGGTGGTTCCGACTGCGGTCCAGCCGGGGCCCCGGCGCCACCCGCGGTCACCAGGACGATGGCCGCGCCGGTGCCGGCAGCGGCTGTGGTGGGAAGCACGACGCGAGCGGCCAGGCTCGGCTGCTCCATCCGACGCTTGGGTACGGGTCGGCGCCGTCGGGTTCCGGCGTACGACCGGCGGGTGGCGACCACGAGGGCCACCAGAGCGACGGCTACCACCGCGCCGCTGGCCGCTACCGCCACGGTGGCGGTCGCGCCGAGGCCGAGCGAGGCGAGGCCGGTCGTGCAGGCAGAGGCGACTGCGAGCAGGGCACCCGCCACGAGCCGGATAGCCGGGGCCTTGCGCGAGCGCAGTGCGCGACGGCCGCGCGGGGTGCGGGCCGACATCATCAACGCCGGAAGCAGCAGCACGCCTGACCCGATGAGCCCGGCGCCAAGAGTGGTCGCGATGACCCTCATGGGACTCCAATCTTCAGATGCCCGAGCCGGGAAGAACCCCTCCTCCGGTACCCAGAGTAGGTGCTGGACTGTGCCCACTAGCCCGCCTGTCCATGCGAGAACGGTGTGACTTTCCGCAGAATCCGGCAAACCCGACAGAAGGTCGGGGAGTCGAGCGTTGATGACGTGGTGATCCCTGTCTCGTCACGATTGCGCAACGTCAGCGTGGGCGTCCTTGACCAGGGTGGTCGGCCGGGCAGAGGTTTGCGGATGCATGGCGCGCCGTCGCGCCGTTGAGGAGGAGAGCCACGCGTGTCCGTGCCCATGGACCTGTCCGCCGGGGAGGCCTCGCCGATCCCCGGAGAGACTGGCGTCATCGAGGGCCGGTCGCTCGGGCAGATCGCGTGGCGAAGGCTCCGACGCGACAAGATCGCCTTGGCGGGCCTGGCCTTCCTGGTCTTCCTGGTGCTCGTGGCGATCTTGGCGCCAGTGATCGTGAAGCTGTTCGGCTACCCGCCCAACGAGTTCCACCAGGACCCCGCGCTGCTGGTCCCTGAGCTGGGCAACATCCCGCGCGGCACCTTCGGTGGCATCAGCCCTGACCACCTGATGGGCTTGGAGCCGGTCAATGGCCGGGACATCTTCAGCAGAGTGGTCTACGGCGCACGCATCTCGCTGCTGATCGCCATCCTCGCCACGGCGCTCTCCGTCGCCATAGGCACCACGCTGGGTGTGACGGCCGGCTACCTCGGAGGCTGGGTGGACGCGGTGATCAGCCGGATCATGGACATGTTCCTGGCGTTCCCGATCCTCGTCTTCGCGATCGCACTGGGAGGCGTCGTCCCCGACTCCGCCTTCGGCCTCACCGGCACCACCCTTGACGTGGTCACGCTGATCTTCATCATCGGCTTCTTCAACTGGCCCTACATCGGCCGGATCATCCGGGGCCAGACGCTGTCGTTGCGGGAGCGCGAGTTCGTCGACGCCGCCCGCAGCCTCGGCGCCCGCAAGGGCTACATCCTGCGCACCGAGCTGCTGCCCAACCTGGCAGGGCCGATCCTCGTCTACGCGACGCTGCTCATCCCCACCAACATCCTGTTCGAGGCGGCCTTGTCCTTTCTCGGGGTAGGCGTGGACGCTCCGACCGCCACCTGGGGCGGGATGCTCGCGCAGGCCGTCTCCTACTACACGCTTCCGTACTTCATGCTGTGGCCCGGTCTGGCGATCTTCCTGACCGTGCTCTCGTTCAACCTCTTCGGTGACGGCCTCCGGGACGCCATCGACCCGAAGTCGCGCTGACGCGGGACGGACACAAGCCCACACCGCAAGTGATGTCCAGCAGGAACGGACACAACAGGAAAGGGAACGAAGAACCATGAGACACAGGCAAGTGAGGACGCTCGCCGCACTGGCCGTCGTGTCCGCGATGACCCTCGCGGGTTGCGGGAGCGACGACGACGGGAACGGAAGTACGGTCAACGGCACCAAGGGCGAGTTCAACTCAGCCATCGGCGCCGTCTACAACGCCTCCGACAAGACCGGCGGCACGCTGAAGCTGGGCAAGGCCGGCGACTGGGGCGACTCGGTCGACCCCGGCGACACCTACTACGGCTACTCGTGGAACTTCGCTCGGAACTACGGCCGCTCGCTGACGATGTTCAAGGTCGTTCCCGGGTCGGACTCCGCAGAGCTGGTTCCGGACCTGGCCGAGGATCTGGGCGTCGCCACCGACGGCGGCAAGACCTGGACCTACAAGATCCGCCAGGGCGTGAAGTTCGAGGACGGCAGCGAGGTCAAGGCTGCCGACGTCGCCTACGGCGTCGCCCGGTCGTTCGACCGTGAGGTGCTCCCGAACGGCCCCGAGTACTTGGCCGCGGGGCTGGACTGGCCTGAGGGCTTCACGGGGGTCTTCAAGGACCCGGACGCCGACTTCAGCTCGGCGATCGAGACCCCGGACGACTACACGATCATCTTCCACCTCAAGCAGGCGTACGCCGGCTTCGACTACTTCGCGATGCTGCCGCAGACGATCCCGGTGCCCAAGGCCGCTGACACCGGCGCGAAGTACAAGGAGCACGTTGTCTCCACTGGCCCGTACAAGTTCGAGACCTACGATGCGGGCAAGCACTACGTGCTGGTGCGCAACGACCAGTGGGACCAGTCGACCGACCCGAACAGGAACCCGCTGCCGGACACGATCGACGTCCAGCTGAACCTGGCTCCGGACGACGTGGACAACCAGATCATCGCCGGTGACCTGCACGTCGACATCACGGGCACGGGCGTCCAGCCCGGCGCGCTGAACAGGGTGTTGAGCGATCCCACGCTCAAGGCTCGCGCTGACAACCCGGAGGCGCCGCGGACGAACTACGTCTCGGTCATCGGGACCGTCAAGCCGCTCGACAACGTCGAATGCCGCAGGGCCGTCGGTTGGGCGGTGGACAAGACTGGGTACCAGGCCGCCTACGGTGGCGAGTTCGCCGGCGGTGACATTGCGACCTCGATGCTTCCGCCACTCATCCCGGGGCACGAGGGCATCGACCCCTACGGCACCCCGGACAACAAGGGTGACGTCGCGAAGGCCAAGGAGGCTCTCGCCGCCTGTGGCCAGCCCGACGGGTTCTCCACGGTGATGGCCTACCGCACCGAGCGTCCCAAGGAGAAGGCGACCGCCGAGTCGTTCCAGCAGGCGCTGGCAAAGGCTGGCATCACCCTTACCCTCAAGGGCTACACCGAGGGCGACTACTTCTCGCAGTACGTCGGCAACCCGAAGTTCGCCAAGGACAACGGCATCGGCCTGGCTACCAACAGCTGGCAGGCGGACTGGAACGACGGCTTCGGCTTCCTGTCACAGATCATGGACAGCCGAGTCATCCGTCCCGGCTCGTCCAACCTCTCTGTGCGGGACCCGGAGATCGACGCGCTGATCGACCAGGGGCAGGTTGAGCCCGACGTCGAGAAGCGCAACGCGATCTGGGCCGAGATCGACCAGAAGGTCATGGACAACGCCTTCGTCGTTCCGGGTGTCTGGTCGAAGGCGGTCACGCTCCGTGGAACGGGTCTGACCAACGTCTTCGTGAACGAGGCGTTCGGCCAGTACGACTACATCTCGATGGGCGTCGAGTAGAACCCGAAGGAAGGAAGTGGGTGGCCGGCCCGCAGCTCCGGGCCGGCCACCTACCCACACCGTGATCGCTTACATCATCCGCAGGCTTGTTGCGGCCGTCGGCCTGCTCTTCGTGGTCAGCCTGGTCACGTTCTCGATCTTCTACCTCGTGCCGAGGTTGCTCGGCACCTCCCCGGAGGGACTGGCCTCGCGTTACGTGGGCCGCAACGTCACCGAGGAGACCGTCGCGGCGACGACGGAGCGGCTCGGCTTCAACGACCCCTTCTACATCCAGTACGGCACCTGGGTGAAGGGCATCGTCGCGGGTCAGGACTACGACTACGGTGCTGGCATCGAGCGCTGTCCGGCACCCTGCCTCGGTTACTCGTTCCTCACCAGGGAGCCGGTGCTGCCGCAGCTTCTCGACCGGATGCCGGTCACGTTCTCGCTGGCCCTGGGGGCCGCGGTCCTGTGGCTGATTGCGGGCATCGGCATCGGCGTGCTCTCGGCGCTGCGACGGGGGACCTTCTTCGATCGTGCGGCGATGACCGTCGCGCTGGCGGGCGTCTCCCTGCCGATCTTCTGGACCGGCCTGATGAGTCTCAGCTTCTTCTCCTACAAGTGGGGCATCACCGAGCGTGGCGGGGTGTACACGCCACTGACCTCCAACCCGGCCGAGTGGGCCTACGGGCTGATCCTGCCCTGGATCACCCTGGCCTTTCTCTTCTCCGCTCAGTACGCCCGGCTGACCCGTTCCGGCATGTTGGAGACGATGAACGACGACTACATCCGCACCGCCCGTGCCAAAGGCCTGCGAGAACGCAGGGTGGTGGCCAAACACGGGCTGCGTGGTGCGTTGACCCCGCTGGTGACCATCTTCGGGCTGGACTTCGGCCTGCTCATCGGCGGCGCCGTGCTGACCGAGACGACCTTCTCGTTGCCGGGCCTGGGTCAGTACGCCATCCAGGGCATCAACTCCAACGACCTACCCAAGATCCTCGGCGTCACGCTGTTCGCTGCCACCTTCGTGATCGTCGCGAACCTGGTCGTGGACATCCTGTACGCCGTCGTCGACCCGCGAGTGAGGCTCGGATGACCCCCCGCGAGAAGGGCTCGCGCCTGCTCAGCGACCAAGGAGCTCCGGCTCAGCCGCCGACCCACTTCCTCCAGGTGCGTGACCTCAAGGCCCACTTCCCGACCGACGACGGCCTGGTGAAGTCGGTGGACGGGCTCTCCTTCTCCATCGAGCGCGGCAGGACTTTGGGGATCGTCGGAGAGTCAGGCTCCGGGAAGAGCGTGACCAGCCTGTCGATCATGGGCCTCCACCAGCGCGGCACCGCGGACATCTCGGGCGAGGTGTGGCTCGACGGGCAGGAGCTGGTCACGGCCGACCCCGAGGACGTACGGCGGCTGCGGGGCAAGAAGATGGCGATGATCTTCCAGGACCCGCTGTCGGCCATGCACCCCTACTACACGGTCGGCAACCAGATCGTCGAGGCGTACCGCGTCCACAACGACGTCAGCAAAGCGGTGGCGAGGAAGCACGCCATCAACATGCTCGACCGGGTCGGCATCCCCGAGCCGCAGAAGCGCGTGGACGCCTACCCGCACCAGTACTCAGGGGGGATGCGGCAGCGAGCGATGATCGCGATGGCGCTCTCCTGCGACCCGGACCTGCTCATCGCCGACGAGCCAACCACGGCGCTCGACGTCACCGTCCAGGCCCAGATCCTGGACCTGATCCGAGACCTGCAGCGTGACTTCAATGCAGCGGTCATCATCATCACGCACGACTTGGGCGTGGTCGCTGAGCTGGCCGACGACATCCTGGTCATGTACGCCGGCCGGGCGGTCGAGTACGGCCCGGCCGACTCGATCTTCAACCATCCCGAACACCCGTACACGTGGGGGCTGCTCGGCTCCATGCCGCGCCTGGACCGGGTCCGCAGCGAGCGGCTCATCCCCATCGACGGCACCCCGCCGTCGCTGATCAACCTGCCCAGGGGCTGCTCGTTCAACCCGCGGTGCCGGTACGACGGCAGGACCGACGGCAAGTCGACCACCATCGACCCTGAACTGGCGGACAACGGCGCGGGAGGACATCTGGTGGCCTGCCACCTGCCCCCGGAGACGCGCCGCCAGATCTGGTCCGAGGAGATTCAGCCCAAACTATGACCGAGACGACTACGGACCCCGTCCGACGCCACCAGGTCGGTGAGGAGATCCTCACCGTCCGGGGCCTGGTGCGGCACTTCCCGATTCGCGCCGGAGTGCTCAAGCGCCAAGTGGCCGCGGTGCAGGCCGTCGACGGCATCGACTTCTCGATCCGCAAGGGGGAGACGCTGTCGCTGGTGGGCGAGTCCGGCTGCGGGAAGAGTACGACCGGCCGGCTGATCACCCGCCTGGACGAACCCACCAAGGGTCAGATCGTCTTCGAGGGTCGCGACATCACCCACCTCAGCGATAGTGCGATGAGACCGCTTCGCCGGGACATCCAGATGATCTTCCAAGACCCGTACTCGTCGCTGAACCCTCGGCACACGGTGGGCAAGATCGTCGGCGCACCCTTCCGCCTCCAGAAGGTCGCGCCGACGGGCGGCGTGAAGAAGACCGTCCAGGACCTTCTCGAGCTGGTCGGCCTGAACCCCGAGCACTACAACCGCTACCCCCACGAGTTCTCCGGGGGCCAGCGACAGCGCATCGGCATCGCCCGCACCCTCGCCCTCAAGCCCAAGCTGATCGTGGCCGACGAGCCGGTCTCAGCGCTCGACGTCTCGATCCAGGCGCAGGTGGTCAACCTGCTGGAGGATCTCCAGGAGGAGCTGGACCTGACCTACGTGATGATCGCGCACGACCTGTCGGTGGTGCGGCACGTGTCGGACCGGGTCGCCGTGATGTATCTGGGCAAGATCGTCGAGCTCGCGGAGCGCGACGACCTCTACCAGCAGCCTATGCATCCGTACACAGTCGCGCTGATGTCCGCCGTACCGATCCCGGACACGGCCCGCCGCCGCGGCCGTGAACGCATTCGGCTCGAGGGTGACGTGCCGTCGCCGATCAACCCCCCGCCGGCCTGCCGCTTCCACACCCGGTGCTGGAAGGCCCAGGAGATCTGCAAGACCGACGAGCCGCCTATGCTTCCTTTGGCGCCGGGTCACACAGTCGCCTGCCACTTCCCCGAGAACCAGCCCGTCACGTCCCAGACGCCGTCGGCCTCCTAGGCTCTCGCGAGCCGAGCGTCGTGTTGGGGATAGCGCGCGACACCAGGCATCCTTGGCACCATGGATGACGAAGGGGTGGAGCCGCCCTGGCAGCGGACCGTCGTGACGGGCCTGGGCGCACTTGCGGTGGTCGCGGTGCTACTCGGCGTCATGGTCGGTCTGGCAGCAGTCGGGGCGGCCCGGGTCAGCGGTGTCGGTGACTCCGCGAACGGCCCGAACGAGCTGGACTCCCTGTACATCCCGCCCTACCAGAAGACGCCCCAGGTGGACGAGGGCGAGCCGACCCTGCCGGCCCCGCGGGTCCGGGTCACCGCCGTCCCGCTCGACCCCACCACCGGTCCTCCCGGCGCCGTGGGTGAGATCACGCTGTACGCCAATCCGACGGTGGTCTCGCCGGGGGAGCGCGTCAACCTCAACGGCCTCTACCTCGACGGCGAAGGGGTCAGGCTGCAGGTGCAGCGACTCGAGGGCGACGCCTGGATCGACTTCCCGACGACGGTCAGCGTGCGTAACGGGGGGTTCGGCACCTACATCTCCACCGGCCGGCCCGGGGAGAACGTGTTCCGGGTGTTCGACCCGACGACGGGCCGCTCGTCTCCGCATATCACTGTGACTGTCGGCTGACCCAGTTCTCTGCCGGACCGCCCGCACAGTCCGGGAATGACTCGGCCGTTCCGGCGGTTGAGGGCAGAGGCAAAGTTGAGTTGATCTGACTCAAGTCTTTTGACAGACTCGGTGGCGACGGGCTGAGATAGGCCCCGACCCAGACCGAGCAGCACCAGTGGAGGTAGCACAGACATGGCACGAGCGGTCGGCATCGACCTCGGAACGACGAACTCCGTCGTCTCCGTCCTTGAAGGTGGCGAGCCCACCGTCATCGCGAACGCGGAGGGCGCCCGGACGACCCCCTCGGTGGTCGCCTTCGCCAAGAACGGCGAGGTGCTGGTCGGCGAGGTCGCCAAGCGCCAGGCCGTGACCAACGTCGACCGGACCATCCGGTCGGTCAAGCGCCACATGGGCACGGACTGGAAGGTCCAGATCGACGACAAGTCGTTCACCCCCCAGCAGATCTCCGCGTTCGTGCTGCAAAAGCTCAAGCGGGACGCCGAGGCGTACCTGGGTGAGACCGTCACCGACGCCGTGATCACGGTGCCGGCGTACTTCTCCGACGCGCAGCGCCAGGCCACCAAGGAGGCGGGCGAGATCGCCGGCCTGACCGTCTCGCGCATCGTCAACGAGCCCACCGCCGCCGCGCTGGCCTACGGCCTCAACAAGGAGGACGACCAGACCGTCCTGGTCTTCGACCTCGGCGGTGGCACGTTCGACGTATCGCTCCTGGAGGTCGGCGACGGCGTCGTCGAGGTCAAGGCGACCTCGGGTGACAACCTCCTCGGTGGTGACGACTGGGACCAGCGCCTCGTCGAGTGGATGATCAAGAAGTTCAAGGACAACAACAACGTCGACCTCGGCGCGGACAAGATCGCCAAGCAGCGCCTTCAGGAGGCTGCCGAGAAGGCGAAGATCGAGCTCTCCTCCTCCAGCGAGACGACGATCCACCTGCCATACATCACCCATGGTGAGGCCGGGCCGCTGCACTTCGAGGAGAAGCTCAGCCGCGGCGAGTTCCAGCGGATGACGGCCGACCTGCTCGACCGGACCAAGGAGCCGTTCAAGTCGGTGATCAAGGACGCCGGGATCGCCGTCGACAAGATCGACCACGTCATCCTGGTCGGGGGCTCGACGCGGATGCCGGCTGTCACGGAGCTGGTCAAGGAGCTGACCGGCGGCAAGGAGCCCAACAAGGGCGTCAACCCGGACGAGGTCGTGGCCGTGGGCGCCGCACTCCAGGCCGGAGTCCTCAAGGGCGAGGTCAAGGACGTCCTGCTCCTGGACGTGACCCCGCTCTCGCTGGGGATCGAGACCAAGGGTGGCGTGATGACCCGCCTGATCGAGCGCAACACCACGATCCCGACCAAGCGGTCGGAGGTCTTCACCACGGCCGACGACAACCAGCCCTCGGTGATGATCCAGGTCTACCAGGGTGAGCGCCAGATGGCCGGGCAGAACCAGCCGCTGGGCAACTTCGAGCTCACCGGGCTGCCACCGGCCCCGCGCGGGGTGCCGCAGATCGAGGTCACCTTCGACATCGACGCCAACGGCATCGTGCACGTCTCCGCCAAGGACCGCGGCACGGGCAAGGAGCAGTCGATGACGATCACCGGCGGCTCAGCGCTGTCCAAGGAAGACATCGACAAGATGATCAAGGACGCGGAGCAGTACGCCGAGGAGGACCGCCAGCGCAAGGAAGCGGTCGAGGCCCGCAACCAGGCCGAGGGCATGGTCTACCAGACCGAGAAGTTCCTCGCCGACAACGCGGACAAGATCCCGGCCGAGGTGAAGACAGAGGTCGAGGCCGACGTCAAGACGCTGAAGGAGGCCCTCGAGGCCCACGACGGCGCCGGGGACGCGGACGCGATCGCGGCCGGGCTCGCCAAGCTCGGCGAGTCCAGCCAGAAGATGGGCGCCGCCATGTACGCCGCCGGCGAGGCTGAGGCTTCCGCAGCCGGGGCTGGCGACGCTGGCACCGGCGACGCCGACGAGGACGTCGTCGAGGCGGAGATCGTCGACGAGGAGAACGACCGCGACGAGGACAACGAGGGCGACCAGAAGTGACCGAGGCGTCCGAGGGGAGCCACTTCCCTGACGAGGGAATGGTCGACTTCGACACCGAGCTCGACGACCACTCCGGGGACGGGCCGGCCCCCGGAGTGGCACCCGCCGGGACACTCGGCGATGAGGCCGTCGACCCGAAGGTCGCGGAGCTCACCTCCGACCTGCAGAGGTTGCAGGCCGAGTACCTCAACTACAAGCGGCGTGTCGACCGGGACCGCGAGCTGGTGCTCCAGAACGCCAAGCTCTCGATCCTGTCGTCGCTGCTCCCTGTCCTCGACGCGGTGGACCGGGCCCGCGAGCATGGTGAGCTCGAAGGCGGCTTCAAGGCCGTCGCTGAGTCGCTGGCGAACGTGGTCGAGAGCCAGGGACTGCACAAGTTCGGCACCCCCGGCGACGAGTTCGACCCCCGGCACCATGAGGCTCTGATGCACGGCCACAGTCCGGACGTGACCACCTCGACCTGCCAGAACATCGTTCAGGCCGGCTACCAGATCGGGGACCGCGTGGTCCGCCCGGCTCTGGTCACCGTGGTCGACCCCGAGCCGGGAGACACTTCCGAGGGGGAGCGGAGCGACCCCGTTGACGAGGCTCTCGGTGCGACGAAGCTTGACACGGAACCAGGACAAGACGGTTCGGAGTAGCAGAGGGGAGGGTGCGTGACCAACACCGACTGGGCGACCAAGGACTTCTACAAGACCCTGGGCGTGAGCAAGGACGCCTCGTCCGCCGACATCAAGAAGGCGTACCGCAAGCTGGCGCGCGCCAACCACCCCGACTCGCACCCCGGCGACAAGGCCGCTGAGGAGCGCTTCAAGGCGATCGCCGAGGCGTACGACGTGATCGGCGACGACGCCAAGCGCAAGCAGTACGACGAGACCAGGGCGCTGTTCGCCGGCGGTGGCGGGTTCTCCGGTGGCATGCCCGGTGGTGCAGACCTCGGCGACTTCTTCGGTGGCAACGTCGGCGACTTCCTGGGCGGGGTGTTCGGCGGTGGCGGCCGACGTACGACGCGCACGTCAGGGCGAGCCCGCCGCGGGGCAGACATCGAGACCGACGCCACGATCAGCTTCACCGACTCGGTCGAAGGCGCCACCGTCTCGCTTCGCCTCAGCTCCGACGCGCCCTGTCCGGACTGCAGTGGGACCGGTGCCCGTGCCGGCACCATGCCGCGGGTCTGCCCTGAGTGCGAAGGGGTCGGGATGCGGGCGGCGAGCGTCGGCGGTGCCTTCACCTTGAACGAGACCTGCCCCGCGTGCGGAGGCCGCGGCCTGGTCGTAGAGGACCCCTGCCCCACCTGTCACGGTTCTGGCCGCGGGTTCTCCAACCGCACCATCTCGGCGCGCATCCCTGCCGGGGTCAAGGACGGCCAGCGGATCCGGCTGCGCGGCAAGGGTGCGAACGGTGAGCAGGGCGGTCCCCCGGGCGACCTCTACGTCAATGTGAAGGTGGCACCACACCCTGTCTTCGGCCGTCGGGGCGACAGCCTGACGCTCAAGGTGCCGATCGCCTTCCATGAGGCCGCCCTCGGCGCGGAGGTGAAGGTTCCCACGCTCGGTGGAGCGCCGGTCACCGTCAAGATCCCACCCGGAACACCGGCAGGCCGGACGTTCCGGGTGCGGGGCAAGGGGATTCGCAGGAGCGACGGCCATCAGGGCGACCTGCTCGTCACGGTCGAGGTGCAGGTCCCGCCCCACCTGACCGACGAGGCGAAGGCAGCCGTGGAGACCCTGAGGTCGGCCATCCCCGACGGTGACCTCCGGGCCGGACTGTTCAGCTCTGGCGGCGCGCGATGACCGGCACACCGAGCCCCGAGGTCCCGGTCTACGTGATCAGCGTCGCGGCCGAGCTGACCGGACTCCACCCGCAGACCTTGCGCACCTACGACCGCCTGGGGTTGGTCTCACCGGGCCGCGCAGGCGGTGGCGGGCGGCGCTACTCCTGGCGTGACATCGAGCAGCTCCGTGAGGTCGCCGAGCTGACCGGGTCCGGGATCGGCCTCGAAGGCGTCCGTCGCATCCTGCAGCTGGAGAACCAGGTCGGGGCGCTGCGGGACCGGGTCCGCGAGCTTGAGGACGAGCTCGCGGCCGCGGAGTACGCCGTGCGCCGGGTACTCTCGGAAGGAGTGCGCAACCTACCGGCGGTGCCCCAACCGGGTTCCACCGGCTCCTCAGTCGTGGTCTGGCGCCGGCGCAGCTGAGCTTCGTGTCGGCCATCGCCGGACGCTGTCAGCCGAGACGCCTGACGGTAACTCGGAGTTACCGATAGCCTCACCCCTGGGTACTGAGTCGGTTGTGAGGGTGGTGGGTCATGTCGGTGCCGGAGCTGCTTCCGCTGCTGGCATGGGGCGAGATCGATTGGACGCTGCGCGACCTGAACACGGTCGGTGACTGGATCGCCTTCACCTCTATCCCCGTCTTCACCGCCACCGTCGGATGGTTGATCAACTGGACCGGCCTGATCATGCTTTTCAACCCGGTCTACTTCCGCGGGTTCAAGGTCCCCGGGATGGCGGACCTGGCCAAGCTGGCCCCCCGCAAGCTCCAGGAGGTTCCTGGCATCCTCCAGGGCGGTGTCGGCTGGCAGGGAATCGTCCCGGCCCGAGCGGCCAAGATGGGCAGCATCGCCGTCGACAAGGCGATCGCCAAGCTCGGTACGCCGGGCGAGTTCTACCAGCAGCTCGAGCCGGACAAGATCGCCGAACACATCGTGAAGATCTTCGAGCCGGAGATCCCCGAGCTCGTCGACGACGTGATGCGACGAGGAAACCCGGGCTTCTGGCGCGACGTTCCCCAGGCGGGGAAGCGCGCGATCTTCGCCCGCGTCCAGCATCAGCTCCCCTCGGTGGTCAAGACGGTCACCGACGAGATCGGTACCCACATCGACCAGCTGCTTGACCCGAAGATCATGGTTATCGACCACTTCGAGAAGAACCCGGGTCTGGTCGTACGGATCTTCAAGGAGTTCGGCCAGCGTGAGCTCGGGCTGATGGTGACCTTCGGGTTCATCTTCGGCTTCCTGCTTGGCATCCCGGTAGCGCTCGCCGACCACTGGTTCCACCAGTGGTGGCTCCTCCCGGTGCTCGGCGTCTTCGTCGGTTGGACCACCAACTTCCTCGGGATGTGGCTCATCTTCGAGCCACCGAGGCCGACGCGGAAGTTCGGCGTCATGTTCCACGGGCTCTTCCTGCGCAGACAGAACGAGGCCGCGGAGGTCTACGCCCGGATCATCGCCGAGGACGTGATCACCCTGGAGCGGATCGGCGACTTTCTGCTCGACGGGCCGCGCGGGGACCGCACCCGACAGATGCTGGCGGCTGCGCTCGGTCCCGCGATCGACAAGGCAGCCGGGCCGGTCCGCGGCGCCGCCCGCGTGGCGATCGGCCGTCGCGCCTACGACAACATCAAGGACACCTTCGCCTCCGAGGCCGTGGACCGCACGATCACGCCGTTCAAGGACGAGGTGTTCTCCCGGCAGCAGGCCGAGAAGATTCGGGTGCTGGTCGCGGCGCGGACCAAGGAGCTTCCGCCGGAGGACTTCGTGGAGATGATGCGCTCGGCGATCAAGGAAGACGAGTGGATGCTGTACGCCCATGGCGCGATCATGGGACTGGCCGGTGGCTTCCTCCACCTGACGATCTTCGGAGTAGGCGGCGGCGGATGACCAGGGCATCGGAGGCATCATGAACGACGAGCGGCTGCCCACTCGGGCTGGCGAGACTCCGGCGATGGACGCGCTACCCGGGCTGATGCGCATTGCCGCCACCTCGTGGCTGCGCACCACCGAATGGGGCGTCGTCGCCTCGGTCAAGGGGGCGCGCGCGCTGCTCAAGGCAGCGTCGAGCCCGTCGAACGCCATGGAGTTCGCCCAGGGCGTGGTCAACGCCTCCAGCGTGGTCGCCGACCTTGCCAAGGCGCTCAGCTCTGGCGTCCCGATCCCGCAGGCCGTCGTGGAGGTCAGTGCGGCCATTTCCGGGCCGCAGCAGGCGGCGGCGCAGAACGGTGCGCGCAACCGGCAGGAGCGGGTCGCGGCCTCGCTGCGCGAGCAGGGCGAAGAGCTCCTGATGAGGTCTCGCGACGTGTGGAACGACGACCAGGGCCACCCGGCGTACGCGCGCATCCTGTCCGAGCTGGCGCCTGACGAGGGTCGCATCCTGCTCCTCCTCATGCGGGACGGGCCGCAGCCCTCGATCGACGTGCGCACCGGAGGGCCGGTCGGCATGGTCAGCTCCAGGCTGGTCAAGTCCGGCCTCACCATGATCGGAGCACGTGCCGGGACCCGGTACGTCGACCAGGTGCCGTCGTACCTGCACAACCTGTTTCGCCTCGGCATGATCTGGTTCTCCCGGGAGCAGCTCAACGACCCGCTCAAGTACCAGGTGGTCGAGGCCCAGCCCGACGTCCTGGAAGCCATGCACTCGGTCCGGTCGGCGAAGGTGGTCCGCCGCAGCATCCACCTGACGCCCTTCGGCGAGGACTTCTGTCGCGCTGTCCTGGCGCCGGCCGACAAGCTCGTCGACCTCCCGGAGCACGCTGCCCCCAGGACCGGGGAGGCGGGCGAGCCGCCGTCGGCGCTCTAGCCGAGGATTCCCAGAGTTGAGTGGAACAGACTCAACTTTGTAGGCGTTGATAGTGGGTGTCAGGACCGACGAGGGAGGGAGGCACCCGCGTGGATGCATCGAAGTTCACCAAGCGCAGCCAAGAGGCGATCAACGCCGCCATCCAGAGCGCCGTCGCCGCTGGGCACGCCCAGGTCGAGGCGGTGCACCTGCTTGCCGCGTTGCTGAGCCAGACCGACGGCATCATCCATCCGCTCCTGGAGGCCACCGGTGCCTCCCCGGTGACGATCCAGGTCGCCGTCGATGCCGAGCTGCACAAGCTCGCAGCCGCGAGCGGGTCGACGGTCAGCGCTCCGTCGTACTCACGCGCCGCCCTGCAGGTGCTCCAGCTCGCCCAGGACATCGGAGCCGAGCTGAAGGACGACTTCACCTCGACCGAGACCATCCTGATCGCGGTGGCCACGGTCGACTCGCCTGCTGCGACGGTGCTGAGGTCGAACGGTGCGACGGCGGAGGCGCTCCGGTCGGCGATGACGACCGTGCGCGGCTCGGTAAGGGTGACCAGCCAGGACCCGGAGTCGAGCTTCCAGGCGCTGGAGAAGTACGCAGTGGACCTGACCGCCCGAGCCCGCGAGGGTCGGATGGACCCGGTGATCGGTCGGGACGCCGAGATCCGCCGCGTGATCCAGGTGCTGTCGCGCCGTACCAAGAACAACCCGGTGCTGATCGGCGAGCCCGGCGTCGGCAAGACCGCGGTCGTCGAGGGGCTCGCCCAGCGCGTGGTCAGTGGCGACGTTCCCGACTCCCTCAAGGGGAAGCGGGTGATGTCGCTCGACCTGGCGGCGATGGTCGCGGGTGCGAAGTACCGCGGCGAGTTCGAGGAGCGACTCAAGGCGGTGCTCACCGAGATCAAGGACGCCGAGGGCCGGATCGTCACCTTCATCGACGAGCTGCACACCGTCGTCGGGGCCGGTGCTGGCGGCGACTCCGCGATGGACGCAGGCAACATGCTCAAGCCGATGCTGGCTCGCGGCGAGCTGCACATGATCGGCGCCACGACGCTGGACGAGTACCGCGAGCGGATCGAGAAGGACCCCGCCCTCGAGCGCCGCTTCCAGCAGGTCTACGTCGACGAGCCCTCGGTCGAGGACACCATCCAGATCCTGCGTGGCATCCAGGAGAAGTACGAGGCCCACCACGGCGTACGGATCACCGACGCAGCCCTGGTCGCCGCCGCGACCCTCTCGGACCGCTACATCAGCGGTCGCCAGCTCCCCGACAAGGCGATCGACCTCATCGACGAGGCTTCCTCGCGACTGCGGATGGAGCACGAGTCCTCTCCCGAGGAGATCGACCAGCTCCGTCGTGCCGTCAACCGGCTCAAGATGGAGGAGTTCGCGCTCGCCAAGGAGACCGACGAGGGCTCCAAGGAGCGGCTGGCCAGCCTGCGTAAGGACCTCGCCGACAAGGAGGAAGAGCTGCGTGCGCTGGATGCTCGCTGGGAGCGCGAGAAGTCCACCCTCGAAGGCGAGGGCGAGCTCCGCCGCGAACTCGACGCCCTTCGGATCGAGGCAGACCGGCTGCTGCGTGATGGCAAGCTCGAGGAAGCCAGCGAGATCAACTACGGCAAGGTCCCCGAGCTCGCGAGGAGGCTTGCCGAACTGGAGAAGGTCGACCACCTGGGCATCGAGCCGCTGGTCGGCGACGAGGTGGGACCCGAGGAGATCGCCGACGTGGTCGAAGCCTGGACCGGGATCCCTACCGGCCGGCTGCTCGAAGGGGAGACCGCCAAGCTGCTGCGCATGGAGGAGGTGATCGGCCAGCGGCTGATCGGCCAGAAGGCAGCAGTCAACGCGGTCGCCGACGCCGTACGACGGTCGCGGGCCGGTATCTCCGACCCGAACCGACCGACCGGGAGCTTCCTCTTCCTGGGGCCGACCGGCGTCGGCAAGACCGAGCTCGCCAAGGCGCTGGCCGACTTCCTGTTCGACGACGAGCATGCGATGGTGCGCATCGACATGAGCGAGTACTCCGAGAAGCACTCGGTGTCGCGGCTGGTCGGGGCGCCTCCCGGCTATGTGGGGTACGACGAGGGTGGGCAGCTCACCGAAGCCGTCCGGCGCCGCCCCTACTCCGTCGTGCTGCTCGACGAGGTGGAGAAGGCACACCCGGAGGTCTTCGACATCCTGCTGCAGGTGCTCGACGACGGCCGGCTGACCGACGGTCAGGGCCGAACGGTCGACTTCCGCAACGTCGTCCTGATCCTGACCAGCAACCTAGGCTCGGCCTACCTGGTGGACCCCACGCTGGACGCGGACAAGAAGCGCGAGTCGGTGATGGCGCTGCTGCGGCAGGCCTTCAAGCCGGAGTTCCTCAACCGGCTCGACGAGACCGTGCTCTTCGACGCGCTCACCAAGGACGACCTGACCCACATCGTCGATCTGCAGCTGGAGCTCCTCGCTGCCCGCCTGGCCCCGCGGCGGATCACGCTGGAGGTCACCGAGTCTGCCCAGGAGTGGCTGGCCGAGACCGGCTTCGACCCGGCGTACGGCGCCCGCCCGCTCAAGCGGCTGATCCAGTCCGCGATCGGCGACCCTCTGGCGAAGATGCTGATCGGAGGCGAGGTCAACGACGGCCAGCACGTCGTGGTGGACACCGGCGTCGAGGGGCTCTCGCTGAAGCGCTCGTAATGCCATGATGCGCGGGTGAGGTTCTTCGCGGACGCCCGCAAGCGGTGGTTCCTCCTCGCTCTGGCCTGGGTCGTGCTGGTTCTCCTCGGCTTCGGCGGCTTCGTGGAGCAGTCGCGGGTCGAGGACTCGGGCCGGTCCGTGCTCGACAACCTGTACCTCACCATGCAGCTTGCGGTGCTCTCCTACGGCGACACCTCGTCCAGCCTGAACTGGCGACTGGAGGTCGCCCGCTTCGCGGCGCCCCTGATGGCCACCGGAACCCTGATCCAGGCCGCCTCGGTGGTGTTCCGCGACCAGTTCGAACGGCTCCGGCTGCGCCGCTTCCGCGGACACACCGTGGTGTGCGGCCTCGGAGTGTCGGGGACTCGGCTCGCCCTGGCGCTGGCTGCGGAAGGGCGCCAGGTCGTCGGCGTGGATCCCAACCCGGCCGGCCCTGGCCTGGCGACTCTGAGGGCACACGACATCCCCTGCCTGGCAGGTGACCCTACGGACGGGGAGGTTCTGCACGCGGTGCGTCTCGACCGTGCGTCTGGGCTGGTCGCCCTGTGCGCCACGGACGCGCTCAACGTGGCCGTCGCGATGGCTGCGCGTCGGGTTCCTCGGCCTCGGCGCGCGGTCGACCTGCGCTGCACGGTCCACCTCGATGACGCCGAGCTCACCGAGTTCCTGCGCGGCTCAGGTCTGGGTGGCGACGAGGCGGTACGCGTCGAGTTCTTCAACCTCCACGACCGCGGTGCGCGCGCTCTGCTCGCCGAGCACCTGGTGCTCGAGCCCGGGACCACGCCGCACCTGGTCGTGGTGGGGCTTGGCCAGCTGGGCAGGTCACTGGTGGTCGCGGCGGCCCAGCAGTGGGCCGAGGTGGGAGCTGGCCGGTTGGTCGTCACCGTGGTCGACCGGGAGGCATCGTCGCGGTGGCTGAGCCTGGGTATGCAGCATCCGGGTCTGGTCGATGTGGTGGACGTGGAGCTCCTCAGCTTCGACGTGGAGGCGCCGACGCCCGCCGGTCTGGCCGAGCTCACCGAGCGCGTCACCCTGGTGCGGCCAGCCCTGGTCGCAGTCGTGCTCGACGACGAGTCGCTCGCGCTGGCGACCGGTCTCTTCCTGCAACGGCTGCTCGACGACGGCGACATCCCGGTGGTGGTCCGTACCCGGGGGGACCAGGGGCTCGGCGAGGTGGTGGCCTCGGAGGTGGCTGGGGAGCCCAGGTTCCCAGGGCTGGAGCTGTTCCCGCTGCTGGACCGGGCCTGCTCTCCCGCGCTGATCGAGGGCGGGGTCCGCGAGCAGCTCGCCCGAGCCGTCTACGAGGACCACCTGGCTCGCGCCGGGGTCCGCGGGGTGTACGAGCCACCGTGGCAGGACCTCAGCGACGAGCAGCGCGAGCTCAGCCGCGAGGCGGCCGACGGGCTGGTCGACCAAGTGGCCGCGATCGGGTTCGAGCTGATGCCGCTGCGGCACTGGGGTGGTACCAGGGATCCGTTCAGTGCCGCGGAGGTCGAGGCGCTGGCCGAGTCGGACCACGACCGGTGGCGAGAACGCCGGGAGGCCGCCGGCTGGCGGTACGGCGAGGTGCGCGACGAGGCGCAGTTGGTCACGCCTCAGCTGGTGCCCTGGAAGGACCTCGCGCCGAAGTGGCGGGAGTACAACCTGAGCAGGATCCGGGCCATGCCGGTGCTGCTCGCGCGCGCCGGCTTCGAGCTGGCGCGCGAGGAGGTACGCGTGGCGTCCGCCGCCTCTCAGCCGGGAACCGGTCCGCCCTCGTAGCACCACTGGAAGGCGCCAGCGTCCGGCAGGAGCTCGCGGCCCACTTCGGCGATCGCCTTCGACATCGCCGGGGTGATGCCGTCCTCCTGGCTCACGCCGGCGCGCCCGCGCCGGATCATCGCGCCTGGTCTCAGCCAGGGGACCTGCGAGACGCTGCGCAGGTCGAACTTCTCCGAGTGCGCCTTCATCCAGCTGAACGAGGTGTACTCCAGTACCCGTTCCCAGTCGTCGCGGGACGGAGCGAAGCCCAGGAAGTCCGCGACCTTGCGGATCGAGCCGCCGTGATCGGCGACCATGTCGGAGTAGTGCAGCATCAAGACTCGGGCATCGTGTCGATGGGGCCACCACCGCGCCACGAAGTCGAAGACTCTGGGCCCGAAGGTAGGCAGTCCGAGGTCGTCGAAGAAGTCCGCGAAGGTCGGGTAGGTGAGCATGTCGCCCGGGAGCCCCCACTGCTCGATGAACTCCGGCGTGTGACTTGCCAGGAACGGGCGGACGGAGGCCACGACCTCGTCCGGGTTGCGGACCACGACCACGTACCTCACGTCAGAGCCCTCGCCCCGGGGCCAGAACGGCAGGACGCCCGGGGCGGCATGGGTCTTGAATGCTCGCCGTCGGTCCGCCGGCAGCTGGTCGATGGCAGCGGTCAGGACCTCAAGCGAGTGGGCGGGGGAGGGACAGGCCTCCAGCCACGGCACCTCGGCGTACACGTCGAGGAAGTCGGGGTCACCGCTGCTGCGCAGCTGGTGCACGATGTTCATCGTCCAGGTCGTCCCGCTCTTGGGCGGGACCGAGATGACGATGTCGCCGTTCCGCCAGGCGATGTGCTGCTGAACCCGCCGGTCGATCCACGGAGGTCCGCTCTCCGGCTCTTCTAGGGTGTCGGGATCGGCCATCGCGCCAGCGTACGCACTCTCAGCAGCATCCGCAGGCCTCGCGGTCACCGGCTGGCCCGGCGGGCGCCTGGACCCTTCGCTGCCGCGAGGTCAGCTCACTTCAGAGCCGTCACCATGCGGTGGCCAGGTCTTGGCGACCAGGGTCAGCACGTCGTAGGTCGCGACAGGCTGGTCCTCCTGGTTGGTCACCACGCAGTCCCAACGCACCTCGCCGTAGTCCGCGGTCGCGCGAGGGGTGATCTGCTTGACGGTGAGATGCACCTGGATGGTGTCGCCGGCCTTGACCGGGGTGAGGAACCGCAGGCTGTCGACGCCGAAGTTGGCCAGCACCGGCCCCGGGTTGGGCTCGACGAAGAGGCCGGCGGCCAATGAGACCACCAGGTAGCCGTGCGCGACGATGCCGCCGAAGAGGGGGTTGGCAGTGGCAGCCTCCGGGTCGGTGTGGGCGTAGAACGTGTCACCGGTGAACTCGGCGAAGTGGTCGATGTCCGCCAGGGTGACCGTGCGGGTCGGCGTCTCTACCGAGTCGCCGATCTTCATCTCGGCCAGGCTCTTGCGGAACGGGTGGGTGCTGTCGAGCGACCGCAGCGACCCCAGCGCCCAGCGGCCGGTGATGGCCGTCATCATGTCGGGCGAGGCCTGGATGGCGGTGCGCTGCATGTGGTGAAGCACGCCGCGTATGCCGCCGAGCTCCTCACCGCCACCGGCGCGGCCAGGCCCACCGTGCACCAGCATCGGCAGCGGCGAGCCGTGGCCGGTCGACTCGGGGGCGTCGTCGCGGTCCAGCACCAGGATCCGTCCGTGCCACGGTGCCAGCCCGAGGGTGACCTGACGGGCTACCCCCGGGTCATGGGTGACCAGCGAGCCCACCAGGGAGCCGCGGCCCCGCGCGGCAAGGGCGATCGCCTCATCCACGGTGTCGTAGCCGATCACGGTGCTGACCGGCCCGAACGGCTCAACGTCGTGTGCCTCGGTTGCGCCCGCACGCGCGCGGAGCAGCACCGGCGCCATGAAGGCACCGCGTTCGTCGGCGACGACAGCCTCCGGGTCGCCGTACGCGATCTCGGCGGAGCTGCGCAGCGCCTCGACCGCTTTGCGGACCTCGTCGCGCTGGGCGAGGGAGGCAAGGGGGCCCATCCGTACTTCCTCATCGGCCGGGTTGCCCACTGTCACGCGCGCGAGCCGCTCGGCGAGCGCGGAGACCACGGTGTCCTGCATGCCGGCAGGGACGATGGTCCTCCTGATAGCGGTGCACTTCTGACCGGCCTTGACGGTCATCTCGGTAACCACGCCCTTGACGAACAGGTCGAACTCCGGCGCGTCGGCGGTGACATCGGGACCGAGGATCGAGCAGTTCAACGAGTCCGCCTCGACCCCGAGCGTGACCCCGCCGTGCAGCACGGCTGAGTGAGTTCGCAGGATGCCGGCAGTGTGGGCCGACCCGGTGAACGCGACCGAGTCCTGAACGCTCAGCTCGTCGAGCAGCGAGCCTGCGCTGCCGCAGAGCAGCTGCAGCGATCCCTGCGGCAGGATGCCCGACTCGATGATCCGCCGCACCACGGCCTCGGTCAGGTAGGCCGTCTGCGAGGCCGGCTTCACGATCGTCGGAAGCCCAGCCAGGAACGCGGGGGCGAGCTTCTCGAGCATGCCCCAGACCGGGAAGTTGAAGGCGTTGATCTGGACAGCGACGCCGGGCCGCGACGTGTACAGGTGCTGACCCAGGAACCGGCCGCCGCGACCCAGCTGCTCCAGCGAGCCGTCCATCACGATCGTGTCGTTGGGCAGCTCCCGGGTGCCCTTGCTGGCATAGCTGAAGACCGTGCCGAAGCCGCCGTCGATGTCCACCATCGAGTCGGCGCGGGTGGCACCGGTCCTCAGCGAGAGCGCGTAGAGGGAGTCCTTCTCGGCGCCCAACTGCTTCCCGAGCGCCTTGAGCAGGCCGGCCCGCTCGTGGAAGGTCAGCTCTCGGATGGCAGGGCCCCCGACGTTTCGGGCGTGGTCGACCATGGCGGTCAGGTCCACACCGCGGCTCGAGATGCGGGTGACCTCCTCGCCGGTCGCGGCATCGAGCAGCGGCGCTCCCTCATCGTCAGCTCGGAACCACCTGCCTGCGGCGTAGCTCTCCAGCACGGTCGCTTCCCTTCGTTGTCCGGTTCGTTGCCCGGTCCACGTTCCCGTGTCAGACTATTACTGACCGAACGGTCTGTAAATCCTGGAGGTGGCATGGAGCAGGAGCTGCTGCTCGCCGAGCTAGAGGCGCAGTTCGAGGCGACCATCGCCCGCAACGACCGCATCGAGCCGCGCGACTGGATGCCGGAGGGCTACCGCAAGACACTGGTGAGGCAGATCGCTCAGCACGCCCACTCCGAGATCATCGGGATGCAGCCCGAAGGGAACTGGCTGGGCCGGGCCCCGTCGCTGCGCCGCAAGGCGATCCTGCTGGCCAAGGTCCAGGACGAGGCCGGCCACGGCCTCTACCTCTACTCGGCCTGCGAGACGCTGGGGGTGTCACGTCAGGAGCTGACCCTTCGGTTGATCGAAGGGACGCAGAAGTACTCCTCGATCTTCAACTACCCAACGCTCTCGTACGCCGACGTGGGCACCATCGGCTGGCTGGTCGACGGTGCGGCCATCTGCAACCAGGTGCCACTGTGCCGTACGTCGTTCGGGCCCTACGGCCGCTCGATGATCCGGATCTGCAAAGAGGAGTCGTTCCACCAGCGTCAGGGCTTCGAGCTGCTCGCCACGATGATGCGCGGGACCGACGAGCAGCGGGCCATGGTCCAGGAGTCGGTGGACCGGTTCTGGTGGCCGGCGCTGATGATGTTCGGCCCGCCCGACGAGGCCTCCACCAACAGCGAGCAGTCGATGGCGTGGGGGATCAAGCGCAACACCAACGACGAGCTGCGTCAGCGCATGGTCGACATGACGGTTCCCCAAGCAGAGGCGCTCGGGGTGACTCTCCCCGACCCGGAGATCGCGTGGAACCAGGAACGCCAGTCCTACGACTTCGGCACTCCGGACTGGGAGGAGTTCTGGCAGGTGGTCAAGGGCAACGGGCCGTGCAGCAAGCAGCGCATCGCGCACCGGAAGCAGGCACACGACGAGGGAGCCTGGGTCCGCGAGGCTGCGCTCTCCTTCGCCGCGAGAGGAGTCGACGATGATCGAGCCTGAGTGGCCGCTGTACGAGGTTTTCGTCCGCGGCAAGCGCGGTCTCAACCATGTGCACGTCGGCTCGCTGCATGCGGCCGACGACGAGATGGCGCTGCTGCACGCACGTGACGTCTACACGCGCCGCAACGAGGGCGTCAGCATCTGGGTGGTGCGGTCCAGCCAGATCACCGCGTCGAGCCCGGACGAGAAGGACCCGCTGTTCGCGCCGTCGGGGGACAAGGTCTACCGGCACCCGACGTTCTACGAGATCCCCGACAACGTCCCCCACATGTGAGAGCAGTGATGACCGACCACGACTCTGTGTACGACGGCCTGCTGGTCAACGACGCCCACTGGGCGTTCGGCACCGACTTCGAGGACCCGCTCGCCGGCGTGGACACGACGATTCCGGAGGGTGTCGACGGGCACGACCTCGCGACGTACTGCCTGATGCTCGGCGACGATGCGCTCGTGCTGTGCCAGCGACTGACCGAATGGTGCAGCCGCGCACCTGACCTGGAGGAGGACATCGCGCTCTCCAACATCGCGCTCGACCTGCTCGGCCAGGCCAGACTGTTGCTCGCACGCGCGGCGGCAGCAGACCCTTCGGTGGTCCCGATGCTGCCCGAGGGCTCGCCGGTGCCACCAGAGGACGCACTGGCCTTCTTCCGAGGAAGCCAGGAGTTTCGCAACGTGCGGCTGGTGGAGGTGCCGAACGGTGACTTCGCGGAGACCATCTGCCGGCTGCTGGTCTTCTCGACCTTCCGGCTGGCGATCTTCCAGCGGCTGGTAGCCGGGCCGGACGCCGTGCTGGCCGCGGTCGCGGCCAAGGGCGTGAAGGAGCTGACCTACCACCGCGACTTCGCCGCGCGCTGGTTCCTGACTCTGGCCCGGGGCACCGACGAGTCCCGCAGTCGGGTGCAGTACGGACTCGAGCAGGTCTGGCCGCTGAAGGCCGAGCTGTTCCAGGCCCACGCCGTCGAGGCGTCCGTGGGCGTTGACCCGGCCACGGTGGCTGCCGAGGTCGACGTCGTCCTCGAACAGGTCTTCGCGATGAGCGACGTCGAACGACCCGACGTCCTCCCGCTGGCCGGCGTACGGCATCGCAAGGGACGCGACGGGATGCACACCGAAGCGCTCAGCCTGCTGCTCGCCGAGATGCAGGTTGTAGCCCGCGAACATCCGATGGGGGTGTGGTGATGGCGCTGGAGACTTCGCTGGACCAGGCCCGCGCAGTGGCGGCCTCGGTCACCGACCCGGAGCTGCCGATGCTGACCCTGGAGGATCTGGGCGTCCTCCGCGACGTGTCCTACGACGAGAACGGCTGCCTGGTCGTCGCACTGGCCCCGACCTACTCAGGCTGCCCGGCGATGGCCACGATGCGTGACGACGTGGTGCGGTCGCTGAACCTCGAGGGCTTCCAGGACGTGGCCGTGCGGGTCAGTCTCAGCCCGCCGTGGACCAGCGACTGGATCACCGACCGCGGCCGCAAGCTACTGGCCAGCCACGGCATCTCCCCGCCGGGCCCGGCCTCGAGCAAGACGACCATGCTCTCGCTGGCACCGACCCGACGATCCCTCACCTGTCCACGCTGCTGCTCCCACGAAGTCCGGCTGACCAGCGAGTTCGGCAGTACGGCGTGCAAGGCGATGTACCGCTGCGCGTCCTGCCTCGAGCCCTTCGACCACATCAAGGAGATCTAGGCGTGCGGTTCCACAGCCTCACCGTCGCTGATGTCGAGTCGCTCACCGAGGACTCCGCAGCCGTCACCTTCGATGTCCCCGACGATCTCCGGGACGAGTTCGCCTTCGAGGCGGGACAGTCGCTGACCCTGCGGCGGTTCGTCGACGGGGTCGAGCACCGTCGGAGCTACTCCATCTGCGCGCCCGCTGGCGAGCGGCCGCGCATCGGCGTACGTGAGATCCCCGACGGTCTCTTCTCGCGGTGGCTGGTGCACGAGGTGCAACCTGGCGCGGTCATCGACGTACAGACGCCGAGCGGGAGCTTCCGGGCCGACCCCGCTGCTGGAGGCCGGCACCTGTGCATCGCAGCCGGCTCGGGGATCACCCCGATGCTCTCCGTCGCCTCCTCCGTGCTGCGCAACCCAGCGGTCGAGGTCACCCTGCTCTACGGCAACCGGACGACCAGCACGGTGATGTTCGCCGAGGAGCTGGCCGACCTGAAGAACCGCTACGGTGCCCGGTTCGACCTGATGCACGTTCTCTCGAGGGAGCCGCGCGACGTCGAGCTCTTCTCCGGCCGGCTAGAGGGCGAGAAGCTTCGGACCATCCTCACCACGCTGGTGCCCTTGGCGGCGGTCGACCACGTGTGGCTTTGCGGGCCTTTCGCGATGATCGCCGACGCCCGGGAGGTTCTGGCCGAGCTCGGGGTTCCAGCGACCAAGGTGCACTTCGAGCTCTTCTACGTCGACGAGCCACCCCCGCAGCTGCGACATGCCGAGAGGGTGGTCGAAGGAGTGACCAGCGAGGTGACGGTCATCCTGGACGGGCGCAGCACCACGACGCCCATGCCGCGCGGACAGACGATTCTCGACTCGGCGCAGCAGACCCGCACCGACGTGCCCTTTGCCTGCAAGGGCGGGGTCTGCGGGACCTGCCGCGCAAAGCTGTGCGAGGGCGAGGTCGACATGGTGCGCAACTACGCCCTCGAGGACGACGAGCTGACGCGTGGCTTCGTGCTGACCTGCCAGTCGTACCCGGTCAGCGAGGCCGTCACGGTGGACTTCGACGCATGAGCGCCGTCGAGCAGATGTGGTCGACCGACCGGGCCAGCAAGGCGCTCGGCATGACCCTCGAGTACGTCGCGGAGGGAGAGGCGAGGGTGTCGATGCTGGTCCGCGACGACATGGTCAACGGGCACGACCTCTGCCATGGCGGCCTGATCGCCTCGCTGGCCGACAGCACCTTCGCGGTGGCGTGCAACTCGCGTGGCGTGAAAACGGTGGCAGCGGGCTTCGAGATCACCCTGGTCCGGCCCGCCCGGGCCGGTGACCGCCTTGTCGCGACGGGAACCGAGCGCAGCCTGACCGGCCGCTCCGGGATCTACGACGTGACGGTGCGCCGCGGGGACGAGGTGGTCGCGGAGTTCCGCGGCCGGAGCCGAGCCGTCTAGCGTCGGAGACCGTCGAGCGCGAGCGTGGTGATCGCGTCGGCGAGCGTCTCCGCGTCGTACCGACCCTCGGGGCGCACCCACTCGATCAACGAGTTCACCATCCCGAAGAGCAGCTTGCTGATCAGGTCGGCCGGCACGTCGTCGCGCAGGGCCCCCTCGGTCACGGCGGCCGTCACCAACGTGGCCAGCTTGTCGTCGATCTCCCTGCGGCGCCGCAGCGCGTCGAGCTCGACCTCGCTGTTGCCGTGCACCCGCAGGAGCAGGGTCACCGCCGGCAGGTGGTCGACCAGCACCTGGACGCTCGCCCGCACGGCGGCCCGCAGCCGGTCGTAGGCAGACTCGCCGTGTGCCTCGTCGAGCCCCTGGCTCAGACCGTCCAGCGCTTCGTCCAGCGCCTGCTTGAGCAGGTGCTCCTTGCTGGGGACGTGGTGGTAGATCGCGGACTTGGAGAACCCGAGCTCGCGGGCGAGGTCGCCCATGCTGGTGCCGTCGTACCCCTGTCTGTTGAAGAGGTCGACCGCGCGCCGCAGCACCGTCTCCTGGTCGTAGCCGGGTCGACCACGCCGGGCGGGCGTCTGGCTCATGAGCCGTACTCTCGCACAGGACGCTGGGGTGTGCGTGATGCAATGGGGGCATGAGTCAGCAGGGTTTGTCCCGTCCGAGCCAGGTCACCGTCGCCGGTGGACTGGGGGTTGCGGGCGCCCTGATCTTCGTCCTCGCGCTCTTCGACGCGATGTCCGCCACGCGCACCGTCGGCGCGCAGAACGCGGTTGCAGAGATGCTCGCCTCGCCGCCGTACGACGGCCTGGGGGTGACCGTCGACGAGATGCTCGGCTTCATCCGCGTCGCCCTGATGGTGATGGGCGCGGTAGCCGCAGTGGCGTTCGTCTTCGCCTTCTACCTCTTCCGGCGGCACAACGGCGCCCGGATCGGCTTCACGGTCTCCGCAGTCGTCCTCTTCCCCGGCCTGCTCGGCACGATGGGTCTCGGCTTCGCAACGATCATGATCTCGATCGCCGCCATCGGGCTGTGGTCGGAGCCGGCCCGGGACTGGTTCGCCGGCCGGCCCCCTCGCTCCAAGCCGGCGCATCGCGAGCCGCGTCACCAGGCTCGAGCAAGCGTCCCGGTCTCTTCTCAGGATCAGCCGCCACCATCGCCCTACCCGTTCGGGGCACCGATGCCTCCCGGTGCACCGCAGGGACCGGCGGCAGGCCCGGCGGCCCCGCCGTACGCACCTGTGCCGAGCGACTGGCCGGCTCACCAGGGGGCATACCCCCCGCCGGGAGTGCCCGACGCGGACAAGCGCCCCGGATCGGTGGTCTGGGCGGTGGTGCTGACCTGGGTCTTCGCCTCGCTGACGACGGGCTTGATGGCAGTGGTCCTGGTGCTGCTGGCTGGTTCCCAGGCGAAGTTCGAAGAGCGGGTCCAGCGCGAGATCGACGGCGACGCGACCCTACGCGACCTCGGAGTGACCGCCGACCAGCTGATGACCTACGTGTGGGCGACCTGCATCGTGCTCCTGCTCTGGTCGGTCGCTGCGGTGGTGATCGCCGTCTTCGCCTACCGCCGCGCAAACTGGGCACGCATTCTGCTGGCCGTGTCGGCTCTGGGGGCAGCGGTGGTCAGCCTGCTGGGGATCCTGACCGTGGTCGCGATCGGCACGCTCATCCCCGCCGTCGTGGTGGTGTTCCTGCTGTTCGGCCGCAGTGCCAGCGCGTGGTACGGGCGAAGGCCCCAGCACCCCACAGCCCCGTACTCGCCCCCACCCGGCCGTAACCAGCCCTGGTAGGCACGCGGCGGGACGACGTAGAGGCCGAGCCCTCGGGCCGCAGGACCGCCGTCGTGGGCGACCCCGTGGACCAAGCGCGTCCGGAACGCTGCTGGGACTCCCGACCGTGGTCGCAGACCTCGAGCAGGATCTATCGGCCCGTGCGTTCCAGCAGGGCAGCCACCCGCTCGCGCAGCTCTGTCGGCCCGAACGGCTTGGTCAGGTAGCCGTCGGCACCCGCCTCCAGGGCGGCGTCCATCACAGCCCCGCTGCCGAGCCCGCTGACCAGGAGGATCGGGACGTCGGCGAGGGTCGGGTCCGCGCGCAGCGCCCGGGTCACCCCGACCCCATCCAGTCCCGGAAGCC
This sequence comes from uncultured Actinomycetota bacterium, assembly GCA_963769585.1. Taxonomy (GTDB): domain Bacteria; phylum Actinomycetota; class Actinomycetes; order Propionibacteriales; family Nocardioidaceae; genus SSC3. Next base: position 785,878 of record CAVYMJ010000001.1, read on the forward strand.
GAAGATCGAGGAGGATGACGTCGGGGCGCTGGGAAGCAGCGGTGGGCAGCACCTCGTTGCCGTTGCTGACGGAGACGACCCGTACGCCGTTCTGCTCCAGCATGATCGCGACCAGGTGCCGCAGGTCGGCGTCGTCCTCGGCCAGGAGCACCAGCGACTGTGCCCTCAACGCTCGAGCACCGGCTTGGTCAGGGAGAGAGCCAACTCCTGGGCCCGCTGGGCTGCGGCTGCTCCCCGACGTAGCTGATCGAGGAGTTCGGTGGAGTCGGTGAGCTTGTCAGCCGTCGCGATCGCGCCGTCGAGCGAGAAGATCAGCACAGTCAACGCGTTGTTCAGGTCATGCAGGGTGGACAGGCCGTCCGGGCTCCGCTCGGCCGCAGGCACGGAGTCGACGACATCCGTCAGCTCTGCAATCCAGCGGTAGCCTGCTCCACTCTCAGTCCTCAGGTACGCCGGTTCGGTCGCGTCGTCGCCCAGCTTGGCCCGCAGCGCCCTGACGTGCCCGCGTAGCGTCTGGCGCATCTCGTCGCCGTAGCCGTCGCCCCAGACCTGAGAGGCTACTCGGCGGTGCGTGAGCAGCTTGCCGGGCTGGGTGACCAATGCCTCGAGGAGCAGCCACTCGGTAGGAGTGAGCCGCACCTCCGTGCCGCCGACCTGGACCGCGCCGGCGGACAGGTCGATGGAGACCTCGCCGAATGTCACGACCGGTGCCGAGGGCTCGGCTGAACGCCGCTGCAGGGCGCGCACCCGAGCCCGAAGCTCACCCAGGCCGAAGGGCTTCTGCAGGTAGTCGTCGGCGCCGCTGTCCAGGGCCGCCACCTTGCGGGCCTCGTCGTCGAACCCGGACAGGATGAGGATCGGAACCTGGAGCCAGCGACGCATGATGCGAGTCAGCTCGATACCGTCGATGTCGGGGAGCCGAAGGTCCAGGATGACCAGGTCGGGGGAGGCCGTGGCGGCGAGGTCTACCGCCTTGGCGCCCGTCTCGGCACTCAGCACGGTGTGCCCGTCTGACTCCAGCACGCGCTGCAGGACAGTCAGGATGGCGGGCTCGTCATCGACGATCAGGACCTTGCTCACAACTCATGTTAGGTCGGGGCAAGGCATCACCAACGAAGGATCAGGAATGGGGGTTACGGGAACTCACAGTTTCCTCACACGGGAAGCGCTGGGGCTCACGCCTCCGTCACCATGTCTGTTGCATGCTCTTTGTACCAGTTCAGATCGGTGTGGGGCCGATCGGGGGGGACGGGTAGAAGTTGACGGGTCGACCTCCCACGACCTCGACAGCACTCGGGACCTAAGGCCCGCGGGACTCACTCGCAGAGAGTCCCGCGGGCCAGATCCATTCTCAGCGTGACAGGTCTGCGGCTCCCAGGCGCCTGATTGCCTCCTCCAGCACGGAGCTCTCCTTGCAGAACGCCCAGCGGACCAGATGCCGGCCCGCCTCCTGGTCGTCATAGAAGACCTGGGCGGGAATCGCGACCACGCCCGCTCGGCCAGGCAGAGCGAGGCAGAACGCCAGCCCGTCCTCGAACCCGAAGCTGCGTACGTCGCTGAGCGCGAAGTAGGTCCCCTCGGGGACGTAGACATCCAGGCCGAGCCCGAGCAGACCCTCGCAGAGCAGGTCGCGCTTGGCTTCCAGCGCCTTGGACAGGTCATGGAAGAAGCTCTCCTCGTTCCGCAGAGCGTGCGCTACAGCCGGCTGCAGCGGGGCGGCGTTGGTGAAGGTGAGCCACTGCTTCGCGGCCAGCACGGTGGCCACCAGATCGGCCGAGCCGGTCACCCAGCCGACCTTCCAGCCGGTGAACGAGAAGGTCTTGCCCTGGCTGGAGATCGTCACGGTCCTCTCGCTCATGCCGGGATAGGTCGCCAGCGGCACGTGCGCACGCCCGTCGAACAGCAGGTGTTCGTAGACCTCGTCGGTGATCACGACCAGGTCGTGAGCGACCGCCAGCTCTGCGATCACGCTGAGCTCGTCAGGCGTGAGTACTGCCCCGGTCGGGTTGTGCGGCGTGTTGACCAGCATGGCTACGGTGCGCTCCGTCACCGCCCCGCGCAGCTCGTCGACGTCGAGCCGGAAGCCCGGCGCGTGCAGCGTTACCGGTCTTCGGACGCCGCCGGCCATCTCGATCGTGGCGACGTAGGAGTCGTAGAACGGCTCCAGCACGACCACCTCGTCACCGGGGTTGACCAGAGCGAGGATCGCGGCTGCGATCGCCTCGGTCGCTCCCGCGGTCACGATCACCTGAGTCGCCGGGTCCAGGACGATCCCGTAGTGCCGCTCCTGATGCTCCGCGATCGCCTCGCGAAGCTCGGGGATGCCCGGTCCCGGCGGGTACTGGTTACGGCCCCCGTGGAGGGCTCGGCTCGCCACCTCCAGCACCGCCGCCGGGCCTTCTTGGTCGGGGAAGCCCTGGCCCAGGTTGATGGCGCCGGTGCTCGTCGCCAGGGCGGACATGGTGGTGAAGATCGTCGGCGGGACGTTGCGGAGCCGGTGTGCGAGGCGCGGCAGTTCGGCCATGGTCGTCAACCTAGACCACAACCCGGTACGGCCCTGCGAGCGCAGACGCACAGGAAAGTACTCTCGGGGGATGAGCGCCCGCGACGATCTCCTCGACCACATCAAGAAGAAGGCGATCGTGCACGGGAAGGTGACGTTGTCGTCAGGCAAGGAAGCCGACTACTACATCGACCTTCGACGGATCACGCTCGACGCGACGGCGGCTCCGCTGGTCGGCCAGGTGATGCTCGAGCTCACCAAGGACCTCACCTATGACGCAGTCGGTGGGCTCACGCTGGGCGCGGACCCGGTCGCCCTGGCCATGCTCCATGCCACGTCGTCTGGCGGCGGTGCGCTGGACGCGTTCGTGGTCCGCAAGGCCGAGAAGGCCCATGGGCTGCAGCGACGGATCGAGGGGACCGAGGTTGCCGGTCGCAGGGTGCTCGCGGTCGAGGACACCTCGACCACCGGGGGATCGGTGCTCACCGCAGTCGAGGCGCTACGCGAGGCCGGAGCCGACGTTGTCGGCGTCGCGGTGATCGTCGATCGCGATACCGGGGCGAAGGAGAAGGTTGAGGCCCAGGGGCTGACCTACCTCTACGCGTTCGGCAAGGACGAGCTGGGCCTCTGACTCCTGCGGTGCTTGAACCACTCGTAGGCCATCGGGAGCACAGAGACAGCCACGATCAGCAGGACTGCTGCCTCGAGGTTGTGCTCCAGCCAGGGGACGGCGTCACCGAGGAAGTAGCCCACCAGAGTCAGTCCGGTCGCCCACAGAACTGCGCCGACGAAGGACCAACCGAAGAACCGTGCGCGGTCCATCGCGCCGGCCCCGGCGATCACCGTGATGAAGGTACGGACGATCGGTACGAACCGGCCGAGCACCAGAGCTTTGTTGCCATAGCGCTCGAAGAAGTCGTGAGTCTTGGTGTAGTTCCTCGTGTTGAGGAACCTTCCTTCGCGGTGGAAGAGCGGTGGGCCGATCTTGCGGCCGATCTCATAGCCGGCGACGTTGCCGGCGAACGCCGCAGCGCTGAGAACCACACACGCACCGGCGATGTTGAAGTCGAGCTGGTCGGTGGCGATGAAGAGGCCCACCGCAAACAGCAACGAGTCGCCGGGCAGAATCGGGAAGAGCAGACCGCACTCGATGAAGACGATGGCAACGCTGGCCCAGAACATCTGGTTGCCGAACTGCCCGAGCCACCACTCCGGGTCCATCCATTCCAGGCCGAGCAGCAGGGGGTGGAGAGCGTCGATCACGCGCAAACCCTAGCCTGGCCATGTGAACTCCGACCGGCGCGCGCCGTACGACCCGATGCCTCATGGGCCTGCCGAGGTCGGCGTCGGGCCCTGGCAGGGCGAGTGGCCCACGGGCGAGGAGTACGACGCGCAGCTGCTCGAGCACGGGGACCGGCGCAACGTCGTCGACCGCTACCGGTACTGGTCCCTGGCCGCGATCGTCGCGGACCTCGACAGGCGGCGGCACGACTTCCACATCGCTATCGAGAACTGGCAGCACGACTTCAACATCGGCACGATCGTGCGCACGGCCAACGCCTTCCTGGCCAGGGAGGTGCACATCGTCGGCAACCGCCGCTGGAACAAGCGCGGCGCCATGGTCACCGACCGCTACCAGCACATCCGCCATCACCCGACGGTGGCCGGGTTGGCGTCGTACCTGCACGACCAGGGGATCGCTCTGCTCGGAGTCGACAATCTCCCCGGGTCGCTGCACCTGGAGACCCAGGAGCTTCCCCGGTCCGTGTGTCTGCTGTTCGGCCAGGAGGGGCCCGGGCTCTCGGAGGCAGCGCGGGAAGCGTGCGACGGGACCTTCTCGATCGCACAGTTCGGCTCGACGCGCTCTATCAATGCCTCCGCGGCCGCGGCCATCGCCATGCACGCGTGGATCAGACAGCACGCGGACCTGGAGAACGAGGAGAACTGGCGCGGGTAGGGTGGAGGCGCCTCGACGTTCCCCCAGATCGCAGGAGACTGAGCAGATGCCCATCGCAACTCCCGAGACCTATGCCGCGATGCTCGACAAGGCCAAGAGCGAGCAGTTCGCCTTCCCGGCCATCAATGTCTCGTCATCGCAGACTCTCAACGCGGCGCTGCAGGGTTTCGCGGACGCGGAGTCCGACGGGATCATTCAGGTTTCGACCGGTGGGGCCGAGTACCTGTCGGGTCCTCACATCAAGAACATGGTCACCGGCTCCCTGGCCTTCGCCGCGTACGCGGCCGAGGTGGCCAAGGGTTACCCCGTCAATGTCGCGCTGCACACCGACCACTGCCCCAAGGACAAGCTCGACGGGTTCGTCCGGCCATTGCTCGCTGCCTCGATCGAGCGGGTGAAGAACGGCGAGAACCCGCTCTTCCAGTCCCACATGTGGGATGGGTCCGCGGTGCCGCTGGACGAGAACCTCGAGATCGCGGCCGAGCTCCTCGCCCTGGCAGCGGAGGCGAAGATCATCCTCGAGATCGAGGTCGGCGTGGTCGGTGGGGAGGAGGACGGTGTCGTCGGCGCGATCGACGAGAAGCTCTACACCACCCCCGAAGACGCCCTGGCCACCGTGGCCGCGCTCGGCGTCGGGGAACGTGGCCGGTACCTGACCGCGCTGACCTTCGGCAACGTGCACGGCGTGTACAAGCCTGGAAACGTCAAGCTGCGTCCGGAGATCCTGCGGGAGGCACAGGACGCCGTCGTGTCCAGGCTCGGCCTGGACTCGGGCGCGAAGCCGTTCGACCTGGTGTTCCACGGCGGTTCAGGCTCGCTGCCGGAGGAGATCGCTGCCGCGGTGAGCTATGGCGTGGTGAAGATGAACGTCGACACCGACACCCAGTACGCCTTTACCAGGCCTGTCGCGGCCCACATGTTGAGCAAGTACGACGGAGTGCTGAAGGTCGACGGCGAGGTGGGCGACAAGAAGGTGTACGACCCCCGCGCGTGGGGCAAGGCCGCCGAGGCAGGCATGGCTGCCCGGGTTGTCGAAGCCTGCGCGAACCTGAGCAGCACCGGCAAGAAGCTATAGCGGCTGCCCGGTCTTGGGCTGCCCGGTCTTGGGCTGCTCCGGACTGACACGGCCCGACTGCGGGTTGGCGAAGAAGAGCACCGCGGCCAGGCCGAGCAGCAGGACCGCCGGAGTCAGCAGGAGCGACTGTGCCATCGCGTCGCTGAAGCCGCCGCGTGCCTGCGGAGGCAGGGTCCCGCCACCCGCCCTGGTCGGGTCGAAGATCAGGCCGTTCGAGGCGAGCCTGGCATCCATCAGCAACGCGATCGCCGCCGAGCCCAGCACCGCACCTACCTGACGCATCGCGTTGTAGACACCGGCACCGGCACCGGCAAGCTGCATCGGCAGGTTCCGGGTCGCAGTCGCGGTCAGCGGCGCCCAGATCGCGGCGCTGCCGGCGCCCATCAGCCCCATCGGGAGCAGGATCTGCCAGGTAGCCGAGGTCGGCGTCATCACGGCCGCCAGCCAGACCAGCGACCCGGCCAGGGCCGTGAAGCCGACCGTGGTGATCCGGCGGGGGTGAATCCGGTCGGTGAGCTTCCCGATGCCCGGTGCCAGCGCGATCGACATGACCGCCATCGGAACCAGTAGCAGTGCAGCCTGGGTCGGGCTGAGCTCGCGAACCAGCTGCGCGTAGAGCATCACCGGGAACGCCATGGCGGTGAAGGCGAAGCTCACCGTGGCGATGCCGACGTTGGCCAGGGAGAAGTTGCGGTCCTGAAAGAGCCGGAGTGGTACCAGTGGTTCCCTGGGGTTTCGTGACTGCCAGAGCACGAATAGTCCCATCGTCAGCACCCCGCCGCCGATCATCGACCAGATCAGGGAGTCCCACTCGCGCTGATGCCCCTCCTGTATCCCGAAGACCAGGAAGAACATGCCGACCCCGGACAGGGCAACGCCCAGCCAGTCGAACCTATGTGGATGCGTCGCCAGGGTCGGCACCAGCCTCCAGCAGAGCACGAACGCGAGCACACCGATGGGGAGGTTGATGAAGAAGATCCACTCCCAACCCAGCGAGTCGACCAGGATTCCGCCCAGCAGGGGTCCGACCAGGACCGCGACGCCTGCCGTGGCTCCCCACAGCGAGGTCGCCTGGCCACGGCGCTCGGCCGGAAAGATCCGGGTGATGATTGCCATCGTCTGAGGCGTCATCATGCCCGCCCCTAGACCCTGGGCAACCCGGGCGATGATCAGGCCCTCGACCGACCCGGTGAGGCCACAGGCGAGCGACGACACAGTGAAGACGACGAGCCCGGCCAGATAGACCTGCTTCTGCCCGTACCGGTCACCCAGGCGTCCGGTGATCAGCACCGGCACGGCGTAGGCCAGCAGGTAGGCGCTGGTGACCCAGACCACCGAGTTCACTTCGGCGTGGAGATCCTCGATGATTGCGGGGGTCGCGACGGACACGATCGTCGAGTCGACCATGATCATGAAGAAGCCGAGAACCAGGGCCCACAGCGCCGGCCAGGGGTCCTTCTCCTGCCGGGTGGGTTCTGGAGCGATCACGGGTTGCGCCATGCCGCTACTCAACACCAGACGAGAGACAATTACTCCATGACCTTTCAGGACCTGATGGCCGGACCGCCTCCCACCGAGCTCCCCGAGGATCCCGCAGCTGCTGCGCTGGCCTCGGGTACGCCGACCGCCGACGTCGTACGAGAGCACCCTGAGTCGCCGCTGGCCTGGGCGACGCTGGCCGAAGAGGCGCTGGCCGACGGGGCCGACGATCTGACCGTCTACGCCTACGCGCGCGTCGGGTACCACCGCAGCCTGGACCTGCTGCGTCGCAACGGCTGGAAGGGGAGCGGCCCGGTTCCGTGGGAGCACGAGGCCAACCGCGGGTTCCTCAGGGCGCTGGCCGCCCTGGCGAAGGCCGCCGGCTCGATCGGGGAGACGGCAGAGGCGCAGCGGTGCGCGACGTTCCTGCGCGATAGCAGCGCCACGGCGCACGACGTGCTGTTGGGCTGAGCGTGGGCGGGTCTCGGCCCGCAACCGCGAAAGGCGCCGGAGTCTCCTACGGGTACTCCGGCGCCGCTTTTCACGATGAAGCGCCGCTGACCCTTCCCCCGAGGGGGCAGCGGCTGGGAGAAGCATGCCGCGTCCGGATTGTCGATGCACGTCCGTTTGAGGCCAATGGCACTAACATGCCATTCGTGGGACCAGAGACCGAGGACTCGCCGCTCGCCGCGCTCGGCTTCGACTCAGACGCCCAGCGGGTCTACGCCGTCCTGCTCCGCAACCCGCGATCGCTGCCCGAAGACGTCGCCTGGATGAGCCACGTCACCGGGGAGCGGCTCGCTGCCGCGCTCACAGCGCTCGAGGCCGCGGCCTTGGTGGTCGTGGACGACGGCCGCTGCCTACCGCTGCCGGCCGAAGAGGCGATCGGCCGGCTCATCCTGAACCGGGCCGCCGAGCTGCGCGCCGGGAGGGACCGGCTGGAACTGGTGCGACGGAGCCTGCCCGGCTTCGTGGCCGAGCACGCTGCGCCTTCGGCCCACAGCGGGGAGACGGTCAGCGTTGAGGTGATCCGGGGACGGGAGCTCGTCGGGCTGCTACCTGAGCTGGCCGCCACCGCCCCCGGCGAGATGCTGTGGATGCGCCCCGACCAGTGGCGGTACGAGGACGGGCGCCGCGCTGACGGCATCGTCAAAGAGCTGATCGCCGCCGGCCGCCCCTCCCGGGTGCTGTACCCGGCTCAGGCGCTCGAGGAGGCACCGGCTGGCATCCGTGAGCGGGTCGAGTTGGGGGAACAGGCCCGGGTCCTCGCCACGGTTCCAACCCGGCTAGCGGTCCTCGGCACCTCGGTCGCTCTCCTGCCGTTGCGGCTGGGGCACGACGTTGAGCGGGTCCTGCTGATCAGGCAGGAGGCTCTCGTCGGCGCGCTCCGGCTGTTCTTCGAGAGCCACTGGGAGCGCGCGCTCTCGGTCCCAGGGTTCGACGGCGCTCCAGACGATGGCGGTCCCATCGACCGCCGGGTCTTCCTCGAGCAACTGTCATTGGGGGTCAAGGACGAGCAGATCGCCCGCGCCCTCGGGATCAGCCTGCGCACGGTGCGCCGGCGGGTTGCCGAGATCCTGGCCATGCTCGGGGTGGAGACCCGGTTCCAGGCCGGCGCAGAGGCCGTTCGCCGCGGCTGGCTCTGACTCCTGCTACCGTTGGGTCGCAAGAGCCCGGTGCTGTTGTGCCCGGGCTTTTCGTCTTGTGTGAGAGGGGTGCCATGCCCGCGATCGTGGTGCTCGGAGCCCAGTGGGGCGACGAGGGCAAGGGGAAGGCGACCGACCTGCTTGGGTCGAGCATCGACTACTGCGTAAGGACGTCGGGCGGCAACAACGCCGGCCACACCATCGTGGTCAACGGTGAGAAGTTCGCAACGCACCTGCTGCCGAGTGGTGTGATCACCCCCGGCTGCATCCCGGTGATCGGCAACGGCGTCGTCGTGGACCCGACCGCCCTGTTCACCGAGTACGACGGCCTCACCGAACGCGGTCTGGACCTATCGCTCCTGGTGGTGTCGGCCAACGCACACCTGATCACCAGCTACCACACCACCATCGACAAGACGACCGAGCGTTTCCTCGGCAAGAACATGATCGGTACGACCGGGCGCGGCATCGGCCCGGCGTACGCGGACAAGATCAACCGGGTCGGCGTGCGGGTGGCCGACGTACTCGACGAGAAGATCCTGGCCGAGAAGGTCGAGGCTGCGCTCGAGGTGAAGAACCACCTGCTGGTCAAGGTCTACAACCGGCGCGCGATCACCGTGGAGGAGATCGTCGAGGAGATCGGGAGCTTCACCGAGCGGCTCCGCCCGATGATCAAGGACACCTCGCTGCTGCTCAACCGTGCTCTCGACGACGACAAGGTGGTGCTCTTCGAGGGAGCCCAGGCCACCATGCTGGACGTGGACCACGGCACCTATCCATTCGTCACGTCGAGCAACCCGACCGCCGGCGGAGTCTGTACTGGCGGTGGCATCGGTCCGAGCCGCATCGACCGGGTGATCGGCGTGATCAAGGCGTACACGACCCGGGTCGGCTCAGGTCCGTTCCCGACCGAGCTGCTCGACGAGGACGGCGACAAGCTGCGCACCGTCGGCGCTGAGTACGGCGTCACGACAGGGCGCGACCGGCGCTGCGGCTGGTACGACGCCGTGATCGCCCGGTACGCAGCGCGTGTCAACGGCCTGACCGAGTTCTTCTTGACCAAGCTCGACATCCTCGGGGACTGGGACCGCATCCCCGTCTGCGTCGGCTACGACATCGACGGGGTACGGCACGACGAGATGCCGATGACGCAGACCGAGTTCCATCACGCGAAGCCGGTGTACGAGTACTTCGAAGGCTGGCGCGAGGACATCTCGGGCTGCCGGAGCTTCGAGGAGCTGCCCAAGAACGCGCAGACCTATGTCCGAGCCCTGGAGGAGATGTCAGGTGCGCCGTTCTGGGGCATCGGCGTCGGCCCGGGCCGCGAGGAAACCATCGTCTTGCGCTGAGACCGGCGGCGAGAAGGGTGACCACGCACCGGGTGCACCACTAGGGTCCGAGCATGGACCCCGACGTGGCGATCGACCGGATTAACGGTGTCTTCGGGCGCCATGACGCATGCCGTGCGCTGCACGCCAAGGGCCGCTTCTACCGCGGGACGTTCCGGGCCCGCGAAGGGGCAGCCGCGCTCTGCCGGGCGGGCCACCTGCAGGGCGAGGAGGTGCCGGTCGTCGTGCGCTTCTCCAACGGCAGCGGCCACCCGGGCAGCCGTGACACCTCGCCCGACGTACGCGGGATGGCGGTCTCCTTCCGGCTTCCGGACGGTACGGCGACCGACCTGCTTGGCCAGACCGCACCGAGGTTCCCCGTCCGCACGGTGGAGGACTTCCTCCGGCTCGTCGAGGTCGCGGCCAGCCCACCCAAGCTCGCACTGTTCCTCGCCCGGCACCCAGGCGCCGCGCGTACCTTCCTGGCGAACGCCAGGGCCAAGTCCGTGCTGCCACCCAACAGCTACGCCGAGGCCGCGTACTTCCCGATTCACGCCTACCGGTGGATAGGGCCGAGCGGGCAGCAGAGCTGGGTCCGCTACCACCTCGAGCCGGTCACCACGAAGGCAGACCGGCCGGCTGAGACCTTCGGTGGCCGGGACCGGCTCCAAGACGAGCTCGCAGCGCGGCTCGCCCGTGGCCCGGTGCGCTACCTGCTGACAGTCCGGGTCGCCGGGGACGACGACGACCCGCACGACCCGATGTCGGTCTGGGGCCGCGAGTCGCGACTGCTCGAGGTGGGGGACCTCGAGATCACCGGCCTCGACCAGGAGACCGAGCAGGACGGCGGAGTCTTCGTCTTCGACCCGACCCGGGTCGTCGAGGGCATCGAGCTCTCCGACGACCCGATCCTACGGTTCCGGGCCGCGGCGTACTCCTCCTCGGTGACCCGCCGGCTCCCCCAGTGAGGCCTCAAGTCTTGTCGGGCCGCTTGTCGGGCCGCTTGTCTGGCTGGGCGTCGCGCGGTGTCTCGGGGGATCCGGCCGCGGGCGGCCGGGCCGAGGCGAGACCGTAGACTCACGACACGTGAAAACCCTTGTGATCGGCACTGGCGGCCGCGAACACGCGCTCGCGCTCGCGCTGTCCCGCGATCCGCAGGTCACCGCGGTGCACGTGGCACCCGGCAACCCCGGGATGGCCGGGGTCGCCGCCCTTCACCAGGTGGACCCGCTCTCACCGCCTGAAGTGGCGAAGCTGGCCATCGACCTCGGCGTGGACCTGGTCGTCGTCGGGCCCGAGGCGCCCCTGGTCGCCGGGGTCGCAGATGCGGTGCGCGAGGCTGGCATCGACGTCTTCGGACCGTCCGCTGCTGCGGCCGAACTCGAGGGGTCGAAGGCCTTCGCGAAGGACGTCATGGCCAGCGCCGACGTACCGACGGCCCTGGCCCGACTCTGCACCAACGGAGCCGAGGCCGCCGATGCGCTGGACGCCTTCGGGGCGCCGTACGTAGTCAAGGACGACGGGCTGGCCGCAGGCAAGGGCGTCGTCGTGACCCACTCGCGCGAGGTTGCGCTGGCACACGCGATCACCTGTGGCCGGGTCGTGATCGAGGAGTACCTCGACGGCCCCGAGGTCTCCCTGTTCGCGATCACCGACGGGACCACCGTCTACCCGCTGCAGCCCGCCCAGGACTTCAAGCGCGCGTACGACGGCGACGAGGGTCCCAACACCGGCGGCATGGGCGCCTACACCCCGCTGCCCTGGGCACCGGAGAACCTCGTGGAGGAGGTCTACGAGCGGGTGCTGCTGCCGACGGTCCGCGAGATGTCCCGGCGTGGGGTGCCCTTCAGCGGGCTGCTGTACGCCGGCCTGGCCCTGACCGAGCGCGGCATTCGCGTCATCGAGTTCAACGCCCGGTTCGGAGACCCCGAGACCCAGGCGCTGCTGTCCCGTCTCGACTCACCACTGGGCACGCTGCTCCAGGCCGCGGCCCAGGGCCGCCTCGACGAGGTCGAACCGCCGCGCTGGAAGCCCGGGGCAGCTGTGGCCGTCGTGGTCGCCGCTGAGGGTTACCCGGGCTCGCCGCGGACTGGGGACCCGATCGCCGGCGTGGAGGAGGCCGATGAGCTCGAGGGCGTGGACGTGATCCACGCCGGCACGGCCCTGGTCGACGCGGCGCTGGTCACCAACGGCGGCCGGGTCCTGGCGGTGACAGCCCACGGAGCCTCGCTGGAGGAGGCTCGCCTGCGCGCGTACGACGGGGTGAGCCGGATCAAGATCGAGGGTGCCCACCACCGCACCGACATCGCTGCAAAGGCGGCCGCCAAGCCATGAGCATCCCCAACGTCCTGGCCAACCGGTACGCCGGGGCCGATCTCACCCGGATCTGGTCTCCCGAGCACAAGATCGTGCTCGAGCGCCAGCTCTGGATCGCTGTGCTGCGGGCACAGAGAGACCTCGGCATCGAGGTCCCGGACGGAGTCATCGAGGCTTACGAGCAGGTCGTCGACCAGGTCGACCTCGCCTCCATCGCCGCGCGGGAGCGGGTCACCCGCCACGACGTGAAGGCCCGCATCGAGGAGTTCGCCGCCCTGGCCGGGCACGAGCACATCCACAAGGGCATGACCTCGCGCGACCTCACCGAGAACGTCGAGCAGCTGCAGATCCGAGCGTCCCTCCTGCTGGTCCGCGACCGGGTCGTAGCGTCGCTGGCACGGCTCGGCCGGCTCGCCTCGGAGCACGAGGCTCTGGTGATGACGGGCAGAAGCCACAACGTAGCCGCCCAGGCCACCACCCTGGGGAAGCGCTTCGCGACGATCGCGGACGAGCAGCTCGTCGCGTTGGAGCGGCTCGAGGAGCTGATCGCGCGCTACCCGCTGCGCGGGATCAAGGGCCCGGTCGGCACCGCCCAGGACATGCTCGACCTCCTCGACTCGGACGCAGGCAAGCTGGCCGAGCTCGAACAGCGGGTGGCGGCTCATCTCGGGTTCGAGCGGGTGCTGACCAGTGTCGGCCAGGTCTACCCACGTTCCCTCGACTTCGACGTCGTCTCCGCGCTGGTGCAGGTCGTCGCGGCCCCTGCGAACCTTGCCACCACGATCCGGCTGATGGCTGGCATCGAGCTGGTCACCGAGGGCTTCAAGGACGGGCAGGTCGGCTCGTCCGCGATGCCGCACAAGATGAACACCCGCTCCTGCGAGCGGGTCAACGGCCTCGCCGTGATCCTGAGGGGCTACCTGTCGATGGTCTCTGAGCTCACGGGCGACCAGTGGAACGAGGGCGACGTCTCCTGCTCCGTGGTACGCCGGGTCGCGCTGCCGGACGCCTTCTTCGCCACGGACGGACTGTTCCAGACCTTCCTCACCGTGCTGGACGAGTTCGGCGCGTTCCCGGCCGTGATCCAGCGCGAGCTCGACAGGTACCTGCCGTTCCTGGCCACCACCAAGGTGCTGATGGCCGCCGTCCGCAACGGCGTGGGTCGCGAGACCGCGCACGAGGCGATCAAGAAGGCCGCCGTCGGGGTTGCCCTGGACATGCGTCAGGGTCAGACGGATAACGACGTGTTCGCGCGGCTGGGCGCAGACCCGGAGCTGGGGCTGACCGCCGACCAGTTGCAGTCGCTGGTCGCCGAGCCGATCACGTTCACCGGAGCGGCGGTTGCTCAGGTCCAGTCCGTGGTCCGCAGGATCGACGAGGTGGCCAAGCGCTACCCGGAGGCCGCGGCGTACAGTCCGGGCGCGATCCTCTAGGACACCACGACCGGGGGGATCCCCTCGTCGTCCAGGAAATGGGACTCCTCTCGCCGACGCGGCAGCATCAGCGCTGGGACCAGACAGAGCACGCACAGCAGCCAGGCCACCCAGTAGGTCTGCGCGAATGAGGACGCGGCATCGACCAGGCCCCGCGCCACCGCCGCAGGGTCGAGCCCGAGCGGAGCGAACCGGTCGGGCTGGGTGTTGGACAAGATCGCGGCGCCCGTCTCGCGGATGCCGCCTCCGGTGCCGGCGATGTCCTCGGTGCCGGGGATGATCGGCGAGTTGTTGAGGTGGTTGGTCAGCAGCACCGACATCAAAGCCACCCCGCACGACGACGCCACCTGTTGGGTGATGTTGAGCAGCGTCGAACCTCGAGCGACCTCGTGGGCCGCCAAGGTCTTCAGGGCGGAGGTGAACAGTGGCATCATCGTGCCGCCCATGCCGAACCCCATCACGACGAGCATCACGATGATGGCCCCGTACGACGTGGTCTCGTCGATCTGGGTCAGGCCGAACATGCCGACGGCGATGCCCAGCAGTCCGAACGGCACGATGCGCCCCACCGGCATCCGGTCCACGAGCGCCCCGGCGATCGGCATGGTCAGCATCGCCCCGATGCCTTGAGGGGCGACGAGCAGACCGGCGTGCAGCGTCGACTCCCCGCGGATCTGTTGGAAGTACGTCGGTACCAGCAGCAGCCCACCGAAGAAGGCCCCGGCGAACAGGAACATGGTAATGATCGAGAGGGTCAGGTTGCGGTGCCCGAAGAGCCGCAGGTCCAGGAGCGGATGCTCTGGTCGGAACGAGTGCCACACGAACGACGCAATCAGCAGCACCCCGGCCAGCATCGAGAGCCAGACCTTGGGCGCGCTGAAGTCGCCGCCCTCGCTCGGCAGCGACGACACGCCGAAGAGGAAGAGTGCGAGGCCGGGGGAGAGGAGCAGCATGCCGAAGAAGTCGAACGACTCGGAAGGCTCGGGGGCGTCCTTCGCCAGGACGAACCAGGCGTAGACCATCGCGGCGACTCCGAGCGGGACGTTGATCAGGAAGATCCAGTGCCAGCTCGCCTTCTCAATGACCCAGCCGCCGAGGATCGGGCCGAGGATGGGGCCCAGGAGCATCGGTACGCCGAGGATCGCCATCAGCCGGCCCATCCGAGCGGGGCCGGCGGCCCGGGTCATGATCGTCATCCCCAACGGCATCAGCATGCCGCCGCCGAGCCCCTGCAGCACCCGGAAGCCGATCAGGACATTGATGTCCCACGCCGTCGCGCACAGGGCCGACCCTGCGGTGAAGAGGAAGACCGCGGTCAGGTACAGCCGCTTGGTGCCGAAGCGGTCGGCAGCCCAGCCGGTCAGGGGGATCACGGTCGCCAGTGCCAGCGTGTAGCCGGTGACCGTCCAGGCCACGTGGGAGTAGGAGAGCTCTCGCGTCGCGCTGCCGAACTCGGACTGGAATACGGGTAGCGCGACGTTCACGACGGTGATGTCCAGGATGGACATGATCGCGCCGAGCACGACGACCCCTGCGATCGTCAGGACCTTGGCGTCGATGTGGTCGGGATACTCGGTCTGAGGTGATGAATTGGTCACGGGCCCTCCCCGCGGACGGAACGATGTCGTTTCAAACCCTAGACCCGAATGCTTTGACGATCCAAGGGAGTTTCGGCAGCGATGCGGTCTACGCTCCAGCCATGCTGGCGATCTTCCTCACCCGAGCCGTGTGACGTGGCCGTCGACGTCCAGGTCGAGACGACCATCCTCCGCCCCCGCGCCGTGGTGGCGCAGTACGCCGGGGACCCCACGAACGCACCCCAGTGGTACGTCAACATCAGGTCGGTCGAGTGGCGGACGGAGCCTCCCGTCCAGGTCGGGTCGCGGCTCGACTTCGTTGCCCACTTCCTCGGTCGTCGCCTCTCCTACACCTACGAGATCGTCGACCTCGTGCCCGACGTACGGCTCGTGATGCGTACGGCGGACGGACCCTTCCCGATGGAGACGACCTACTCGTGGTCCGACGAGGGTTCCGGGACTCGGATGACGCTGGCCAACCGCGGCAACCCCTCGGGCTTCTCCAAGATCGGAGCCCCGGCCATGGCCGCGGCCATGCGCCGCGCGACCAGCAAGGACCTCGCCCGTCTCAAGGCGATCCTGGAAGCTCAGCCAGGGCCGTCTTTGACCGCCCCCTAGTCTCGCTTGCATGAACGCAATGGTCTGCAGCGCGGACCGGCTGGCCTCCGAGGCCGGGGTCCTGGTCCTGGGCCGGGGCGGCAACGCAGTCGACGCGGCGATCGCCACGAACGCCGTTCTCGCGGTCACCGCGCCGCACCTGTGTGGCATGGGCGGCGACCTGATCGCCCTGGTGCACGACGGGACGGTGAAGGCGCTCAACGCCTCGGGGAGAGCCGGGTCCGGAGCCTCCGCGGCGAGGCTGCGCGAGCAGGGTCACACCCGGATGCCGGTGCTGCACGACATCCGGTCGGTGCCGGTTCCAGGCTGCGTCGACGGCTGGCTCGCACTGCACACCGCCTATGCGCGGCTGCCGCTCGACGAGCTCTTCGCTCCGGCGGTCCGCCTTGCAGAGCAGGGCTTTCCGGCTTCGCCCCTGCTCCTGCCCAGGCTCCACGACGTACCGCTGGAGTCCTCAGCAGGCGTGGTGCGCCGACCCGGCATCGCCCGAGTGCTCCGGTCGATCGGGGCCGCTGGACGCGACGGCTTCTACCGGGGCGAGTTCGGGGCCGGGCTGGTCGAGCTCGGCGCCGGCGAGTACGACGAGGACGACCTGACCCGCGTCAACGCCGACTGGGTCGAACCGTTGCGGATCGACGCGTTCGGTCACGAGATCTGGACGGCACCGCCCAACTCGCAGGGGTACCTTCTCCTGCTGGCACTGGGGATCGCCGACGGGCTCGACCTGCCGGACGACCCGAGCGACCCGTTGTGGGCCCACCTCCTGGTCGAGTCCTCGCGGGCTGCCGGCTATGACCGACTGGAAGTCCTGCACGAGCACGCCACGGCGCCCTTGCACGACATCGAGCGCCGACGCGCGCTGGTCGACCCGGCCCGGCGGATGCAGCTGCCCAGCCTCGGCGCGGAGGGCGGAACCGCCTACCTGTGCGTCGTCGACGGCGAGGGGCTGGGAGTCTCGCTCATCCAGTCCAACGCCCTGGGTTTCGGCAGCCTGCTGTGGGAGCCCCGCACCGGCATCAACCTGCAGAACCGTGGCATCGGGTTCTCCCTCGAGGAGGGTCACCCCGCCGAGTACGGACCCGGGCGGCGACCTCCGCACACCCTCGTTCCCGGAATCGTCACCCGGTCGGACGGCTCGCTGCGCACGGTCCTGGGCACGATGGGGGGCGATGCGCAGCCCCAGATCCTCCTCCAGCTGCTGACCAGGCTGCTGCGGCACGACCAGGGTCCGGAGTCCGCGGTCGCGGCCCCGCGCTGGCGGCTGACGACCCGGGGCAGTGGCTTCGACACCTGGGAAGGTCCCGACGCGGTGCCGGTCGGTCTCGAGGAGGGAACCCCGTGGGCCGACGGGCTGACGGAGCGCGGTCATCGCGTCGCGGCGGCGCCGTACGGCGGGGCCTTCGGCCACGCGCACCTGATCGACGTACACCCCGACGGTGGGCTCGCGGGCGCAGCAGACCCCAGGGCTGTCGTGGGCGCGGCCCTGCGGGGCTGAACGTCGTCCCGCCGTCAGGACGGTCACCCCGTGGACTGATGAGACGCACCAGTGGTGGACGCCCTAACGTCGAGCCATGGGTGCCTTTGACTACGACGTGATCGTGATCGGCTCGGGCTTCGGCGGCAGCGTCAGCGCGCTGCGACTGGCGGAGAAGGGCTACAAGGTCGCGGTGCTGGAGTCCGGGCGCCGGTGGAACGCCGAGGACTTCCCGTCGTCGAACTGGAACCTGCGCAAGTCGATCTGGGCGCCACGCCTGGGGCTGACCGGGCCACAGCGGATCAGCGTGCTGGGCAAGTGCTTGGTCTTCAGCGGCTCCGGAGTCGGCGGAGGCTCGCTCATCTACGGCAACACGCTGTACGAGCCGCTGCCCGAGTTCTACACCGACCCGGCCTGGGGTCACATCACCGACTGGCAGGCCGAGCTTGCGCCGTACTACGACCAGGCGAAGCGGATGCTCGGCGTGGGGACGAACCCGCGCACTACCGCCGCCGACGAGGTGCTGCTCGACATCGCCAAGGACCTCGGGGTCGCCGAGACGTTCCATCGCACCAACGTCGGCGTCTTCTTCAACGAAGGCAGCGAAGGGGTCGAGGTCGACGACCCGTACTTCGGTGGCGCCGGCCCCCGACGTGCCGGGTGCCTGCACTGTTCGGAGTGCTTCACCGGCTGCACGCACAATGCGAAGAACACGACGACGACGAACTACCTCTACCTCGCCGAGCAGCTGGGCGCCGAGGTGCATCCACTCACCACGGTGACGTCGGTACGTCCGCACAAGCAGGGGTACGCAGTCGAGACCGCCCGCTCCGACCGGTGGGTCCGCAAGGGCCGGAAGACGCTCACCGCCGAGCACGTGGTCTTCGCGGCCGCGGCGCTGGGGACGCAGAAGCTCCTGCACAAGCTGAAGGCCGAGGGCACGCTGCCGGGCCTCTCGCCGCGGCTCGGTGAGCTCACCCGCAGCAACTCCGAGGCGATCCTCGCCGTGACCAGCAAGAGCCGCGAGGACTTCGCGGACGGCGTAGCGATCACCTCGTCGTTCCACCCGGAGCCGACCACGCACATCGAGGTCTGCACCTACGGAAAGGGCCACAACGCCCTGTTCCTGCAGACCACCCCGCTGGTCGACGGTGGGGCATTCCGCTTCCTGCGACTGCTGCTCACGATCCTGCTCCACCCCGTCAGGTTCCTGCGCACCCAGAACGCCCGTGGCGCCGCCGAGCGGTCGGTGATCCTGCTGGCCATGCAGTCGCTGGACAACTCGCTCACGTCGTACCTCAAGGGCAAGCGGCTGGTCACCAGGCAGGGCACCGGTGAGCCCAACCCGACGTGGATCCCGCTCGCACACGACGTTGCCCGGCGCTTCGCCAAGAAGGTGGACGGCGTTCCGCAGAGCGTGGCTAGCGACATCTTCAACGTGCCTGCTACAGCGCACTACATCGGAGGCGCGGTGATCGGGGACTCTGCTTCCACCGGCGTCATCGACCCCTACCAACGGGTGTACGGACACCCCGGCCTGCACATCGCCGACGGCGCCGCGGTGACCGCCAACCTCGGGGTCAACCCGTCGCTGACGATCACCGCCCAGGCCGAGCGCGCGATGGCCTTCTGGCCGAACAAGGGTGGGGCCGACCCCCGGCCGGCCCTGGGCACGCCGTACCAGCGGATCAGCCCGGTTCCGCCCGCTGCGCCTGCGGTGCCGGCCACGGCCCCCGGCGCCCTGAGGCTGGAGAGCGCATAGGGTCTCCTCCCATGAGCGACCCCGGCGCCAACATCCCGCCCGCACCCGAGATCGAGGGCGCCGAGCCCGTGCACTCGGGCAAGGTCCGTGACCTCTACCGCCTCGGTGACGGCAACCTGTTGATGGTCGCCAGTGACCGGATCTCTGCCTACGACTGGGTGCTGGAGAGCACAATTCCGGACAAGGGCCAGATCCTGACCCGGATGTCGCTGTGGTGGTTCGACCAGCTGGGCGGACTGGTCCCCAACCACGTGGTCAGCACCGACGTGCCGGACGTGGTCGCGGGGCGCGCAGTGGTCTGTGAGGCGTTGGAGATGTTCCCGGTCGAATGCGTGGCTCGCGGCTACCTGACCGGCAGCGGTCTGGCCGACTACCGCGAAACAGGCGCCGTCTGCGGGGTCGAGCTGCCGCCCGGCCTCGAGGAGGCCAGCCGGCTGGAGGAGCCGATCTTCACTCCGGCGACCAAGGCCGCCGTCGGAGACCACGACGAGAACGTCTCGTTCGAGCACGTCGCCACCCAGATCGGGGGTGACCTCGCCGCCGAGCTCAAGGCGCTCACCCTGGCGGTCTATGCCACGGCCGAGCGCGTCGCCCGCGAGCAGGGCATCATCCTGGCCGACACCAAGCTCGAGTTCGGCACCCGCGCGGACGGGACCATCGTGCTGGCCGACGAGGTGCTCACCCCGGACTCCTCGCGATTCTGGCCCGCAGACCAGTGGCAGCCGGGCCACGTGCAGGCGTCGTACGACAAGCAGATCGTGCGCAACTGGCTCGTCTCCGACGAGAGCGGCTGGGACCGCTCGTCGGGTGCCGCGCCGCCTCCGCTACCGCAGGAGGTCGTCGATCTGACGCGGGCGAAGTACGTCGAGGCCTACCAGCGTCTGACCGGCGAGCGCTTCTGAGCCTCAGCCGGTCGCGGGACCCCGGACCAGACGCAGCGACTCGACGCAGGAGCGGTCACCGTCGCGGCCGACCGTCACCTCCCACTCGGCGGTCTCGGAGCCGGTCACCGTGAGGCGGAAGCTCCCGGTCTCCTCGCCGCTGAGGGCGGCTGCGGCGGCACTGGCCCCTTGCTGGCCGGCGTACGACGTCAGCTCTGGGGTCGGTGACCCACAGGCGAGCTCGGCGGCGAACTCGCGGTCCGCGTTGTCGACGGCCTCGACGGCGAGGGAGGCCACGTCCTGGACGGTGCTGGCCCTCGACGGGTCGCCGTGCCGGTTCGCGAGGTAGGCAAGCACTGCCACCAGGAGCGCGAAGACGACCACTGCCCCAGCCAGGGCCAGGGGGAACCAGCTTCGCTGCTCATCCGGTTGCTGTGAACTCATCGTGCTCCCGTACCCATCGGTGGTGTCGTCGCAGTAAGTTTGCCCCACCCGATCCGCAGGAGGACCTCGTGCTCAACCTCGCTTCGCTACTCGAAGACAGTGCCCGCAAGCATCCGGAACGCGACGCGGTGGTGCTGGGCGACACGCGCCTGGACTACAGGTCGGTGGACGCTGTGGCCAGCCAGGTGGCAAACCTGCTGGTGAGCCGAGGTATCAAGCCGGGTGACCGGGTCGCGTTGAGCTGTCCGAACCTGCCCTACTTCCCGATCGCTTACTACGGGATCCTCAAGGCGGGTGCCGTCGTGGTGCCGCTCAACGTCCTGCTCAAGGGACGCGAGGTGGGTTACCACCTGTCCGACTCCGAAGCGAAGGCGTACTTCTGCTTCGAAGGCACTGCCGATCTCCCGATGGGGAAGGAGGGCTGGGCCGGCTTCAACGGGGCCGCTGGCTGCGAGCACTTCTTCCTGATCACCGCGACGCTCGGCGCAGAGTCGCCGATCGAAGGGGCAGAGACGTTCGCCGCTGCGCTCGGCGGCCAGGCTCCAGCGTTCGAGACCGTCGTCACCGAGGCGACCGACACGGCAGTGATCCTCTACACCTCCGGGACGACGGGTCAGCCCAAGGGCGCCGAGCTCTCCCACGCGAACCTGGTGCTGAACGCACTGACCTGCAACCGTCTCTTCGGCGCCCAGGCGACCGAGCACGAGCGTCACCTCCTCACGCTGCCGCTGTTCCACTCGTTCGGCTCGACGGTTCAGATGAACGCCGGGTTCTCGGTCGGCGCGACCCTGGTACTGCTGCCGCGCTTCGACGCCGAGCAGGCTGTCGCCCTGCTGCAGAAGGAGAACATCACGTTCTTCGCGGGCGTGCCCACGATGTACTGGGGTCTGCTCGGCGCGTTGACCGACAGCGTCGACGTCGGACTGATCGCACGGAACATGCGCATCGCCGTCTCCGGTGGGGCCAGCCTGCCGGTGGAGATCATCAAGCAGGTCCAGGACCGCTTCGGCGTACAGATCCTGGAGGGCTACGGGCTGTCGGAGACCTCCCCGGTCGCGACCTTCTCCGATCCAGAGCGTGAGCCCCGGCCTGGCTCGATCGGGGTGCCCATCTGGGGGATCGAGTGCAAGCTCATCGACGACGACTGGAACACCATCGAGGGTCACGGTGACGAGAACGTCGGCGAGATCGCGATCCGTGGCCACAACATCATGAAGGGCTACTACAACCGACCCGAGGCGACGGCTGAGGTGATGAAGGACGGCTGGTTCCGGACCGGAGACCTCGCCCGTCGTGACGAGGACGACTTCTACTACATCGTCGACCGGGCCAAGGACATGATCATTCGCGGTGGCTTCAACGTCTACCCGCGCGAGATCGAGGAGGTCCTGATGAGCCACGGCGACGTCTCGCTCGCCGCGGTGATCGGAGTGCCCCACGACAGTCACGGCGAGGAGATCAAGGCGTTCATCATCCTGAACGAGGGCGCGAACCTCACCGAGGACGACCTGGTCGCCTGGAGCAAGGAGCAGATGGCGGCGTACAAGTACCCGCGGATCGTGGAGTTCGTGGGCACGCTCCCGATGACGGCGACCGGCAAGATCCTCAAGCGCGAGCTGAGCTAGCGCCGGGCGTCCCTGCCGAGGAACGCCGCGAAGCAGGACATCAGCGCGAGCCCTCCTCCGACCACGAGCACGGGGTCGCTGACCCCGCTCCTGGCGAGGACGCCCACCAGGGTGAGTATGGCGACGACGTACCCGGCGATCCTCCAGTCGTCACCGATGACCAAGTCCCACCAGAAGTAGCCGAACGCCTTGAGGAACGTCGTGCCGGGAAGCTTCATGCCGGCACCTGCTCCTTGCGCAGCGCCCTGGCCAGGACTTGGGTCAGGACGACCCAGGCGACCAGGATGACGACCAGAGCAGCCTTTCCGCCGGGCCACTCGAGGCTCTCGTGGCCGCTCCGGACGTAGCCGATGCCCTCCAGCGACCAGAAGGTGCCGAAGCTGGTGAGCATCAGCCCTACGGCGTACTTGAGCGTGTTCTCCGGGACGGACGCCAACGGCTTGCGGAACCCGACGCCCAGTGCCACGACGGCGACGCCGGCCACAACCGCGCCTGCCACGGCCAGGCCGAGCGCGTCGGCGGAGAGCCCGAACGTCAGCACGATGAAGACCACCTCGACGCCCTCGAGGAAGACACCCTTGGCCGAGACCATGAACGCGAACAGGTCGATCCCGGCGTACGTCGTGCGTGCGGCCTTGGCGGCTGCGGCCTGCTGTTCGGCGTACTCCGCCTCCTCGTCGTGCAGGGGCTTGTTGCCTGACTGGCGAAGCACCGCCTTGCGGAGCCACTGCAACCCGAAGACGAGCAACAGGACGCCGATGACCAGCTGGAGGAGGGCTTCGGGCAGCCAGGTCTGGATGGCGTAGCCGAGCAGGGCCGTGAAGGCAACCAGGGCTACGATCGCGCTTGCTGCCCCGGCGAGCGCAGAGCGCCAGCCTCGGGTCACGCCCATGGCAAGGACGATCGTGAAGGCCTCGACGAACTCGACCAGGGACGCGACGAAGACCGATCCCACCAAAGCGGCCGTCGTGCCAGTCATCGCATCAGCCTAGATACACTGACCTCACCGTCAGACCCAGAGGGAGTTTTCGTGGCCCGCGTCATCGTCGCAGTCATGCCCAAGCCGGAGATCCTCGACCCCCAGGGCAAGGCCGTGCATGGCGCCCTGCCCCGGCTCGGGTTCGACGGGATCACCGACGTCCGTCAGGGCAAGCGCTTCGAGATCGAGGTGGACGGCGAGCTGACCGACGAGAAGCTCAAGGAGATCCACGAGGTCGCCGAGAGGCTCCTGTCGAACCCGGTGATCGAGGACTACACGGTGGAGGTGCCGTGAAGATCGGCGTCGTCACGTTTCCCGGTTCCCTTGACGACGTCGACGCCCAGCGCGCCGTACGCCTCGCCGGGGGGGAAGCGGTTGCCCTGTGGCACGGTGACCACGACCTGCTGGGGGTCGACGCCGTCGTACTGCCGGGGGGGTTCTCCTACGGCGACTACCTGCGCTGCGGAGCCATCTCGCGTTTCGCGCCGGTGATGACGGAGGTCATCGACGCAGCTGGTCGGGGGATGCCCGTGCTGGGCATCTGCAACGGCTTCCAGATCCTCTGCGAGTCCCACCTTCTGCCCGGCGCGTTGATCCGCAACGACCACCGGAAGTTCGTGTGCAAGGACCAGCGGCTGCGCATCGAGAACAACCGCACCCCTTGGACCAGTCAGTACGACGAGGGCGCCGAGGTCACGATCGTCCTCAAGAACGGAGAGGGCGGCTACATCGCTGACGAGGCCACGCTCGACCGGCTCGAGGGCGAGGGCCGGGTCCTGGCCCGGTATGTCGGCGACAACCCGAACGGTTCCCTGCGCGACATCGCCGGCGTGACCAATGACAAGGGCAACGTCGTCGGCCTGATGCCCCACCCCGAGCACGCCGTAGAGGACCTCTGTGGCCCCGGCAGCGACGGTCTCGGCTTCTTCAGCTCAGTCCTCAAGGCACTCGCCTCCCGTTGAGCCGGGCATGTTGGTTGGTTGAGCCGGGCATGTTGGTTGGTTCAGCCGGGCATGTTGGACGCCTGCGCGCCAACACGCCCGGCTCAACGCGCCAACACGCCCGGCTCAACCTCAGCTCACAGGCGGATGCGGATGACCCGGTCGTCGGTTGCACGAGGGGTGTTCCGGCCGTCCCGGTTGCTCGTGGTGATCCATAGTGACCCGTCCGGGGCCGTTTGGACGGTGCGGATCCGGCCGAAACGGCCCTGGAAGTAGCGGACCTTGCGGCGGGCGCGCGGGCCGTTCAGGCGTACGCCGTAGAGCGACTGTCCACGCAGCGCCCCGACCCATGCGCGGCCCCCGGCGATGGCGATGCCGCTGGGGGAGCATTCGCTGGTCGGCCAGGTGACGAACGGGTCGTGGAACGGTCCGGGTCCGTCACCACCCTCCACCACCGGCCAGCCGTAGTTGTGGCCCTTGCGGATGCGGTTCATCTCGTCGCGCACGTTCTGACCGAGCTCGGCAGCCCAGAGCCTCCCGCGCCGGTCGAACGCGATGCCCTGAGGGTTTCGGTGGCCGTAGCTCCAGACGTAGTTGCCGAACGGGTTCCCAGCCGGGATGCCGCCCCGCGGGGTCAGCCGGAGGATCTTCCCGGCCAGAGAGCCTCGGTCCTGGGCCTGCGACCCGTCGGCCGCATCGCCGGTGGTGGCGAAGAGCAGACCGCTCGGCCCGAAGGCCAGGCGTCCGCCGTTGTGGATGCTGTTGACCGGGATCCCGCCCAGCAGCAGATGCTTTCGGCCTAGCCGTCCGTTGCTGTAGCGCATCCGCACGATGCGGTTGTCCGAGGCGGTTGAGTAGTAGGCGTAGACCCACCGGTCCCGGGCGAACGTCGGCCCGACGGCCAGTCCGAGCAAGCCACCCTCACCGGCGTCGGGCGCCAGGCCCGTGACGGTCCCGACGTGTCTACGCCCACCGGTACGCCGTACCCGGTGGACGCGGCCGTTCATCCGCTCGCCGACCAACGCGTCCCCGTTCGGCAGGAACACCAGTCCCCACGGCACCTCGAGCCCTCGGGCGAGCACCTTCGCGACCCGTGGTTCGGCCTGCGCCTCGGGGACGGTCAGCAGGGTGGCGCCGATGGCGCCGGTGGCGAGCACGGTACGGCGGTCGAGGTCCATCTGTTCATACTGCCCGTCCTCCCACTGATGATGCATCCGCCCCGGCGCACGCCGAAAGTCCGGCGACTGAAACGTGTTCTACTTTTCGCCCAGAGCCACTAGCCTGTTCACCATGAGACGGCTCTCGAGTGTGGATGCGGCGTTCTGGTACGCCGAGACCGCGGGCTGGCATATGCACGTCGGCGCCGTCGCGATCTGCGACCCCGAGGGCGCTCCCGACTTCAGCTTCGACCGGGTCCGCGAGCTGGTGCTCGAGCGGCTGCCGCAGATGCCCCAGCTGCGCTGGAGGGTGACCGGCGCGCCGCTCGGGCTCGACCGGCCCTGGTTCGTCGAGGACCGCGAGCTCGACATCGACTTCCACATGCGGCGGATCGCAGTGCCCTCACCGGGTGGCCGCAAGGAGCTCGACGAGCTCGTGGGCCGTCTGATGTCCTACAAGCTCGACCGCTCACGTCCGTTGTGGGAGCTGTGGTTCATCGAAGGCGTCGAGGGCGGCAAGGTCGCGACCCTGACCAAGATGCACCACGCCATCATCGACGGGGTCTCAGGCGCGGGCTTGGGCGAGATCCTGCTCGACGTCACCCCCGAGCCCCGTCCCGCTCCGGAGGAGACGGTCGGGTCCCTGGTCGGCTTCCAGATCCCCGGCCTGGAGCGACGAGCGTTCGGGGGCATCCTCAACGTCGGCGTCAAGACGCCGTACCGCATCGTCAGGATCCTCGAGCAGACCGCGCGACAGCAGTTCGCGGTCCGCGGCTTCAAGAACCGGCCACCGCGCTACTTCGAGGCACCACCCACGCGGTTCAACACCCGCATCTCTCCGCACCGCCGGATCACCGGCTCGCGAGTCGAGCTGTCGCGGGTCAAGGCCGTCAAGACGGCGTACGACGTCAAGCTGAACGACGTGGTACTGGCACTGGTGTCGGGCGCCCTCCGGCAGTACCTGATCGAGCGCGGCGAGCTTCCCGACAAGCCGCTGGTGACCCAGGTGCCGGTCTCGACCAGGAGCGACGAAGCCGAGGGCCAGGTCGGGAACCAGGTCAGCTCGATGACCGTTTCGCTGGCGACCGATGTCGCCGACCCGGCGGAGCGGATCAAGGCGATCTACGAGAGCTCCGCCGGGGCCAAGGAGATGGCCAAGGCGCTGACCGCCCACCAGATCATGGGCCTGACCCAGACCACGCCGCCCGGCCTTCTCCAGTTGGCCGCGCGTACCTACACCGCGTCGGGGCTCTCCAAGAACCTCGCCCCGATCAACCTGGTCATCTCCAATGTGCCCGGGCCGAGCTTCCCGCTCTACATGGCCGGCGCCAAGGTGGAGTCGCTGGTGCCGATCGGCCCGCCGGTGCTGGACGTGGCCCTGAACATCACCTGCTTCAGCTACCTGGACTCCCTCGACTTCGGGTTCGTCACGACCCCTGAGGTCGCCCCGGACATCGACGAGATGGCCGACGCGATCGAGACGGCGCTGCTGGAGCTGGAGAAGGCGGCCGGGATCAAGCCGCCCCCGGCGGCCAAGCGCAGGGCCGCCAAGGAGGGCATGGCGCTCTGACGCGGCCCAGGCAGGTAGATTTGCCCACGTCCCGCGACTGCCACCGGAAAGTCCTGCCGTGAGCAACCTCGACACCGTCACCACCGCCGAGTCGACCCCTGACCGCGAGCAGCCCTGGCAGGACCTGGGTCTCAAAGCGGACGAGTACCACCGAATCCGCGAGATCCTGGGCCGTCGGCCCACCAGCAGCGAGCTCGCGATGTACTCGGTGATGTGGAGCGAGCACTGCTCCTACAAGTCTTCGAAGGTGCACCTGCGGCAGTTCGGCGACAAGGTCACGCCCGAGATGAAGCGGCACCTGATGGTCGGCATCGGGGAGAACGCCGGGGTGGTCGACATCGGTGACGGGTACGCAGTCACCTTCAAGGTCGAGTCGCACAACCACCCGTCCTACGTCGAGCCGTACCAGGGTGCCGCCACCGGTATCGGCGGTATCGTCCGCGACATCCTCGCCATGGGCGCTCGGCCGATCGCTGTCATGGACCCGCTCCGCTTCGGCCCGCTCGACGCTCCGGACACCCGTCGGGTGCTGCCCGGGATCGTCGCGGGCATCGGCGGCTACGGCAACTGCCTGGGCCTACCCAACATCGGCGGAGAGGCCGTCTTCGACGCGTCGTACGTCGGGAACCCGCTGGTCAACGCCCTGTGCATCGGGGTGATGCGGCATGAGGAGCTTCACCTCGCCAAGGCGACCGGAGTCGGCAACCAGATCATCCTGTACGGCGCCCGCACGGGCGGCGACGGAATCGGCGGCGTCAGCGTGCTCGCCTCGGAGACCTTCGATGCCGGTGCCGACGGTACCGGCGGCCCGGCCAAGCGACCGAGTGTCCAGGTCGGCGACCCGTTCATGGAGAAGCTCCTGATCGAGTGCACGCTCGAGATCTTTGCTGAGCGTCTCGTGGACGGCATCCAGGACCTGGGCGGAGCCGGCCTCTCGTGTGCCACCAGTGAGCTCGCCTCAGCCGGCGATGGAGGCATGAAGGTCTGGCTCGACCGCGTGCCGCTGCGGGACTCGACGCTGGCGCCTGAGGAGATCCTCATGAGCGAGTCTCAGGAGCGAATGATGGCCGTCGTCGAGCCGGCGAACGTCGAGCGTTTCCTCAAGATCTGCGAGAAGTGGGAGGTCGACGCCCACGTCGTCGGCGAGGTGACCGACACCGGCCGCCTGGAGATCCTCTGGCACGACGAGGTCGTGGTCGACGTACCGCCGCGTACCGTCGCGCACGAGGGCCCGGTCTACGAGCGCCCCTTCGCCCGCCCCGAGTGGCAGGACGCGCTCCAGGCCGACACCGCGTCCGTGCTGCCCCGCCCGTCCGACCTGCGCGCCACCGTGCTCCAGCTCGCGGCCAGCCCGAACCTGTGTGACCGGTCCTGGATCACCGACCAGTTCGACCGCTACGTCCGCGGCAACACAGTCCTCTCACAGCCGCAGGACTCGGGCATGGTCCGCGTCGACGAACAGACCAATCTCGGAGTCGCGGTCTCGACCGACTGCAACGGCCGGTTCGCCAAGCTCGACCCGTACGCCGGAGCCCAGCTCGCGCTGGCTGAGTCCTACCGGAACGTGGCAACGACCGGCGCGCGCCCCCTCGCGGTCAGTGACTGCCTCAACTTCGGCTCCCCCGAAGACCCCTCGGTGATGTGGCAGTTCGCCGAGGCGGTCCGCGGCCTTGCCGACGGCTGCCAGACGCTGGGCATCCCTGTCACCGGCGGCAACGTGAGCCTGTACAACCAGACCGGAGAGACGCCCATCCTGCCGACCCCGGTGGTCGCTGTGCTGGGTGTGATCGACGACGTGACCCGCCGTACGCCGACGGGCTTCGTGGGCGAGGGCCAGCAGATCTACCTTCTCGGAACAACCCGCGAGGAGCTGTCCGGGTCGGAGTGGGCACATGTGTCGCACGGCCACCTCGGCGGGCTGCCGCCCCAGGTGGATCTGGCGGCGGAGAGGGAGCTCGCGGACATCCTGATCAACTCGTCCCGAGACGGGCTCATCGACGCAGCGCATGACCTGTCCGACGGCGGCCTCGCCCAGGCGCTGGTGGAGTCGTGTCTGCACGGCGGAGTCGGAGCCAGGGTGTGGCTACCTGAGGACCTGGACCCCTTCGTCGCACTGTTCTCCGAGTCCACGGCACGCGCGATCGTTGCGGTGCCGCGGTCCGAGGAGGTCAGGTTCACCGACATGTGCAGTGCCCGGGGCTTCGCCCATGCCCGCATCGGTGTGACCGACGGCTCCGGAGCTGACGCGGTGCTCGACGTACAGGGCCAGTTCAGTCTGCCACTGGCTGAGTTGCGTGCGGCCTGGTCGGCGACGCTGCCTGCTGCCCTGGCCTGAACCGTCGGCACCCGTCTGCCGCGGGGGCGCAGCCGTCGTCAGTCAGCACTGCGATGCTCGGTTGCTATGAACGCGGGGGCAGGCCAACGTGCAGGCCGCCTGTTCCCGCTAGAACGGTCCCTTAGCGGCGGCTGCCTCGGCGCGGAGGCCCTCGAACTCGGCCTGGGGGACCTCGTTCGCGCCTAGCGACCTCAGGTGGGGTGTCAGCCACTGCACGTCGACCAGCCAGGGGTCGCTGGCCCGGTCGAGCATGGAGACCAGCGCGACCAGCGCACTCTTCGAGGCGTCGGGGCGCCTGGCGAACATCGACTCACCGCAGAACAGCCCGCCGATGGCGACGCCGTACAGACCTCCGACGAGCTCTCCCTGGGACCAGGCTTCGACACTGTGCACCCAGCCGAGCCGGTGCAGCTCGGCATACGTGCTCCTGATCTCGTCCGAGATCCAGTGGTAGGCATCGTCCGGGCGCTGGGCGCAGGCTGAGATCACCTCGTCGAACGCCGAGTCGACCCGTACCTCGAAGTGCTTGAGGCTCTTGCGCAGCGAGCGGGTGACCCGCAGATTCCCAGGCAGGATCACGCCTCGCGGATCCGGTGACCACCACGCTAGCTGTCCGTCGCCCTGCCGCATCGGGAAGAGGCCGGCACGGTAGCCGGCCAGCACCGTCCCCGGTCTGAGGTCTCCGCCGACGAAGACCTTCCCGTGCGCGTCACCTCGTGGTGCAGGAAAGTTGACCTCTGTGGGAGCCGGCTCCGTCGGCATGGCGCTAGTCTCCCAGAATCGCTGGAACCGATGCCCTCCCTCCAGCCCGGCTTCGCGACAACCGGGACTTCCGGATTCTGCTCGTCGGGCAGTCCGCCTCTGCGCTCGGTGACGCGATCTCGCTGACGGCTATGCCCCTGGTAGTGCTCAGCTTGACCGGCTCCGGAGCCTTGATGGGGCTCGTGGGGGCTCTCGGACTGCTGCCGGCGCTGCTGTTGGGCCTTCCGTCCGGGGCGCTCGCGGACCGACTGGACAAGCGTCGACTGCTGGCTTGGGCCGACAGCGGGCGGGCGGTGCTGACCGCGGTCATCCCGGCTGCGATCTGGCTGGACGCCTCGCCGATCGTCGTGATCCTTGTCGTGACCGTCCCCGTCAGCGGCTTGCGGGCGCTGTTCGACTCCGCTTTCTCCAGCGCCATTCCGCCCTTGGTCGGGCGTGAGAACCTTGGCCGCGCAACCAGCTATATCGAGACCGTGCTCAGCGTTCCCTTCCTCATCGGCCCGGGAGTCGCCGGTGTCTTGCTGGTCGTCGCAGGGCCGGCCTGGACGCTGGCAATCGATGCCGCGTCCTTCGGAGTCTCCGCCGTATCCCTGTTGTTCCTTCGCCGGCAACTGCGTGTGGAGGGCATGGGGGACGGCACCAGGCTGCTCTCCGACATCGTCGAAGGGATCCGCTTCGTCCGCCAGCACCGCGCACTGCTCGTCCTGATCGGCTACTGGAGCTGCATAGCCGTCGCCACAGCGGGGATACTGCCAGCCCTCAGCTACTACGTGACGGTCGACCTGTCCTTCGGTGCCCACCTGTTCGGGTTCGTCGGAAGCGCGTGGTCGGCAGGCTACCTCTTCGGATCGCTCGTCGGCGGTCGGCTGGGAAACAGGCTGCTCGGCCTCCGGTTGGTGGGCGCCGGGACGATCATCGGACTGGCCTTGCTTGCAATGTCGATGCTGGGCAACCCAGCCGGGCTGCTCGCCGCGGGGTTCCTGGTGGGGGTCGCGCTGGCACTCCAGCTGGTCGCCTACGTCACGCTGCGGGCGTCACTCACGCCTGACCGGCTACTCGGCCGGGTAGGGAGTACGGCCCGCACCCTCTCCCTTGGGCTGCAGCCGCTCGGCATGCTTGGCGCCGGCTTCGTGATCGAGGCTGCGAGCGGTCGTGCTGCCTTAGTGGCGATGGGGTCGCTGGCACTTGCGGTATCCGCGCTGTTCGCGGTCTCCCGGGCACTGCGATTCGACGGACAGCCATCTCCCGAATGAGGCGAACTACGGACGGCTTCCGCTCTGCAGCAGCCGCCAGATCTTGACGGTCACCACTCCCGTGGCGGCCAGCCCGTGAGCGGCCTGGTACTCCTTGACCGCCGTCGTAGTGGCTGAGGCGAAGGTTCCGTCCACCGTCAGCTTCCAGAACCCCGCCGCGTTGAGCGAGCGCTGCAGCCTCCGTACGTCGTCAGCCGCGGCGCCGTACTTGAGCAGCGGGCTGTTACCAGCGGCGAGCAGCGAGACCCACACGCGTTTGCTCAGCCGTGTCGAGGGGGCCATGCCGATCCGCTCCCGGTAGGCCGAGGTCGCCGCGGCGGTCCGCTTGTTGTAGTACCCGGTGATCCGGCCGCCGTACAGGCCCAGCTCCTTGAGCAGGCACTGGGCAGCCTTGGTCCGCCACGGAGACTTGGTGCCGACGTCGAGACGGCCGTACTTCAGGAAGTCCACGACCACACCGCCGCAGTGCGCGGGTGCCTTGGGGGCAACTGAGCCCTTCCCGACGTCCAGGAAGTTGCTGTCGATGTTGATACGGACCCGGCCGTGCACCTCGTCGTGGCCGCCGCGGTACTGGTGCATCCGGCCACCGGGCAGCCATGCCCCGTCGCGCAGCCACGGGGTCTGGACGGTCGCCTTCCCGTTCCAGTCGGCGACCCAGATCATGTCCGGCTCGGTGAACGTCGCGTTCTTTACCCGCGCGTTGTCGATCGCCTTGATCCCGCTAGCGCCTGAGGAGTAGATGCCCGAGACGTACCCCAGCGCGCGGACCCGCTCGGTCCAGCCCGACAGGAACTGCAGGGTGGACCTGCGGCACCTGGTGTTGCTGATGTCGAAGGCCTCGATGTCGTACCAGAGCGTGCTCCTGGGGGAGATGCCCAGCGCGTCCGCGGCCGCGACCGCCCTTCCCGCCTCGACCACACCTTGCGCCTTCGCGGCGGCGAAGTTGTCGGCGGTCGACCGGCGGATGACCGGGTCGTCCTTGTACTTCGGGTAGCGGGGGTTGCAGTACGCCTGCGGGCCGAGCGTGATCGGGAGGAGCCGCCAGCCCCTGGCGAGCTGGGCTGTCACCCACGCCGGCGTGAGGTTGGGCTGGTGGCGGCAGGCCCGCGAGTTGCCGGAGATGTAGATCCCTACGGCCCAGAACGGTGAGTGCCTCAACCAGGCGTTCATCGCCTGCTGCGTAGGGGCGAGGCACTGGTCGAAGCCGTAGCCGGTGAACGACCCGGGGGTCACCGGGTTGGCGCCCCGGCGCGCGGTGCTGTCAGCCTCGACTGCGCTGCCCGCGGGAAGGGCCAGGGTGACGGTTGCCGCGACGGCGGCTGCCGCGGCGAGAGCAACCAGGCGAGCGGCCAGTCTCCGTCGGGTTTGGGGAAGGACAGACATGCAGGACTCCTGACGGTGAAATCAACCGCCACTGTAGTCACAAAAACCCCAGAGGTTACAGCGATTGGGGCGAAATCAGGTGAGACACACCGGTTTGGTCAACGACGTCCGTGCTTCAGTGGCGCCCAGACCAGGTCGGTCGTGACGCCGGTGCGGTGCAGCCCACGGGCTCGTTGGTAGCGCTTCACGGCTCGTGCAGTCGCCTTGTCGTAGACCCCGGTGACTGCCAGTCTCGACGTTGTGGCCGCGTTGAGCGCCCGTTGTAGTCGACGGACGCCGTTGGAGGCAGCTCCGACCTTCATCAAGGGTGTGCGTCCCTGGGAGAGCAACGCGATCCACGTCGCCTTGGTGGCCTTGCCGTTCTCCCGTAGCGGCGGGTGCCGGTGCTGGAAGCGCTTGACCGCGACGGCTGTCTTGCGGTCGAACCGCTCGTGCAAACCCCCGCGATAGACATGCTGTCGGCGCAGCAGGCACTGCAGCGCCTTGACCTTGGGGCTCCGGTCTCCACGCCGGAGCAGCCCGTACGACGGGAAGTCGATCGGCACCCCGCAGTGCGGGGTCGGCCGCGGCGCCCGCGACCCTCCGCCGACGTCCATCCAGTTGCTGTCGATGTTGAGGGTCACCCGTCCGTACGTCTCGTCGTGTCCGCCCCGGTACTGGTGGACCCGCTGGCGCCGCCAAGCCTGGTCGTCGACGTACGAGGAGTCGGTGTTCTGGACGAAGTTCCACTCGCCGATCCACAGCTGGTCGGGCAGGTTGGCCATCTTGCGCTTCCTGGCTGCGTCCAGGATCGCGATCCCAGACGACGCGCTGGAGTAGAAGCCCGACCGGTAGCCGAGCCTGTGCAGACGCTTGGTCCAGGCGGCGATGAACACCAACGCCGACTTCCTGCATCTGGGCTTGCTGATGTCGAAGTGTTCGATGTCCAGCCACTGCGTGCTGGGCCGACCGATCCCCAGGACTCGGGCGGCAGCAACCGTCCTGTTCGCCTCAGTGACTCCCTGGGCCCGCGCCTTGGCATAGCCCTCGGACGGGTCCGGGCTGATGTGCTCGATGTCGGGATCGCCAGGCCGGAAGCAGGACGCCTGGCGCCCGACGGTCAGCGCCAGGATGCGCCAGCCCTTCCGGGTCTGCTCGCTGACCCAGCTCCGGGTCAGGTTCGGCTCGTTCGCGCAGGCCCGGTTGGATCCGGAGATGTAAACCCCGACACCCCAGTACGGCGACCTCTCCAGCCAGACGTCCATCGCTCGCTGCGAAGGCGTGTGGCAGGTGTCGAAGGCGTAGCCGGTGAAGGAACCGGGGCTCGTGTTCTGGGCCGCGACCGGTGTGGCCAGGCCCACGACGAGGGCGGCGCCCGCGACCAGAGCGATGGTGCGTCTCACTGATGTTCTCCCCCGAGGTCGGTCCAGCCACCCTAACCCGGCAAGATCGGGACTGTGCCCGTACACCTAAAGCCCGCGGACCCTGCGCTGGTCGGACCCGCCGTCGACCGTTTCCGCGCCGGCCGGGCGGACCGGGCGGACCTGCGGCTGCTGACCAAGCACCTCCTGGCCCTGCTGGTGGAGAAGGCGCCCGGAGGAGCGGTTGAGGTGCGAGTCCCGCCGTACGCCGTGGCACAGTGTGTCGCCGGCACCCGACACACACGCGGCACCCCTCCAGCCGTGGTCGAGACCGACGCCGCTACCTGGATCGGGCTGGCTCTGGGAGACCTGGCCTGGGCCGAGGCTGAGGGTGACGGCCGGCTGACCGCGTCGGGGGAGAGGTCCGACCTCGCTGGCCTCCTGCCGCTCGTCTAGCGTGGGCGACATGTCGTCACCGAAGACCTCAGCCCAGCTGCGCGACGCAATCAGGTCGGTGCTCCCCTCAGTCCGCGAGGACCTCGAGAGACTCGTACGGATCCCCAGCGTCGGTGCGCTTCCCGAGCATGCCGACGACGTACGCCGCTCGGCCGAGCTCACCGCCGAGCTCTTCCGCGGCGAAGGCTTCGACGAGGTGCAGATCCTCTCCGTCGACGACGGTGCGCCCGCCGTGGTCGCCCGCAAGCCCGCACCGCCAGGGGCGAAGACGGTGCTGCTCTACGCGCACCACGACGTGCAGCCGACCGGCGACCCACTCAGCTGGGACACCGAGCCTTTCGTGCCGACCGAGCGGGACGGACGCCTGTACGGCCGCGGTGCAGCGGACGACAAGGCTGGCATCGCAGCGCATCTCGCTGCGGTGCGTGCGCACGGTGGAGAGCTGCCGGTTGGCGTGACCGTCTTCGTCGAGGGCGAGGAGGAGGTGGGGTCACCCACCTTGCAGACGTTCCTGGCCAAGCACGCGGAGCTGCTCCGCGCCGACGTGATCGTGATCGCGGACTCGGCCAACTGGGCGATCGGCGTACCGGCTCTGACCACGAGCCTGCGCGGCCTGGTCAGCTTCAGCGTCGAGGTCCGCACCTTGGAGCACGGGGTCCATTCAGGCATGTGGGGCGGTGTGGTTCCCGACGCGGTGACAACGCTGGTCCGGCTGCTCGCGAGTCTGCACGACGACGCGGGGAACGTCGCGGTCAAGGGACTGCATCGCGGGAAGGGTCCGGACATGGACTACCCACTGGATCGCTTCCGCGCGGAGAGCGGGATCGCTGAGGGCGTTCAGCTGATCGGCGAGGGATCGATCGTGGACCGGCTGTGGGCCGGCCCCGCGATAGCCACCATCGGCATCGACGTGACCAGCACCAAGCAGTCCAGCAATACGCTCATCCCCTCGGCGACCGCGATGGTCTCGGTGCGACTGGCCCCCGGCGACAGCGTCGAGAGCGCTTACACCGCGCTGGTGCAGCACCTCGAGGAACACACGCCTTGGGGGGCAAGGCTGGCGATTACCCCTGGTGATCGCGGCGAGCCCACGCAGATCGAGGCCGACGGTCCGGCGTACGACGTGGCTCGGGCAGCCTTCAAGGAGGCCTGGGACGGAGTCGACCCCGTGGACATGGGACTGGGCGGGTCGATCCCGTTCATCGCGGCGTTCCGCACCGCCTTCCCCGAGGCGGCGGTGCTGGTGACCGGGGTCGAGGACCCGGATACGCGGGCCCACGGCGCCAACGAGGGGCTCCATCTCGCCGAGTTCGAGCGCGCCTGTCTTGCCGAGGCTCTCCTGCTCAACGGTCTGTAGGCGTCCGCGACCTCTCTGTAGGCGTTCGCGGCTGCTGCGTCCATCGCCGGCTGCGCGATTCGGCCGGGGCCGCGCTAGCACCTAGAATCGGGGCGTGCCCCGCCCTTCCAGCAGCCATCCCCGACGCGGAGACGGGCGGCTGACCCACGAGATCGACCCGAACGACCGCGGACCCCAGGACGCGTGTGGGGTCTTCGGGGTCTGGGCACCGGGCGAGGATGTCGCCAAGCTGACGTACTTCGGTCTCTACTCGCTGCAGCACCGCGGACAGGAGTCGGCGGGAATCGCGGTCAGCAACGGCAAGCAGATCCTGGTCTACAAGGACATGGGCCTGGTCTCGCAGGTCTTCGACGAGACGACGCTCGAGTCGCTCAAGGGCCATCTGGCGATCGGCCACACGCGCTACTCCACCACCGGAGCGAGCACCTGGCACAACGCCCAGCCGACCTTCAAGCCCACAGCAAGCGGCTCGGTTGCCCTGGCGCATAACGGCAACCTGATCAACACCCGAGAGCTGGCCGACCGGGTCGAGGCGCTGCCCTCGCCTGAGGGGGAGCTCGACATCCGGTCGTCGCGTCGGTCGGGAGTATCCGAGGCGACCAACGACACCGACCTGGTCACCACGCTGCTGGCCTCACACCCTGACCGCACGCTCGAGGAGTCGGCGATCGAGGTGCTGCCGACGGTGCGGGGGGCCTTCTCCTTCGTCTTCATGGACGAGCACACGCTGTATGCCGCTCGTGACCCGCAGGGCATCCGGCCGCTCGTCCTCGGCCGCCTGGAGAGCGGGTGGGTCGTCGCGTCGGAGTCAGCAGCCCTGGCCACGATCGGCGCGTCCGTCGTACGAGAGGTCGAGCCTGGCGAGCTGGTCGTCATCGACGAGTCTGGACTCCGGTCACACCAGTTCTCGCCCGCAGAGCCCAAGGGCTGCGTGTTCGAGTACGTCTACCTCGCACGGCCCGATGCGACCATCGCCGGTCGCGGCGTACACGAGGCGCGGGTCGAGATGGGGCGACTTCTCGCGAAGGCGTACCCGGTCGATGCGGATCTGGTCATCCCGGTGCCCGAGTCCGGCACTCCGGCTGCCATCGGCTACGCCGAGGCCAGTGGAATCCCGTACGGACAGGGCTTCGTCAAGAACGCGTACGTCGGGCGGACGTTCATCCAGCCGTCGCAGACGTTGCGCCAGCTCGGCATCCGGCTCAAGCTCAATGCGCTCGAGCACGTGATCCGTGGCAAGCGGCTGGTGGTGGTGGACGACTCGATCGTGCGCGGTAACACCCAGCGCGCTCAGGTGCGGATGCTGCGCGAGGCCGGTGCGCAGGAGGTCCACGTCCGGATCTCGTCGCCGCCGATCAAGTGGCCGTGCTTCTACGGCATCGACTTCGCCACCCGCGCGGAGCTCGTCGCCAACGGCCTGGGCATCGAGGAGATCCGTGCCTCCATCGGTGCCGACAGCCTCGGTTATCTCTCCGAGGACGACATGATCCTGGCGACCGACCAGCCCCGCGACCGGCTCTGCTTGGCGTGCTTCACCGGCGAGTATCCCGTCGAGCTTCCCGAGGACGAGGTGCTCGGCAAGCACCTGCTCGAGCGCGCCCTCCCGGTGATCGACAAGTCGCGGGATGTCGAAGGCGTCACCTCCGGCCTCAACGGCGGGGGCTTCGGCGCCCTCCAGCACCCCTGACCCTCCAGGAGAGGACTTCCATGAGCGACGCTTACGCCGAGGCCGGTGTCTCGATCGAAGCCGGCGACAAGGCCGTCGAGCTGATGAAGGTGTGGATCGAGAAGGCCCGCCGGCCGGAGATGCTCGGTGGGATCGGTGGGTTCGCGGGGCTCTTCGACGCGTCGTTCCTCAAGTCGTACGAGAAGCCGCTGCTGGCCACCTCCGCCGACGGCGTCGGCACCAAGGTCGCGATTGCGCAGGCCATGGACGTCCACAACACGATCGGCTTCGACCTGGTCGGGATGCTGGTCGACGACCTGGTCGTCTGCGGCGCGGAGCCGCTGTTCCTCACCGACTACATCGCCACCGGCCGCGTCGTACCCGAGCGGATCGCGAGCATCGTCCAGGGCATCGCCGAAGCCTGTGTCGCGGCTGGCTGTGCCCTGATCGGCGGGGAGACCGCCGAGCATCCGGGGCTGCTGAGTCCCGACGAGTACGACGTCGCGGGCTCGACGACCGGGGTGGTGGAGGCATCGGCGCTGCTGGGCTCCCACCTGGTCAGGCCCGGCGACGCGGTCATCGCCATGGCGTCCAGTGGGCTTCACTCCAACGGCTACTCGCTGGTCCGCCACGTCTTGCTGAACGAGGCCGGCTGGGCTCTGGACAAGCACGTCGACGACCTCGGCCGCACTCTGGGCGAGGAGCTCCTAGAGCCGACCCTGATCTACGCCAAGGCCTGCCTGGCCCTGGCCAGGACGACGCGCACTCACGCCATGTCACATGTGACCGGAGGGGGCCTGGCGGCGAACCTGGAACGGGTCCTTCCCGAGGACGTCGCGGTCACCGTCGACCGGGCGTCCTGGGCCCGCCCGCCGATCTTCGACCTCGTCGCCTCTGTCGGGTCGGTAGCCCGCGACGACCTGGAACGGACCCTCAACTGCGGGGTCGGCATGGTGGCCCTCACGGATCCAGCCGATGCCGCCAAAGCGGTCACGACCCTCGCCGAGTACGGCGTACACGCCTGGCTCGCCGGCGTCGTACACGAGGTCGGCGTAGACCGGCCCGGTTCGGTCACCCTGGTGGGAAACCACCCCTCCTGACGGGCCGCCCGGGATGAATCCCACGGGACCGTGGGAAACCTCCACTCCCCGCGTGTCGTGACGTTGGGGAAGTGGATGAATCCCACGGGACCGTGGGATTCATCCACCGGCGGAGCGTTCGCCACGCGCGAAACCTCGGAACCGATGTGCGAACACCCCCACCGGGCAGGTACCGTTGGACCTACGAGAAACCAAAGGAGAGACCGGACGCACGGATGACTCGACTGCGGGCGGCGGATACTTTGGCGCTCGTAGTGCTGGCAGACGTGATTCCGGCCAAGAGTGCGAGGGGGTCGACCCTATGGGGCGCGGCCGTGCGAAGGCGAAGCAGACCAAGGTTGCACGCGAGTTGAAGTACCAGTCACACCAGACGGACTTCGGCGCGCTGGCCCAGGAACTGCATGGCGACAAGCCAGACAAGCCGGAGAAGGCAGACGTCGAGCCTGACGACGTCGATGAGTACGACGAGTGGGCTGACTATGCCGACCGTCGGAACGACTGACACCCCGACTGACCCCTGAAGCTGGACGGGTCGCTCGCGCCTAGAGGTTGATGCCGCGCAGTCGGCTGATCTCGCTCATCCTGCGCTCCGCGACCCTGTCCGCGGCAACGGCCGGCGGCACGCCTTCCTCGGCGGCGATCCGGAAGACCGATGCGGTGGTCTCGAAGATCCCCGACGCGCGCTGCTTGGCGCGGTCGAACGAGAACCCTCCGAGCTCGTCGGCGACCTGGATCAGGCCACCGGCGTTGACCACGTAGTCCGGGGCGTAGAGGATTCCGTGCTCCTCGAGGAGCTTCTCGACGCCCGGATGGGCCAGTTGGTTGTTCGCCGCGCCGCAGACGATGCGTGCGGTGAGCGCGGCCACCACGTCGTCATCGAGGGCACCCCCAAGGGCGCACGGCGCGTACACGTCCAACTGTTCGGTGACCAGGACCGCGGTATCCGCCACAACTCGCACGGAGGGGTAAGCGGCCTGTACGGCGGCGACTGCCGTCGCGGAGACATCGGTGGCAACAACGTCGGCGCCCTCCTGGACCAAGTGGCCGATGAGATGGCTTCCGACCTTGCCCACCCCGGCAACGCCCACCGTCCGCCCAGCCAGGGACGGGACACCCCAGGTGGCTTGCGCCGCCGCGCGCATCCCCTGGAAGACGCCGTACGCCGTCAGTACGGAGCTGTCCCCGGCGCCACCATGAGCCACCGTGCGGCCGGTGACGAAGCGGCTCTCGCGTGCGATGACGTCCATGTCCTCGGAGAAGGTGCCGACGTCGCAGGCGGTGAAGTACCGGCCGTTGAGCGACTCCACGAAACGCCCGTACGCTCGCAGCAACGCCTCGGACTTGTCCTTGGCGGGATCGCCGATAATGACCGCTTTGCCCCCGCCGAGGTCCAGACCGGCTACGGCGGCCTTGTACGCCATACCGCGGGACAGGTTGAGGACGTCCTCGAGCGCTGACTGTTCGTCGGCGTACGGGTAGAAGCGAGTCCCGCCCAACGCAGGGCCGAGGGCCGTGGAGTAGATCGCGATGATCGCCTTCAGGCCGGACTGAGGGTCGTGGCAGTAGACGACTTGCTCGTGTGGGTGGGCGAAAACAGCGAGGCCACCGCCGGTGGACCGGGCAGGTGGCCGTATTACGTCGGTCACGGTGGTGACCCTTTCGTGTCGGCTCGTCGGGGTGTGAGGAGCAGGAAGTCGAGCTCGCGGGGGTGGTGCGAGACCCCAACAAGACTACGCGAACGCGACATGGGCCACATGCCGACTACCCGTAATGACTAGCGCAATCCTTTTGTTGGTCCTTTCCGACCATTGTCCGGTTTTCCCTTCTGCCTTACCCTCATGGAGGGGCGCCAGTCGGGGGGCCTGCGTCCTGTCGTCACATGAGACACAAAACAGTTAGGGAGGCGCGCCATGAACACGCGACCGCCTGAGTCTGAATCGTTGCTCACACCTGCTGAGGTGGCGGCCATGTTCCGAGTTGACCCGAAGACGGTCACCCGGTGGGCCAAAGCTGGCAAGTTGAGTTCGATCCGGACGCTTGGGGGGCACCGACGGTACCGTGAGTCTGAGGTTCGTGAACTGCTGAGCGGGATGGTTCCCGAGCAGCGTCGCGGCGAGTCGGACTGACGGCCTGCACTACACACTCTTTGGTGGGGGAAGTCCTTAGGGGGGTTCTGAGCCAAAGTTTTGACGAGGGTCCCCGATGCCTAGCATCGGGGACCCTCGGCCGTCTCTACCGCAGGGCCCGCACATAGCCCAGTGCCGTCCTGGCCTGCCGGACCCGCTCCTCCCAGGTGACGCCCATACCTACCAGGAGTGCCCCAGCGAACCCGATCAGCACCCAGCGGGGGACATTCGAGTCAGCGGCGTACGGCGCTGCGTGACGCAGCACGACGACTGCGCCCACCGTGCCGGCGTAGACCAGGGGCGCAGTCCAGCGAAGCTGGACGCCTGCGACTACCAGTGCAAGACAGGCCAGGCCGAGCAGCACCGAGCGCAGGCTGGCCGGCTCTGCCAGCACCCAAAGGAGGCTCGGCAGCAGGGCGAGGCCGAGTCCGGGGCCGAGGGCACGCACCGTCGAGGATCCGGGAAGGCGGTGCAGATGCAGCAGCCCCAGCACGATCAGCGCGACCGCCGACGGAAGCGTGTACGGCTCTGGCTCGTCGACCCCGAGGTCCGCCAGGCGTACCCAGGTCGCCATCGCGAAGAGCAGGCCACCGACCCAGCCGAGCCGGCGTCGGTCATCCCGCAGCAGTGCCTGGGCGCTGGTCGCTGAGCCGGCAAGGGTCAGGTAGACCGCGACCCAGGAGGAGACCTCGCTGTCAGGGGCGCTGAAGGTGCCGGCTACGAAGAGCGCAGCCGCGCCGAAGGCGGCACCTAGCTCAACCCCCGGCCTGCGGGTGGCCAGCGGGGCGGCCGCGACCACCACGATCCCGACCGCGGCGACCCAGGAGCCTGGGCGGTCGAGCAGGTCTCCCCAGGCCCAGACCGAGGCGCCCAGGGCGAGCTGGCCGATCACACCGGCCGTGGCCCGCACAGTGTCGCGTTCGTCGGTGAGCAGCAGCCACACGGCTGCCACGACCACGACCGGGAGCGCGATCGAGACCAAACCCGTGGAATGCAGCGCCACCAGGGTGCCCCCGGCCAGGCCGACGGCGCCGTAGCCGAGCTCGCCGTACCAGAGGAAGGCGGCCCCGGCGGCCAGTCCCGCGGCCACGAAGACCCAGACCGGGAGCGGGTACAGCGCAGCCGTCGCCAGCAGCGTGGCGGTCGCGATGAAGGGGAGCAGACGCATCCAGACCACGGTCTGGTCGGCGTACCGGAGGATGGCCTGGATCGCCAGGCAGAGGGCCGGTACGGCGAGCAGTAGCAGCCAGGGCGCGAGCTCGGTCTCGCGCTGGCTGGGGAGCAGGTCGGCGAAGCGGCCGGGCTCGACAGCTGCCTCGAGCAGCCGCGCGACCGCGGCCGTGCCGAGGACCACCGTGACCCCCAGCGTCACCAGTGTGCCGGTGAACAGCGTCACGAGCGCTGCGGCTGACCAGGGCTTGGGCGCGAACCACACGACTGTCGCGGCGACGGCGACGACGGCGACGAACGTCAGAGCTATCTGCGTGGCGGTCTCGTCGAGGACCGGACCGACGACAACGAAGGTCGCCATCCCAGCAGCAACGGAGGCGCTCGCCTGGCGCGCGGTCAGTGGCAGACGGGGGACGGCGCCCAGCGCGCCGGCGACGGCTGCCGCTGCCAGGGCTGGCCAGGCGTCGAGGTCACCCCAGACCCCCGCGACAGATGGGTTGTCGACCACCCGCTCCACGCCGGCGCTGGCCAGCAGGAGCCAGGCAATGGCGGAAACCAGTGTCGAACCGATGGCGGCGACCACGAGCCTTACCTGGTCGAAGACGGCCACAGCCGCCAGGGTCAGGAGGACTGTGATCAGCAAGCGGCCCTCCTGGACTCCCCAACTGCCGGAGGCGAGGCCCACTGCTGCTGTCCCGACCCCCAAGGCCGCCACGACCTCACCTGCAGTGAAGGCACCGGACGGCGTACGGCGAAGCAGGACGCAGGCAGTCGCCGCAACCCCCGCCAGCACACCGCCGAGTAGCACGTTGAAGCTGTGGAGGCTGGGGTCGCCGAGCCAACCGGCGTTCCTGGCCCCGACCACGTCGAGCGCGAACAGACCGAGGGTGACCAGGCCGAGCGACTCGACCGCTCCGCGCAGAGCCCGCCGAGCAACCAGCCCGGTGAGGCCACCCGCGGCGACGGTGAAACCGAGGAGGACGGCGGTCCGACCGCCGACCCCTAGGACTGACCAGGAGACCGCGAGAAAGACGAGCGCGGCAACCAGCAGGCACCCCGCTCCCAGGGTGAGCAGGATCTTAGGAACCGACGCGCCGTCGACCCCGGTACCGCCCAGCTGACCGGGAACCGCGGTCACGCTGGGCGCGGTCGGCCCGGGGCCTGTGGGAACGCTCGTTGCCGGGGCCGACTGCGAGGTGCTGCGTGGCTCAGCGCGCAGGGACACCAGAAGGTCGTCGGCGCGCAGCAGGGTCGCGTACAGCTCCTGAGCTACCGGCCCCCGCAAGGAGAGCTGGCACGAAGGGCAGGCCGGGGCGCCCAGTGAGATCGGGGAGCCGCAGTCGGGACAGCGCGTGGGCTCGGCGTAGCGGGTCATGCCCCCATTGCCTCACAGGTTCGCCTGGACGGACGACCGCCCGGCCACTCAACCCGCACTGAGTAGCCGTACTCAGCTCGGCGCCAGTCGGCCACGGCCCATGGGCCGGTGTCTGGGGACAGATGAGTTCGGGGGCCTCGCCGGGTCTGACTAAGGGAAAACCCGGATGCGCCGCAGGCGCCTTGATGATGGAATCCCTGACATGCATCGACAGATCGCCGGCAAGCTCACCGGCCCCGTGACCAAGTGGGTCGTGCTGGCCCTGTGGCTGCTCGTCTTCGTAGGAGCCTCGCCGTTCGCCTCGAAGCTCATCGACGTGCAGAACAACGAGGCGTCGTCGTGGCTGCCCTCGAGCGCGGAGTCAACGAGGGCGCTGGAAAAGCTCACCCCCTTCCAGGACCCCGACTCGATTCCGACGGTGGTCGTCTACGAACGCAAGAGCGGACTCACCTCCGCTGACGTCGAGGCAGCCGGCCAGCACGCGTTGAAGTTCGCCACCCTCGACGGGGTCGAGGGTGAGGTACGTGGCCCCTTCCCGTCCGCTGACGGGCAGGCGCTGCAGACACTCGTGACGTTCAACTTCGGTGCCAACGGCTGGATGGAGATGCCGGACGTCGCCGACGAGCTACGTGACATCGCAGCCATCGACGGCGTGAGTGTGTACGTCAGCGGCGCGGGCGGCCAGGCTGCCGACGCCTCTGCGGTCTTCGAGGGGATCGACGGGACCTTGCTCTTCACCGCGCTGGGCATCGTGGTGCTCATCCTGCTGTTCACCTATCGGAGCCCTGTCCTATGGATCCTCCCGATCCTCTCCTCGGCGGTGGCGCTCTTCGTCTCCCAGGGCCTCATCTACTTCCTCGCGAAGTACGCCGACCTCACCGTCAACGGGCAGAGCCAGGCAATCCTCACGATCCTGGTCATCGGAGCGGGCACCGACTACGCCCTGCTCTTGGTAGCCCGCTACCGCGAGGAGCTGCGCCGTCACGCCGACCGGCACGAGGCGATGGCGTTCGCCCTGCACCGGGCCACGCCTGCGATCCTGGCCAGCGCCGCGACAGTGGTCGTCGGCATGCTCTGTCTGCTCTTCGCCGAGATGAACTCCACGGCCGGCCTCGGCCCAGTGGCCGCCATCGGGGTCGGGGTCACCTTCGCGGTGATGGTGACGCTGCTGCCGGCTCTGCTGGTCATCTTCGGCCGGTGGATCTTCTGGCCCAAGCGCCCGGGTCTGGGCTCGGCCGAGCCCACCCAGGTCGGAATCTGGGCCAAGGTCGGC
Organism: uncultured Actinomycetota bacterium; assembly: GCA_963769585.1. GTDB lineage: Bacteria > Actinomycetota > Actinomycetes > Propionibacteriales > Nocardioidaceae > SSC3. Next base: position 830,239 of record CAVYMJ010000001.1, read on the forward strand.
GAGCGCATCGCCGTACGCCCTCGCGGGGTCTGGGTCGTCACTACCGGTCTGCTTGCAGTGGCCTGTGTCGGGATCCTCAGTCTCCAGACCGAAGGGCTCTCAACCGAGGACAGCTACACCGAGGAGTTCCAGTCCATCACCGGTCAGAAGGTTCTGACCGAGCACGCTCTGGTCGACCAGTCGAACACGGTGATGGTGGTGGCCAACCAAGACCACGCCGACGCCGTACGGCGGGCCATGCTGGGGGTCGACGGCGTCGGGCAGCCGTCGGAGCCTGTCTCGCAGGGTGGGGCTGCGTTCATCGAGGCCACGATCGACGGTGACGTCTCCTCGCGCGCCGCCTTCGACAAGGTCGAAGCGGTCCGTGACCGGGTCCATGCGGTGGAAGGCGCCGACGCGCTCGTCGGGGGCTGGTCGGCCGTCTACCTCGACTCCAAGACGGCCGCCAACCGGGACAACCTGGTGATCATCCCGATCATCCTGGTGATGGTGCTGCTGATCCTGATCGCGCTCCTTCGGGCAGTGACCGCTCCGCTCATCCTGCTTGGGACGGTGGTGCTGTCGTTCGGTGCGGCGCTGGGCATCTCTGCTCTGCTGTTCGACCACGTCTTCGGCTTCGCCGGGTCCGACCCAGGCTTCCCGTTGTTCGCCTTCGTGTTCCTGGTAGCGCTCGGCATCGACTACAACATCTTCCTGATGACCCGCGTCCGCGAGGAGGCGCTGACCCGAGGCACCCGTGCCGGTGCGCTGACGGCGTTGGCCTCGACCGGTGGAGTGATCACCTCGGCCGGCCTGGTGCTTGCTGCGACGTTCCTGGTGCTCGGCACCATCCCGTTGGTCTTCCTCGCGGAGTTGGGGATCACCGTGGCGCTCGGCATCCTGCTGGATACCTGGGTCGTACGGTCGGTGCTGGTCACCGCGCTCAACCTCGACCTCGGGCGGGTCATCTGGTGGCCCAGCAACCTCTGGCTCAGGGCTGACGAGGAGACGGACTCCGAGGCCCCTGCGCAGGCTGCCCTGGTCGACTGAACGCGGGCAGGGGCCCTTCGCCGGCGGCGGGGTCCTTGCAATCCGGTGGCGGGACTGTGACAGTATCACTGTCACTGTTAGCAAGCTGGAGGAATCCGTGGACTTCGACCTTCCCGACACAGCGCTCGCCGTCAAGGAGGGCGTCGCCGCGGTGGCGGCCAGGTACGACCACGCCTACTGGTCGCGCTGCGACCACGAGCACCGGTTTCCTATCGAGGTCTTCTCCGACCTTGCCGACGGTGGCTGGTTCGGGCTGACTGTTCCGACCGAGTACGGCGGTGGCGGCCAGGGCCTTCTGGAGCTCGCCGTAGCGAACGAGACGCTGGCCGCCTCCGGTGGCACTGCCGGCACCTTCTTCTACATCACGACCCCTGGCTTCGGCGCGATGACGTTGACCCGCCACGGCAACGACGAGCAGAAGCAGCGGCTGCTGCCGGGGCTGGCTGCCGGGGAGCTTCAGTTCTGCCTGGCCCTTACCGAGCCCGACGCGGGCAGCAACGCCATCGAGATCACCACGAGCGCGCGCCCCGACCCGGGATCGGCCTCGGGAGACTTCTTGATCAAGGGCCAGAAGATCTGGATCTCGAACGTCGAGCGGGCCGACTGGATGGTCGCGGTCACCCGCACCATCCCCGCGGCCGAGGCGGCGCCACGGACCAACGGCTTCACCCTCTTCCTGGTCGACGTGAAGGAGGCGCTGGCCGCGGGAACCCTGTCTTACTCTCCGATCCCCAAGCTGGGCAGCAACATCCTGCAGTCGAGCCAGGTCTTCTTCGACGACGTACGCGTCCCCGCGGCGAACATCATCGGCCAGGTCGACGCCGGCTTCTCTGTCCTTTGGGACGTCCTCAATCCGGAACGGATCCTCGCTGCGGCTGGTGGCGTCGGAGCGGCGGAGGCAGCTCTCGAGGTCGCGTCCCGGTACGCCCGCGAGCGTGAGGTCTTCGGGCGGCCGATCGGCGCGAACCAGGCCATCCAGTTCCCCTTGGCGCAGATTAGGGCCAAGACCGAGCTCGCCCGGTTGATGACCTACAAGGCTGCGTGGCTCTTCGACCAGGGTCGGCCCTGCGGTAACGAGGCGAATGTCGCCAAGCTGACCGGCGCGCAGGTCGCGTGGGAGGCAGCCGACCAGGCCTTCCAGACGTTGGGAGGCATGGCGTACTCCAAGGAGTACCCGGTGGAGCGGCTGTTCCGAGACGCTCGGATCGGCAGGAACATCCCCGTCTCCGAACAGCTGGTCCTGGCCCACATCGGTACGTCGATGCTGGGACTGCCGAAGAGCTACTGACCCCAGCTCCACTCCAGCGCCGGAACACAAGAGCCCGGTCGCGTCCGCAACCGGGCTCTTCGTGCCTGAGGATCAGACCAGGTCGTAACGATCGAGGTTCATCACCTTGTTCCACGCCGCCACGAAGTCGCCCACGAACTTCTCCTCGCAGTCGTCGCTCGCGTACACCTCCGCCAGAGCGCGCAGCTCAGAGTTCGAACCGAAGACGAGGTCGACCCGGCTGCCGGTCCACTTGACCTCGCCGGTGGCGATGTCGCGTCCCTCGAACGTCTCCTCCGCTTCGGACGTTGCCTGCCACTGCGTGCCCAGGTCGAGGAGGTTCACGAAGAAGTCGGTGGTCAGTGCCCCGGGCCGCGCGGTGAGGACGCCGATCGGGGACTGGCTCGTGTTCGCGCTCAGGACCCGAAGCCCGCCCACCAGCACCGTCAGCTCAGGCGCGCTCAGCGTCAGCAGGTTCGCCCGGTCGAGCAGCAGGTACTCCGCCGGTAGCCGGTGTCCCTTCCCGAGGTAGTTGCGGAACCCGTCGGCGGACGGCTCCAGCGGGGCGAACGCCTCGACGTCGGTCTGCTCCTGGGTGGCGTCGGTGCGCCCGGGGGTGAAGGGCACCACCACGTTGTGACCGGCGTTCTTGGCGGCCTGCTCGACGGCCGCGCATCCGGCCAGGACGATCAGGTCGGCCAGCGAGATCCGCTTGCTGCCGGTCTGCGCGGTGTTGAAGGCCTCTTGGACGCCCGCAAGAGCGCGCAGCACGGTCGACAGCTCGTCGGGGTCGTTGACCTCCCAGCCGTTCTGTGGCTCGAGGCGAACGCGCGCCCCGTTCGCTCCGCCGCGCTTGTCGCTGCCCCGGAACGTCGAGGCGGACGCCCAAGCCGTCGACACCAGCTGGGAGACCGATAGCCCCGCGGAGAGGACCCGGTCCTTGAGCGCACTGATGTCATCGTCGTCGACCAGCTCATGGTCGAGCTCGGGCACGGGGTCCTGCCAGAGCAGCCTCTCCTGGGGGACCAGCGGCCCGAGGTAGCGCGCGATCGGCCCCATGTCGCGGTGGGTCAGCTTGAACCACGCCCGGGCGAAGGCGTCGGCGAGCTCTTCGGGGTGCTCCAGGAATCGTCGGGAGATCGGCTCGTAGACAGGGTCCACGCGCAGCGCGAGGTCCGTCGTGGCCATCATCGGCGCGTGCGCCAGCGACGGGTCGTGGGCGTCCGGCACGGAGCCCGCTCCGGCGCCACCGGTCGGCGTCCACTGGGCCGCACCTGCGGGGCTCGTCGTCAGCTCCCACTCGAAGCCGAACAGGGTCTCGAAGTAGCTGTTGTCCCAGCTCACCGGCGTGGGCGTCCAGGCACCCTCGAGACCGCTGGTGATCGTGTCGACGCCCTTGCCGGTGCGGTAGGTGTTCCGCCAGCCGAGCCCCTGCTCGGCCAGGGGCGCACCCTCGGGCTCCGGGCCGATGTGGTCGCTCGGGTCGGCAGCGCCGTGGGTCTTGCCGAACGTATGCCCGCCGGCGATGAGGGCAACGGTCTCCTCGTCGTCCATCGCCATCCGGCGGAAGGTCTCGCGGATGTCCCGCGCTGAGGAGAGCGGGTCCGCGTTGCCGTTGGGCCCCTCCGGGTTCACGTAGATCAAGCCCATCTGGACCGCAGCCAGCGGGGTCTCGAGCTCACGGTCGCCGGTGTAGCGCTCGTCGCCCAGCCAAGTGTCCTCGGGACCCCAGTAGACGTCCTCGTCGGGCTCCCAGACGTCAGGCCGACCGCCGGCGAAGCCGAAGGTCTTGAACCCCATCGACTCCAGGGCGCAGTTTCCCGCGAAGACCATCAGGTCGGCCCACGAGAGCTTCTGGCCGTACTTCTTCTTCACCGGCCACAGCAGCCGGCGAGCCTTGTCCAGGCTCGCGTTGTCGGGCCAGCTGTTCAGTGGCGCGAACCGCTGTTGTCCGGCCCCGGCTCCGCCACGGCCGTCACTGATGCGGTACGTGCCGGCGCTGTGCCACGCCATCCGGATGAAGAAGGGCCCGTAGTGGCCGTAGTCGGCCGGCCACCAGTCCTGGGAGGTCGTCATCACGGCCTCGATGTCGCGGCGCACGTCCTCGAGGTCGAGGGTCTTGAACGCCGCGGCGTAGTCGAACTCCTCACCTAAGGGGTTGGCCACGGGCGGGTTCTTGCGAAGGATCTTGAGGTTGAGCTGGTTGGGCCACCATTCGCGGTTACCGGCTCCCTCCGTTGGGTGTGAGGGGCGCGCTACCGGGCACCGGGCTTCGCTCTCCTCGTTCATCTCTCCAACGACTGCATCGGGACTGTCAGACACGGGAATCCTTCCGGGGATCTTCAGGCGGGGTCAGGAACTCTTGGCGGTGGCGCAGGCGGGGCAGGTGCCCCAGTAGACGACCTCGGCCTCGTCGATCGTGAAGCCGTTGTCGTGGGAGGCGGTCAGGCAGGGCGTGTGGCCCACGGCGCAGTCGACGTCGGCCACGACACCACAGGACCGGCAGACGACGTGATGGTGGTTGTCCTCGACTCGCGCTTCGTAGCGCGCCACGGAGCCGGACGGCTGGATCCGCCGGACCAGGCCGGCGGAGGTCAGCACCCGCAGCACGTCGTACACGGCTTGGTGGGACACCTCGCCGAGGTCTGCGCGCACTGCGCCGATGATCGAGTCGGTGTCAGCGTGCGGGTAGACGTTCACCGCGTTGAGCACGGCCAGCCGAGGGCGCGTCACACGCAGAGCAGCCGCGCGCAGCAGGCGTTCGTACTCAGACGTGGGGGGCACGTCTCGCAGTCTGTGCCAGTTTCTTGAACGAGTCAAGATCGGAGTGGGACTGTCGGGGCGGATCTCCCCAGGCTCCAGCTGCGCTCGCTCGGCTGGAACTGCAAAACCGCAGGTCACGGGAGGTGACCTGCGGTTTCGGGTGTGGCCAGGGGCGGGGTCGAACCGCCGACCTTCCGATTTTCAGTCGGACGCTCGTACCAACTGAGCTACCTGGCCGGGCCGGGGTGACTCTACCGGACCGGCCAGGGCTTGCTGAAATCGGCTCAGGACGCGGTGACGACCTCGTCGTGGTCGAGCCGGGGGAGGCGGTCGAACCAAGCGTCGGCGGCCGGGTGGCCGATGTTCACCACGAGGATGGACTTGAGGCTGGTGTCGCGGAAGAGGTCCTCATCGAGCGCGGGAGCGTCGAAGCCACCCATCGGGCCGGCGGCCAACCCGGCCGCCCGTACGCCGAGCAGGAAGTAGCCGGCCTGCAGGGCGGCGTTGAACCGGGCCGCGGCCTCTCGGGCGACCTCGTCGGCGAAGAGCGACGCGGCGCCTGGGAAGTGCGGGAAGGTCCGGTCCAGGTTCTCGTGGAAGTTCGAGTCGGCGGCGAGCACGGCGACCAGGGGTGCCCTCGCGGTCTTCTCGCGGTTGCCCTCGCTCAGGTGCTTGAGCAGCCGTTCGCGGGACTCGCCCTGACGGACCAGGTGGATCCGCAGGGGCTGGCCGTTCAGGGCTGTCGGGCCGTACTTCACCAGGTCGTAGATCGCGGCGATCTGGTCGTCGCTGACCGGCTCGTCGGTGAAGGAGTTGGCAGTGCGGGCCTCTCGGAAGAGGAGATCCTGGGCGTCGGGGTCGAGGTGTAGGCGCGGGTTCATGATTGTAGGAACAACATTTGACTCAACAACATTCCCCGTTATGCGTGAGTCAAAGCAAAACGCTCCACACCAACTGGTGTGGAGCGTGCTGGCGACCCCGACGGGACTCGAACCCGCGGCCTCCGCCGTGACAGGGCGGCGCGCTAACCAACTGCGCTACGGGGCCTCGCTTTTTCACTTCCTCAAGCGCAGGAACTCTAACAGTCCGCGCTTCTTTGTCCGAATCGAGCCTCGGCTGAGAACGGAGCACCCCCAACGGGATTCGAACCCGTGCTACCGCCGTGAAAGGGCGGGGTCCTGGGCCGCTAGACGATGGGGGCTCAACCCTGGTCAGGGACCGCACAACTATAGGGTGCCCGCCGTTGCCCGACAAAATCGAAACCACGGGACAATGGCGGCGTGATCGAGATGAACCGCGCGAGGTTCGAAGAGCTGGTCAGCGACGCGCTCGACGCCATCCCGCCCGAGCTGACGGCGCTGATCGACAACGTGGTCGTCCTCGTCGAGGACGAGGCCCCGGCCGACGATCCGCACCTGCTCGGCCTGTACGACGGCGTGGCGCTCACCGAGCGCGGCGCCGGCTACAGCATGGTCGCTCCGGACCGCATCACGATCTATCGCAACCCGACGCTGGCCATCTGTGACACCGACGCCGACGTCGTGGACGAGGTCGGCATCACCGTCGTACACGAGATCGCGCATCACTTCGGCATCGACGATGCCCGGCTGCACGACCTCGGCTACGCCTGAGCCAGCACGAAGCCGACCGTGCACGCGGCAAGGGAGAGGCCGACAGTCAGCACGGCGTAGGTCGTACCCGTGCGCGGCCCGTGAGCATGGGACTGCACCACGAACGCGGAGTACGTCGTCAGTCCGCCGCAGAGTCCTGTGCCCAGCAGGGCGAACCCGGAGCCAGACAGTGAGAGGGCGGAGAGCACCCCCAGCAGGAGCGAGCCGGCCACGTTGGCGACCAGCGTCCCCCACGGCATCCGATCGTCCAGCAGGTGGCCCGCGAGGAAGCGAAGCGGTGCTCCCACGGCCGCCCCCAAAGCCACCAGCAGGACCGTCATAGGTCGCCTTCTTCCTCGTCGAACTCCCGGCGCTGTGCGGTGGTGCTGAACCGGTCGGCGACGGCTACCGCGCCCAGGCAGGCGGCCAGGGTCCCGACGACGTAGGCAGTAGCGAGCCCGGTCTGCCCTACGTCGAGCAGGTGGCGCGCCTGCTCGGAGTAGGTGGACAGGGTGGTGTAGCCACCCAGCAACCCGGTGCCCAGCAATGGCGGCAACAGCTCGTGCCGGCGTACGACGGCGAACGCGGGGAGCAGAGCGAGCAGGAAGGCGCCGCTTACGTTGATGCCGAACGTGCCCCACGGAAACGCCTCACCCGCTGTGGGGAAGGCCTCGGCGAGCAGGTGCCGCGCCACGGCACCCGCGGCCCCGCCGACGGCGACGGCCACCACCAGCCGCGCCCTCACGCGGTAAGCCGAAACAGCTCGAGGTCGGTCTCGTAGTACCGGTCGGTCTGACCGAGTGCCTCCATGCCGAGCCGGCGACAGACGGCCAGCGACGCAGCGTTGGACGGACGTACCACGGCCAGGATCTCCTCGAGCCCGTGTTCGAAGCCCCGGGCTACCGCTCCCTGGGCTGCCTCGGTGGCGAAGCCGTTACCCCACGAGTCGGGATGCAGGTGCCAGCCCACCTCGTACTCGCCGTCGCCGTCGGGAAGCGGGACGAGCAGGATGGTGCCGGCCACCTCGGCGGTGTCCTTGCGCTGGACCGCCCACCGCCCACCCACTTCCTCCGAGGCGTTGAACTCCGACCAGCGGGTGACCAGCGCAACCGCCTGCTGGCGGGTCTCCATGGGCATGGGCACCGCGCCCAGCCACCGAGCGACCTCCCAGCGCGAGTAGAGGTCCAGCGCCCGATCCACGTCAGCGGGCTCCCAGTCGCGTACGACGAGCCGCTCGGTCTCGAACGCGGAGGTGGCACTCATGAGAGCAGCGTATTCGGGAATGAATGGTGGACTGTGATGGACGCCATGCGCGAATATCGTCCGCAGGCCCGTTCGTGGCGAGCAGCCCCTGCAAAGTCCGAAACAATGGAGACGAGATCGACTGAACTCCGTCTGGAAGGTGAGACATGACCGGGACTCGGCACAAGGTGGTCGTGATCGGATCGGGCTTCGGCGGACTCTTCGCAGCCAAGAGCCTCAAGCGGGCCGAGGTCGACCTGACACTCATTGCCAAGACCACCCACCACCTGTTCCAGCCGCTGCTCTACCAGGTGGCCACCGGCATCCTGTCGCAAGGCGAGATCGCTCCGCCTACTCGCGAGGTGCTGGCGGACCAGAAGAACGCCCGAGTCATCCTGGGCACGGTCACCGACATCGACCTGGACAACCGGGTGGTCTCGTCGCATATCAGCGGGAGGATCACCACCACGCCGTACGACTCCCTGATCGTTGCGGCGGGTGCCGGCCAGTCCTACTTCGGGAACGACCACTTCGCCGAGTTCGCTCCGGGCATGAAGAGCATCGATGACGCGCTGGAGCTTCGTGGCCGCATCTTCGGTGCCTTCGAGCTCGCGGAGCTCGCGGAGACCGACGAGGAGATCGACCGCTTCCTGACCTTCGTCGTGGTGGGTGCTGGGCCGACCGGGGTCGAGATGGCCGGTCAGATCGCCGAGCTCGCGCACCGCACCCTGAAGCGGGACTTCCGACGCATCAACACCCGGGACGCCCGGGTTGTCCTGCTCGACGCGGCACCCCAGGTGCTGCCACCCTTCGGGGCCAAGCTGGGGGAGATCGCCAAGAAGTCACTGGAGCGACACGGCGTCGAGGTGATCCTCGGTGCGATGGTGACTGAGCTCGACGAGCGCGGGCTCACCGCGCAGTTCAAGGACGGCAGCGTCCAGCGGATCGACTCCGCCTGCAAGGTGTGGGCCGCCGGCGTACAGGCGAACCCGCTGACCAAGACCCTTTCGGAGCAGACGGGCGCTCCGTTGGACCGGGCAGGGCGCATCACCGTGAACCCCGACCTCACGCTCCCCGGCCACCCCGAGGTCTTCGTGATCGGCGACATGATGGCGCTGGACAACCTGCCCGGCGTCGCCCAGGTGGCGATCCAGGGCGCGAAGTATGCCGGCCGTGAGATCCGCAACCGCGTCAAGAGCAAGCCCCCACAGAAGCCGTTCAAGTACTTCGACAAGGGCAGCATGGCCACCATCTCGCGGTTCAGCGCGGTGGTGCTGATCGGGAAGATCCGGATCTCGGGGTTCGTTGCGTGGCTGATGTGGCTCGGGCTCCACCTGGTCTACCTCACCGGCTTCAAGAACCGCGTGACGGCACTGGGCCACTGGGCGGTGAGCTTCCTCGGCCGTGGCCGCCAGGAACGAGTCACCACCGAGCAACAGATCTACGCCCGCCGAGCCATGAAGCGCATCGAGGGCGGAGCGGTCGCGCTGGCCTCGTCGCCCCACGAGTGGAACACCGTCCGTGCCGAGCTCGAGCGGAAGGCGGCCGAGGAGACCCGGCTCACCGACAGCAATGAGCGCGGAGTGCACAAGGAAGCCGCCACGGCGTAGTCCGAGCGGACTACTTTGGAGCGCACATCCGTGTTCCCTTTTTTGTACCTTTCGTACCGTTTCTCCGTCTCTGCGCTCTCGTTGATCTGGTGAGGCTGTCGTCGAGACGACGGGGGAAGCCCCCGCCGGCGTGCAGTAATGGAGAGAGCAGCATGTCGCAACGATTCCGCGGGCTGGCCATCGCCGCGTTGAGCGTGGGTTTGGCGCTGACAGCCACCCCCGCCATCGCGAAGCCACCGGTGAAGGCCGGGGCCGTCACCAACCTTGTTCTGAGCGCCACCAAGACCGGGGGAACCTACAACGTCGGTTCCACCTGGTCGGCTGGCACCAACGCCACCAAGTACGTCGTGAGGCTGTCGAAGTCCGGGGTCACCCTGGACTCCGCCACCGTGACCGGGCTGTCCTGGACCGGACACACCAGCGAAGCCGCCGGCAGCCTGGTGACCGTGACCGTCACGTCGTACAACGGCACCCGGAAGGGCGGGGTCCGCTCGGCGAACCTCACGCTGCCCGACCTCACGGCACCCACCGCGTCGTACGTCGTCACCCACGACCCCGCGCCGTCCGGTCCGAACGTGACCGTCACGGTCACGGGTCTCTCCGACAACGTCACGCCCGTGGCGAGCATCGTGCAGACCATCGACTGGGGCGACGGCACGCCGGTCGAGCCCTGGAACACCTCCAATGCAGCGATCGTGCACGCGTACCCGGACGCCGAGGCACGTTACGTGGCTGGGGTCACCCTGGCCGACCAGGCCGGTAACCAGCGCAGCTATCCCCTCGTCGTCGTCGTCCAGGACGTCATGGCACCGACCGGTTCGTTCGCGCTCTCCACGCCCACTGCGTGGGCGAAGTGGACCCCGGTCGGGATCGACCAGGCCGCTATCAACGACAACCTCAGCCCGGATGACCAGATCGCTCGCGTCATCAACTGGGGAGACGGGGCCCAGTCCGTGTGGGCCCAGGGCACCAACCCCACGCACGTCTACGCGACGGCCGGCTCGTACTCGCCAACCGTTGTCCTGACCGACGAGGCGGGGAACTCCTCATCGGGGTTCGGGACCTCGACGGTCGTGGTCGCGGCCGACACCATGAAGCCCGTCATCAAGCTGACGCCCCCGAAGTTCCGCAAGGCTCGCGTCGCCTCGTGGCGGGTCCTGACCGGCCGCGCCAGCGATGCCCAGACCGGCATGCGCAACGTGGCGCTCAAGGCCATCGAGAAGCGTGGAGCCTCGTGGTTCTCCTACCAGCCCGCCACCCGCACGTGGGTCAAGTCCGGTGCGACCAAAGCCAGGGCTTGGCGCAAGGCGACTGTCGTCAAGGTCAACGTCGCAAGCGCAGGCACCTGGGCGGTCCGGTTGCCCCGGCTCACCAAGGGAACCCTGATCTACCGGGCGCGGGCGGTCGACAACCGCTCGAACGCCTCGGCCTGGGTTGCCAAGCGGGCGGTCCTTACCCGGCGCTGAGTAGTTCGAGCTACTCGAACTTGGGTGGGCGCCGCGGCCAGCTGTCCAGCTGGTCGCGCGCCCACCGAGGCAGTATGAAGAGGCCCTCGGCCTCGACCGTCACGCGACCGTCCCGGTCCTTGAGGTGGCCTTTGATGTGCGTCTTGACTCCTTCGACGCGGTCGAGCCAAGCCTCCATCGAGACCTCCCCTAGCGGGGTTGGCCGCCGGTAGCGCAGCGTGAGCTGACCGGTCATACCGGGAGCACCGGCTGCGGCCGCGGACTCCCCGAAGAGCTGGTCGAGGAGCAGCGCCAGGACCCCGCCGTGAACGTGACCCGGAGGCCCCTCGTACAGAGCGTTCAGGTGCAGGCTGGCCGAGGCGCCCTTGTCGTGCCAAACGATGCGCTGATCTCCCAGAGCCACTGCCATGGGGTTACGCAGGCCCACCACCGCGTTGCCATGGTTTCGAGCTCCGCCGTCGTGGTTGATCTCCACCCCGAACGCGCCCGCGCGGGCCTTCGCGAGCAGCCGCTTGGTCGCCTCGCGGAGCGCGGCGGTGATCTCCTCGATCTCGTCGTAGCCGAGCTCGGTGAGCAACTGTGCCTCACACAGGTCCCGCACCGCGTCGGTGAGCGTCCCGTAGACCCGGTCGTTCTCGGCCATCTCCTCGGGCGAGAGCTCGGTCTGCGAGTAGAAGGCAGCGTCCATGGTCTGACCCTAGAACACGTTTCAGAAGCCCGCTGCGACGAAGGTCACGACAGCCTGTGCTGCGTACTCCCCGTCCGGTGCGCAGTCTGCGAAGGTAGGGGGATGGCAGAGCCCACCCCTGTCCAGCCCCTCGCGCAGCAGGTCAGGCAGGCGAACTGGAAGCTTCGCATCGCCGTGCTGGTGACCCTGCTCGCGCTGCTCGCGCTCGCCTACCTCGTCGGGAGCACGGTGGTGCCGCGCTGGTGGGCGCACCGGGTCGGGCGCAGGGTCGACGGGAGTCTCACCGCGGGGACGCTGTATGGCCTCTTCATCGGCTTCGTCTTCACCTTCGTCCCGCTCGTCATCGCCCGTCAGGCGCTGCGGCGCCTTCCACTGAAGGGGCGACTGGCACTCCTGATCACGGCGGTGGTGGTGGCAGCACCGAACCTGATGACCCTGAGCATCGTGTTCGGCTCGGGCAACGCTGCCCATGCGGGCGAACGCGTGCTCGACGTCGAGGGGCCAGGGTTCCGCGCTGGTGGCGCGTGGGGTGCGGCATTCGCCGTCGTACTCGCTCTGGGGCTCTTCTTGTGGGCCTGGAGGTCGCGACGCGACCGTCTTCGGCTCAAGGCGATGCGTTCCGAGCGCAAGGCCGAGGAGCGAGCAAGGAAAGTGGAGCCTGACGCGGAGTAACCCGCGCGGGGTGGAGTGGCGACGCCACTACTGCTGGTTCAGGCTGTGGCGGGCACCGGCTCAAAGTGCCCGTCGGGCGCGAGGTAGAGGCCGTCGTCGAAGAGGATGACGCCGTTACACAGCCGGCACCAACCTTGCTCCATGTGGTCGGCGACCATGTGGGCGCTGCAGCAGTTCTGGTCAGTTGCTTCCGGACAAGCCGGAGAGTGGTTGCACATCGTTGTGACCCTCCCATGGGCACGAATACTTCTCTCTCGTCCTATGGAACGTCATGAGAGCGCGTTCATGACGGCTTTTCGCCCGATCTCCTCCGAACGTTTTGATAACGATTGGATCGATCCATTCTCAAGCGGCTCTGGCTGCTCTCGCCCGGCCGATCGTCTCCTCGATCAGACGGACGATGAGCTCGGGCTCGTCGGTCATCGGCACGTGGCCCGCGCCGGGGAGCGCGACATGGGTGGCCGAGGGCAGCTGAAGCTTCGCCGCGGCCGCCTGTCGGTAGGGCAGGATGCGGTCCTTGGTGCCCCAGGCGACGGTCGTCGGTACGGCAACCGGCTCCGCGAACCGGTACCGAAACCCGGCTCTGATGGTCCGTCCGAAGGCCGTGCTGCGCTTCAATGCCAGGGCGTCGTCGTACGTCTGCTCGGCGGTCTTGCGCTCGGGGTGGGCATAGAGCAGGTGGCCGATCAGGCGGCGGCCGAGGGAGCGCCTGGACAGGTGCGCGATCACTGCGTTGGGGACCATCGCGGTGAGCCGCAGCAGGGAGAGCAGGACCAGTGGCTGGGCGCGGTCCCAGGGACCGAAGAACCCGGCCGGGCTGAGCGCAGTCACCGAGGAGACCAGTTCGCGGGCTCCCAGCTCCAGGCCGATCGCGCCGCCCAGGGAGTTGCCCACCACGTGCGGCTTCTCGATCCCCCACGAGGCGAAGTTGGCCGACAGGTCCAGGCAGGCGTTCTCCATGGTGTACGGCGTGCTCCGCTCGTACGCCGTGGACTCGCCGAAGCCGGCCAGGTCGAGGGCGATCACGTCGTAGCGCAGAGCCAGCTCCTCAAACACCGGCCCCCAAGCCTGGCGGCGGTGGCCGACCCCGTGGATGAGGACGACTGGTTCGCCGATCCCCTTGCGGTCATAGGCGAGTTCTGACAGGGCCATGGCTACCTCTCGATATGCGACATCGAGAGTGTTACATACCGAGTGGCAGCTAGGCCGTGACCCAGGTCACGGTCGAGCGCGACCGTCTCGGGTCAGCCCGCACAGGGCTCGGTGCAGACGCAGGTCCTGCAGGATCTGCCGCGGCACCGGCCAGTGTCGCTCTTCCAGGGCCGCGGCGAAGTCCTCGAGCGCGCGGAGGGTGGCCCACTGGGCGGATGCCATCGCGTCGGCGGACATGCCGCGACCGCCCTGCTGGGCCTGCTGTGCCGAGCGAGCTGTGTGGATCTCGTCGAGCAGTAGGTGCAACGAGCGGCTGTCCTGGGTGCCGAACGCGGACCTGGCGCCGGTCCGGGCGGCAGAGGTGCTCACAACTGGCCGAGCGGTCGTGAGGTAGTGCCGCAGTGACACGGGGTCATGGGCTCGCCTCTCCACCGCTGTGGGCCGACGACCAGTTGGTGTGAGCCTCGGCGGTCAAGCCCACCCTACGCCGCCACCGAAGCCCGCCCTCGAGCACTTCATCCGCGGGAGGGCAGTTCCGTTCCGACCTCTGCGCCGTGGGGAGCCGGGCCGTTGGGCTTTGTGACTGGCCCGTAGCCCCCGAGGCGTGACAGCCTCGGGGCGAACTGCGTTCGCGAACACGACCGCCCGGAGGCCCAGAGCATGTTCTCTCGTATCGCCATCGTGAACCGCGGAGAAGCCGCGATGCGGCTCATCCACGCCGTACGGGACCTCAACGCTGCGGGTCACGGGCCTGTCCTGACGATCGCCCTGTTCACCGACGCGGAACGCCGGGCGATGTTCGTCCGCGAGGCCGACCTGGCCTACTCGCTCGGCCCCGCCGCGAACCGGCCGTACATCGACCTCGCGGTGCTCGAGCGCGCCCTGGTCGAGACGCGGGCCGACGCGGTCTGGGTGGGCTGGGGTTTCGTGGCCGAGGACCCCACCTTCGTGGATCTGTGCGACCGGCTAGGGGTGACCTTCATCGGCCCGAGTGCGGAGGCGATGCGCAAGCTCGGGGACAAGATCGGTTCCAAGCTGATCGCGGAGGAGGTCGGGGTTCCGGTGGCTCCTTGGAGCCGCGGTCCGGTCGACACGCTCGAGCAGGCCCTCTCCGTGGCCGAGGAAGTCGGCTACCCGCTGATGCTGAAAGCCACCGCCGGTGGGGGCGGACGAGGGATCAGGATGGTCGCCAGCGCGGCGGACCTCGAGGACGCGTACCAGCGGACCCGAGACGAAGCCGAGCGGGCCTTCGGCAACGGCGTCGTCTTCTTGGAGAGCCTGGTCACCGGGGCGCGCCATGTCGAGGTGCAGCTGATCGCCGACGGGCACGGCAACGCGTGGGCCATCGGGGTGCGCGACTGTTCGGTCCAGCGTAGGAACCAGAAGGTGATCGAGGAGTCGGCCTCGCCGCTGTTGACTCCCGAGCAGGTCGACGAGCTCAAGGCCTCCGCCGAGCGTCTCGCCCTCGCGGTCGGGTACCAGGGTGCCGGCACGGTGGAGTTCCTCTACCAACCCGAGCAGCGCACCTTCGCGTTCCTCGAGGTCAACACCAGGCTCCAGGTCGAGCACTCCATCACCGAGCTCACCACCGACCTTGACCTCGTGCGCGCCCA
Source organism: uncultured Actinomycetota bacterium (assembly GCA_963769585.1). Classification (GTDB taxonomy): domain Bacteria; phylum Actinomycetota; class Actinomycetes; order Propionibacteriales; family Nocardioidaceae; genus SSC3. The sequence continues at coordinate 845,351 of CAVYMJ010000001.1, forward strand.
GATCGACGTGGCCGCCGGCGGGAGGCTGGACGGACCCAAGCCCGAGGAGAAGGGGCATGCCGTCGAGGCGCGGCTCAACGCCGAGGACCCGGACCGTGACTTCGCTCCCGCACCAGGGCGCATCGCCCGTCTCGAGCTCCCGTCCGGCCCGGGCATCCGGGTGGACACCGGCGTGGGTGAGGGCGACACCATCCCGGCTGACTTCGACTCGATGATCGCGAAGATCATCGCGTACGGCTCGACGCGGGCCCAGGCTCTCGCGCGACTGCGACGAGCGATGGCTGAGACGACCGTGGTCATCGAGGGTGGTGCGACGAACAAGAGCTTCATCCTGGAGCTTCTCGACCAGCCAGAGATCATCGACGGGACCGGCGGGTGGGCCGACACCAGCTGGATCGACCGCGTGCGCGGCGAAGGGCGCCTGGTCGCGCAGGAGCACTCCGGGATCGCACTGGTCGCGGCCGCCATCGAGGCCTACGAGGACGAGATGCTGGTCGAGGTGGCCAGGCTGCTCGAGACCGCCCACGGTGGTCGCCCGCAGGTGCAGCACAAGGTGGGTCGACCGGTCGACCTCAAGCTCCGCGGTGCGACGTACCAGGTCAGCGCGGTCCAGACCGGGCCGCGCGGCTACCGGGTCACGGTCGCAGCCGGTGAGACCACCCAGGTCGTGGATGCCGAGCTTGACCGGATCGACGAGTTCCATGCACGGCTCGTGGTGGCGGGTCGCAGGTATCGCATCGTCGCGGCCGCGTACGGCCCGACGCATCTGGTGGAGGTGGACGGGGTCACCCATCGGGTGAGCCGGGATGAAGGGGGCGTCCTCCGCTCGCCTGCTCCGGCGCTCGTCGTGGCGACCCCGACCGCGGTGGGAGATGTCGTCGCCGCCGGCGCGCCCGTACTGGTGCTGGAGAGCATGAAAATGGAGACGGTCATCCATGCACCCTTCGCTGCGCGGGTGCGCGAGCTGCTGGTGATGACCGGAAGCCAGGTGGAGACCGGCGCGCCGCTGGTCCGCCTCGAGCCGGTGCAGGACGACACCGCCGAGGAGGTCCCGGCTGCGAGCCCCGCGGCTCCCGAGCTGGACCTGCCCCCACGCGAGCAGGAGGCTGCGGCACCACGCCGGGCCGAGCGCTGCCGCGCTGACCTTGCCGCGCGGCTCCTTGGCTATGACCTTCCCCCGGACGAGGAGGATGCGGCCCTGGTCGGCTATCTCGCAGCTCGCGAGGAGCTGCGCGCTGCCGGCGAAGACGTCATCGCCGACGAGGCTGCGCTGCTGAGCCTGATCGCCGACATCGCCGAACTGAGCCGCAACCACCCTGCGAACGAGGAGCGTCACACCGAGCTGCGGGTACACAGCTCCAAGGAGCACTTCCACACCTACCTGCAGAGCCTTGATGTCGAAAGGGGCGGGCTCCCGGATCAGTTCCGCGCCCGGCTGGCCACGGTCCTGTCGCACTACGGCGTTACCGACATGGAGCGCACTCCAGCACTGGAGGAGGCGGTCTTCCGGATCTTCCTCGCCCAGCAGCGAGCAGCGCCTGACGTGCAGCTTGCTGTCGAGCTGCTTCAGCGCTGGAGTGCCGAGGCGCCACCCTCGGGTGAGCTTGCCCTGCTGATCCGCGGCCTGCTGGAACGGCTGGTCCGGGCCACCCAGCTCCGTTTCCCGGTCGTGGGCGACCTGGCGCGCAGCGTTCGGTTCCGCTGGTTCGACCAGCCGCTGGTCGACCAGGAGCGGGTCAGTGTCCTGGCCGGCGTGGCCGACGAGGTCGCCGCCCTGGCCGCCGATCCGGAGGTCGGCTCCCGCGCCCAGCGGCTGGACGCGTTGGCAGCCATCCCGGAGCAGATCGTGCGCTTCTTGGGCGACCGGCTCGAGCATGGTGTCCCCGAGCGCGAGCCGATGCTCGAGGTGCTGGTCAAGCGCCACTACCGCGACTTCGACCTGCATGGCCTCCGGTCCGTCGACTCAGCAGGCCGACCCTTCGCGGTGGCCGACTACACCCTCGACGACCGGCCGACGCATCTGGTCACCAGCCTCGGCAGGGTCGCGGAGCTTGCCGACCCCGGGTCGACGCTGAACAGCGCGGTCGCCGAGCAGGTGGCGTCCCGGCGGGACGCGGAGGCTGTCGTCGACCTGTACCTGAGCTGGCCCGAGATGCCGGAGCTTCCCGACACTGCCAGCGACCAGCTGCGCCGGATGGTCGGACAGACAGCCTTCGCCCACGACGTACGCCGGGCGACGGTGGCCGTCTTCCCGGGCGCCGGCCGCCCGGTCAACTACTTCACCTTCCGTCCCGCCGAGCCCGACGTCGTCGCCGAGGACGACCTGGTCCGGGGGATCCACCCGATGGTGGCCCGACGGCTCAACCTGTGGCGGCTGCGCGCGTTCAACGTGACGCGGCTCGACTCTCCCGACGACGTGCTTCTCTACGAGTGCGTGGCCAGGGAGAACCCGGCTGACCGGCGGCTCGTGGCGCTTGCTCAGGTGCGCCAGCTCGCGGTGGTCCGCGACGAGCAGGGGAAGGTCGTCGCGCTGCCGCACGCGGAACGTGCCGTCGAGAACTGCCTGGAGGCGATCCGCCGTACCCGAACCGCTCGAGGGGCGGCCGGGACGAAGCTCGACACCAACCACGTCTGGGTCCAGGTCTGGCCGGTAGTCGAGGCGGACGTCGACCAGCTGACCTCACTCCAGGAGAAGATCACCCCGCTCACCGACGGTGCCGGCATCGCTGAGGTCCTCGCCCAGGGCCGGATCATCGGTCCGGACGGCAGCCCGGTCCCCGTCGCGATCCGGTTCAGCAAGGCGCCGGGGGCCGGGGTCACTGCCTCCATCGACCCGCCGCCGACCGAGCTCCTCAAGCCGCTCGACGACTATGCCGCGAAGGTCCTGCGAGCACGCCGTCGAGGACTGGAGTACCCCTACGAGCTTGCCGACCTTCTGGCCGGGCCGGGCGGCAGCATGGTCGAGCACGACCTCGACGATGCGGGCCTCCTGGTCCCGGTCGACCGTCCACGGGGGCTCAACAAGGCGGGCATCATCGCTGCGGTCCTCAGCACGCCGACCCCGCTCTACCCGGAGGGTGTCACCCGCGTGGTGCTCGCCGGGGATCCGACGATGGCGCTCGGCGCCGTCTCCGAGCCGGAGTGCTCGCGCATCATCGCGGCGCTCGACCTCGCCGAGCGGATGCAGGTGCCACTGGAGTGGTTCTCCCTGTCCGCAGGCGCCCGCATCTCAATGGACTCCGGCACCGAGAACATGGACTGGGTGGCGGCGGCGCTGCGCCGCATCGTTCAGTTCACCCAGGACGGTGGGGAGATCAACATCGTCGTGGCGGGAATCAACGTCGGCGCACAGCCGTACTGGAACGCCGAGGCCACCATGCTGATGCACACCAAGGGCATCCTGGTGATGACGCCGGACAGTGCGATGGTGCTGACCGGAAAGCAGTCCCTCGACTTCTCCGGCGGTGTCTCCGCCGAGGACAACTTCGGCATCGGCGGCTACGACCGGGTGATGGGTCCCAACGGCCAGGCGCAGTACTGGGCCCCGGACCTGGCGGGTGCCTTCGACGTGCTGATGGCGCACTACGACCACACGTACGTCGTACCCGGTGAGCCGGGACCACGACGGAAGGTGACGACCGACCCGATCGACCGGGACATCACCACCTACCCCCACGCCGTCGAGGGCAGCGACTTCCAGAAGGTCGGCGACATCTTCTCAGTCGAGACCAACCCCGATCGGAAGAAGGCCTTCGACATCCGAACGGTGATGCGGGCGGTGGCCGACCAGGACCACCCGGCTCTCGAGCGCTGGGCAGGGATGGCCGATGCGGAGACGGCCGTCGTCCAGGACGCACACTTGGGCGGCTACCCGGTCTGCCTGCTCGGCATCGAGTCGCGGCCGGTCCCACGCCGAGGTTTCCCGCCCACCGACGGCCCGGACAACTACACCGCCGGCACCCTGTTCCCGCGTTCTTCGAAGAAGGCCGCCCGTGCAATCAACGCCGCCAGCGGGAACCGCCCGCTGGTCGTGCTGGCGAACCTCTCCGGCTTCGACGGATCGCCGGACTCGATGCGCAACCTCCAACTGGAGTACGGCGCGGAGATCGGGCGTGCGATCGTCAACTTCCGCGGACCGATCGTGTTCTGTGTGATCTCCCGCTACCACGGCGGCGCCTTCGTGGTCTTCTCCAAGGCGCTGAACCCGGCGATGACCGTGCTGGCCGTCGAGGGCTCCTTCGCCTCGGTGATCGGAGGCGCCCCGGCGGCTGCGGTCGTGTTCGCCGGGGAGGTGGAGAAGCGTACGGCGGCGACTCCCGCAGTGCGTGACCTCGAGGCCCGCATGGCCGACGCCTCCGGTGCCGAGCGCGGCAAGCTCGTAGTCGAGCTCGCCGAGCTCCGGGCAACCCTGCGAGCTGAGAAGATCAGCGAGGTGGCCGCCGAGTTCGACGGCGTACACAACATCCATCGAGCCGTCGAGGTGGGCTCGGTCGATGCAGTGATCACGGCTGCACGGCTGCGGCCCGAGGTGGTCGCCGTGATCGAGCGCAGCCTGTGATCCCGCAGGCAGCGACTCCCTCAGCCTGAGCGACCTTTCAACCTCGCGGCCGCAGCTGCGACGAGGAGCAGGGTGACCCCGGCCAGCAACCAGCCGAGGGTCCCAGGTGCCTGGACCAGCGAGGCCACTGAGTGCTGCACCTGGGCAGCGGCCTCGATCACCGGGTCATCGGGGTTACCACCGGAGAGCACTCGCAGCTCCCACCAGCCGTAGTAGGCGACGTACGACCCGGTGGCCAGCAAGAGCAGGCCGCTGAAGCGAGGCACCCAGCGGCCAGATCGCCGCAGCCTCCTGATCGGCGCGTCACTGGCCAGCGCGGTGGCCACGGCGACGGTACCCACCACCAGCCCCATGCCGCCGGCGTACGCGAGGAAGAGGGTCACGCCGACCACGGTGGACTCGGTGCGAAAACCCGCCACGACCACCGCCAGGAAAGGCGCGATCGTGCAGGTCAGCGATGCGATCGCGTAGCTCGCACCGAAGCCGGCCATCGAGCCGAGCGAGGCGGTGATCGGACGCGGGCGTCGCGTAGAGCCGACCCGACCGACCTTCAGCTGGCGGCCGGAGAGGACCAGCAGGCCGACGAGAGCCAGGGCCAGGCCGAGCGCAACGGTGAACCAGGGCAGGTGCCGCTGGATGCCGGAGGCGACAGGAGCGATCGCCAGGCCGAAGGCCGCGAAGACGCCCGCGAACCCGAGAGTCATCGACCCCGAGAGCCACAGCGCTCGGACCACAGCCTGGGGTCGACTCCGGGACCGGTCGCCCAGAACAAGCAAGGACAGGTACGCCGGCAGCAGCGCGAAGCCGCACGGGTTGACCGCAGCCAGAGTCCCCGCCCCGAACGCGAGCGCGACCAGGCCGTCGGGCATGTCAGCCGGCGAGCCCGGCGACGATCCGGGCCAGCTCGTCGTCGTCGAGATAGCCGCTGGCCACGGTGCCGCCGTCCGCGTCGAGAACCAGGTAGGTGCTCTGCGCGGTCACCCCGAAGTGGCGCCACACTGCACCGTCGGGGTCGGTGAGCTGGGTGATCCCAGGAACGGAGTCGGCGAACCCCTTGATCGCGGCGGCCTCGTCCAGGCCGCCGACTCCCACCACGTTGACCTGGTCGCCGTACTGTTGGGCGAGCTTCTCGACGCCGGAAGCCTGCGCACGGCAGGTAGGACACCAAGGCGCCCAGAACCACAGGACGGCAGGCTTTCCGGTCAGACTCTCGCCCTCGAAGGCGGCTCCCGACGTGGTCACCGCCGAGAAGTTCAGGCCTGCGCTGCCGGCCTTGGTCGATCCCTCCGGCGCTGCCTTGGCTGCGCAGCCCATCAGCAGAGCAGCGGCAAGCAGGGCAAGCAGGGGGATTCGGCGCATCTCTCCAGCGTAGCCAGGCGTCGGAAACCGACCGTGAGGCTGCTTACACAAAGGCAGACGGCCGGTCAGGGTGTGGTCACTCGCCGGCGAGCCCGTTCAGCGCCACGGCGTCGAGGATGCTGATGCGTCCGCGTCCGAGCTTGATGAGACCCAGGTCCGCGAACTCGCCGAGCACCTTCGTGGTCGTCTCCCGAGAGGTCCCAGCGAGCGCGGCCAGCTGTTCGTGGGTGAGGTTCACCTGGGAGTGCTTCCCGAGGGCGCGGTTGGTGGCTATCACGGCCAGCGTGCCGGCGATGCGCTCGGGAACGCTCTTGAAGATGGCATCAGAGAGGCGTTGCTCCACCAGGGCCAGGCGCCGGCCGAGCGTCTCGGAGATGCGCGCGGCGATCCGGGGATCGCCGAGCAGCAGTCGCTGCACGTCGGCGCGGCTCATCACGCAGACGGCCACCTCGTCCATCGCCTCGGCGAAGCTGTCGTGCATCCGCTGCCCGACGATGACCATCTCACCGAAGATCGTGCCGGGGGTGATGATGGCCGTGGTGAGCGCACGCCCGTCTGCCGAGATCCTGAAGATGCGGACGCGGCCACCTTTGAGGATGAAGAGCGTCTCCATCGGCTGGTGAGGTGAGTAGATTACGCTGCCGGAGGAGTAGGTCTTCATCGGCGCAGCGGCTGCAAGGGCGCCCATCTCGGACTCGGAGAGATCGGCGAAGATGTCGACCTCGGACATGCACCAGATCTGCTCGGGACTGGCGGCGATGCGTTCCATACGTCTCTCATCCTCCCGTCGTCCCGGCGCCCACGGTGGCGGACCCTGGAGAGCTAGTGCCTCCAGCTGGCTGTCGACGGAACAGGCGTGCGCCCTCGCGTCCATCGTTTCAGGGCGTGCGCCCCCGGACAAGGAGGGCATCCCCGGGTGCCCAGCCACTGGTGTCATGCGTCAGCCCTTTCGCGGAGAAGGCGATGGTGCCGACCCTAGGACGGCGGGGTCGCCCCGTCGGTAACGGGCCTTACATTCAACCGTCCGGCACCTGTCATCGAGCGGTAAGAGTTCGGCCCCCGCGTGTTGTCAGCAGGCTCCTACGATCAGTAACGCCAGTGCGGCGCGCATCCCGCCCACGTCAGCTTCCGATACGACGAGAGGAACAGACATGAAGCGATTGACAGTGATCGGTGCCGCCGTGCTCGCGGCAGTCGCGGCTCTGATCTTCACCGTGGGCCTTCCGGGGACAGCCACCGCGCGGCCGCACCGGTTCGACTTCACAGTGGTCGCCCACGACGACAAGGGGTCGGTGACCCCCGCGGACTTCTTCACCAGCCCGCCGGTCCAGAACGACCAGGCTTCGATCGACGCGCCGGTCTACCGCCGCGGCGTGAAAGTCGGCCGTGCCGAGACGATCGTCACCTATACCCGGGTCAGCCCAAACGACGTGCAGGCGATGATCGAGTGCAGTGTCGAGCTCCGTGGCGGGATCGTGCTCTTCAACGGTGCCTTCCATGGCGCCGACCTGGGAACCGGAGTGACCTTGCCGGTGGTCGGCGGCACCGGGAAGTACGCCCGCGCCGCCGGCGTGGTCACCATGGTCGCGAATGCGGACGGCACTCGGACGCGGCTGCACTTCCGGTTCGTCACCGGCTAGCGGTAGGTGGGTGCCCGCCTGTGAGCGGGCACCCACCTCGCGGGGGTCACCTAGCCGGGCTGTGGCGCATCGCAAGCACCAGGCCGAGCACCAGACCGTAGACCAGGTGCTCGATGACGAAGGTCCCGTAACCCGCCATCTCGGCCATACTCGTGATCTGGTCGCCGCTGTTGAACACGGCGGCCGCGATCGGCAGACCGATCCACGCACTTACGGCAAAGACCATCGCGCCCCAGACCAGTCCGGCGCCGACGATGAGCGACCGGTTCAATACCAGCCGAGAGATGGCTAGGGCGAAGACCACGCCGTACATGGCACCGGTCATCATGTGGATCACCACGCCCAGCAGCGCGGGACCGAACTCGAAGGTGAAGGCGCTTCCACTGCCGCCATCCGTCATCGAAGTCATCATGCTGTCGTCGGACAGGAACAGCGATGCTATGTGGTAGAGCGGGGTGAAGAAGCCGGTGTCCTTGGCCCAGGCCGCGATCATGGCGTACATGGCCATCGGCACCGAGGCGATCACGCCCGCGACGGCGCCCAGGACTGCCACCTGACCCAGCTGCAACCGATGGCCCGATTTCGTTGAATGTGTAGTGCTCACGATTCACTCCAGTCGTTACGGGGTGGTGCCCTGCCACCCGGGGGAAAGCGCCTTGAGTCTTTCGAGCCGGACTGGTGTCGTCGGTGACCGTGCTTACAGTTCCGGCGGTCAGTTCCCGTGAGTCTCCGCGGCGGTCTTGATCTCGTCGAGGGAGGCACGCACGGTCTGCTCCCAGGTGCGAGCGACAAGGCTGCCCCAGGTCTCGCCGAGGCCCCACAAGTCCGTGCCCAGTTCCCCGTCGTACCGGAGCAGGGTGGTGTCCGGGTCCAGCTCGGTCAGCTCGAAGGTCTCCCTGACGTGGGGGACCGGGCCACGGAGCAACCGGAAGCCGATGCGCCCGGGCGGGTCCAGGGTCACCGTCTCGGTGGTCGTGGCGGTCAGCCGCCGGCCGAAGACGGTGCCCACGGGGGTGCGGTGGGCCGCCAGCACCATCCCGTCTCCGCGCTCCATCTGCAGAACTTTCTCGCGCATCGCTCGGGTCTGGCGGACGTCGTACGGCGACGCGGCGGCGTCGTACACGAGCTGGCGTGGCGCGTGGATGATGACCTCGATCGGGCCGAGGGGACGGGTACGTCGGCCGAGCCCCAGGTCGACGGTGACGGCGCCGGTGACCAGGCCGAGGTAGAGGCCACCGGCACCGGCAGACCCGAAGGCGGTCAGCGCGAGCGCGCGGGTCAGTCGCATGGTTTCTCCGCAATGATCAGGGCGTAGCCGAGGATGCCGTCAGCGATCGCCCGTCTGGCGGCGTCGAGGACCGGCCGACTCCGGGTGTGATCGACACCCAGCCCCTCGAGCCGGCCCGGAGCCGTGAGCCGCAGGAGGTCCAGCCGGGCGCCGATCTGGTCGACCATCCGCTCCACCGCACGACCGTGGTCCTCGACATGACGGATCTGTAGACCCTGGTCGACCAGCAGGTCGACGTACTCGTCGCGGGGCCGGGCGTCGGCGATGCACGCGACCCATGCAGCCATGGAGGTGAGCTCGTCCGGTAGCCGGCTCGGGTCCGCGGTGATGTCGGTGATCCCGACCCGTCCGCCGGGTTTGACGACGCGAGCGAGTTCGCGAGTCGCAATGGGCTTGTCCGGGAAGGTGCACAGCGCGCACTCGCAGACGGCAAGGTCGAAGCTCTCATCGGGGAAGCCGAGGTGCTCGGCGTCGCCCTGGTGGAACCGGACCCGGTGCTCGAGCCCCCGGGCCGCGGCGGCGCCCGTCGCCAGGGTCACGTTCGATGGAGCAAGGTCCACGGCGTCGACCTGGGCGCCGTACTCCTGGGCGGCTATCAGGGCCGTGGCGCCACGACCGCTGGCGACGTCGAGCACGCGGTGCTGGGGTGCGGCTCCCATCAGGTCGAGGAGGTGACGGGTGAGCGTGAGCCCGCCCGGATGGTACGACTCACCGAGCAGCAGGGAGACGGCGTCGGAGGAGTAGGCGGTCACGCAGCACGCCTTCACGTGCTGCGGGTCCAGGGCCCTCTCCGGGTCAGGGTCGAGGCTCATCGGCGGCACGCTTGGAGCCGTACGGGCTGGTGGTCAGCAAGGGCTGTAGCTGCGTCGAGTTGGGCACCACGGCTGCGACCGGTACCCCGCTCATCTTGGCCCTGACCTCCTCGCGGTAGCCCACCGAGTTGTAGGCGCAGAACGGGATGAGGCGCCCGTCGGGGGTGATCTCCTCGACGCAGCACTTCATCAGCTGCCGCACGTTGAGCGTGTACGGGTCTTGGAAGTCCTGGACAACGATCATGAACGCGTTGTCGGTGATCCCATTGATTGCCTCGGGAAGGTTGACTCCGCAGGCGTCCGCGCAGTCCAAGGCCTCCGCGACCCGAGTCAGCCGGTCGTCGTTGGTTTCGGTGCCGATGAAGGCCGAGGCGCTCCAGAGCTTCTCCAGGGCCTCCCGAACGTCGTAGTCGGGGACCACGCGGTTGGAGACATAGTCCAGATAGTCCTCGACCTGCAGCAGCCGGGGAATCGGGACGAGACCGAAGTCCTCGTCGTCGGGATGACCCTGGGTGATGAGGTAGGTGATCGACCGGCAGGTAGGGAAACAGCAAGGGACCGGGAAGAAGTCGTCGGTCTTGAACCACTGGGGGAGCTGTGCGGCGATCTGGTGGAGTACGTCGGAGTTCGTCAGCCGGGTGAGGGGGTCGAACTCGACGTGCCGACCGGAGTGGGTGACCGGCTGGAACGCCACCGATCGGACGGCCGGGTGACCTAGCCCGTGACGCACGATCGCACCGACCTCGTGCTCGTTGACGTCCTTCTCGACCGCTGCGACCAGCGTGACGGTCAACCCGACCTCGGCGCAGTTGTCGAGCGCGCGCTGCTTGCTCTCTCGCAGGTCCCGTCCCCGGATCGCGACGTGGGTCTCGGCCTCGAGCCCGTCGAACTGCAGGTAGATGTTCACCCGGCGGCCGGGCTGGTTTCGCCGGCCGAGCTCGGCGACGAACCGCTTGTCGGTGGCCAGCCTGATGCCGTTGGTGTTCAGGTTGACCGCGCCGATCGGCCGCTCCTGGGCCAGGTCGATCATCGCGAGGATGTCCTTGTGGATCGTGGGCTCCCCTCCGGAGAACATCACCACCTCGGGTTCTCCCTCGGCCGCGACGAACGCATCGAGCATGGTCGCGCACTGCTCGAGGGTGATCGAGTAGCCGTCGGGCTGATGACCGGAGTCGGCGAAACAGATGGGACAGTCAAGGTTGCAGCCCGTGTTCACCTCGATGATGCCCAAGCAGGCATGCTGCTTGTGCTCGGGGCAGAGGCCGCAGTCGCTGGGGCAGCCGTCCTTCACCTCGGTCTGGAAGGTCAGGGGGAGCGTGCCGGGCTTGTTGAACCGCATGGACTCCAGGTACATCTGGGCGTCGCCGTACACCCTCGCCTCGAACTGGCCGTGCTCGTCGCACTTCTTGCGCAGGAAGACCTGGTCGTCGCGGATGTTGACCTCGGCATCGATCACCTTCTTGCACACCGGACAGATCGACCTGGTCAGCTCGACGAAAACCTCGTCACGGTCCTGTCTCATGTCCCCACCGTAGGCAGGCCCTCCTACCGTGACCGTGTGCATGCTTACAGACGTGCTCAGGTCGGCGAGGCAGGATGGTGACATGCCCCCGTCTTCGCCCTACGGCACCAGGATCGACCACTCGACCGAACCACGGACCACCCGTCCACTGTCGGTGTGGCGCATCGGCGTTGTCGGAGGGGTCACAGGGATCCTGTGCTGCGTCGGTCCCACGGCCTTGGCGTTACTCGGACTGGTGAGCGCCGGCACGGCCTTCGTCTGGGCCACCGACCTGTACGACGGCTACGCGTGGCTGTTCCGCATCGCCGGACTGCTGGTCATGGCAGCCCTGGTCTACCGGGCACTGCGTCAACGTAACCAGTGCTCGATCGACGGGGTGCGAAGCGTCAGGATCAGGCTGCTCGCGGTGCTGGCGATCGCGGTCGGCACCTACGTAGCGCTCTATGCGCTGACCACCTTGCTCGGCACGCTGGCGTAACCGGCGATCGAGGGCCCGAAAGTAACCGCGCTTACGGTGCGTCGGTGCTTCGGACCCTAACGTCGTAGCTGTCTTGAAGCGCCGGACCCGAAGGAGAACCATGCAGTACCAGGCAGTGTGGAACGGCGTCGTGCTGGCGCGGAGTGGTGAGACCGTTGTGGTCGAGGGAAACCGCTACTTCCCGCAGGACTCACTGGACCCGACGTACTTCGAGCCCAGCAGCACCAGAACCCTCTGCCCGTGGAAGGGGCTCGCGTCGTACTACACCGTCAACGTCGACGGCGTACTCAACCACGACGCTGCCTGGTACTACCCCAAGCCGTGGATCCTCGCCCGTCGAGTCAAGGGCAAGGTGGCCTTCTGGAACGGCGTCGAGGTGGTCGCGGACCCAGCGGCCCCGGCCGAGTCGCCCGGCGAACCAGCACGCGCCTGAGCAGGAGCAGCCGCTCTCCGACCCCAACCCAGTGCCAGGGCTGCTCGTGGTGCATCGACGGTCCGCCGGCGTCAGCCGCGTTACGCCGGCAGTAGCCGGCGTCCCGAGATCTGGCTGGGGGTGACTCTGACATGGAACTGTCGCTGGCCTTCGGCCCAGGCGATGGGTTCGACGAGGTCGCCTGGCAGGTCCTCGTTCTCGACGAAGGTCGCGGTTCCGCGAACCAGGACGCTCCAGCCGGACTGGGAGAACTCGTCCACTTCATCGATCTCGAAACAGGCCGCACCGGAGCGCAAGTGGGTAGCCAGCGTCGAATGGGGCGAGACCTCGAGGAGCAGCGTGTCGTGATCCAGGACATAGTTCACCGGAAGGACCACGGGGCCGAGGTCGTCGCAGTAGGCCACCCTGCCAACCTGATGTGCGGCGAGCAGCCCGAGGCACTCGGCCTGGCTGATCTCGCGGAGATGGCTCGGGAACCACGGTTCGGCTCTGTTCATCGGGTACCTCCTTCGATGGTCACGGCTCCATCGTCGGTCGCTCGAGCGCTCTGCCACAGGGCTTGGGGTCACCCGCCCTCAGGACCTATGGCCCACGGACGCCGGTCGTCTCTGGTCAGGTGACTGCTCGAAGATGTATCCGGAACTCGCTGCCCTCCCCGGGCATCGACCTCAGCGACACGTGGCCACCCTGCGCCTCGGTGAACTGCTTGACGATCGCGAGGCCGATCCCCGTTCCTGGCTGGCTCGCCGCCGACTCGGGGACCCTGTGGAACCTGTCGAAGACCTTCTCGTGGTGCGCCGGGTCGATCCCGATTCCGCGGTCCGCCACCGCGACCACCACCTCGGCCTCGCCCTGGTCCGCCCGCACGAGGATCTCCGACCCCGCTGGCGCGAACTTGGCAGCGTTGGTCAGCAGGTTCTCAAGTACCCGGATGAACGCCGTCTTGTCGGCCATCACCCACAGGGCGTCCGGGACCTCGACTTTGACCGGGTGGTTGGTCAAGCTCGACTCGGACCGCCTCATCGTCTCGTCGACCAGGCTGAGCAGCCGGTGCGGTTCCAGCACGATGCTGAGCTGTCCGCGCTCCAGTCGCGAGAAGTCGAGAAGATCCTCGATGAGGTAGTCGAGACGGGCAGCAGCGTGGTGGATCCGCTCGACGTATTCGAGCTTGCGGCCCTCATCCTCCGTTGCCCAGGCGCCGACCAGGATCTCGGAGAAGCCCTTGATCACGGTCAGGGGGGTGCGGAGCTCGTGGGACACGGTGGACAGGAAGTCTGAGCGCAGCCTGTCGAAGTCGCGCAACCGTTGGCTCGCCTCGCGTTCTCGGTCGAACGCCGCGGCTTGCGCCTCCGCGGCCTTCTTCCTCTCGGTGACGTCTCGAATCGACGCTGAGATGGTCACGCCCTGGTCCGTCTCGAGCGGGCTCAGCGAGATCTCGACCGGAAACTCGGTGCCGTCCTTCCGCAGCCCGTAGAGCTCCAGGCTCGCACCCATGGGCCGTACGCGGGGGTTGACGCCGTACGCGTGCCGGTGCCCGGGGTGCTTCTTGGCGAAGCGGGCCGGGACGAGCACCTCCACGGGCTGGCCTATCAGCTCGTCGGCGTCGTACCCGAAGAGCGCAACGGTCTGGGCGTTGACGAGCCCGATCCGACCAGCTTGGTCGACGATCACCATGGCGTCGGGGGCAGCCTCGACCAGTCCGCGGAACCGGGCCTCTGCTCGTTTGCGCTCGGTGACGTCGCGGATCGCCGCGGAGACGAGCAACCCATCCTCGGTCTCGATCGAGGAGAGCGAGATCTCGGCAGGAAACTGGCTGCCGTCCTTGCGCCGGGCGACCAGGTCCAGGCCTTCGCCCATCGGTCGAGTGCGTGGCTCGGTGAAGTAGCCCTGGCGGTGGGAGGGGTGTCGAGCCCGCAGCGGCTCGGGTACGAGGATCTCGACCGGCTGCCCGACCAGCTCGTCGCGGTGCCAGCCGAAGAGGACCTCCGTCTGCGCGTTGACCAGGAGGATCGTCCCCTCGGCGTTGACGCCCACGATTGCATCGGGAGCCGCTTCGAGCAGGCCGCGGAACTTCGCGTCGGCCTGCTTGCGGTCGCTGACGTCGCGCATCGTGGCGGCGAACGAGAGGCCTTCGTCGGTCTCGAGCGGGCTCAGCGAGATCTCGACCGGGAACTCGGTACCGTCGGCTCGAAGACCGAAGAGCTCGAGGCCGGCGCCCATCGGGCGGGTCCTCGGCCTCTCGCCGTAGCGGCTCCGGTGCTCGGGGTGTCGCTCCCGGTAGCGATGCGGCACGAGGAGCTCCACGGGCTGACCCAGCAGACGCTCACGAGGGTGTCCGAACAGGGCCTCGGTCTGGGCGTTGACGAGCTCGATGAGCCCGTCAGCGTCCACGATGACGATCGCGTCAGGGGCAGCCTCGATAAGTCCGCGGAACCGCTGCTCGACTCGGTCCCGCTCGGTGACGTCGCGCGAGATGGTCGAGGCGCCGATGACCCTCCCGGTTTGGTCCCTGATCGGCGAGATCGTGAGAGAGACCAAAATCGGTCGGCCGTCCTTGGCCTGGCGAAGGGTCTCGTACGGCGCGATGCGCTCACCAGCCGCGATGCGCTGCAGGATCGAGGAGGTCTCGTCCTGGTGACCTGGAGGGGAGAGCATCGTGACGGGCTGCCCCACCGCCTCCTGCGCCGTCCAGCCGTAGAGCTGTTGGGCACCTGAGTTCCACGAGACGATCTGGCCGGCCAGGGTCTTGGCAATGACGGCGTCGTCAGCCCCTTCGACAATCGCCGCCATCTGCCTGGCCGACTCGCGGTCACCAGCCTTGAGCCGCTCCAGGGCGTCGGCTTTGCGGGACGCACGGTGCTGGGGGTCTGGATGCGCGATCGCGGTACGGACCGCCACGACCAGCGACGCCCCGTCGAACGGCTTGGTGATGAACTCGACCGCGCCGGCCTCCCACGCAGCCGCCTGGTCACGCTCGTGGGTGCGCGCCGTCAGCATGACCACCGGGATCGGTCCGGTCAGCGGGTCCTCCGCGAGGCGCTTGAGCACCTGGAGTCCGTCAAGGTCGGGCAGCATGAAGTCGAGGACGATGGCGCTGGGTTTCAGGCTGCGGGCGAACTCGAAGGCGGCGATGCCAGTCTCGGCGACCTTCACCTCATAGCCGGCCATCTCGAGGTGCAGCTTGCACAGCAGGGCAACGTCAGGGTCGTCGTCGACGACAAGCACAAGCCCACCGGGTCGGCGGTCGTCCATCAGAGTCCTTCCGGGGTCCGGTCCAGGCGATCAGCCGGCCCCCGAACGGCGGTTGCCTCGACCAGCCCGATGCTCCGATGCTATTCCTTCTCCGGCTCGCGTGGACTCAACGGTGACACAGGGCGCGCTGGCCCAGGCCGCGATCCTGGAGACTCGACCCGTCCTAGCGCAGCGGTTCGGGCCGAGTGAAATCCCCGAGTCTGTCCTCCCCTGGTTGTTGATCAAGGGCGAGGAGCAGTCTTTGTCCGAGCTGCTGGAAGTCATCCACGCGTCGTCCGGTCGTTCAGCGGTGGGACGCCGACGATGACCTCAGCCTGCTGCCGGTCGAGCTGCCCAGGACTAGAGCATGACCTCGTCGGCGAAGACCAGCCGCTGCTCCCAGACCGCAGGAGCCACGGCCAGTACCGGACCGGCCTCGCGTGGTGAGGGTGGGTCGCCGGGGAAGCGTTCCCACTCCTCGACGACAACGCGCCAGGTCGACGGTGGCTGGCCCGGCGGAGGAGTGGCCGGGTCCAGGGGTCTGCGCAGCACGATCTCCTGACCCGCTGCGAGCTCGCCGGTCCACACCGCTGCGTGGCCGGCTTGGTCGGCGCTGCGGATGGGAAGCTCCTGGGTGGCCACCGTTGTCCAGCCCAGGTCGCTCTTGATGGCCGGGTCCTTCTTCTGCAGACGGGCGACCACGAGACGGTTCTGGCTGATGAGCGCCGCGAAGCCGGGAGTCGGGCGATCCACGATGCGCACTGCGGGCTGGCGGGTCCCGACCGAGCCGGAGAGCACCACCCGAACGTGGGAGGAGTCGGTCCGAGACACCGAGACAGTGCGCTCTGGTGGGAGCTGGACGAAGTCACACCGGGCGGGCATGGAGAGGTGGCAGCCGACGACCGACGAGGGCTGGTAGCGAGCCACTGCCAGCCGGACGAACGACCACATGGAGTGGCCAGGGTCGAGGGCCACGTCGACGTACCAGAGCTTGCGCTCGGCGTTGTACTGCGGCCGGTAACCCACCACAGTGACCGGGAAGTCGCCGTTCTGCGTCGGAAGCGTGACCGCCGCGTCGAGCCGTACCGGTCGCCCGGGGTCGTCACGGTCCTCGAAGCCGCTGAGCGCCACGATGTTGTCGAGCAGCATCGGCCTCATCGCACGGTTGTCCCACTCGGCCGCGTGCCAGACAGGGTCGGCCCCGACCTTGGAGACCCAGGGGAAGCCGGACTGGTCCTCGGGAGGGGGGCCGAAGACGTCGTTGCCGTTCGGCGCCAGCAGTACGCCGAGAAGCTCTCCGCTTCCGGTGGAGTACCACGGGCGCTCGAGGTAGATCCGCACGCCCGCGCGGCGTACGTGGCGGCGAGCCATCGGCTGCTCCGGCTCGGTCCCGTAGTCCCAGCGAAACAGCGGGATCACCGAATGTACGACGGGCGCAGCCGGTCGTGCCGACGAGGGGATGTCGAGGGTCACCGTGGCCGAGACGACCGACCGGCCG
This sequence comes from uncultured Actinomycetota bacterium, assembly GCA_963769585.1. Classification (GTDB taxonomy): domain Bacteria; phylum Actinomycetota; class Actinomycetes; order Propionibacteriales; family Nocardioidaceae; genus SSC3. The sequence goes on from CAVYMJ010000001.1 coordinate 862,170, forward strand.
TCATCGAGCGGGTCGGAAGGGTCCGGATCGAGCAGGTCGGGGGCGAAGTACTCCCGGAACCGGGTGCTGGCCCGGAACCGGTAGGTGACGTCGCGGTGCTTGGTGTCGGTGAACTGGTGCAGTGCCTTGTGCAGCGCGATCGGACCGAAGCCCGGGGCCTCGACGACCTTGTCGATCGCGGTGAGGACGGCGATGTCCTCCCACTCTTGGACGTTGGTCTGGAAGGCGGCCTCGGACTGCGGGTTCTCCCCGGGTCCGTCGGCAGCGAGATCGTCGACGACGTCAACCCACGACGCCTCTGCGGTCACACTGTCCGTGGAGGGGCCGTGCAGGTCCAGGCCACCCTCGAGCCAGGCGGCAGTCTGCCCAGCGAGCCGACGCGGCGCCAACTTGGTGGGGCGCGGAGCCTCCAAGGGGCGGGGGACGGCATGGACCAGGATCATCTCCTCGGACGGGGACAGGCCCCACAGCCACCCATCAGCGGCGGCCTCGACGACCTCCGGATTGCCGGTGAAGACCGGGCTGAGCGTCCGCCAGGGACCGAGCAGGTCGAGCTTCTCCTTGGGGATCGAGGAGGACAACCGCAGCTTCTGGATGTCCCCGGCCGGGAGGCGGAGCTTGACCACCCTGCCGTCGACGCGGCCGCCCAGCTCGTCGGAGCCGACCAGCACCAGGCGGTACGGCGCAGCGGTCGGCCACTTCCCGGCGTACGCCGTGGTGAAGCCCTCGCTGTCGAACGGGAACGGCAGCGGCACCGGCCGGTCCTTGCCGGCCTCGGGGAACACGAAGGAGACGCCTGCCGCGAGGGGATCGGGCAGGTACGGGATGGTCAGGTCGTCGGTGTCGTGGACGACGTACTGCCCCGGCGCCGGCGCTTCGCCCGCCTGGAGCGGAAGCTGCTTGAGGTCAGTCTGGGGCACGGGCGGGTCGACCAGCCGGATCCCCGGCTGCGGGAGGCGGCTCGCCGGGTTGTCGAGGTCCGCCCTGGTCTGGTCGTGGAAGGAGCCGTCCTCGGTCAGTGCCCAGGCGAGCATGGCGTTGGCCTTGGCCTTCTCGGCCGCCGAGGCGCCGATGCCAAGGTCGAACATCCCGTGCAGCTCCGCGGTCATCTGGGTGGTCTTCGGTGGGGCGAGGTGGCGCTCGGACGTGGCCGCATACGTGGAGTGGGTCGCGTGCACGGCGGCGGCGTACGCCTGGGGCGGCGTGACCGTGATCGCTAGCGTCGCCGGGTCCTGGGTCACCCCTGAGCGGATCACCAGGACACGCAGGGACTCGCCTTCGGTGAAGGGCCCCCGCGGTACGACGGCAGGTGGCTGCACCGGGTCCCAGCGCAGGAACGGCTTGAGTTTGGTTACCGTGGCCAGGGCCTTGACTGCGAGCTCGGAGACCGACCCGACCAGGCTCAGCGAGGCTGCCTGGGTGGCCGCGAGCCTGCTCAGCGCCGGCACCTCGTTCACGGCCGTCTCGCGGACCAGTGGATGATCCACCTCGGCCACCGCACGCTCGGCCGCAGCCTGGACCGCGGTACGCCGCAGTGAGCGGGCCGCGGCGCCGGGCAGGGCGATCCGGGTCCGGCCGAGCTCGGTCAGCCGGGGGGCCACCAGGGACCTGAGGCCGTCGTCCAGCATGGTCCGTTCGGGCGGTACCACGAGGCGGGCGGCCGTAAGCGCATTCGTGGACGCGTGCCGCAAGGCGGTGGACCACAGCGCTGCGCCGTCCGGCGACCACGTGGAGACCAGGTCACCGACCGCGGTCGCCAGCTCGGCCGCAGGCGCAGCCGGCTGCGGGTCGAGCTCATGCGGTCGGCTGTTGCCCGCCAGGTCGACCTGCCAGGCGCGGAAGGCATACGCGCGGCCGTAGCGCAGCCGCGGGAGCGACCCCGGCTTAGCCTGGTTGCTGAAGGTGATCGGATGTGGGCTGTTCTTGTCCCGCTCCGTCCCGGTCTCCTCCACGATCTCGGGACGCGTCGGGTCGGAGGCCAGTTCCTGCGGTGTCGCCTTGCGGATACGCCGCCCCGGTCGCGGAGCAGCCAGGCTCCAGCCCTCCCACCCGAACATCGCCTCGTGGATGTAGACCGGTGCCGTGTCGGGCGCGCCCGGCGTAGTCGAGGCAGCGGTGCCCTGGAGGAAGCCCTCGTCCTCGAGGTCGTCCAGGACCAGCCCGAAGCCGTCCACGCGTACGTCGGTAAGGCGCTTGTGCAGGGACCTCCACCGTTTGACCTCGTCGTCCCACACCTCCACGCGCATCCCGCGGGTGACGTCCTCGGTGCCGAGCTCGGGCGAGGAGCCCATCTTGGTCTCGAGGTGCTGCTGACGCGCGATCCGGCCCTTGCTGTCCTGGGCTTGCCCCGTGCGGGCGACGGTGAGACCGCTCGCCCGCAGGGCCGGCGAAGCCGCATCGATCGGGTCGCCGTTCTGCTCCACCTTGTCCATCCGCGGGATCGACCACAGGAACCGCTCGGACTTCAGGGCACTGCCATCGGTGTCGATGTCGAGCACCTCGAAGCGGTCGGCTCGGCCCAGCAGCAGCGCGCCGTCACGCCAGTCCTCGGAGTCGCCCACGGTGACGAGTGAGGAGTCCGTGGTGACCTTGCACCTGGTGTTGACGGTCAGACACTCGGCGTCGGGAACCTCGATGCTGCCCTGCAACCACTGCGAACCGGACAGCCGGGCAACGTCGCCGACCCGCAGGTCGACCACCAGTCCGAGCTTGCGGAGCAGGGCGGGATGGTCGCCGCAGGTGACACAGCGCTCATGGAACTCGGGCTCCTTGGGGGGCAGCTGGGCGGCCACGGTGTCGGGACGCTCCTGGTACTTCTGCTGGGCCAGCGACTCGGGGCGCTCGTAGAAGCGCCGGGCCCGGTGCAGCTCGACCGCCATCCTGGCGACCAGAGCCGACGCCGTGACCACGCGTTCGGCCGAGTTGAAGTCCGCCGCGTTGAAGAGCCTGTTGCCGCCGTCGCGCAGCCAGGCGTCCAGCTGCGCGGTGCCGATCGACTCGTCGTAGACCTGGTGCCGGCGCGCCGCCGTGCGGTCTGCGGTGTACCTGGGGTCGGGGCGGTAGCAGTCGGAGGTGAACTCCTTCATCGGGCCGGTCAGGGGGTGGTCTGCCACCGCCGGCGGTGAGGTGGGCGAGGCCAGGACGCCCGCCACGTGCATAGCCTTGGCCAGGGCGGTGACATTTCGGGTGTCGAAGCTGTTGAAGTCGCGGTTCGCCCAATCCGGTATCGCCTGTCGTCGTACCGGAGTGCGCGGGGGAAACAGCTTGGGCCAGACTCCCGGGTCCGTCCGGTCCAGTAGGGGGGTGCACTCGATCGGCCCGTTCTGGTCCCGCAGGGTGAACGTCGCGCGGGCGAGCTTCCGGGTCCAGTTCACGAAGGCGGTGTGCTCGGTCAGCTTTCCGGCCGCACCGTCGGGCACGAGCTTGGGCGAGACGAAGAGCGAGACATGGAAGTCGTCCTGTTCGCGGGCCGAGTGTGGCAGGGCCACCACGACGAAGCGGGTCTCCATCTCAAGCCTCCTCGGCGTACGCCGCGGCGTACTCGGTCCAGTAAGGCGACGTGCCGCTGCCGGCGTCGAGGATCTCTCGGAACGAGGGGTCGCCGTTAGACCCGGCGAACTGGCGCTCCGCGCTGATGCTCACCGAGCCTGAGAAGAACAGGACGTCGACCTCGACGGTGATCGTGGCGCGGCCGATCATCTTGCCGGTGTCGAACTGGTAGACCAGCTCCATGTAGAGCTCGATCGAGGCGCTGATCAGGCCGAGTACGTCGACCTCGCCGCGGAGCCGGAAGTAGCCGGTGAGCGACCCCTTCTCGCCCTCGAGTCTGATGTAGATGCCGATCGAGGCCGAGATGGAGCCTGAGGCGACGCCCAGGTCGATCGCCAGGCAGGCAGTGGCCTCCAGGCCTACTTCGAGGAGGTCCAGGCCGTCCGGAGCGACCCGGATCAGGAACCATCCACCACCGCCCAGGCACATCACGGTGAGCGTGAATGGACGCTCCCGGGTGCAGAAGTTGAAGCCGACCGTGACCGACTTGCCGATGAACGGCACCGAGATGTCTGCGCCCAGCGACATGTTGGAGAGGTTGAAGACTCCGATAGCCACCGACGGGAGTGCAAGCGTGAAGCCCGCTTTGGCTCCTTGGGCATCGACTTCCATGTACGGCGGGTCGCTGAACCCGTCGAGGGGGATGAGGTCCTTGATCGTCTCGACGAAGCTGAGGAGCCCGAGGAACTCGATGTTGCCCAGGACAACGTCGACCTCGGTCTTGCCCGTCGTACCGGCCTTGAAGGACAGGTGATCGAAGGGCACCCGCATCAGCGGGGCCGTGCCGAAGAGGGTCAGGGAGAAGTCGCGAAGCTCGGCGAGGATCCTGACCTCGGAGTCGCCCTTGGCGCTGACCCGGCCCTCGACCGCCAGCACCAGGTTGTCGGCGTCGGGATCCTTGAGCGTGAAGATCGGGGCTGCCGCCGGCCAGTTCTGCAGCCGGGGCTTCCAGTCGAAGTGGAACCGCACCTCCTGCTTCTCGACGAGGTCGCGCATCGCCTGGACGGCATCGGCGATCTCGTTGATGGTCGCCGTGGCCGTCCTGATCTGGGCGGCGTACTTCTTGAGCTCGTCGCGAACCAGGGGGGGTAGCCGAGGTGCGAGTGCCTCGACCTTGCCGATGGCAACGGGGACCTTGGCCAGGACGGCCTGGGCAAGCGCGATCGGGTCTGCGGTCGGGTCGGTGACCAGCTTCTCGACCTCGGTCAGCAGGGCCTGGACGGCGGCGGCGGCGTCTTGGGCGGCCTGCTGTGCCTGCTGGGCCTGCTGCTGCAGTTCGGTGGTCTTGCTCTGCGCCCGTTCGAGGAGCTTGTCGGCTTCGGCCTTGGCGTCCTCGACCAGGGTGACGAGTCTCTGGGCGTCCTTGACCAGCGCGGAGACCTTGCCAAGGGTGTCGGTGACGACCGAGGGCAGGGTGCCCCCGGTGAGGTCGAGCAGCTCGACCAGGTCGATGAGGCCGAAGAGCTTGGGCAGCGCACCGGCCAGGAACGCCTGAGGGTTGAACGTCTCGGTGACTGCGCCGGCGATGTCGCCGACCGGACCGGTGGCCGCGGAGAGGGCACGCACCGGCAGGTCGGGAGAGAAGAACCCCCCGGACTTCTCGCTGCTGGCTCCGCTGCCGCCAAAGGAGACGGTCTGTGGCTTCGAGGTGGGGTCAGCGTTGGGGTTGGGCCCGTTCGGGTCATAGTTCTGGGCGCCCTCCAGCGTCTCGGCCCACACCTGGCCGACGTCAGGGGCGCCGAGACCACCCGCGGTGTAGGCCTGGCGGAAGGCGATCGCTAGTGCGCCGGTGGGCGAGAGCCGCTGCACGGCGGGCAGCTTGACCGTGGCGCCGAGCATCGACGGGACGCTGTCGCCGCCCTTGAGGGCCTTCCCCTTGAGCCAGATGCGTTCGGTCTCGACGCGGGAGTCGGGCTTGTCGCCCTGCTTGGCCACGAAGGCGATGTTCTGCCCCGAGGCGTCGAGGATCCGGAACGTCTTGGAGCTGTACTCCTGCTCGATCTTGCTCAGGGTCGGGTAGGCCTCGTTGACCCAGAGCAGCGGTGTCCGGAACCGGAGTGCCCGGCCGTCCTTGTCGAAGGCGTCGAGGGTGAACTCGAACTCCTTGCTGGCCACGCTCGGCCAGAAGAAGTCGCTGATGTGCGAGCCTGGGAAGTCGATGTTCGGGGTGACCAGCGGCCGGATGTCGACACGACTGAACGGGAGGTCGCGTTGGGGATAGCCGCGGGTCCGCTCGCCGATGACGATGAACATCCGCTGGTACAGGCCGGCGTACGGGTTCGCGGCTGACTTGATCTTGCGCTCGGTGACCTTGACCAACGCTGCCTGATGGCCGAGGGGGAACAGGTAGCCGGGGTAGACGACGCGAACGAACTGGTCGCGGCCCATCGGGGCGACGTGGTCCCAGGAGAGCAGCGACTGGATCTCTGCCAGCGAGTACTCCTTGGTGTTCCATGCGCCGTGCAGGTCCAGCCACGCGCCGAGCGAGGACAGCCAGAGCGCGGTGGCCCCGACCGGGACAGGCGGGATCGGCTTGGTCGCTCCGATCCAGGTCTCCGCGGTCTGCCGCACGATCATGTGCCGGTCCATCCGGTCAAGCGACATCAGGAAGCCCGGGGAGACCGTGCTGGGGTCTTCGGGGTGGCTCAGGGGGTAGCCGGGGTCGAACTCGTGGTCCTTGGTCTTCCATTCGTCGCCGGCCCAGTCGCGGTCTCGCGCCCACAACGCCCGGATCACGCGCCTGCTGGGGCGCTGCTCGTCCGGTGGGCCACCCTCGACGGCCGGCGCGTTGGCCAGGCGGCTGTGCCAGAGCTCGACGTGGTCGCTGGCGTCGGCGGCCGGCACCGGCTCCACGGCGTGCGCGAAGCGCGCCTCCTCCGTGGGAGAGATGACCAGCCGGTACGGGGCCTCGATGGCTGTCTGGTCGGCGGCGGGCGGAGCGCTGAGCTTGTTCCTGCGGAACCGCCCGACGACGCCTGGGGCCAGCGGCTCGGCGACGGTCAGCCCACCGCCAGGCCGGAAGATGGACCCCGCCGGGATCCGAGTACCGGCTGCCACGACCGGCGTTCGGCCGACGGTCTGGGTCCGGAACGCCTCTCGGTTGCGCGCCAGCTGCATGGCGCCGGCAACCGTTCCGGCATCGGGGGCCGGGTTGGCCGACAACAGCTCTCGGGTCGCCCTGGTGATGACGGGTCCGGTGTCCCGCAGCTCCGCTACGAGTCCCTCACCGAGGTGGAGGACCACCACTGGCCGGTCGAAGAGCGGGACGGCTCCGCGGCTCCCGGTGGTGGGGGCGTCCGCGCCGGGCTTGGCCAGGTCGGCCACAACGAGGGGCAGCCGACGCATAGCGTCGAGGATGCCCCTGGTGGAGAACTCGACCGTCGTACCGCTGAGGTCGAAGACCACCCGACTGCTACGGGCAGGGACGAAGCCGACGCCGGGTTGGGTCGTCGCGCTCGACCGGGCGGTCTGGTCGACCGTGGGTGGGTCCTTGGCGGGGGGAACCGCGGGCTTCTCGGGCGCTTTGTAGACGGGGTCGGCCGAGGTCTCGAAGATGGCGGCCTCTGCGGCGTGCTGGAAGGCGTGCTCGACCACAAGCCGAGCCTGGCTGGACCTGGGAACCATCGCTGGCGGCTCGCTGCCCCCGGCCTGGAGGTCGCACTCCACGAAGGTGCAGGAGAGGGCCACGAGGTCCTGCGGGCGGATGATGTCGACGTGCAGGCCCTGGAGCCGATGCACCGCGCCGGGCTGGGTCAGCCGCCAGCCCGCGGCGAACGTGAGCGGCTCGAGGCGGTTGAGGACCTTGCGCGGCGGCCGCCGTCGAGGACGAGGTGGCATGACGTTCTCCCGAGAGGTCGGCTTTACCTTGCCTTTACTCGGGACCGTAGCCCTGTCCGGTCTCTGCTGGAATGGTCACATTGGGTCAGAACGGGCCACGTCGACCACAGTGACATCCAGGGTTCGCAGAGAAGACGAGCCGCGGGGCGATGCGCTCGGTACCGCCGACGCTCAGGTTCGAGTCAGAGCACAGCCGTG
>CAVYMJ010000002.1:0-19307 GCA_963769585.1 uncultured Actinomycetota bacterium
AGGCCCGGCTGGTTGCTGAGTGCGAGGCGCACGCCCAGACCCGAGGGCGCGTACACGCGCTCGAGCAGACCCTCGCTACCGCCGGCCTGTCCGAGGAGTCCGTGGTGGCTCTCGTCGCGTGGGAGCAGGAGGCGCACAAGAGGGCCCCGCGCCCCGCGACGCGGCAGCTCGAGCAGGCCTGAGGCGCCACTGGCGTGTGCCCGTTTTATGACAAAAAGGCATAAAGCGCTGTAATATGACGAAATGTTGCTGTGGCGTGCTGTGCCTCTGGTTGTCCTGTCCTTCCTGGGCGCGTCCCTCACGGTCGTCACGCCAGCGTGGGCCGCGCCGGCGAGGGTCGGCACGGTATCCGTCGTGGGCGCTTCCGGCTCGGCCATCACGCTGAAGTGGCCACGGGCCCGGGGAGCCCGGGGCTACCAGGTCTTGCGGTCGACCAGCAGGACCATGTCCGACGCCAGGGTGGTGAAGACCACGAGGGGCACCCGAGCCACCGTCACCGGGATGGCCGCGGGCAAGACGTACTGCTTCCAGGTGCGGGCCAAGAAGCGCAAGTCGTATGGGAAGCGTTCCGCGCCCACGTGCAGGTCGACGGCCGGGTCCTCGATCCGGCAGCCGGCGCAGGTCGGCATGGTCTCCTTCGTGGGCGCCTCCACCACGTCCTTGACGCTGAGCTGGCCCGAGGCCAGTGGCGCCAGGGACTACGAGGTCTGGCGATCGAGCCGCAAGGACATGTCCGGCGCCGCGATCGTCGAGACCTCGACGGGCACGTCGGCCACGGTGACGGGGATGACTCCTGGGAAGACCTACTGCTTCCAGGTGCGCGCCAGAGCCGGGTCGTCGTTCGGGATGCGTTCGGCACACACGTGCAAGCCGACGATCCGGGACCAGGCCCCGATCAGTGGCTCAGCCTTCGCCGTGATGACGCTGAACGCTTGCTCGGAGGCGTGCAGCAGCTGGTCGAGTCGACTCGGAGCGGCCGAGCAGGTCATCAGCACCCGCAACCCCGACGTGATCGCCGCGCAGGAGGCCGGCGAATGGAGCACGCCGCCACCGGGGTACGCGAACGCCTTCTACATGAGCGCCAAGCGCCTGTTCTACAAGACCTCCCGCTTCACAGTGGCGCAGGGGTCGGGCGGGCCGCGTGCCGGTTCCGTCACGCTGAGCACCGGCAAGTACGCCGTCTGGGCCGAACTCGTGGAACGATCCACCTCCCAGCGGATCATCTTCGTCAGCGCGCACACCTCGCCGGCCTTCGCCGACTACCCGCTACGTGGTCGACAGGTCGAGACCCTGCTCGCGGAGATGGGCCAGATCAACGCTGACGGCCTCCCGGTCGTCTATGCCGGTGACTTCAACTCCCACAAGAACCGGGGCACCTACGTCGAGTCCGACGGGTTCGGCTCCCAGGACACCGTCGGCCGCACCTTCGCGGCAGCTGGCTACTACGACGCCTACGACCTGGCCACCACGTTGGAGCGTCCCAACTGGAACAGCTACAGCGGCTTCAAGACCACGCCCACAGTGGGCCTGACCTGGGGCGACCACGTCGACCACGTCTACGTCCAGCCGGCAGGCACCCATGTCTCGCAGTGGATGAACGCCTCGCTCACCTCGGGCAACGGGTACGCGTCACCGATGCCGTCGGACCACAGCCCCGTGCAGGTCGACCTGTACATCCCCTGAGCGACCCCGGCGGGCCAGCTGCTGCGGACACATCGCCTCGCAGTATTAGGATATATCGGCTGTAATCGGTGTATTGTGGTCGAATGCCGCTTCGCCGTTCCGTAATCCTGTGCATCGTAGCTCCGCTCGCAGTGCTCTCACCCGGGGGATCCCCGGCGTGGGCGGCGCCCGCCCAGGTGGGAGTGGTGTCCTTCGTCGGGGCCTCCACGACCTCGCTGACGCTGAGCTGGCCCGGAGCCAGCGGGGCCAGGGGCTACGAGGTCTGGCGGTCGACCCGCAAGGACATGTCCGGCGCCACGAAGGTCAAGACCTCGACCGGCACCTCGGCCACGGTGACCGGGATGACTCCTGGGAAGACGTACTGCTTCCAGGTACGCGCCAGAGCCGGGTCGTCGTTCGGGATGAGGTCCGCGCACACCTGCAAGCCGACCATCCGCGCCCAGGCGCCGATCCGGGGCAAGACCTACGCCGTGATGACGTTGAACGCCTGCTCCGAAGCGTGCAGTGGCTGGTCGCGGCGCCATTCGGCGGCGCTGGCGCTGATCAAGAAGCGCAACCCCGACGTCGTCGCTGCCCAGGAGGCCGGACTCTGGACCTCCCCGCCTGCGGGATATGCGAACGCGTTCCACAAGAGCGCGAAGCGCCTGTTCTACAAGACCTCCCGGTTCACCGTGGCCTCGACCTCGGGCGGGAAGCGCGCCGGGTCCATCACGCTGAGCACCGGGAAGTACGCCGTCTGGGCGGAGCTGGTGAACCGCTCCACGGGCAAGCGGATCATCTTCGTCAGCGCGCACACCTCGCCTGCCTACTCCGACTACCCGCTGCGTGGCCGGGAGGTCGGCACCCTGCTCAGCCGGATGAACCAGATCAACACGGGCAAGCGTGCGGTCGTCTACGCCGGTGACTTCAACTCCCACAAGAACCGGGGCACCTACAGCGAGTCGGCCGGCTTCGGCTCCCAGGACACCGTTGGGCGCACCTTCGCTGCCTCGGGCTACTACGACAGCTATGACCTGGCCCGGACGTTGAAGCGTCCGAACTGGAACAGCTACAGCAGCATGAGGACCACGCCCACGATGAGCAAGACCTGGGGCGACCACGTCGACCACGTCTACGTCAAGCCGGCCAGCACCAACATCTGGCGGTGGATGAACGCCTCCCTCTACTCGGGCAGCAGGTACGCCTCACCGATGCCGTCCGACCACAGCGCCGTACAGGTCGACCTGTACATCCCCTGAGCGGCTACCCGGGACATCGGGCCGGCCCGAGCCCGGGAGTCTCGAATTGACCAAATGGGAAAAACTAGTTGTAGTGTGCTCGGATGCCTCTTCGCCGGTCCGTGATTCTGCTTGTCCTAGCGCTGTTCGCGGTGCTCTCTCCTGGGGCTTCGCCAGCATGGGCGGCACCCGCCCAGGTGGGCCTGGTGTCCTTCGTCGGGGCCTCCACGACCTCGCTGACGCTGAGCTGGCCCGGGGCCCGAGGGGCCAGAGGCTACGAGGTCTGGCGGTCGACCCGCAAGAACATGTCCGGCGCCACGAAGGTCAAGACCTCGACCGGCACCTCGGCCACGGTGACCGGGATGACTCCAGGGAAGACGTACTGCTTCCAGGTACGCGCCAGAGCCGGGTCGTCGTTCGGGATGAGGTCCGCGCACACCTGCAAGCCGACCATCCGCGCCCAGGCGCCGATCCGGGGCAAGGCCTACGCCGTGATGACGTTGAACGCCTGCTCCGAAGCGTGCAGTGGCTGGTCGCGGCGCCACTCGGCGTCGCGGACGCTGATCAAGAAGCGCCACCCCGACGTCGTCGCCGTACAGGAGGCGGGCGCTTGGACCAGGCCGCCTGCGGGATATGCGAACGCGTTCCACAAGAGCGCGAAGCGCCTGTTCTACAAGACCTCCCGGTTCACCGTGGCCTCGACCTCGCGCGGGAAGCGCGCCGGGTCCATCACGCTGAGCACTGGGAAGTACGCCGTCTGGGCGGAGCTGGTGAACCGCTCCACGGGCAAGCGGATCATCTTCGTCAGCGCGCACACCTCGCCTGCCTACTCCGACTACCCGCTGCGTGGCCGGGAGGTCGGCAACCTGCTCAGCCGGATGAACCAGATCAACACGGGCAAGCGTGCGGTCGTCTACGCCGGTGACTTCAACTCCCACAAGAACCGGGGCACCTACAGCGAGTCGGCCGGCTTCGGTGCCCAGGACACCGTCGGGCGCAGGTTCGCTGCCTCGGGCTACTACGACAGCTATGACCTTGCCCGGACGTTGAAGCGTCCGAACTGGAACAGCTACAGCGGCATGAGGACCACGCCCACGACGAGCAAGACCTGGGGCGACCACGTCGACCACGTCTACGTCAAGCCGGCCAGCACCAGCATCTGGCGGTGGATGAACGCCTCCCTCTACTCCGGCAGCAGGTACGCCTCACCCATGCCGTCCGACCACAGCGCCGTGCAGGTCAACCTCTACATCCCCTAGGGGTGTGCCGGGCGGCTGGCGCCACGACCGACGCCAACCTCGCGTCCCGACGCGTTCGGCGGAACCGGCGCACACCCGCGCGGGTGGGTGCCGGTGATGCGGCATGATGCGGTCGCATGAGCCCATGGCGTGCACGCGCGAGACGCTGGCACGGTCATGCGGACCTCGAAGGTGATCCAAGGACGGTGCGTCAGTGACCCGCCACCAGGCGCGTGAACGGCTGATCGGTCTCGCGGGCCGGGTCCCGTCCGGCCTACGGCGACGGGCGGGGCGAGTGCTGCGGCGAGCCCGGGCCGGACGTCCGCAGGTGACGGCGGTCGTGCTGCTCACCGGCTCTGAGTCGCAGGCCAACGCCACGCTCGACTCAGTGCGCGAGCAGCGCGTCGCCCAGCTCGAGATCCTGGCAGTGGTGCTGGACGAGCGGCTGGAACGCCTGGCCGATACCGCCACCCGTGGGGATTGGCGGGTGCGGAGTCTCGTGGTGGGCCGTGACGACATCGGGGTGGGTCGACGGGTGGGAAGCGACGCCGCTCGCTCCCCGTGGCTGCTGTTCCTCTCCCCGGGCCAGCTGCTCCTTCCCGGCGCCATGGTCGACCTGATGGCGGCGCGCCACACGGACCCGATGCCTGTGCTCGGTGGGCTCGAGGGGGCGGCATCCGGATGGTCCCGCACCCCCCTCATCGGAAGGGTCCTGGTCCCACGTGAGCTGTGGGCGATGACCCGCGACGACGCCGAGCCGGACGGCCAGACAGCTGCGGTGTCCGTGCTGGTCGGCGGGTTCGTGCGGACCGAGCGTCCCACCCTTCGCGACGACTACTCGCCGCGCGCGCGGCCCTTCGAGAAGGTCGAGGACCCGATGCGGGGGCTGGCGACACGGGTCGAGGCCGACCGCTCGATGCTGGCCACGCTGGACGGAGACGACGGCACCCGGAGCGAGCGTGCCGTCGGAGCGCTGACGCGCGACCTTCCCCGGTTCCTGCTGGCGGTCGAGCACTGCGACCGCGGTCAGTGGGACCTGCTGCGGACGCATGCGGCGCGGCTGGCCGAGGCGGCCGGCGAAGGCGGGTGGCGCGCGATCCCGGTGGAGGACCGGGTCGCAGCCTGGCTGGCAGCCGCGAGCCGCAGGGACGAGCTGGTCGGGTTCGTTGCCGCGCGCCGCTTTGCCGGTGGCAGCTTCCCCACCTCCGTCGAGGACGGCGCGGTGCTGGCCCTGCTCGACGGCGCGCCGCAGGACGTCCCGCTGGCGACACTGCGGCTGCACGAGGACGAGAGCGGCCTGCGGGCACAGGTGCGGCGGATGCTCCTGGCCGATGGTGGGTTGCTCCTCGAGGTCATCGCCGGTCTGCGGAAGGTCGACCAGGCCGGGGTGGTGGAGGCCCACGCCTGGCTCGTGGGGGGTGGGAGGAAGGTGGAGCTCTCGGTCGAGGTGTCCGCCGACCCTGCGGTGACGCGTTGGATGGGCGAGCCGCACCAGTGCCACGACCACGGGGTCCTGACGCTCCGCGTACCGCTGCCCTCGCTCACGACCGGGTGCTGGCAGCTGGAGCTCGAGATGGAGCACGGCGGCGTACGACGGGTGGGGCGGGTGGCAGAGCTGGACGGCCACGGCTCTGCCGCCCGGCCTCTCGCGGCCGAGGGGCACTCGCTGCGGTGGTCCAGCACGCAGGACGGGTTGCAGCTCGTCGTCGGCGACGAGGAGGTTGCCTCGGCGAGCCGAGCGGTGGTCCGGCGTTTCCGGTCCAGCCCCGGGCGCCTCGTCCTCGAGGTCGACCACCCCCAGGGTGCGTCGGCGGAGCTGCTCGGTCCCGGCCAGGTCGTGACGGGGACCAGGAGGGGAGACCAGGTTGTCCTCGAGCTGGTCACCGACCCCTGGCACCTCGGCCCGACCCCCGCTCCCACCGGGCTCTACCGCCTGTGCGTCCGCAGCGACGGCGCGGAGCTGCCGGTGACCCTTGCGGCCGAGGTGGCTGACCAGCTGCCGTTCACCGAGGTCGACGAGCTGCACCGCAAGGCGGTGTGGCGCGGACCGCGCGGAGGCCTCCTGATGCGCCTCGACCCGCCGCTCACCGACGAGGAGGCCGGGCCGTATCGGCAGCGCCGGCTCCAACGCAGCTACCTGACGGTGACCGAGCCGCTGGATCCGCGGCTCGTCTACTTCCAGTCGTTCCTCGGCCAGTCGCCCACCGACCACCCCGCAGCCATCCAGGCGGAGCTGCACCGCGTGCTCGCTGCGCGCGCACGGTCCGACGTGCGGGTGCTGTGGGCCGCCGCGGACTCCGCCACCCGCGTGCCCGACGGCGCGGAGCGGGTGCTGCTCCGCAGTCGCGAGTGGTACGACGCGCTCGCTCGTGCGAGGTGGATGGTGACCAACATCGAGCTCGACCCGTGGTTCGCTCGCCGGGAGGGGCAGGAGGTGCTCGAGACCTATCACGGCTATCCGTCCAAGGCGATGGGGATGGCCCAGTGGCGCACTCGCGGGCTGGCGCCGACACACCTGGCCCAGATGCTGCGGCGCACCTCAGGCTCGTGGAACAACCTGCTCACGCCGATCCCGGAGATGGACCGCTACTACAGGGAGTCCTACGAGTTCGAGGGACGGATCATCTCCCAGGGGTACCCGCGCCAGGACGCACTCGTCGGAGCCGGTCACGAGGACCGGCGTACCGCGACCCGGAGACGACTCGGGATCACCCCGGAGCAGAGGGTGATCCTGTACGCCCCCACGTGGCGCGACAACCTGGCCACGAACTTCCGCAGCGCGCAGGCGGTGCTGCACCTCTCGGTCGACAGGGCCGCCGAGGCCCTCGGGCACGACTACGTGATCTTGATGCGTGGGCACCGGTTCCATGCGGCCTCCGGCAAGGGCACGCGGGCCATCGACGTCACTGACTACCCCGACGTGAACGATCTCATCCTCGCCAGCGACGCAGCGGTCCTCGACTACTCGTCGCTGCGCTTCGACTTCGCGCTCACCGGACACCCGATGGTGTTCCTCGTGCCCGACCTGGCGGACTACACCGAGGACGTGCGTGGCTTCCTCTACGACTTCGCCGACTCCGCCCCTGGCCCGTTCGTCGACACCACCACGGAGGTGGTCGCGGCGCTCTCGGACCTGCCTGCCCTGGAGGGTGAGTGGGCCGCCCGGATGACTGCGTTCAACGCGCACTACAACCGGCTGGCCGACGGCCGAGCGGCCGAGCGGGTGGTCGCGGAGTTCTTCGCGCCCCTGCTCCACGACTGACACGGCTCAGGTGCGGGCGCTGGTCTGCCCGGAGCCAGGATGCCGGAGGGTCTCCTCTGAGCTGGCCGGTTGCAGCGCGCCCTGAACCGCGCGACGTAGGCGGCTCGCGGTGGGCTTCTCGACGAGCCGATGGATGAACCAAGCCAGGGCGAAGCTCGACACCGTCGCCACGACGAGGACGAGGTAGGCCTGCTGGGTCTCGTGGAGCTGGTCGATCACGAAGAACCCGACCTGGCCGTGCATGAGGTACAGCGGGTAGGTGAGTGCCCCGCCCCAGGTGAGCCAGCGCCACTCGATGCGGGACAGCGGCCCGTGCGTGCACGCGAACACCAGGACGATCATCGCCGTCGCCACGAGTCCGGTGACCAGCGCCGAGACCGGCGCACCCACATGCTCACTCGCCCGTGCTGCGTAGCCCGTTGCCTGTTGCACGCACAGCACCCAGTTGAAGCCCAGGACGAGCCAGGTGGCCGTGTCGTGACCCTCGCGATGCAGCAGGAACAGGCAGATCCCTGCTGCGAAGTACGGCGCATAGGACGGTGAGAGCAGGGAGACGAGGAAGGTGGTGCTCGTGGCTGCGGCGATCTGTCCCATCAACGGCCACAGGAACGCGAACGCGATCATCCGTCTTCGGGTCATCCCGACCATGATGAAGGCGCCGATGAGCAGGTAGAACTTCAGCTCGATCCACAGGGTCCAGAACGCTCCCTGGACGTGCGGCACGTCGAAGGCGTCCTGCACCATCGTGAGGTTCACCAGCGCGTCCACGAAGCTCGGCTGACGGCCCTCCGTCCAGAACTGCTGAAGGGCGAACGTGAGCACGATGGCGACCCAGTACGCCGGGAACAGCCGGGCCACTCGCGACGCGGCGAAGGACTCGATCGGACGGTTGTAGGCCGTCATCAAGATGACGAAGCCGCTGATGATGAAGAACAGCGGCACACCGAGATAGCCGTAGCGGCTGACCTCGTTCAGGGACGGGAAGACCACGTGGGCCGGCGCGTCCCAGAACTTGGTGCGGATCCCGGTGTAGTGGAACGCGAGGACCGCAAAAGCCGCCAGCAACCGGAGCCCGTCGAGCGCCGCCAAGCGGGACCGTCCTGGCCGGTCTTCAAGACGAGCGTTGGACGACACCCGCAGACCCTACCAACGGTCCAGGAGCTTCAGGGGAGGCATGCGGGTGGCGTCGCACACACACACCCCGATATCTTGTCGTCCGGCTCGGACGCGGTCTGGTTAGGGTTGCGGCGGTGTCACCCGATGACCCGGAGCACGGACTCTTCGTCGAGCAAGTGAGGAACATGATGGCGTCGCCTCGCATGCACAGGGTGCTGGGACGCGCGCGCCACGTCGCGGCACGGGTGCGCGCCCGGGGGGCCGTCCGGAGGCAGTCGACGGTCAGCGTCGTCGTGACCGTCAAGACGTCGGGGGTGCCGTTCCTCGACGAGTGTCTCGAGTCCGTATCGCGTCAGACCTGGCCCCACCTGCAGATCCTGCTCGTCCCCTACGGGGGGGACCACCGGGCGGTCGCCGACCGGGTCCGGTCGATGGTCGAGTCGGAGCCACGGATGTCGCTCGTGGAAGTACCCGGGACCGGCACGCTGGGCGCGGCCCGGAACGCGGGAGCCGCGAGAGCCACCGGCGACTACCTGGTCTTCGTCGGTGGGGCGGACACCCTTCCGCGCGCCGCCCTGAGCAGACTCGTGGGCACGCTGATCGAGACCCGGTCTGACTTCGCCCGGGGTGCCGTCGTGGTCGATCGGGCTCGCCCGTCTGACGTGGGCCCGGGGGCCCGCGTGGTCCCCACGAAGCGGGCGTCGGTGGATCAGCTTCCTCTTGCCATGAGTGACTTCTTCGTGGAGGGCACCGTCTTCCGGCGCAGCTTCTGGTCTGGACGCACCTTCGCCGACAGCGACGGTCCTGAGCTGGACGTGGCCATCGCGCGCGCCCATCTGGACGCGGCCACCTTCGACGTCGTCGCCGACCCCGGCTACCGGCTGATGAACCGAGGCAGCGGACGTGTCGTGGGCCTCGAGCGAGACGAGCTCGAGGACCTGGATGCGTGGCTGATCACCCAGGACCAGATCCGGGACCTGCTCGTGGAAGCCAGCGAGGCGGTCCGTTACGCCTGGCTGACGGGGGTGATCGGGGCCAGTCTCCGGGCCATGCTGGAGAACGCCGAACGGGCGACGACGCAACAGTGGGACCGCCTGC
This sequence comes from uncultured Actinomycetota bacterium, assembly GCA_963769585.1. GTDB lineage: Bacteria > Actinomycetota > Actinomycetes > Propionibacteriales > Nocardioidaceae > SSC3. Next base: position 9,615 of record CAVYMJ010000002.1, read on the forward strand.
GCGAGACCGTGCAGGGCATGACCACGCTCGGTGGCGCCGGGCTGCTGGAACAGGTGGCCGTCGTCCCGCGGTTGTTCGCCTGGCTGGCGAGCCAGGACCGACGGGCGGATCTCGAGGACCTCGTGGCGGAGCGCTGGTTCCAGCGCGATTCCTTCGCAACCGTGGTCGAGGACGGCGTGGTCTACGCGCAGCTGCCCTTGTTCCGTGATTCGGGTACCCCCGTTCCGGACGAGCTGTTCGCCCTCAGCAGCTGGGAGACGCCGCTGGCGGCGTCACTCCGCGACATCAGGTGGCAGCCGGACGGGAGCCTCGAGCTCGATGTCTTCGCACTGATCAGGTACGTCGGGATGGAGCACGAGGCGCCGATCGTCCGGGCCCAGCTGGTGGACCCTGTCACGGGAGTGCGGCTGGACCTCGTCGTGCGCCAGCACGTCGATCCCGACGCGACCCGCTTCGGGGCGATGCCGTGGCACAACTTCGACCAGGGCGCCCTGACGGCCGTCGTGGATGCTGAAGAGCTGGTGGCCGGCAGCCCACTGGATCGACGTGTTGCCTGGGAGGTGGAGCTCGAGCTCACGGTCTCCGGCCTGACGCGCAGTGGAACCATCGGGCACCGGCTCCAGGTCGGAGCGGCGGGACTGACGCACCCCCGGGCGGTCGCAGGACGGATCGTCAAGGTTCCCGGCGGTCCGGGGCCCGTGGTCGTTGCGGTGGTCACGCCGGCGGCAGCGCTCGTGGAGGCCCGTGTCGAGGGCCGCACCGCGACCGGCCTGATCCGCTTCCGCGCCGACGCTCCCACGCAGCTGGTGGCGGCGCGTGGCCACCTGCGGGCCACGGCTGCCCTGAGACAGACCCCGGAAGGTCACCGGTTCAGCCTCGAGCTGCCGGCCGACAAGGACACGCCGATCGACCCCGGTGAGCGGTCGTGGGTGTTGCGCACCGATTCCGCTGCGGGGGGTGAGCCGGTTGCCTGGCCGGACACCGCGGAGGCGTGGCTGTCCGACGGCCCGACGAGCGAGCTCGCCTTCCGCCGCACCGACCGCGGCAATACCGCGTTGATGGAGGTGCGTGGCCTGGCCCAGGTGACCGAGGTGGTCCTCGCAGACACGTCGCTGACCGTGCGCGGCGCGTGGCTGGGCGTGCCCCCGGCGCGCTGGACGCTTGCCCTACGTGGACCACTCGCCTGGTTGCCGGGCGAGGTGGTCAGCCACGACGACCTCGGGCGGTTCGAGGTCGAGCTGCCGCTGGTGCTCGACGAATGGGGGACGGGTCCCACGCTCGCGCCCTGTGACACCTACCGGATGGTGCTCAGCCACGAGGGTCCCGCAGGGGTCCGCGAGGACCGGCCACTGATGATCGGCAGGTCCCTCGAGGAACAGCTGCCTGTCGACCAGGTGAACAGCTCCGTGCGCACCCGCCTGGGCAGGGGGGCCGCCGGGCGCCCCTTCATCCGGCTGCAGAAGCCGTTCGCCGACGACGAGCTCGGACCCCACGCACAGCAACGCCTGCGTTCGGCCTACCAGGTCAGCGCTGCGCCGATCGATGTGAACGCCGTCTACCTGCAGTCCTACGACGGCCGCACGGCAACCGACAGCCCGCTCGCACTGCACCACGAGCTGCGCCGGACCCACCCGCACCTGACGCTTTACTGGGGAGTGGCCGACCGGGCGACCGTGCTGCCCGAGGGCGGCGTGCCGGTGCTGACCTACACCCGCGAGTGGTACGAGGTCCTTGCGCGGGCCAAGTACCTCGTCAACAACGTGGACTTCGACCGCTGGTTCTCCCGGAAGCCGGGGCAGCAGATGCTCCAGACGTTCCACGGCTACCCCGCCAAGTCGATGGGGATCCGCATGTGGAAGGCGAAGAACTTCACTCCGCGCCGGATCGAGGTCGAGCTCGAGCGCACGTCTCGCGACTGGGACCTGATCCTCACGCCCGCCCCCGAGATGGACCGGTACTACCGGTCCGAGTACTCCTACGAGGGACCCATCCTGAGCCACGGTTATCCACGCGACGACGTCCTCGTCAGCGACGAGGCGACCGCCATCCGGGAGCGCACTCGCAGGATTCTGGGGATCCAGGACCACCAGACCGCAGTGCTCTACGCGCCGACCTGGCGTGACGACCTGGCGACGACCTATCGGTCCTCTCCGCTCGTGCGACACCTCGACCTCGAGGTCTCGAGCCAAGCCCTGGGCGATGACTTCGTCCTGCTGATGCGCGGCCACCGGTTCCATCCCGGTCAGGAGCGCTCCTCCGACAACGCCCGCCTGATCGACGTCACGCGCTACCCGGAGATCAACGACTTGATCCTGGCGACGGACGCCGCGGTGCTCGACTACTCCTCGCTGCGCTTCGACTTCGCCCTCACCGGTCGACCGATGCTGTTCCTCGTCCCAGATCTGGAGCACTACTCGGGCGGCGCCCGCGGCTTCCTCTACCCCTTCGAGGACTCCGCTCCAGGGCCGCTGGTCCAGCACGCCGACGAGGTGGTGGCCCTCCTCCGGGACCTCGACCGGGTGGAGGAGGACCACCGGGAGGCGTACCTGAAGTTCAACGCGACCTACAACTACCTGCAGGACGGTCGGTCGGCCGAGCACGTGGTGGGGGCGTTCTTCGGTGCTGGGGACGCCTCGACCTAGGCGCCCGGCCCGCACGGCGGGTCGTGCTACGGCTTTCGGGCCACGACCACGTAGTTCTTGGGCATCCCCGACTCGGTGTACTTCCACGCGACGTCGGCGCGCGCGAACGGGCCGCGAAGCCGGCCGGCGGCGTAGCGGGTGGCCAGGATCATCGGGGCGATATAGCCGATTCGCCAACCGACGCCCATTGCCCTGATGGTGCCGAGGTCGCTGGGCAGCCAGCGGTACATCTGGTGGAACTGGTAGGAGACAGTGCCGAGATAGCCCTCGAGCCACTCGATCCGGACCACCTCGAAGCCCGCCTCCTCGAAGATCTGCCGCAAGGAGAACTGGGTGTAGCGGTAGTAGTCGTAGGGCTGCTGGTGCTCCTCGTAGAAGAGCGGGACCGAGCAGAACAAGCGACCTCCGGGCTTGAGGACGCGGTGCAGCTCGGTGAGCGCCCGGTCCGGCTCCGGCAGGTGCTCGAGGACCTGGTTGAACAGCACCCGGTCGAAGCGCTCGTCCTCCACTGGGATGTCCGAGATGTCACACACGTAGTCGAGCGGAGCGTAGTTCGTGCTCAAGGCAGCGAAGTCGGCCGCTTCGTACTGGGCGTGCTTGAACAGGCCGCGGTACGGCGACTTGCCCGCACCCGCGTCGAGGACGACCATCCCGTTCTTGGTACCGCGAGCGAATCGACGAACGGCCTTGCGCAGGTGCACGCGGGATGCATTGAGGTACGGCGGCTGCTTCTTCTTGCTGCTGCTGCTGCTGGTGCGGCGGAGGGTCAGGGTCATCCAAGCTCCTAGCTACTGCTCCTTGAGAGCAAGAGCGTGTCATCTGCGGCGTAGTTCAACTCGATCGGCGCGCGCTGTTCCTGCGGTCTTGCCAAGTTGGTCTCCCAGCTGGCGTTGTTCCACACCACGCGCAGGCGCAACCGGACGGCGCTGTCGGCCTGGCCCAGCTGGCCGAAGACCTCGCCGACGTCGAACCGCGCGCGCAGGTCGAAGCGGCGCTCGATGCGACGGACCAGGATCGGGATGTTGAGGACCGCGCCGGTGGCGTCGCAGACGGCGTCCATGGTCACGCGGACGTCATCAAGGGTCTCGCGCCGGCCCCTGCCGTGCAGGTGAACCGCGCCCTCGAACTCGACCTCAGGCGCCTTGTGGAAGGCAGCCGGCCACGCTCGCGGTCGTACCAGTCTGCGAGGCAGGCGACCGGCCCGCAGCAGGCCGAGACGGTTGACGTTCAGCTCGACCCGGTCGAGCTGAACGCGACTCGGCTTGTTCGCGACGGCGGCCTCCAGGGCGACTCGCCAGTCGTCGAGGAACGCGCGGTAGTCGTGCAGCTGGGCCTTCTCCAGTGCGGCCGCGCTCATCGAGGCCACCAGGGCCGGGTCGCGGATCATCGTCACCACGCGGTCGGCGAAGGTCTGCATGTCACCCGGCGGCGTGACGAACCCGTCCACGCCGTCGGAGATCTGCTCGCGGGGGCCGTACTTGATGTCATAGCTGACCACCGGGCAACCACGGCTCATGCTCTCCAACGATGCCAGCGGATAACCCTCGAACAGGCTCGTCATCAAGAAGCCGGTGGCGGTCAAGAGGTTCTCCCGTGCGTGCGGGCTGTGGCCGCACAGCGTCACGGCGTGACCGATCCCGAGCCCGTCGATGAGGGTCTGCAGCGGGACGCGCAGGTTACCGTCGCCGTAGATGTCGAGCCGTGCCTCGGGCTCCTCCTTCAGGACGAGCGCGAACGCCTGAACCGCGTGGTCGAGCTGCTTTTGGCGCTCGAGCCGCGACACGACAGCGAAACGAGCGCGGGCCCGCTGCGGCATGACGTCGGGGAGCTCGGGCAGCTCGACCGGGTTGGGGACGACGAAGAGGTTGTTGGTCTCGCCGTAACGCTCGATGACGTCCTCGCGCTGCCGCCGCGTCAACGTGACGAGTCCGTCGATCTTGTGAATGCCGTCGAGGAGCTTGCCGTAGTCGAGGGAGAGCTTGGAGTCCCACCGTCGCTCACCCACCGTGTGGGTGTTGTGCATCAGGTGCAGGATGTGGAATCGCGGGTCGCGCATCGGAACGATGTGCGCCAGGGCGAAGCGGCTGTCGCTGATCATGAACACCCGCTCGGCATCACCGGCCAGCGTGCGCAACCACAGTCGGTACCACGCGCCCTTGCGCTTCCAGGAGTGGACGGGGACGCCCTGCCGGTTGCAGAGGACGTACGTCGTGGCCGGCGTCTTCTCCCCGCCGGGACCCGCTGGCGTGCGCAGGTAGACCGAGCCGTCGGGGCGGCGGTAGTCGTGAGCGGACTCGGTCCGCGAGCGCTCATGGAGGTACTTCGTGCGGTAGACGGTGCCGTCGGGGTGCAGCTCGTCCTCGGTGACGAAGCCCTCTAGCTTGGTCAGCGACTCGGCGATCGGCTCACCGTCGACGTCGTCGTTCTGGCGGTACCACTCGAAGATGTTGAGCAGCTCCATACCCGAAACGAGCTGTCCCTGCTCACGCAGCGACTCGCGGACCTCGGGGTAGACGGGGTCGGCGTCGAAGGTCACCTGGGTCGTCGTAAGACCTGCGTGCTGGGTCAGTAGCCGGTTGCGCATGAGCAGCGCCCGGGTCTGCCCACCCGTCCCGGCGCGGATCATTCCGCTGAGGGAGAGGTAGCGGCCCTCTGGCATCTCGATCTCTGGCATGACGGTTACTGTAGTGGCCGGCTCCGCCCCCCGGATGCCGCCCCGATGCCCCAGGAGTGTCATGCCGAGCCGTGCCCGCGACCTAGCCAGGCGCTACTTTCCGCACGCCTTGCGGCAGGGTGTCAACAGGCTGACGGGCGACCGCTTCTCCACGTCCGGCGCCACCGGGCAAGGCGGGTCGAGCCCAGTCTCGACGCGCAGACCCGAGCCCGCGATCGACCCGATCGTCGAGGTGCTGCGCCGCGGTGGCTCGCTGGCAGCGGGCGCTGTGGCCCAGGCGCGCGCCGACATCTCATCTGGGCGCTCACAGGTCGCCGTAGCCCTGGCCACCTCCCTGCGTCGGCGGGCCGAGACCGCCGAGGTCGGTGCCCTGACGACCGGGGTCACGGCGTTCCACCGCGGGTTCCCGGAGCTGGCCTGGCTCAACCTGTCGACGCTGCCGGTCGCGACGTGGGCCGAGCACGCACCCGAGGAGTACGTGCGCGCCGGGTTGGCCGTCGACGCGACGAGCACCGTGTCCGCGGTCCGCGAGCTGGTCGCTGCCGAGCCGTCGTACGTCGGACCCGCCGGTTGGCTCGCAATGCTGGGCCCGGTCTTCGGACACGGTGACCTTGACTTGGCCCGGCAGATCTTCGACGCGCTCGACCGCACTCTCGGTGACGGTGAGGGGCCCCAGGATCCCCTGGTCGTCAACCGCGACTGGCTCCGGCGCTGGGTGGCAGCGACTCCGGACGACAGCTCGGCTCCCGCGGTCGAGGACGCCGTCTCCTTCGCGATCATGGACTACGGCCACCCGGGCCGGTCCCGAGCGTCGGCCAACATCGGCGATCACGTCCAGAGCCTCGCCTCACTCGGGCATGTGACGCGCCACCAGCGGCTGGAGTTCTCCGGACCGCAGGACCTCGTCGACCTGTTGCGCCAGCTGCAGGGCCGCGTGCGACCCGAGCGAGCGCTCAACGACGTCGACGCCAAGGTGCAGCTGCTGGCCGTCGACCGGGACGCGTCGGAGTTCTCCGCCATCCCCCCGAACACCTGGACCCTCGGCTTCGGCTGGTTCATGCACCCGATCTTCGACATGCGCTACGGCTTCCCCTTCCACCCGAATCTGCTGCCGCTCTTCGTGTCCTTCCACTGCAGCAAGCGAGAGCTGCTGACTGACGAGGCGATCGAGTACCTGCGCCAGTACGCCCCGATCGGTTGCCGCGACTGGACGACGGTCGACGTGCTGCTCTCGGTCGACGTGCCGGCGTTCTTCTCCGGCTGCATGACCACCACGGTCAGCACCGTCTTCCCGGACACCCCCCTGCGGCCGGGACCGGACGCCGAGGTGGCCTACGTCGACGTCCCCGAGAGCGAGGTGCCGACCGGGGCGCCGACCTACCGGCACAGCGACGACGCCATCCGCTTCCGCAGCTTCGCGGCCAACATGTACGACGCGATCGAGCTGTTGGAGACCTACCGCCGCCAGCACTCCGGGCTGGTGACCAGCCGACTCCACTGCTACCTCCCTGGCCGCTCGATCGGGGTGCCGGTGGACTTCCAGCCCGGAAACCGGTCCGACCCGAGGTTCGCGGGCCTGATCGACATCTCTGACGCCGAGTTCGGTCGGATCAGGGACACGATCTCCGACAAGCTCCGCACGGTGCTCACAGCGGTGCTGTCCGGCACGCCTCCCGAGGAGGTCTACCAGCTCTGGCGCGAGCTCAACGCCGCGGACGTCGAGGCCGCTCACAAGCGCCACGAGACTCCCGCTCAGATGCCCGGCCCCAAGGTCGACCTGGGCGCTCAGGTCGAGCACCTCCGGGGTACGCAGCCGATCGCGGCAGCCGAGGCCGACGCCGTGCACGTCGTGGTCCACGCCCGCCGCGCCGGCCGGCAGGCACTCGAGGTCCTCCTCGCCTCGGCGGTCGAGAACTGCACCCGTCCCGTCCAGTTCTGGGTGCTGACGCGCCGTCCTGGCCGCCTGGACGTCGACGCGTTGCGCGCTGCAGCCGGGGGGGCGAGCGTCACCGTCGTGAACACGAGCGGCCTCGGTGCCGACCTGCGGCGCGTCGATGGCGGCGTACCGGCACCGCGCGACGTGGACCTGCTGTCCGTGGGTCACCTCCTGCCGGACGTGCGCCGAGCCGTCGTACTGCCGGCCAACGCGCTCGTCAGGGGCGACCTCGCCGAGCTGGCCGGTCTCGACCTGGCGGGGGCACTTCTGGCAGCACCCACGGTGGTCGGAGCGCGCGGCACCAGCGGCTTCGGGCTGCTGCACGCTGCGGGCAGCCGACTGGGCGGGCGCACGGCTGCCTCGGCCGAGCTGCGCAGGCAGGGGCATGCGCGGCACCGCTTCGACTTCGACGCGTTCGATGTCGCCGTCCTCGTGCTGGACCTCGACGAGGCGCGTCGCCGTTCGCTCGTGCAGACCTACGTCCCCTACATCGAGGAGTTCGGCCTCACCTTCCGCGAGATCCTGCTGCTCGAGGTGGGACCACGACGTGTCGTGCTCCCGGAGCGCTGGCACGTCGTCCCGAGCCGTTCGGCCGAGGCGGACCCGCTGCTGGTGCACTGGGCGGATGCGGCCAAGCCCGGGTCGGGTGATGTCGTTGAGGGCGAGGAGCCCTGGCTCGACGTCGCCGCGCGCGTCAGGTCCCGCAAGCCCGCCTGACGTCTCGGGCGCGAGCGCGTGTGACGGCGGGGCGCGGTCAGCGGCCTGTCAGCGGTCCGTCAGCGGTCCGTCAGCGGTCCGTCAGCGGTCCGTCAGCGGTCCGTCAGGGCCGCTGAGAAGTCAGTGTCCTCCGGCGTCGGGAGCGCCAGCGGGTCGGCGCGACGGATGTCCACGATGTGCCCGGTCTCGCCGGACGCCAGAGTGGCGAGCGAGGCGCGCGCAACCTCCTCGGAGGAGAGCAGCGTCCCGGGCGGCTCCTCGCCGAAGGCCTTGCTCCGCATCGGCGTCGCGGTGCGCTCGGGGTTGATGCAGTTGACCTTGACGCCGGTCGCTCCCCACTCGTCGGCGAGCGCCTGTGTCAGGTTGACCACCGCCGCCTTGGCCGAGGAGTAGAGGCTGTAGCCGCTGCGCCCCCGCGTGTAGGAGCTCGAGGTGAAGAACAGCAGGCTGCCGTTCGTCGCCTCGAGGTGCGGCAGGAACTCCTGGGCGATGAAGATGGGCGCGAGGTAGTTGACCTCCGTGGAGGCGTAGATCGTCTCCTCCGGCGTCTCCCGCAGCGTCCCGCGCGGGAGCACGCCGGCGGTGTTCACGACGTAGTCGATGTGGTCGGTCTCAGCCAGCACGGCTCGGGCTGCGGCGCCGATGTCCTCGCGCCGGTCGACGTGGGTTCCGGTGCCGGAGCGGCTGAAGGGGAACACCTGGGCGCCGTACGAGCGAGCGAGGGTGGTGATGTCCGCGCCGATTCCGTAGCTGCCGCCGAACACGACGAGCGTCTTGCCCTCGAACGCCTCGCGGTACTGGTCGTGCGTCCACGCGGGAGGATGGTGCTCGCTGGTGAGCTGGAACAGCTTGTCGGCGATGTAGACGTCGATCGGGTCGGTGACCTTCATGTTGCGTTCCTCGCCGGCGACCACGGTGATCGGCACGTCGGGGAGGTAGCGGAGCACCACGGTGCAGTCGTCGGTGGCGACGAAGTTCTCGTCCTGGCCGGCGATCTCGTAGGCCTGCTTGATCACCTGGCAACGAAACGCCTGCGGGGTCTGCCCACGCCGCAGCTTGGCCCGCGGTGGGATGTCCCGGATCGTGTTGTCGTCGTGGACCTCGATGATCGTGTCTGCCGACGGGATGGCGACGTCCACCGCCGAGAAGGTGTCGAGCGCCGTGAAGCACTCGCTGATGATCCTGGCGCTGACGAGCGGGCGCACCGCGTCATGGAAGAGCACCTTGCTCTCCGGGTCGGGGATCACGTCCAGCGCGCGCAGCGTGGTGCCGTTGCGGGTGTCGGCTCCCTCGAGGATGTGGGTCACCTTGTGGTACTCGCCGGTGTCGACGATCGCTCGTACGGCGTCGAGGTGTCCCGGTGCCATCATCACCACGATCTGGTCGACCGAGGGATGGGCGTTCATGGTCGACACCGTGTGCTCGAGGATGGTCCTGCCGGCGATCTTGATCAGCTGCTTGGGGATGTCGAGCCCCACGCGGGTGCCGACTCCGCCTGCGAGGACCACAGCGACATTGGTGCTCACCGTTGACTACCTTCCTGGTCGTCCGGAGATTGGCTCCGCACGGGGTGGAGTGGGTGACCTCTGCCTGCCGCCCTGACTGGGCGCGACCCTACCTTGGTGTCCGGAAGTGCAGTTCTGGCTGGGCGCCGGTGCCTGTGATGCAGGCCACCGCTCGGTTCCCTTCCCGGGTCTTCACGGGCGACGTAGGCTCGTGGAGCA
>CAVYMJ010000003.1:0-35206 GCA_963769585.1 uncultured Actinomycetota bacterium
GACACGCCTGAGGGGCCGAACACTGGCGTAATCCCGTCCGTTGCTGCCATTCTCGTGCCCTACCGGCAAGGCGGAGGTGACGGGGAACCATGAATGACGAGCTCCGCTACGAGTGTGCGCGGCCCGAAGGGCCACAGCGTCCCGGCCGCGGCCAGAGGGGAATTGCCCGGTGAGAGGCGCAGAGCGCACCAAGCTCCATGACTACTTCCATCAGGTCGATGAGATCCAGGAGCGGCTGCGCGGCGACAAGCCCACCGACTCCCGGCTCAGGTTGGTCACGAAGCACCTCGTGCCGCCCGCCTACCGTGGTACGGCTCGCATGTGGCTCACCGATCTCACCAGGCCGCTGCAACGGCGCAGGCTGGACGCCATCAAGCGCAGCGGTGATCCCCTGCGACTGCACCTCGGATGCGGTGGCGAACCCAAGTCCGGCTGGGTCAACATCGACTTCGTCGGCGACCCGGTGCAGGTCGCCTGGAACCTCGCCAAAGGCGTCCCTTTCGACGACGGCTCGGTCACCGCGATCTTCCACGAGCACGTGCTCGAGCACATCCCGCTCCAAAGTGGAGCCGGACTCATGGACGAGTGCTTCCGCGTGCTGAAGCCGGGTGGGATCCTGCGGATCGGGGTCCCCGACGCGGGCAGACTCCTGCAGTCCTACAACGGCGACGGCACCTACCTGGAATCGATCCACCCGGATCGGCCGACACGCATGCTGGCGGTCCAGGAGCTGTTCTACTGGCATCGGCACACGACCATGTTCGACGAAGAGACGCTGACGCTGATGTTCAAGGCGGCCGGCTTCGACGAGCCGAAGCGGCGGGAGTTCGGTGACACCGACCTCGAGTCGGTCCCTGACACGGAGCGACGGCGCGCCGAGACGCTCTACGTGGAGGCCCGGAAGCCGGGATGATCTGCTGAGGTCGGGCGCGTGCCAGCGCGCCGCCCCTGCCAGCGACAGTGGTTGAGTTGAGCGCGGGGTGACGCGACGCCGATTCGCGCCCGCGAAGCACATTGGGTAGGCTCCTCAGGTTGCCTCGGCGAGGGATGACCTCCGTGATCGACGTGGCCGGAACGTGGAAGTCCATGCACCGTGCCTCGATTCGCGCGGTGCATGTTTCGTCCTTCCGGCCCCGAGACAATCGCCGTTTTGATCGAGCCAGCCACACGAGGAGCCCACGCGCATGTCTGAAGACCTGAAGATCACCGCCGAGTCCCGCACCGAGTTCGGCAAGGGCGCGGCCCGCCGCATCCGTCGCGCGGACAAGGTCCCCGCCGTCATCTACGGTCACGGCAACGCCCCGATGCACGTCACCCTCCCGGGTCACGACACCATGATGGCGCTCAAGCACGGTGGCACCAACGCCCTGCTCTACATCGCCCTCGACGGCAAGACCGTGCTGGCGCTGACCAAGCAGGTCCAGGCCGACCCCATCAAGGGCTTCCTCGAGCACATCGACTTCGTGGAGGTCAAGAAGGGCGAGCGGGTGACCGTCGAGGTCGGGATCCACGTCACCGGTGAGTCGAAGTCCGACGCCATGACCGTGACCGAGCTCAACACCGTCTCCGTCGAAGCCGAGGCCACCAACATCCCCGAGTGGATCGAGGTCTCGGTCGAGGACGCCGAGGTCGGCTTCCACGTGCTCGCCAAGGACCTCGAGCTCCCCGAGGGCTCCCTGCTGCTCACCGACGACGAGGCGCTCGTGGTCAACGTCGTGCACGCCCCGACCGCCGAGGAGGTCGAGGCCGAGCTGGAGGAGGCCGAGGCCGAGGCCGGTATCGAGCACGAGGCGACCGACGAGGAGAAGGCCGCCGAGGGCGACGAGGAGTCCGAGGCCGAGGGTGACGCCGAGGGCGCCACCGACGGCGACGAGGGCTGACCCTGCTCCGGTGACGGACTCGGACGTGTGGCTGGTCGTCGGGCTGGGCAACCCCGGCCCGACGTACGCCGGCACGCGGCACAACATCGGCTACCTCGTCACCGACGAGCTGGCCCGACGGTTGGGCAGCGGCTGGCGCTCGCACAAGACCGGCCGGGCCGATGCCGTCGAGGGGCGGCTCGGGCCCCCCGGCAGCGACTCCCCACGGGTGGTGCTTGCACGCCCGCGGTGCTACATGAACGAGTCCGGTGGGCCGGTGAAGTCACTGGCCACGTTCTACAAGGTGCCGGTGGAGCGGGTCATCGCGATCCACGATGAGCTCGACATCGACTTCGGCACGTTGCGGATCAAGCTCGGCGGCGGGGACAATGGGCACAACGGACTGAAGTCCATGCGGTCCTCGCTGGGCTCTGGTGACTTCTTCAGGGTCCGCGCGGGGATCGGTCGGCCGCCGGGTCGGCTGAGCCCGGCGGACTTCGTGCTTTCCGGCTACGGGTCGGCCGAGCGCAAGGAGCTCCCGTTCCAGGTGGACAGCGCCGCGGACGCGGTGGAGTCCCTCATCGTCGACGGGCTCGACCTCACCCAGCAGCGTTTCAACCGTTGAGACGGGCTTCCTGCTTGGACTAGCCCAATCCCGCTGCCTATTGCCCCGAGGGGGGCGGGGGGTCAAACTTCGTGCGTCGCGAGGCTTCGGGTGCCGTCGCGATCGTGGGTCGGATCTGGGGAGATCCGGCTCCGCTCTGGGGGATGGAGTACGCGATGGGGCGAGTGAGTATGTCCAACTGCGCCCGGTTGCCGGTCCCCGGATTGCCACCCAGCGCCGGGGCCCGGATCAAGAAGCCAGGCCGCACGAAGCGTTCTCTCATCCGTGTCCTGGGTCCGGTGATGGTGTTGGCGGTGCTGCCGGTGCTGGGGTTGCAGTCGCCGAGCCAGGCGGCGACGACTCGGGCGGTGGATGGGTTGTCCCAGGCGACGGCGGCGGGGTCGTGCTGGGAGATCAAGCAGAGCACGCCGAGTGCTCCCAGTGGGGTGTACTGGTTGGTGACGCCGGCGTTGGTGGCGCCGGAGCAGTTCTACTGTGACCAGAGCACCGATGGTGGTGGCTGGGTGCTGGTGGGTCGGGGTCGGCAGGGGTGGAAGGCCGACTACCAGGGTCTGGGCTCGGCGGCGACGTTGCGCAACACCATCACGGGTCCGGCTGCGTTCGCGCCGGTGCAGCTTCCTGCGCTGACGGTCGACGGGTTGTTGAACAAGGGTGCGGTCTCTGCGTTGGCTGAGGGCGTGCGGTTGCGTCGGGCTGCGGACAGGTCGGGCTCGACGTGGCAGGAGGTGCGGTTCAAGATGGTGAACCGCTCTCGCTGGCAGTGGACCTTCGGGGCCCAGCACGTGGTGGGTGCCTACAGCTTCAGTGGTGCCGGAGGCAGTGGTAGCTCCAGTGGGGGCCAGACGGTGAGCTTCGGCACGGACCAGGCGATGCGCCGGGTGAACACCCAGGCGCCCGAGGCGCAGGGCTACTTGTGGGGCTTCGCCTACGGCTCGAGCAGCCCCTCGGCGCTTCGGGGCACCAGCGACCCTGAGTCCTACATCTGGTCCAACACCGACAACACGAGCAGCGGGCGGCCGTTCACGCAGATGTTCCTGCGTCCGCAGCTGCGTCGGGACACGATGTTCACCGGTTCGATCGCGGACGGGGGGACCAGCAAGCAGGAGGTGCGGGCGCTGCCTGACAGCAACGCGACGCGCACGGTGTGGGGTGTGAACGGCCTGGCGGACGGGATCGACAACGAGCTGCACACCGAGGTCCAGGACTTCGCCCAGATCGGTCAGACGATGTTCGTGGGTGGCAACTTCAGGTACGTGCAGAAGGACGCGGCCGGCACCGGTCGGGTGCCGCAGTCCTATCTCGCCGGGTTCAACGTCACCTCTGGTGAGCTCGTCAACCCCACTGGGTTCGACCCGACCTTCAACGGCCAGGTCAAGGCTCTGTCTGCTCTGCCGGACGGGCGGCTGGCGGTCGGGGGAGAGTTCAGCACGGTGAACGGTCAGGTCCAGCCGGGCCTGGCGTTCCTGGACCCGGAGACCGGTGACTTGTCCGGCCCGCAGGTGTATCTCGAGCGTCGCCAGTCTGGCGGCGGACCCACCGTGCGTGGACTCGACACCCGTGGGGGCTTCCTCTACGTGGCTGGCTCGTTCACCCACCTCGTGCAGGGTTCCACCGCTGCCTCGGCGTGGAACGGTGGTCGCATCAACGTGGCCACCAGCAGTCCCGACACCAACTGGAACCCGGTGATCAACGGCACCTCGGTGGGTATCAACGTCTCCTCGCTCAACGACCGGGCCTACTTCGCCGGGTACTTCACGAGCGCGCGTGGTCAGTCGGTCGTCAACGTCACAGCCTTGGCGACGGCAGCCGGTGCACCGCTTGCGCTGGGGGCGTGGCAGGCGCACTCCAGCGCCAACCTTCCGAACCGGTTCTGGCAGTTCGCCGTCCAGGAGGTGGGCGATCGGTTCTACTACGGCGGCTCGCAGCACAGCATCTTCGGCTATGACCGGAACGCGATGGACTCGGGAGTGAAGTCGGGAAGCATCACGCTGTCTGGAGGCGACTTCCAGACGCTCACCGCCAACGAGAACACGGTGTTCGGAGGTTGCCACTGCGGTCACTACAACTACCAGGACGTCTACCACGTCTATCCCAACGTGACGGGCTTCACCCAAGCTGACGCGATCAACACCTTCGGTGCCTGGAACTCTGCGGACGGCACGTTCTTGCCGGAGTTCAACCCGATCGTGAAGGGCCGCAAGGGGTACGGCGCCTGGGGCATGATGCAGGACTCGCTCGGCAGATTGTGGGTGGGCGGTGACTACGCAACCTCGATCCGGGCGGGTTATGTGAACCAGTGGTCCGGTGGCTTCATGCGCTACGCCCCACGCGACACCCAGGCCCCGAGCACCCCGACCAACTTCGCCGCCACCAACATCGATACCGCCACGTTCCGGTTGTCCTGGAACGCCAGCGCCGACAACGCCGGGACTCCCTCCTATGAGGTCCTCGAGGGCAACCGGGTGATCGCCACCACGACCACGACCTCGGCGGTCATCAACCGGTTGAGCGGGACCCAGCGCTACTTCGTGCGAGCCGTCGACGCCACGGCCAACCGCTCGGCCAGCACCGCCGTGCTCAACGTCGCCGACATCGGCAACCAGCCGCCGCCCGCAGCACCAGTGGTCACCGGTCAGGCGCTGTCTGCGACTTCGGTCCGCTTGACCTGGCCGACCCAGCCGGCTGCGGGTGGGTTCATCGTCAAGCGCGACGACGTTCAGGTCGGCACGCCTGCGAGTGGGGCGACGTCGTTCGACGACACGGGGCTGGCTGCTGACACGACGTACTCATACACGGTGACCGCGGTCGATGACCTCGGGCAGCAGACCTCGTCGTCGCCGGTGCAGGTGACGACGCTTGCGACGCCCCCGCCCTCGTCCGCGCTCGTGGAGCCGACGACGCCGTGGCGGTGGCGGTTTGCGGACACGGCACCCGCGAATGGCTGGGCGGGTGCGGCTTTCGACGACTCGTCCTGGTCCTCTGGCACTGGGCCGTTCGGGTTCGGGAGCACGCTGGTCAACACCGACGTCAGTGTCGGGGCGCCTTCGCCACGGCCGTTGTCGGCTCAGTTCCGGACCAGCTTCGAGGTGGCCGACGTCAACGCGATCGCCTCGGGTGAGTTCTCGTTCGTGGCCGACGACGGGGTGGTGGTCTATCTCAACGGGGTCGAGGTCGCTCGTCGCAACCTGCCTGCGGGCACGATCACGTCGACCACCTATGCGACTGCTGCGCCTCGCTCTGCAGCCTCGAATGCCGATCCGATGGTGGTGAGCATCCCGGCCTCGGCGCTGGTCAACGGCACCAACGTGGTCGCCGCGCAGACCCACCTGAACTACCGGGGCACCCCGGATGCGTTGTTCCGGCTGACGCTCAGCTCGACGCCGCGTGAGCCCGGGGGGGACCCCCCGCCGCCCGCGGTCCCGGTCGTGACCGGTCAGGCTCTGTCGGCGACCTCGATCCGGCTGACGTGGCCCGATCAGGAGGCTGCGGGTGGGTTCATCGTCAAGCGCGACGACGTCCAGGTCGGCACGCCGGCGAGCGGGGCGACGTCGTTCACCGACACGGGACTGACCCCTGAGACGGCCTACTCCTACACAGTGACGGCGGTCGACAACATCGGTCAGCTGTCTACGTCGGCGCCGGTGCAGGTGACGACCCCTGCGACGCCTCCACCCTCCTCGGCGCTCGTGGGGTCGGATACGCCCTGGCGCTGGCGGTACGCCTCCACGGCGCCCGACAATGGGTGGGCCGGTGCGGTTTTTGATGACTCCGGGTGGTCCTCGGGCACTGGTCCGTTCGGTTTCGGGAGCACGCTGGTCAACACCGACATCGGTGTCGGCGCGCCCTCACCGCGGCCGCTGACCGCACAGTTCCGGACCAGCTTCGAGGTCGCGGACGTCGGAGCGCTCGGTGCGCACGAGCTCACGTTCGTGGCCGATGACGGGGTGGTGGTCTATCTCAACGGAGTCGAGGTCGCTCGTCAGAACCTGCCTGCGGGCACGATCACGTCCACCACCTATGCGACGTCCGCGCCACGGTCCGCGACCACGAACGCCAATCCGGTCGTGGTCAGCATCCCGGCCTCGATGCTGGTCAACGGCACCAACGTGGTCGCCGCGCAGACCCACCTGAACTACCGGGGCACCCCGGATGCGTTGTTCAGGCTGACCCTGACCCCAGAACCGTAGGGGACCGACGTACAGGGCCGAAGCACGGACGTGATCCGAGAAGTTCCGTTGTGGACCCAATGGCCGCGACCGGACTAGCCCGCAACCCGAGTGTGTTTGCCGCATTTGCCGGAACTCGATGAGACTACTTCGCATCGGTCGCTGAACACGCCCAGGTGCTGTCGCCGAACGATTTCAGGCTGTGCTTCACATCAATGGGGGGATAGGTAGTGCGCGTATCTGAGGTTGTGGGGAGTCGGGCGCTGATGGCCGCGTCGGGCGCGCTGGTCATTGCGCTGGCCGTGGTGATCGCCGTCCGCGTCTTTGGTGGTGAAGGCTCCGCCGAGGTCGGCCGCAACTCCGCGGCCAAGCCTTCGGCGCAACCCTCGGCTTCGTCCAGCCCATCTCCGTCGGTGCGATTGACCAAGCTCCCCGATGTCGTGCCGACCTCGTCTCCCAGCCTGGACGCGAAGCAGAAGGCAGCCGGCACGGTGGCCACGACCCGCTTGGTCTCCTTCCTCGCCAAGTCCTCCGCGGCTCTGGAACGCAACGACGGCAAGGCAGCTGTAGCCGCCTACGCTGCCGGCCCCGCACTGGGAGAGATCCAGTCACTTGCGGTGCAGTACGACAAGGAACAGCTGAGCGTTCGCGGCACACCGAAGGTGCTCGGCTCGAAGATAGTCGCGGCGGACCTCTCCTCGAAACCGCAGTCAATGACACTGGCTGTGTGCCTGGACAACTCGCCCGTCGTCGTGCGCGACGTCAAGGGACGCAATCTCAGCAAGCACCGGCGCCCCTCCGAGCTGAAGGTGCTCAACCTCTACGAGCTGCAGAAGCCGGCTGACGACTGGTTGGTCGTCAACCACTCGATCCCCGCCGACTCCTCGTGCAAGCAGCTGAAGAAGCTCGCATGAGTCACAGGTCGCCCCGAGTCCCTGCACACCGAGACGATTCCCGAACCAGCCAAAGGTCAGGTCCCACGATGAAGCGCTTCCTCATCCGCGTCCTGGGTCCGGTGATGGTGTTGGCGGTGCTGCCGGTGCTGGGGTTGCAGTCGCCGAGCTACGCGGCGACGACTCGGGCGGTGGATGGGTTGTCCCAGGCGACGGCGGCGGGGTCGTGCTGGGAGATCAAGCAGAGCACGCCGAGTGCTCCCAGTGGGGTGTACTGGTTGGTGACGCCGGCGTTGGTGGCGCCGGAGCAGTTCTACTGTGACCAGAGCACCGATGGTGGTGGCTGGGTGCTGGTGGGTCGGGGTCGGCAGGGGTGGAAGACCAACTACCAGGGTCTGGGCTCGGCGGCGA
Source organism: uncultured Actinomycetota bacterium (assembly GCA_963769585.1). GTDB lineage: Bacteria > Actinomycetota > Actinomycetes > Propionibacteriales > Nocardioidaceae > SSC3. Next base: position 7,955 of record CAVYMJ010000003.1, read on the forward strand.
CGTTGCGCGACACCATCACGGGTCCGGCTGCGTTCGCGCCGGTGCAGCTTCCTGCGCTGACGGTCGACGGGTTGTTGAACAAGGGTGCGGTCTCTGCGTTGGCTGAGGGCGTGCGGTTGCGTCGGGCTGCGGACAGGTCGGGCTCGACGTGGCAGGAGGTGCGGTTCAAGATGGTGAACCGCTCTCGCTGGCAGTGGACCTTCGGGGCCCAGCACGTGGTGGGTGCCTACAGCTTCAGTGGTGCCGGAGGCAGTGGTAGCTCCAGTGGGGGCCAGACGGTGAGCTTCGGCACGGACCAGGCGATGCGCCGGGTGAACACCCAGTCTCCCTCGTCGCAGGGCTTCTTGTGGGGCTTCGCCTACGGCTCGAGCAGCCCCTCGGCGCTTCGGGGCACCAGCGACCCTGAGTCCTACATCTGGTCCAACACCGACAACACGAGCAGCGGGCGGCCGTTCACGCAGATGTTCCTGCGTCCGCAGCTGCGTCGGGACACGATGTTCACCGGTTCGATCGCGGACGGGGGGACCAGCAAGCAGGAGGTGCGGGCGCTGCCTGACAGCAACGCGACGCGCACGGTGTGGGGTGTGAACGGCCTGGCGGACGGGATCGACAACGAGCTGCACACCGAGGTCCAGGACTTCGCCCAGATCGGTCAGACGATGTTCGTGGGTGGCAACTTCAGGTACGTGCAGAAGGACGCGGCCGGCACCGACCAGGTGCCGCAGTCCTATCTCGCCGGGTTCAACGTCACCTCTGGTGAGCTCGTCAACCCCACTGGGTTCGACCCGACCTTCAACGGCCAGGTCAAGGCTCTGTCTGCTCTGCCGGACGGGCGGCTGGCGGTCGGGGGAGAGTTCAGCACGGTGAACGGTCAGGTCCAGCCGGGCCTGGCGTTCCTGGACCCGGAGACCGGTGACTTGTCCGGCCCGCAGGTGTATCTCGAGCGTCGCCAGTCTGGCGGCGGACCCACCGTGCGTGGACTCGACACCCGTGGGGGCTTCCTCTACGTGGCTGGCTCGTTCACCCACCTCGTGCAGGGTTCCACCGCTGCCTCGGCGTGGAACGGTGGTCGCATCAACGTGGCCACCAGCAGTCCCGACAACAACTGGAACCCGGTGATCAACGGCACCTCGGTGGGTGTCAACGTCTCCTCGCTCAACGACCGGGCCTACTTCGCCGGGTACTTCACGAGCGCACGTGGTCAGTCGGTCGTCAACGTCACAGCCTTCGAGACGGCAGCCGGCGCAGCGCTTGCGCTGGGGGCGTGGCAGGCGCACTCCAGCGCCAACCTTCCGAACCGGTTCTGGCAGTTCGCCGTCCAGGAGGTGGGCGATCGGTTCTACTACGGCGGCTCGCAGCACAGCATCTTCGGCTATGACCGGAACGCGATGGACTCCGGAGTGAAGTCGGGCAGCATCACGCTGGCGGGAGGCGACTTCCAGTCGCTCACCGGCAACGAGAACACGGTGTTCGGAGGTTGCCACTGCGGCGACTACAACTACCAGGACGTCTACCACGTCTATCCCAACGTGACGGGCTTCACCCAAGCTGACGCGATCAACACCTTCGGTGCCTGGAACTCTGCGGACGGCACGTTCTTGCCGGAGTTCAACCCGATCGTGAAGGGCCGCAAGGGGTACGGCGCCTGGGGCATGAAGCACGACTCGCTCGGCAACATGTGGGTGGGCGGTGACTACGCAACCTCGATCCGGGCGGGTTATGTGAACCAGTGGTCCGGTGGCTTCATGCGCTACGCCCCACGCGACAGCCAGGCCCCGAGCATCCCGTCGACCCTGACCTCGACGAGCATCGACCCGAACACGTTCCGTCTCTCTTGGACAGGCAGCACTGACAACGCCGGATCTCCCTCCTATGAGGTCCTCGAGGGCAACCGGGTGATCGCGACCACGACCACGACCTCGGCGGTGATCGACCGGCAGAGCGAGACCCAGCGCTACTTCGTGCGAGCAGCGGACGCGACCGGGAACCGCTCGGCCAGCACGGCCGTGCTCAGCGTCGCCGGCACCGAGGAAACGCCTGAGCCGCCTGAGGCTCCGGTCGTGTCGGGTGAGGCGTTGTCGGCGTCCTCGGTGCGGTTGACGTGGCCGGATCAGGAGGCTGCGGGTGGGTTCATCGTCAAGCGCGACAACGTTCAGGTGGGCACCGCCCCAAGTGGAGCGACGTCGTTCGAGGACACGGGGCTGGAGCCGGAGACGGCCTACTCCTACACGGTGACCGCAGTCGACGGTGTCGGGCAGCAGACCTCGTCGTCGGCGGTGGAGGTCACGACCGCGGTCTCGGCGGTGCTGGTGGAGGCGGGTGCGTCGTGGCGGTGGAGGTATGCCGCGACGGCGCCGGCTGGTGGCTGGGCGGGTGTGGGATTCAACGACTCGTCCTGGTCCTCTGGCGAGGGTCCCTTCGGTTTCGGGAGCACGCTGGTCAACACCGACATCGGTGATGGCGCGCCTTCGCCGCGTCCGTTGGCGGCACAGTTCCGGACCAGCTTCGAGGTGGCCGACGTCAACGCGATCGAGTCGGGTGAGTTCTCGTTCGTGGCCGATGACGGGGTGGTGGTCTATCTCAACGGGGTCGAGATCGCTCGTGAGAACCTGCCTACGAGCACGATCACGTCGAACACCTACGCCACTGCTGCACCACGCTCTGCGGCGGCCAACGCCGACCCGGTGGTGTTGAGCATTCCGGCCTCGGCGCTGGTCAACGGCACCAACGTGATCGCCGCGCAGACCCACCTGAACTACCGGAGCACCCCGGATGCGTTGTTCCGGTTGACGCTCAGCTCGACGCCGCGTGATCCGGGGGCCCCTGACCCGCCTGCGGCTCCGGTCGTGTCCGGTGAGGCGCTGTCGGCGTCCTCGGTCCGGCTGACGTGGCCCGATCAGGAGGCCGCGGGTGGCTTCATCGTCAAGCGCGACGACGTCCAGGTCGGCACGCCAGCGAGTGGGGCGACGTCGTTCACCGACACGGGGCTGGAACCGGAGACGGCCTACTCCTACACGGTCACCGCGATCGGTGCTGCGGGACAGCAGACCTCCTCGGCACCGGTGGAGGTCACGACCGCGGCGTTGGTCACTCCGGATGTGCTGGTGGGCTCGGGTGCGTCGTGGCGGTGGAGGTATGCCGCGACGGCGCCGGCTGGTGGCTGGGCGGGTCTGGGTTTCGACGACTCGTCGTGGTCCTCTGGCGAGGGTCCCTTCGGTTTCGGGAGCACGCTGGTCAACACCGACATCGGTGATGGTGCGCCTTCGCCGCGTCCGTTGGCGGCACAGTTCCGGACCAGCTTCGAGGTGGCCGACGTCAACGCGATCGAGTCGGGTGAGTTCTCGTTCGTGGCCGATGACGGGGTGGTGGTCTACCTCAACGGGGTCGAGATCGCTCGTGCAGAACCTGCCTGCGAGCACGATCACGTCGAACACCTACGCCACTGCTGCACCACGCTCCGCGGCGGCCAACGCCGACCCGGTGGTGGTGAGCATTCCGGCCTCGGCGCTGGTCAACGGCACCAACGTGGTCGCCGCGCAGACCCACCTGAACTACCGGAGCACCCCGGATGCGTTGTTCCGGTTGACGTTGGGCTCGACGCCGCGTGATCCGGGGGCCCCTGACCCGCCTGCGGCTCCGGTCGTGTCCGGTGAGGCGCTGTCGGCGTCCTCGGTCCGGCTGACGTGGCCGGATCAGGAGGCTGCGGGTGGCTTCATCGTCAAGCGCGACGACGTCCAGGTCGGCACGCCAGCGAGCGGGGCGACGTCGTTCACCGACACCGGGCTGGAACCGGAGACGGCCTACTCCTACACGGTCACCGCGATCGGTGCTGCGGGACAGCAGACGTCCTCGGCACCGGTGGAGGTCACGACCGCGGCCTCGGCGGTGCTGGTGGGGGCGGGCGCGTCGTGGCAGTGGAGGTATGCCGCGACGGCGCCTGGTGGTGGCTGGGCGGGTCCGGGTTTCGACGACTCGTCGTGGTCCTCTGGCACTGGTCCGTTCGGTTTCGGGAGCACGCTGGTCAACACCGACATCGGTGATGGCGCGCCTTCGCCGCGGCCCCTGAGCGCACAGTTCCGGACCAGCTTCGAGGTGGCCGACGTCGGCGCGCTCGGCGCGCACGAACTCACGTTCGTGGCCGATGACGGGGTAGTCGTCTATCTCAACGGGGTCGAGGTCGCTCGTCAGAACCTGCCTGCGGGCACGATCACGTCGAACACCTACGCGACTGCTGCACCACGCGCTGCCGCGTCGAATGCCGATCCGGTGGTGGTGAGCATCCCGGCCTCGGCGCTGGTCAACGGCACCAACGTGGTCGCCGCGCAGACCCATCTGAACTACCGGAGCACCCCGGATGCGCTGTTCCGGCTGACCCTGACCCCAGAGCCCTAGGGGGACCGGGACAAGGGGAAGGCTGCAGCGCGGACGTGATCCGAGCAGGAGAACGCCGACAGCCGCCTCGACCGGACTAGCCCGCAACACTGGACCGTTTGCGCGAATCCGCGGAACCCGTTGAAACTACGACTTGTCGTCAAACGTCAGGTGTTGTCGACTACGCATCCTGCATGTTTGGCTTCTACGGGGGTAGGTCTCGTGCGCGCATTCGAGACTGTCGGGCGGTTGGCGCTGAATGCCGTCCAGGGTCGTCCACGCTCACCGCTCGCACACCCCCGGGCGGTTCGGCTCTCGCCCACCCGCGAAGCCCCGGCGCGCCACGGCAACCCGCCGGCTGACGACTGGTTGGTCGTCAACCACTCGATCCCCGCCGACTCCTCGTGCAAGCAGCTGAAGAAGCTCGCATGAGTCACAGGTCGCCCCGAGTCCCCGCACACCGAGACGATTCCCGAACCAGCCAAAGGTCAGGTCCCACGATGAAGCGCTTCCTCACCCGCGTCCTGGGTCCGGTGATGGTGTTGGCGGTGCTGCCGGTGCTGGGGTTGCAGTCGCCGAGCCAGGCGGCGACGACTCGGGCGGTGGATGGGTTGTCCCAGGCGACGGCGGCGGGGTCGTGCTGGGAGATCAAGCAGAGCACGCCGAGTGCTCCCAGTGGGGTGTACTGGTTGGTGACGCCGGCGTTGGTGGCGCCGGAGCAGTTCTACTGTGACCAGAGCACCGATGGTGGTGGCTGGGTGCTGGTGGGTCGGGGTCGGCAGGGGTGGAAGACCAACTACCAGGGTCTGGGCTCGGCGGCGACGTTGCGCGACACCATCACGGGTCCGGCTGCGTTCGCGCCGGTGCAGCTTCCTGCGCTGACGGTCGACGGGTTGTTGAACAAGGGTGCGGTCTCTGCGTTGGCTGAGGGCGTGCGGTTGCGTCGGGCTGCGGACAGGTCGGGCTCGACGTGGCAGGAGGTGCGGTTCAAGATGGTGAACCGCTCTCGCTGGCAGTGGACCTTCGGGGCCCAGCACGTGGTGGGTGCCTACAGCTTCAGTGGTGCCGGAGGCAGTGGTAGCTCCAGTGGGGGCCAGACGGTGAGCTTCGGCACGGACCAGGCGATGCGCCGGGTGAACACCCAGTCTCCCTCGTCGCAGGGCTTCTTGTGGGGCTTCGCCTACGGCACCAGCAGCAGCCCCTCGACGCTTCTGGGCACCAGCGACCCTGAGTCCTACATCTGGTCCAACACCAACAACACGAGCAGCGGGCGGCCGTTCACGCAGATGTTCCTGCGTCCGCAGCTGCGTCGGGACACGATGTTCACCGGTTCGATCGCGGACGGGGGGACCAGCAAGCAGGAGGTGCGGGCGCTGCCTGACAGCAACGCGACGCGCACGGTGTGGGGTGTGAACGGCCTGGCGGACGGGATCGACAACGAGCTGCACACCGAGGTCCAGGACTTCGCCCAGATCGGTCAGACGATGTTCGTGGGTGGCAACTTCAGGTACGTGCAGAAGGACGCGGCCGGCACCGACCAGGTGCCGCAGTCCTATCTCGCCGGGTTCAACGTCACCTCTGGTGAGCTCGTCAACCCCACTGGGTTCGACCCGACCTTCAACGGCCAGGTCAAGGCTCTGTCTGCTCTGCCGGACGGGCGGCTGGCGGTCGGGGGAGAGTTCAGCACGGTGAACGGTCAGGTCCAGCCGGGCCTGGCGTTCCTGGACCCGGAGACCGGTGACTTGTCCGGCCCGCAGGTGTATCTCGAGCGTCGCCAGTCTGGCGGCGGACCCACCGTGCGTGGACTCGACACCCGTGGGGGCTTCCTCTACGTGGCTGGCTCGTTCACCCACCTCGTGCAGGGTTCCACCGCTGCCTCGGCGTGGAACGGTGGTCGCATCAACGTGGCCACCAGCAGTCCCGACAACAACTGGAACCCGGTGATCAACGGCACCTCGGTGGGTGTCAACGTCTCCTCGCTCAACGACCGGGCCTACTTCGCCGGGTACTTCACGAGCGCACGTGGTCAGTCGGTCGTCAACGTCACAGCCTTGGCGACGGCAGCCGGCGCACCGCTTGCGCTGGGGGCGTGGCAGGCGCACTCCAGCGCCAACCTTCCGAACCGGTTCTGGCAGTTCGCCGTCCAGGAGGTGGGCGATCGGTTCTACTACGGCGGCTCGCAGCACAGCATCTTCGGCTATGACCGGAACGCGATGGACTCAGGAGTGAAGTCGGGAAGCATGACGCTGGCGGGAGGCGACTTCCAGACGCTCACCGCCAACGAGAACACGGTGTTCGGAGGTTGCCACTGCGGCGACTACAACTACCAGGACGTCTACCACGTCTATCCCAACGTGACGGGCTTCACCCAGGCTGACGCGATCAACACCTTCGGTGCCTGGAACTCTGCGGACGGCACGTTCTTGCCGGAGTTCAACCCGATCGTGAAGGGCCGCAAGGGGTACGGCGCCTGGGGCATGACGCACGACTCGCTCGGCAACATGTGGGTGGGCGGTGACTACGCAACCTCGATCCGGGCGGGTTATGTGAACCAGTGGTCCGGTGGCTTCATGCGCTACGCCCCACGCGACACCCAGGCCCCGAGCACCCCGACCGACTTCGCCGCCACCAACATCGATATCGCCACGTTCCGGTTGTCCTGGAACGCCAGCGCCGACAACGCCGGGACTCCCTCCTATGAGGTCCTCGAGGGCAACCGGGTGATCGCCACCACGACCACGACCTCGGCGGTCATCAACCGGTTGAGCGGGACCCAGCGCTACTTCGTGCGAGCCGTCGACGCCACGGCCAACCGCTCGGCCAGCACGGCCGTGCTCAACGTCGCCGACATCGGCAACCCGGCGCCGCCCGCAGCACCAGTGGTCACCGGCACCGCGACCTCACCCACCGCTGTCCGCCTGAGCTGGCCTGACCAGAACGCTGACGGTGGCTTCCTCGTGACCCGAGACGGAACGCAGGTCGGCACGGCGCCGGCCGGCGCGACGCAGTACGACGACAGCGGCCTGACGCCGGGCACGACGTACAGCTACTCGGTCTCCGCCGTTGACAGCTTCGGTCAGAAGACCGCCTCGCAGCCCGTCCCGGTCACAACCACGGCGCAGTCAACCTTCGTCGAGGCATCCACACCGTGGAAGTGGAGGTTCGACCCCACCGCGCCGGGGGCCGCGTGGAACACGGCGGGCTTCGACGACTCGACCTGGGCCACCGGCACCGGACCCTTCGGGTTCGGCACCACGCTGGCCAAGACCGACATCAGCGTCGGCGCGGCGTCACCTCGGCCTCTGACGGCCCAGTACCGCACCACGTTCCAGGTCGCCGACGCGACCTCCGTGGGCACGGTCACGTTGAGCTACGTGGCTGACGACGGGGGCGCGGTGTACGTGAACGGCACCGAGGTCAGTCGCTGGAACCTGAACCTGGCCGACGGCGCGCCGGTCACCAACGGCACCTACGCCAAGACGGCCACCAGCGCGACCAGCTCCAACGCCAACCCGGTGCAGGTGACGATCCCGACCAGCCTCCTGGTCAACGGCCAGAACGTGATCGCCGTGGACGTGCACAACAACTACCGGAGCACGCCCAACTCGCTGTTCCGGGCCACCCTCACCGCTACGCCGAGCCCCTAGCGGGTGACGCTGCAGTGCTTGTGCCGAGTCGCACATGGACCACGGCGCCAGTCCGGTCTCCGCTTCTGGGCACCGCTGAAAGCGAAACAGGGGAAACCTATTAGGATGCGCTCATGCATCAGCGCCGATCGAGGTCAAGTGAAACGTGGTGGAGACACAGGTGGGTTTGTCCCATGCCTCGCTGGTGAATGAGCCACGCAGCTACGCGGATGGTCTCAAGCGGCTCGAGTCGGCCCAGAAGAACGCTGCGGGTGTTCCCGCCTACCTGCGCTGGGTCAACCGCCCGCTCGGGCGTCGGCTCGCGGCACTGGCGTACGTCGCAGGGCTGACCCCCAACCAGGTCACGCTGCTCAGCAGTGCGGTCTCGGGCGTCGGCATCGCCGTGATCGCCCTTGTCTCGCCTTCGTTGCCGGTAGCGCTCCTGGCCTCCATGGCCATGCTGCTGGGCTACGCCTTGGATTCCGCAGACGGGCAACTCGCCCGGTTGACCGGGTCGTCTGGTCTCGCGGGCGAGTACCTCGATCACGTGGCGGACGCCGTGAGGCAGCCCGCCACTCATTTGGCGATCGCGACATCGCTGTACTTCCGGGGCGACCTCACGCCAGGGTGGCCGGTCGTCGTGGCCATCTTGTTCGCCACAGTGACCTCGATCTGGTTCTTCGCCCAGATCCTGGCCGCCAGCCTGCTTCCCAGCGAAGCCACCCCACGGGGCTCCACCGCCCCTGGGTGGGTCTCGTTCGTGAAGATCCCCTACGACGTCGGATTTCTGTACCTGCTCCTCCTGCTGACGCCGTGGGCGTGGACGTTTGCCATCGCGTACACGTCATTGCTCGCGTTCTCGGTGGGAGTTGCGGGCGTGTCAACATGGCGCAAGTACCAGGCGCTGCGCGCAGCAAGCTCGCTGGTGTGACGTTGCAGCATCAAGAGATGTCCCCGGGGGGCGACATGGTGTACCACCCCAGGCACCGCCAGATCCACTGGGCAGATGACCCAGGGGTCGACGCGGCAGGCTCGCCTGCGCTGCCGTCGACCGTGCTGGACCGGCCGAGTGAGGCCGAGACCGTCGACAACGGATCGATTTCTGACGACCTCGAGCCGGAGCTCCCGGCCTGGCCAGTGCTGTGTCTGTTCTGGGGAACGCCCATCTGGTGGGTGTTGGGTCTGTTCCCGTTCAGCGGTGCCGTCGTCGCACCGGTCATGCTCTACTACCTGCTGTTGCGGCGATCCGTGTGGCTAGCACCCGGAACGCTGTCCTACCTGGCGCTGGTCGGGTGGATGGTCACGGGCTTCTTCGTGAAAGAGCCCGGCGACGAGTTCAGTGTCACGATCAGGTTCGTCCAGTACGCCTCGGTCGCCGTGCTCATCGTCTACGTCGTCAATGCCCGGGCGAGACTGACCACTGACCGCCTGCTCGCTGCCTTGACGGCGCTGTGGTGGTTTGTCATTGCCGGTGGCTACCTCGGGCTGCTGATGCCCTACGGTCGTCTCACCACGACGGTCGGAAGCCTTCTGCCGGAGGGGATCGCCTCCAACCAGTACGCACAACAGCTGCTGTTCCCGCAGTTTGCCGAGGTGCAGACCCCCTACGGTGCGTCGGTACCGTTTCTTCGCCCCGCCGCCCCCTTCTACTACGCCAACGGGTGGGGCGCTGCGATGACCCTGTTGATCCCGGTCGCGGTGGCCTTCGCTTTGCGTCGGGGCACCACCCGAGCCAAGTTCTACACGTTGGTGGGCGTGGCTCTGACGCTCCCGCCAGCCGTCACGGCGAACAACCGGGGAATGTTCCTGGCGCTTGGCGTGGCGCTCTGCGTCGTGCTGATCCGCACAGCAGCCATCGGTCGGTGGAACTTCGTGGTCGGCTACGTCATGTTGGCCGCGGGCGCCGTCTTCACCATGCTCCAGCTGGGCCTGGTCGAGAGCGTTCTCGAACGCGCCGCGACCGGCCAGTCGACCGAGGGCCGCACTCGGCTTTACACGGAGACTCTGCAGCGAACGCTCGACTCACCGATCGTCGGCTACGGCGCTCCGCGCGCGTCGTTCACGACCGAGGTCACGGTGGGGACCCAGGGTGCAGTGTGGACCGCCATGTTCTGCTCCGGCTTCGTGGGGCTGATGCTGTTGCTCTATTTCCTGTTCGGCGCCGTCCGGCGCACGTGGCACCTTCGCTCCCCGAGCGGACTCTGGCTCAACGCCTCGCTCGTCGCGACCTGTGTGATGTCGGCCTACTACGGGATAGACGGCATGCTGGTTCTCCTCGGAGCTGTCTCGGCGATGTTGCTCCGAGACAGCGCCCTGGACAGCTCGCGGAGAACACGCGCGGGATGAAGCGCGAGAATGTGTACAAGGCCGGCGCGGTCAGCCTTGTCGGCTCGAGCTTCTCGGCCGCAAGCGCGTTGCTGGTCGCCGTCGTGGTGGGGCGAAGTCTGGGCCCCAGCGGCACCGGCATCTTCTTCCAAGCGGTAGCGGTCTTCGCCTTCCTCTCGGCAGTGCTGATGCTGGGCACGAATGTTGCGGTGATCTGGGCGCTCGCGCGGCAACGAACCGCCGCCGGAGTGGGTGGGGAGAACCGCATCCTTGCCATCGCTTTGTGCCCGGTCGTGGTGGCATCGACGGTCGTCGCCATCGCTCTGCACGTCTGGGCTCGGCCTCTCGCCGAGATCTTGGCGGGCGCGCAGGTAGATGTGCTCGAGGACGTGCTTCGCCTTCTGTCGTGGTTCCTGCCGCTCTCATCCGTCATGGGTGTGTTGCACACGGCGGTTCGCATCCAGCGAGGCGTCATCTCCTTCAGCCTCCTCCAGGACGTCGCTGTGCCGGTCAGCCGGCTGGTGGGTGTCTCCATTGCGGCATCTCTGGGGGCCAGCGCCTACGTCACGGTGAGCTATTGGGTGGCGTCGGTCCCGCTGTGGCTGCTGGTCACGGTCGCGTGGCTGGTACGTCCGGTGCTCTCAGATCTGCGTGCGAAGCGAGTGCGCAGCGGACCCCCGCCCGAGCCGAGCGTCTCGCAGTTCTGGCGGTACTCCGGCGCTCGTGCCGTCGGCGTGGCGATCGAGTTCGGCCTGGACTGGTTCGACGTCCTCGTGGTGGCTGCGGTGAGGACGCCCGCAGAAGCCGGTATCTACGCGGTGGCCTCGCGCGCGATACAGGCAGGACGCGTGGTCGACCGCGCCGCGCGGGTTGGGGCCGCGCCCACGCTCTCGCTGCTGCTGGCCCGGGGCCAGCGGCAGGAGGCCAGCGTGCTACACCTCGGTATCACCCGGGTCACGGTGCTGATCAGCTGGCCTTACTACCTGACGCTGGTGGTGATGGGGCCGGCCGTGCTGAGCTTGTTCGGGGAGGGCTTCCGAGAAGGAGCCCTGGTGGTTGGGCTGCTCGGCATCGTGATGATGGTCGTGGTCAGCGCCGGAATGCTGCAGTCCATCCTCTTGATGGGTGGCAAGAGCACCTGGCAGGTCTACAACAAGTCCGTGGCCTTGGCCCTCAGCGTCGTTGGCAACCTGGTGCTCGTCCCGATCATGGGAATCACGGGTGCTGCTGTCACCTGGGCTTTCGTGGCATGTGCAGATACCGCGATCGCCGTCTGGCTCGTGCACTGGCGGATGGGTGTCCACCTGGCACCGCACCGTCTGCTGGGAGTCGGGCTGGTACCGGTGTGTGTCTTCGGACTCGCTGGCTGGCTGCTGCGATTGGCACTCGGCACCAGCATCCTCGACCTCCTGGTCTATCTGCTCGTGCTCGTGCCGACCTACGTCGGTGTGATCTGGCTGCTGCGGGAACGTCTGGAGCTCCCTGCCTCCTGGAGCCGGGCCCGCGGCCAAGCCCCGGCGACGAGTGAACCCGTCGGCAGCTGAAGCTCACCTTCGACGGCGGGGTCCCATGCGTCAGCGGGCGCTGTTCAGTGCGTCCGCCACGTTCTCGGCGAACCGAGTGTGCGCCACCTCGCGCGTCGCGAGGTAGGCCGTCCCGACGCCATCAGGGCATTGAGGGCGGCCGCGGCCGCGGCCGCGCCGGGCGTGGCCGACCCGCCCTCGGGGCGGACGGGAAGGGTGGATGAGAGGGCCTGGTCGAGAAGGCGGTGCAGCTCCTCCTTTGACTCGGCGAGGTGAACGATCCCGAGATCACGAAGTCGACGAGCGAAGACGATCTGGTGCTCGTCGACCACTTCGTCGTTCATCGGAACGCGGGGAACCACGATCGGCACGATCCCGAGCTGCCGGGTGTCCATGACCCCACCAGCACCGCCCTGGAGCACCACGACAGATGCCGCTCGGTGCAGGTCCAACAGCTCGGGGTGGGGGATGATCTCGCGGTTCACCGCACCTGGGACAGGACGGCTGGTGCCATGCTGCACGGTGGCGACCACCTCCGGGTGCAGCTCCAGCCAGGACTGGGTCCAGTCCATCAACCGGTCGAAGCCGAAGTGGTAGGTCCCGGCGCTGACGACCATCGAGAACGTCACAGCACGAGCCCCACGTTGGTCGACTCCGGAAGCAGGTCCTGCATGCTCTCCCACTGGACCATGAACAGGTCGGACAGCGGGTACAGCAGCTTGCCGGTGAGCGAGGGACCGGAGATCCGGTCGATGGGCTCGAGGTGGGCCGTACGTGCGCCCACACGCCGCGCTTGCGCGAAGAACGGCACCGCGATCGCAGCTCCCGTGCTGAGGATGAGATCCGGACGAACGTCATCGAGCACGCGTCGTGCGAGAAGCGTGTTGCGCACCAAGTTGGGCAGGTGCCTGACCGTGGGGTAGTGGCACTCGATCACCCGTTCACCCTGAAGCCGCGTCCGGGTGTCCTCAGTGGGAAACGTGACCCAGGTGCGCTCGAACTGCTCCCACCACGGTCGTAGCGCCCATGCCTGGGCCAGGTGGCCCCCTCCGGAACAGGTGATCAGCAGTCGCATCAAATGCCTTTACCCATCCGCTGGACCGTGCGAACGACGAACGAAGTCGACAGAAGTCGCAGCGAGATGGCCAGAGCAAGCCATGCCTTGATCTGACGTGGGTTCGACCGCAGGGCGCGGAGGGCCCAACGGCGTCCAGCGCGCCTCTCCTGGGCGGCGGCCCGCGCAAAGGCGATCTGTGACTGGATCCGGCCGAAGGCCCGAGCGTCCAGAGCGAACTCGGGATGGGCCTCGAGCAGATAGGTCAGGCCGTCGGCGTAGGCGGCCCACCGGCCGAAGAAGTACGACTGGCCGGACCAGTTGACCGAGACCAGCGGGCGGTTGACCACGGCGATGACGCCGGCCTTGGCGGTTCGCAGCAGGAGGTCGTAGTCCTCGCCGTAGCTGCCCGGCAGGTGCTCATCGACCATCCCGATCGATCGCAGGGTCTCGGTGCGGAAGACGAAAGTGCTGGAGTGCAGCCCGGCCATCCGGTCCCGCAGGAGGTCGGCGTGGCCGACTACCTCGAGGGGCACCAGGCGATCATGCGTCCGGGCTCCGTCATCGGCGACCATCGCCGAACCCACGAGCACCGGGCTGGGGGCTTGCGCGAATCTCTCCATCTGGGCTGACAGCTTGCCGTCCAGCCAGTAGTCGTCGTCATCGAGGAACGCGACGTAGTCGTGACTGGCCAGGTCAATCCCGGTGTTGCGCGCACCCGCGAGCCCGCGCGTGCGTTGGTTGCTCACCGTCCGAACCGTTCGGTTGGACGGTAGGTCGACCTCGGGTGCGTCCTCGGGACACGCGTCGAAGACGATCACGACCTCGATGGCGCCGGGGTACTCCTGCGAGACGATGCTCTGCACGGCGCGCCGCATCATCTCCGGGCGGTTGTGCGTCGGGACCACAGCGGTTACCGGAGGAGATGACGTCACGTACCTTGACCTTCTGCTTTGGGCGCCGGATTGGGGCCGTATCATCCTAGGGCAACGCATCGCAGGCCAATGTCATCTGAGTTCTCGTCCCGCAGTTCCTAGTCCCGGGGGTCCACCGCGTGTCCAACGACGTTCCTTTCCTCAACCTCACCCGTGTGCTCCGAGGTGGATGGGCGGTCATCGTCGCGAGCATCATCGTGTTCGGGGCGATCGGTGGCGCGGCAGGGCTGCTCTGGCCCATCAAGTACGACTCGTTCGCCACGGTCCAGGTCAAGAGTGACGACCTGAGGGCCGCGAACATGCAGACCGAGCAGACCATCGCCAGGTCCACGAACGTGCTGAAGATCGCGCAGCGGGAGCTGGACGGCTGGTCCGTCGCGGGCTTGCGCGACGCCGTCGCGGTCACTGTGCCCAAGGACGCAGACGTGCTCGTCGTGACGGTCTCGGGGTCCTCGGCGAAGGGGGCCGCTGACGCGGCCAACGCGGTGGCCGGGGCCTATCTCAACGACCGTGGCGACGCGACCGACGACCAGCAGCGGCGTGCGCTGAAGCTCCTGGAGTCGCAGATCGAGCAGTTCGACGACCAGATCAACACCACGACTTCTCCGGTCCGCAAGCAGATCCTCGAGAGCAGGCTCGCTGCGCTCAACGAGCGCTACGCAGCTGTCAGGGCCGATGTGGATGAGCCGGGCCGGGTTCTCTCCAGCGCCGAGCCCGCAGTGGCTCCTTCGACTCCACCCCTGTACGTGTGGGTGGCGGTCGGCCTTGTCGCGGGAGCCCTGATCGGCTTCTACGTGGCCACGATCCGCTACCGGATCAGGCGTGCGCGAGGTGAGTGAGGTGCTCCGCGTCGGTGTCGTCGGTGTCGGCAAGATGGGACTCTCACACCTGTCCCTGCTACGCGCCCATCCCGAGGTCGAGCTGGCGGCGATGTGCGACTCGAACGGCTACGTGCTGGACACGCTCAGCAAGTACACCGGGCTGCGCGCGGTCAAGGACTACGCGCGGCTGGTCGAGGACGAGTCGATCGACGCGCTCGTCATCGCCACCCCGACGACTTCGCACTTCGCGATGGCCCGGGCCGCGCTGGAGAACGGGAAGCACGTCTTCTGCGAGAAGCCGTTGACCCTGAGCGCTGCCGAGTCCGCCGCGCTGGCCAAGATCGCCGCGGACCGTGGACTGTGCACCCAGGTGGGGTATCACAACCGGTTCGTGGCCGCCTTCGCCGAGGTCAAGCGTCTCCTGGATCTGGGGGCGATCGGTTCGGTGACACACGCGCTGGCGGAGGCCTACGGACCAGTGGTCCTCCAGCCCCAAGGCAGCACGTGGCGCTCGCGTCGGGACCAAGGGGGCGGATGCGTGTACGACTATGCGGCGCATCCCCTCGACCTGCTCACCTGGTATCTCGGGGAGCCGATCTCGGTCGGCGGTACGACGCTGTCCAAGATCTTCTCGTCCGACACCGAGGATGCGGTCTACTCCTCACTCGACTACGGCAACGGACTGACCGCTCAGCTGTCGGTCGACTGGTCAGATGAGTCCTACCGCAAGATGTCTACCAAGATCACGCTGTCAGGAACCGCAGGCCGGATCGTGGTCGATCGTCAGGAGGTGCAGGTCTACCTCCGCGAGACTGCTGCGATCCCCGCAGGCTACGAGGCCGGCTGGAACGTCCGTTACACCACGGATCTCACGGAGCCGGTCTGGTTCTACGTGCGTGGTGAGGAGTACAGCGCGGAGCTGGACTACTTCGTCCGGTCCGTGCGGGGAACCCTGCCCGACGGGTCGTCGACAGGGATGAACTCCTTCGATTCGGCCGGTGTGGCTGATCGGGTGATCGAGATGATCTACGCCGACGCCGACGCTCCACGCACGCTTGCCCAAGGGACAGCTGCGCTGGTGACCGCCGCCCCGACCCCCTTGCGAGCCCGCGTGCGCGCGCGAGCGCGCAGTTGGCGCGCTCGCCTCACTGCAGCCCTCAAGGCACTAAGGACACGCGCATGACCGGCCATGAGATGGACCGTCTCCTGTTCGGGGACAATCAGTTCTTCGGCGTCAACCACATGTCGGAGGAGAAGGCGCGGGCACAGGCGATGCGCTTCCGGGACCTGGACGCGATCATGGAGGTGCTCGACGCGGCCTACGACGTCGGTGTCCGCACCTTCATGTGCACGACCCACGAACGGATCGGCGAGGTCGTGGACCGCGTCAGGGCCGAACCGGAGCGCTACGCGGACTATCGCTTCTACCCCTGCATGCCGTACGCCCACAAGTACGCCAACGCCGTGACCGACCTGGGCATGGTGGGCGCGGTGCGGAGCTTCCTTCCGGAGACCAGCCTGTTCGGGGCAGCCGTCAAGGGAGGCAAGGCCCTCGCGAAGAAGGACATCACTGAGGTGATGACGATGCTCATCGACGCTGAGATGAGCATGTTCCAGGGGGTGTCAACACCAGTCATCTTCCTGCAGAACGTGATCGTGGACCTGCTCCTGGGTCTGGGCTTCGACGAGGCGTTCACGACCTTCGCCGACCACGTACGCGATCGCTACGACGCCGAGCCGGGCTTCATCACGATGAACCTTCCGCGGCTTCTTGATCGCCTCGATGGGCTGGGCATCGAGAACCCGATCGTGTGCGCCAACATGAACAAGATCGGGTTCCGAATGTCTGGCGGCGCCGAGCACTACGAGGCAGCCCTCAAGGGGCGGAAGTTCCGGGCGATCGCCATGTCGGTGCTGGCTTCTGGTGCCATCCCCCCCGGCGAGGCCTTCGAATGGGTTGCCGCCAATCCCAACATCCAGAGCGTCGTGTTCGGCGCGTCCAGCCAGAGGAACATCCACAACACCGTCGAGGTGGCTGCAGCCGTGTGGTCGCCGCGACTCGACCACAGCTGAGCGACCATGCCAACGGATGTCCACCCGTTGGATTGGTTGGCACTCGGCGCTCCGAAACGCAAGGGTTGTCTTCATGCGCGCAATCATCCTTTCCGCCGGTCGGGGTTCACGACTCGGCGACCTCACCACCGACCGCCCCAAGTGCCTGATCGAGTTGTCTGGGCAGACCCTGCTCGACTGGCAATTGGACCACTTGGCCGCCGCGGGGGTGGATGAGTTCGTCGTCGTCACGGGCTTTCGCGACGATCAAGTCGAGGCCTGCCTCGCGCGGCGCACGGACAACTTGTCAGTCGAGACGACGTTCAACCCCTTCTACCAGGTGGCCGACAACCTCGGCACGGTCTGGGTCGCGAAGGAATCGTTCACCGGGGATTGCCTGGTACTGAACGGGGACACCATCATCAGCAAGGAGGTCGCCGAAAGGGCCATCACGGCGGGCATCCCCGGAGTCACGGTGACGGTGGACGAGAGCGTCGACGGCCAGTACGACGACGACGACATGAAAGTGGTTCGGGATCCGGATGGTCGCCTTCGGCGCATCGGTAAGCAACTAGGTTCCTCGTCGATCAACGCAGAATCGATCGGCATGATCGTCTTCCGCGGCGACGGTGCCGAGCGGTTCATTGAAGCTGTCGAAGCGATGATGCGCACGCCCGAGGGCACCACCAGCTGGTACTTGAAGGTCATCGACGCGCTGGCCGCTGGAAGCCGCGTGGAGACACTCTCCATCAAGGGCATGCAGTGGGCGGAGGTCGATTACGTGGAGGATGTCGCACTGGCCAGCGCACTCACCGCCGACTGGAAGCGGCAGGTGGGTGGCTCCGCACGGGGACTGCCCGACGTTGTCGAGAACGCCTGACCGCAGACGATCGTTCACACCTGCACCTACTTGGTCGGCAACACCGTCCGGCTCGCCTCGAAGGCGGACAGGCAGCGTGGCAGCTTCCCTCAGCCTTTGAACCCGAGACTCCGATGACGGCCCGCCTTCGCGAAGGCCTCGAGCATCCCTGGGCCGTTGTCGAGCCACAGGTCGCAGCGTGCGCCGGAGCTGATCACTCCATCGGCGTCGAAGCGGACCAACGCACGCAGGTTCGGGTAGCGGGCCACGACCTCGGGAATGTCCGCGTGCCAGCGCAGTGACCGGGAGGGGTTGTTCTCGTCGTACTGGGTCCCGAACTCCGAGAGCAGGAAGGGCTTGTTCCCGAAGCCCCTTTTCATCAGCCACTTGTACATGGGGGACACGCTCTCCTCGAAGCTCTCCCAGGCCGTGCCGTTGCAGTTGAAGAAGTTGAACGGGTCGTAGCCGACCCAGTCGACGTAGCTGTCGCCGGGATACCCGGCAAAGGTGCGGGCGCGATTGACCCCGCCCAGATAGCCGGTGGGGACCCAGGCCCAGGCGACGTTGGTGACCTTGTGTCGTCTGAAGGTGTCGACGACGTGCCGATAGGCGCGAACGTAGTCCTCGATGGGTCCTTTGATGCCGGTCAGCTTGTCGAACTCGGCGTCGAAGGCAATGATCACGGGCCTGTTCCAGGCCTTGATCCTGGTGGCGGCACCATCGATGTAGGCGTCGTAGGTCCCGTCAGCGACGTCGTCCCACATGAGATGGGTGTCGGTCGTGCCGACACGTGCTTGCCAGGACAGGAGCGAGATCCGGTCGGTGCCGAGTTGCAGCTCCGAGTCGTCCGGAAAGTTCCCCAGATTCGGGTGATCGGAGAAGTCGTGATACCTCGAGACGATGTCGAAGCGCCGACCGACCTGTGCCTCCAGGTCGGTCACCGCGGATGCAGGGGTGGCACCCTGGAGCGTGTAGATGCCCCACAGGGCAGAACCGCACTGGGGTGCGAACTTCGCCGGTTCGCAGGTAGGAGCCGGAACCTTGCCGCCGTCGGTGCGCTTCTCGGTCGAGGAGCCCTGGTCGCCGAGGCCGCGGAGATCGGGAAGCGCATCAGTGCCGATTATGCCCGCCATGGGGCCCGTGAGCCCGAAGAGCAGGATCGGCACGATGATGGCGAACCACCAGAACCGCACCCTGCGCGGGGACTTCGTGGACGGGGGATCGTCGGACACGCACGGGCTCCTGAGGCGCAGTAGTCGGAGGCGCCAGCGTACGTGATCTCAGGTGCCGACCCGGTGTGCCCTGGGACCGGTCACTTGTACCCGACGACGGGGCGGCGGCCGGCCGAGGAGAAGGCAGACAGCATCCCCGGCCCGTTGTCGAGCCACAGGTTGCAGCGGGCACCGGAGTTGATCACTCCTTCGGCATCGAAACGGATCAGGGCCTTGAGGTTCGGGTAGCGCTCGAGGACGCCGGGGATGTCGGAGTACCAGCGTGTGGAGGCGGCAGGGTTGCCGGCGTCGTACTGGGTTCCGTACTCGGAGAGCAGGAACGGCTTGCCACCGAGTCCCTTGCTCTTGAACCAGTTGTAGGCAGGCGAGATGGTCCGTTCGAAGGTCTTCCATGCAGTGCCGTTGCAGCGGTAGAAGTTGTAGGGGTCGTAGCCGACCCAGTCGACGTAGCTGTGACCCGGGTACCCGGCCCAGGTGCGCGCGTCGTTGCCAGCGCCGAGATAGCCGGTGGGGACCCAGGCCCACGCGACGTTGGTGACCCCCTTGGCGCGAAAGGTGTCAACGATGCGCCGGTAGGCGCGGACGTAGTCAGCGACGGGGCCCTTGATGCTGGTCAGGTTGTCGAACTCGGCGTCGAAGGCGATGATCACTGGCCTGTTCCAGGCCTTCAGCCTCGTGGCAGCGGAGTTGATGAAGCTGTCGTACTGGCCGTTGGCGATGGCAGCCCACTTGATGTTGGTCTTGGTGCTGCCGACGCGTGCCTGCCAGGACATGAACAGGGTCCGGGTGGTGCCCAGCTGCTTCTCGTAGGTGTCCGGGAAGGTGCCGAGGTGGGGGTGCGTGGAGAAGTCGTGGTAGCGCGAGGTGATGTCGAAGCGGCGCCCGACCTTGGCCTCGAGGTCGGTGACCGAGGCTGCGGGGTTGGCGCCCTTGAGGGTGTAGATGCCCCACAGGGCTCCGCAGCTCGGCGCGAACTTCCCCTGGGAACCGCACTGTCCCGCGGTGGGCGAGGGGGCCGGCTTGGGCGCAGGGCTGGGAACCTCAACCGGAAGCGTCGTGACGGTCCGCGAGCGCGTGACGTGCACGTTGTCGACGATGACTCGTCCACGAGGTCCGGGCGAGGACACCACGCGGACGTCGACCTCACCACCGTTTCCGGGGGTGGTCAGTGTGGTCTGGATCCGGTGCCAGCGACGGTTGGTCGTACGCAGACCGACGGTGCGGGTGAGCACCGCCCGTCCGCTGACGATGCGGCTGACGATCAGACGAACGGTGAGCCCGGGTCGACTGCCGCGCACCCACGCGTTCACGGAGTAGCGGTCTCCGGCGAGGACTCCGCGTGCGCTGTTGGGACTGTCGGTGATTGCCGTTCCCCGACTGCGGCGAACCGGCAGGACCAGAGCGCGGCTGCGGCCCACGCCGACCCGCTGACCCACCGATATGCGCCCACCTCGCCCGACGGTGACCCAGCCTTGACCGCCCTTCTCGAAACCGCCGTTGCGGATCATCGAGGTCTGCACGACGCGGCCGCTGAGGGGTGGCAGCGCAGCGGTCGAACCGGGCGCAGAATCGTTGGCGGTGGCCGCCGTGGGTGCACGCGCCCCTGAAGGTGGGGCCAGCGCCGTCGACACGGCCAGCGCGACGACGAGGGGGACCAACGCGCGGCAGAGGGCGCGACCTCGATGCTCCGGTCGAGCACCATCGGCGGGGACGATCAAGGTGTCGTGCGGGGGTACCATCGACCCACCATATTGGATATAACACTTGTAACACATCAAAACAGACATATCCCACTGAGGGGGCGCGCGCAGCATCCAGCGCCGATCAGAGGACTGCGTCAGCTGGTCTACGCCTCCGCCCAGCAGTCACCTCGGCTCCTCTAGGGCGCTTGAGTCAGGGTCAGCCGGAACAGCGCATCCGGGGTGCTCCGGTAGTTCAGGTGGGTCTGCGCGGCGATCACGTTGGTGCCGTTGACCAGCGCCGAGGCCGGAATGCTCAACACCACCGGATCGGCATTCGACGCGGCAGCGCGTGGTGCAGCAGTGGCGTAGGTGTTCGACGTGATCGTGCCCGCAGGCAGGTTCTGCCGAGCGATCTCGACCCCGTTGAGATAGACCACCACCCCGTCATCGGCCACGAACGAGAACTCACCCGAGGCGATCTCGTTGACGTCGGCCACCTCGAAGCTGGTCCGGAACTGTGCGCTCAACGGCCTTGGCGAGGGCGCACCATCCCCGATGTCGGTGTTGACCAGCGTGCTCCCGAAACCGAACGGACCAGTGCCAGAGGACCAAGACGAGTCGTTGAAACCCGGACCCGCCCAGCCACCAGCCGGCGCCGTCGCGGCATACCTCCACCGCCACGACGCACCCGCCCCGACCAGCACACCCGGTGCTGCCGGCGGGGCCCGGGTCGTGACCTCCACCGGTGCCGAGGACGTCTGCTGCCCCGCAGCACCGATCGCGGTCACCGTGTAGGAGTAGGCCGTCTCCGGCTCCAGCCCCGTGTCGGTGAACGACGTCGCCCCACTCGCAGGCGTGGCGACCTGGACGTCGTCGCGCTTGACGATGAACCCACCCGCAGCCTCCTGAGCCGGCCACGTCAGCCGGACCGAGGACGCCGACAGCGCCTCACCGGTCACGACCGGAGCCGCAGGCGGGTCAGGGGCCCCCGGATCACGAGGCGTCGAGCCCAACGTCAGCCGGAACAGCGCATCCGGGGTGCTCCGGTAGTTCAGATGGGTCTGCGCGGCGATCACGTTGGTGCCGTTGACCAGCGCCGAGGCCGGAATGCTCAACACCACCGGATCGGCATTCGACGCGGCAGCGCGTGGTGCAGCAGTGGCGTAGGTGTTCGACGTGATCGTGCCCGCAGGCAGGTTCTGCCGAGCGATCTCGACCCCGTTGAGGTAGACCACCACCCCGTCATCGGCCACGAACGAGAACTCACCCGAGGCGATCTCGTTGACGTCGGCCACCTCGAAGCTGGTCCGGAACTGTGCGCTCAACGGCCTTGGCGAGGGCGCACCATCACCGATGTCGGTGTTGACCAGCGTGCTCCCGAACCCGAACGGACCAGTGCCGGAGGACCAGGACGAGTCGTTGAAACCCGGACCCGCCCAGCCACCAGCCGGCGCCGTCGCGGCATACCTCCACCGCCACGACGCGCCCGCCCCGACCAGCACACCCGGTGCTGCCGGCGGGGCCCGGGTCGTGACCTCCACCGGTGCCGAGGACGTCTGCTGCCCCGCAGCACCGATCGCGGTCACCGTGTAGGAGTAGGCCGTCTCCGGCTCCAGCCCCGTGTCGGTGAACGACGTCGCCCCGCTCGCAGGCGTGCCGACCTGGACGTCGTCGCGCTTGACGATGAACCCACCCGCAGCCTCCTGGGCCGGCCACGTCAGCCGGACCGAGGACGCCGACAGCGCCTCACCGGTCACGACCGGAGCCGCAGGCGGGTCAGGGGCCCCCGGATCACGAGGCGTCGAGCCCAACGTCAGCCGGAACAGCGCATCCGGGGTGCTCCGGTAGTTCAGGTGGGTCTGCGCGGCGATCACGTTGGTGCCGTTGACCAGCGCCGAGGCCGGAATGCTCACCACCACCGGGTCGGCGTTGGCCGCCGCAGAGCGTGGTGCAGCGGTCGCGTAGGTGTTCGACGTGATCGTGCTCGTAGGCAGGTTCTGCCGAGCGATCTCGACCCCGTTGAGATAGACCACCACCCCGTCATCGGCCACGAACGAGAACTCACCCGAGGCGATCTCGTTGACGTCGGCCACCTCGAAGCTGGTCCGGAACTGTGCGCTCAACGGCCTTGGCGAGGGCGCACCATCCCCGATGTCGGTGTTGACCAGCGTGCTCCCGAACCCGAACGGACCAGTGCCAGAGGACCAGGACGAGTCGTTGAAACCCGGACCCGCCCAGCCACCAGCCGGCGCCGTCGCGGCATACCTCCACCGCCACGACGCACCCGCCCCGACCAGCACACCCGGTGCTGCCGAAGCGGTGGTGGCACTGGCGCTTGCGGGGGGTGAACTGCCGTGCGCGTTGACTGCGGTGAGCGTGTACGCGTACGTCGATCCAGGTGAGAGGCCGGTGTCGGTGTAGGTCGTGGCGGACTGGGGGAGCTCTGCGATCGTTGCCCCGGCCCGGCGGAGGACCCAGCTCGTCACCTCAGGGCCGGCAGCGGGGGCCC
Organism: uncultured Actinomycetota bacterium; assembly: GCA_963769585.1. Lineage (GTDB taxonomy): Bacteria > Actinomycetota > Actinomycetes > Propionibacteriales > Nocardioidaceae > SSC3. Next base: position 30,944 of record CAVYMJ010000003.1, read on the forward strand.
AGCTCAGCGACGCGGTGGTCGTGGTCGTCGAGGCGACCTGCAGGATTGGGGTTGCCGGAGGGGAGCCGGTGGTAGGCGCGGAGCGGACGGCAGTCAACCGCGCCGCGAAAGAGGCATCGGGAGTGTTCCGGTAGTTGACCACAGTGGCCGCTGCGATCACGTTGGTGCCGTTGCGCAACAGGCTCGCTGGGACGTCGACCAGGACAGGGTTGTCCGTCGCTGCGGTCGTGGAGGGAGCAGCGGTCGCGTAGCTGGTGTTGGTCAGGGTCCCGCTGGGCAGACGCGTGCGATTGAGCTCGGTTCCGTTGAGGCTCAGCACGACCCCGTCGTCTGCCCGGCTGACCAGCAAGATGTCGGTGTAGCGGGTGAAGTCGTCGATCGTGAAAGTGCGCCGGAAAAGGGCGCTGCGCGGACGGTTGGAGGTGGGGGGTGGCACGTCGATGTTCGTGGCGACCGGCGTTCCGAAGCCCAGGGGGGCGGCTCCCTGGGCCCACCCTGAGTCTTCGTAGCCGACGCTGGTCCAGGTCGTCGGCCACGGATCGGTGCTGAAGCGCCACCGCCAGGCCGCAGCGTCGTCGACCAGCGTGACGTTCTCCGTGGTTGGCGGGGGCGCGCCGTCCGACCGGGTCGCGACGGCCACCAGGTCGAAGTGTGCGTCGGTGGTCGCCAGGTAGTTGAGGTGCGTGGAGGCCGCGATCACGTTGCCAGAGGCCTCGAGCAGCGACAGCGGCACGTCGTACACGACTTGTTGAGCCGCCATCGAGCGGGGCCCGGCTGTGGCGACCGTGGCCGCGCTGACTGGACCCGTCGGCATCGAGGTCCGACCCACCTCCTGCCCGTTGACGCTGACGACGAGCCCGTCGTCAGCCTTGGTCACCAGCCGGAACGCCGAGATCCCGGGTAGGTCATCGAGGTCGAAGGTACGCCGGAAGAGCATGCTCGGTGCACGGTTCGAGCTCGGTGGCCCGAGGTCGATGTTGGTGTTGACCACGCCGGTCGGGAACCCGAGCGGGGCCTTCCCCGACGGCCACGCCGAGTCGTCGTACGCCGCTCCGTCCCAACCGGCGGGCCAGGCGCCCTGCTGGTAGCGGTACTTCCAGGTGGAGTCGCCCCGAACCACTGCCTCCTGGATGACCGACGGGTCAGGGGTGAAGTCGTAAGGCAAGGTGAAGCTGCTGTCCGCATCGGTCTCGAAGGTCTGCTTGGTGACCGAGTAGGTGAACGCCTCGACGCTCTCGGCTGCAGGGTCGAAGGTGTAGTAGCGCAGCCAGCCGTCGCCGCCGTCGGGTCGCGTCTGGTAGTCGCTCAACAGCTGGTGCACCGGTTCACCGCACGCGTTCGCGTCGGTGCGACGGGCCTCGCCGAGATCGCCGTCGTAGTAGTGCCCGTTGAGCACGAAGTCGATCGAGCAGTTGCCGTGGACGAGCTGGTTCCACACCTCGTTGGAGGTCTTGACCCCTGGGTCTGTGCGGAAGAGTGCGTTGTTGCGCCAGCCGCGGGCGTCGACGAAGCCGTGGGTCGCCAGGATCACCCGACGCCCCGGGTAGGCGTCCAGCACCTTCTGGGCCCAGGCGAGCGTGTAGTCGGGTGACTCGAACTCCAGGTTGAGCAGCATCCAGTCGACGCCGCCGGCCCGGAACAGGTTGAAGTTGTTCATGTTCTCGCGGTTGACCGGGTCTGGTCCGAACGTGTCCGACCCGAGGTGACCGCCGTAACGTTTCTCTGCGGTGTTCCAGGCGGCTTCGCTGAACCGGGAGACCGGGAAGTACTGGTTGTAGGTCGGAGCGTTCCCGGTGGCGAAGTCGATGTCGTGGTTCCCGGGCAGCACCGAGTAGGGGACCGCGCTCTGGTCGAGGGTGGCGAAGGCGGCGCTGATCCTGTCCCACTGGTTCGTGTTGGGCCAGGACTCGACGAGATCGCCGAGGTGCGCCGTGAAGGCGATGCCGAGGTCGTCCTGGTTGTCGACGATCCACTGGGTCTGAGCCCCGGCGGTGGCGGCCAGGCTGTCGCTCACGCTGTACCCCTGGGTGTCGGGGATGACTGCGATGGTGAACGGCGCGGCTGCCGGTGCCGTGACCGCCTGAGCTGCGGGTGGCTCGACCGCCCCAGCCGCGGGTGCCACGACCGAGGAGCCGAGCGAACCGAGACTGCCGGCCAGCACGAGGGCGAGGGCCGACGCGGACATACGGATGCCCATCGAACCTCCTCGGGACGCAGCACTTGGATCGTGGCACGCCTGTGCCTGCACCTGAAGCGCTCCGGCCGCGTGGTCTAGTGCGTTTTGACAGGGATCGTCACTCGGTCGGCAACGCCGTCAATGCGCTTGACTGTTCGGGTCGGCGATGCTCACCCCTCACCCGAGGTGACCTGGCCACGACGCTTTCCCGGATGCGAGCTCAAGGCTCCCGGACGTGCCGATGACCCGTGCTGTGTGACAGCACGGGTCATCGGTTGGGACCGCGCGGGGCTAGGCGCCGGGTGCGGACCAGGTGCGTACGTAGTCGACCTGGTAGTCCAGCGGTTGCGTGAGGTACCGCTTCGTTGCGTCTGGAATCCCCCAGTAGGCGGCGGACGGTCCCACGTGCAGGTTGAGCCGCATGTGCAGCGGGGACTGGAAGGAGGAGCCCCAGAGACCTGGGAGGGTCTTGGGTGTCGCGGTCCAGATCGTCTTGCCGTCGACGACGATGGCGGCCCTGTCGGGCAGGAGCTCGAAGGCATAGGTGTGGAAGCCGGTCGACGGAACACCGGTGGCGCCGTTCTCGCGGTGCCGGACCTGGGCGATGCGGGAGGCCGTGGTCGTGGTGTCGCCGAAGATCGTGGTCGCGGCGGTGTCCTTGACCGCCTTGCCAGCGGTCGGGAAGTCGGCGCCGTAGCCCCACGCCTCCATGATGTCGATCTCGCCACTGTTGCTGTTACGGAGCCAGAACGCTGCCAGCGCGCCGAGCGTGTTTGCGCCGTCGGAGTCTTGGCACGGACCTCCCAACGTCCCCAGCGCTGCGCCCGGAAGACGTTGTTGCTCTGGATCTTGCGCTGGTCGAGGTAGCCCGTCTTGTGGGTCAGGACCGTCACACCCGTCGCCGAGGTGGTGCGCGGTTGCGGAGCGTCGGGCAGCCAGTCGGCCTTGAGGTGCAGGATCCCGTTGCTCACGCTGACCTGGCCTGCGTCCGGGATTGCGGAGTCCATCGTGAGTCCCAGGTTGGCCCTGGTCCGCACGTTCCACTTGGTGGGGTCGACGCGGTTCCGTTGAACTCATCGGACCAGTCGGGGGCTCCCCATCCGGGCAGCGTGGTGACGGGCGGCGGGGTTGGGGCCGGCGGCGTGGGCGCCGGCGGGGTGGTGGGCGGCGTGGTGGGGTCCGGGATCGTGGGCGGGGGTGCGGGGACCGAGGGAGGAGAGGTCACTGCGGGGTTCGGGGCTACCAGCACCGCGCCAGTTGCGTCCGCGACGCGGATCTTGGTGACCCGGACCGGCACATTGCCCTTCTTGCCGCGCCGGACCAGCACCTGCAGGGTCGAGTTGGCCCGAGCGGGCTGCAGCGAGACCGTGACGCGCTTCCAGCCCGAACCTGTCCGCACCGCCTTGGTCCGTACGGCCTTGAGCCGGCCGTTCACGAGCTGCCGGATCTGCAACCGGGCGATCGGGTGGCGCTTGACAGCACGGAAGGACGCGGAGGCGCGCCAGACGTTCTGTGCCTGGGCCGCGGAACGGTTCGTGCTCAGAACGAGAGTCCACCTCTGGCTCGTTCCGGTGGCGCGAGCGGCCGCGCGCGTAGGTGTCGGGACCGCCTGGTAGACAGAGCTGGTCGCCTTCGTTGAGGCAGCTCCGACATCGGCCCCCGCCTGGGGCTGTCCGCCGAGGACGAGGACGGGAAGCAGGGCTACGGTTGCCGCCGATGCGATGCGCTTGCCGGGGATTCGGGACATGTGGGACCTTTTTCGACTGATCAGTGGTGGGGTGTTTTGCGCGTTCCGAGTGAAACACACTGTAAGACCTATTTGTCCGTTTTAGTACATTCCGGACCATCACTTCAGAGCCGAGAGCAGGTCCGGTACGGCGCCCCCGGTCGGTGCCCCTAGGCTGGTTCGGTGACCGACTTCCCCGACGACCACGACTTGGCAGCCCGGCTCGCGACGCAGGCAGGTGACGCGCTGCTGGAGCTGCGCCTGCAGGGCCTCGAGGGTCGTGAGCTCAAGGACGCCGGTGACCTGGCCGCGCACGAGCTGTTGATGCGCCTGCTCGCCGAGCACCGCCCCGATGACGCGG
>CAVYMJ010000004.1:0-7167 GCA_963769585.1 uncultured Actinomycetota bacterium
ACGGGTGAGGGGCTAGATCCGACTGACGTACGCGGCAACTTTGCCCTCGAGTGGTGAGTCGTACCGTGGACCGATCATCCGTCTCCGGAAGGAACGCACCCGTGCGTACGACCGCGCTGACCACCGCCGCCCTGCTGGGCCTCGCCCTCCTCGGCCCCGTCCCGGTCGCGGACGCCGCCGGCGAGACCTGCCGAGGCGAGGCCGCCACGATCGTGGGCACCCCCGGCAACCCGGCCCTGCTGGGCAGCGACGGGGTCACCGGCACCGAGGGACGTGACGTGGTCGTGACCAACGGCGCCTTCAAGGTCTCGACCCTGGGTGGCGACGACCTGATCTGCGTGACCGCCGGTGGGTCCTCCGTCAGGCGAGTGCTCATCGACTCGGGTGCCGGCGACGACGTCGTGGACGGCACCACCGCACCCGACTGGATCGTGCAGGCCGAGCTGGGCGAGGGGGCCGACCAGTTCGCGGGAGGCGACGCGGGCAACTCCGTACGCGGCGCGTACGACCGCGCCACCCCGGCGGACACCGAGAGGGACGTCATCGTCGGCGGAGCCGGTTCGGACGGGGTCACCAGCGGCGTGGTCGGACAGCCCAACCCTGACGTCGTCGCTCTGGGCGCCGGAAACGACTCCCTCATCTATGGGGGTGTCACTGCCGGCGGGTCGATCGACGGCGGCGCAGGTGTGGACGAGCTCGTCCCGTCGACGCTCAGCACCCCGGGCGAAGACACGGTGATCGACAACGCGGCCGGACGGATGCTGATCGACCAGCAGGTCGTGGCGACCTGGACCGGCATGGAGACGTTCTGGACCGGGTCGTCGGCCGTCCACGGCGGCAACTCCCTCGTCTTCGTCGGCACCGCGGCCGACGAGACCGTCTACGCCAAGGTGGCCGGACGCGTCCGCGCCACCTTCGGCGCAGGTGACGACAGCTTCCTGGCGGACCAGGCGCCCCGTGCCGGCAGCGTGATCGACGGCGGCGACGGCCGAGACCTGCTCTATGTCACCTCCGAGTCGGGTCTGTTGGACCTCGACCTGAGGAGTGGCGAGATGGTGGCGGGCGCCGGGGCTCCGTACAGGATCTCTGCCACCCACTTCGAGGACGCCTCTCTGTTCGCGCAACGGGTCGTCATCGACGGCACCGACAGCCGCAACGAGCTCAGCTTCTCCGCCTGCGACGCCACGCTCCGCGGTCGCGGCGGCGCGGACACGATCGCCCGCTCGTACGACTCCCTCTGGGAGTCGGTCTTCTGCCCGCGCTTCCCGAAGGCGCGCCTCAGCGGTGGCAGCGGCAGGGACGACCTCGAGGGCACCGTCGGTCGGGACGTGCTGCTCGGGGGCAGCGGCCCCGACGAGCTGAGGGGTGCGGACGGCAACGACGTCCTCCGGGGCGGCAGCGGGAACGACCGGCTGTACGGCGGCCCGTCCCGCGACCATGCGGACGGCGGGCCGGGTCGCAAGGACCTGTGCCGCGCGGAGCGCAAGCAGCGGTGCGAGCGCTGACCGTACGCGGCGGACCTCAGATCGCCCGCAGCCCGGCGGTGACGAGGACTGCGACGACGACGCACAGCACCAGCGAGAACCGTCGCCAGAGCATCACCGCGGCCACTCCGACGCCGACGGTGTGGGCACCCACGGCCCACGAGCGTCCGGTGGCGAACACCGAGGTCACGACCAACGCGCTGAGGAGCGCGGGCGCCATCAGCACGATCACGCGGGAGAACCACGGCGGCAGCTCCCGGCCGCCCAGGAGCACCGGACCCAGCGCCTTGATCAGCACCGTCAGTGCGGCCAGGCCGAGGATGAGCACCCAGACCTCGGCGTAGGTCAGCGTCATCTCGACCTCCTCACCAGACCGATGAGGGTCACGGTGCTCGCAGCCAGGATGGGCACGCCGGGAGGACTGATCGGCACCAGAGCGAGCGCGAGAAGGCCGCCGCTGACGGCCACCCAACGCGAGGTCGTGTCCCGGAGCTCCGCGATCAGGAGCGACAGGAAGAACACGGGGTAGATCGCGTCCAGGCCGAGCCGGTGCGTGTCACCGAGAGCGTCTCCGAAGATCGCACCCACGACCGAGCCGAGCGTCCAGGTGACGTACTGCGGGACCGTCGTGCCGAACAGCAGCCACCGGTCGAACGTGCCGTCCCCGCGATTGGCGAGCGCCCACGACGAGTCGACGACGGCCTGCCCCTGCGCAGCGCGCTTCATCGGGCCGCCCGGCAGTGATGGCGCCAGCGCGATGCCCATGGCCAGGAAGCGCGCGTTCATCAGGCTCCCTGCGGTCAGGGCCGCGGGAATGCCGCCTCCGACGGTGATCACGGACAACGCGGCGAACTGCGCCGAGCCGGCGAAGACGATCATCGCGGTGACGCTGGCCTGCGCGACGCTGAAGCCTGCCTGTCGAGCCAACACACCGAAGGAGGCGCTCAGGAAGAAGCCGACCACCCCGAACGGGACGCCCAGCGCGAGGCCGCGACGGAACGCTTCCCGCGCCCCCTCGTCTCTCCCCGCTGCCACCGGCGCAAGGCTAACAACGCTGGCAGACACCACCAGCAGCGGACGCTCTCAGGTCGAATAGCACCCGCAGGTCCAAGTCGCTGGTCTTCGAAGTTCCAGATGTCTCCGACAATTGGCGAAGTGACGCGCTTCCCGAGCGGGTCGATCGCCCGCTCAGCGACCGGACTGTCGCCCGTTGCCTCCGCGCTGTCCTGTCTGGCCGGCGTGACCGGCCCATCCGGACCGTGATGGCTGAGTGCTTCACCGGGAACGATCGCATCGGCATCGACTCGCACGAGCCGCGACCGCGGTCGGCGCCCACCGACAGCGCGAGTGCTGGCTAGTAGCGCCCGTGAACTGCTCCGCCTCGAGTCCCGGGAGCCGGGGCGCCGGGGTCTCGACGAGCAGGGTCTCGACGAGCTGCGCTCTTGGGATACTCGTCTCCATGGTCACCTTGCTGCAACGGAGCCAGACCGAGCGCGAACGTTGGGCCGATGAGGTGCTGGACCGGCTCAGCCCCGTCATGACTGCGCTGGGCGTCCTCTTCCTGCTCGTCGTTCTCGGGGAGAGCCTCGCCCGAGAGGGGACCTCGGCGGCGGTGGCGCTCGCTGTTCTGGGATGGGGACTGTGGTCAGTCTTCGTGGTCGAGTTCCTGGCACGCCTGGTGGTGGCCCCGGACACCGGCCGCTTCCTGCGCCGCAACTGGTGGCAGCTGCTCTTCCTGGTCCTGCCGTTCCTACGCGTCCTGAGGGTGGTGCGTGCGGCCCGGTTCCTCCGAACCGGGCGCGTCCTGTCCTCCGCCGTCCGGTCCTCTCGTTCGGCGCACCAGGTGCTGGGAGGTCGGATCGGGTGGTTGGGCGTCGTCTGGGCGATCACCGTGATGGGGAGCAGCCAGCTGCTCTTCCAGTTCTCGGAATACACCCGGTACGCCGACGCCCTGCATGCCTCAGCGCTCGCGACCGTCACTGGTGAGCCGCTCGGGCAGCCCGACGGCTTCGCCCGCGCCCTGGAGGTGGTGCTCGCCGTGTTCTCGGTCGTCGTGTTCGCCACTCTGGCGGGCAGCCTGGGCGCCTTCTTCCTCGAGCGCCGAGAGACCGAGCACGTCACGGCCGCAACGGCGGAGCGGGACACAACGAGCCACTGAGCGGAAGGCCGCAGCTCTAGGAACGTGCAGAGCAGAAGAACCGCGAAGGCCCTCTTCAAGCGGTTGGTCGTCCATGGACCTTCACTCGACGAGCTGACCAGCTCATGATGTCCCCCGCTACGTGACCTCCCGGGCTACCTGAGGCCCAGCGTGACCGTGTGGGTGGTGCCGTCGTCGAGCGCGACCGTGACCGTGTAGAGGTAGCCGGCGGTCTGGCTCTTGGTCGACCAGTCGTAGCCCCACACGCCGGACGCGAGCTTGTACGCCGTAGCCGTCGATCCGCCGCCGGAGTTCACCTGCTCGTTGACGGCTGCCGTCGTGCGCGCTCCACGCACGGGGACCTGCCAGGCCGGTGCCGTCCGCGGAGAGACCACCTGGCCCGCGGCGTTGCGCAGGCTGAATTGCAGCGGCACGGTGCCGCCCTGCTTGAAGATGCTGGTCTCGACACCGGGCGTGAGGCTCGGGTCGTTGACCGGCTGTTTGAAGCCGTCGAACTTGTAGACGACGCGGTAGCTGACCGAACGGCTCGCCGTGTTGCCGGCCCGGTCCGTCGCGGCCACCGTCGTGGTGAACATGCCCACGCCGTTGCTGCTGCCACCGGTCGTCGAGACCGTGCACGGACCCGCCAGCCCTGAGCCCGTCTCCATCGGGCTGCACCCTGCGGACGGCACGGCACCGAGGACGTAGCTGCGCTCATTGGCTACGCCCGTCACGGCCAGCACCGGGGCGGTCCGGTCGATCTTGAGGCCCGACACGGTGCCCGTCGCGCAGTTCCCCGCCCGGTCGCACACCTGCGGCGAGGAGACCGCCACGGCGGAACCCTCACCCTCAGCGACCGAGTCGGCCGGCGGCGAGGCCACCCCGCTGCTCGCCGCCGTGCCGTCGCTGACGGTCCAGTGCACCGTCACGTCGCCCTTGTACCAGCCCGCGGCGTTCGGCTGCGTGGTCGCCGCCCCGGTGACCGTGGGCGCAGTGCGGTCGATCTTCAGGCCGGTCACCGACCCGGTCGCGCAGTTCCCGGCCCGGTCGCACACCTGCCCGGAGCTCGCGCCCAGGTTGCTGCCCTGGCCCGTCACCGTCGACTCCGCCGGAGGGGTCGCTACTCCCGAGCCGGCATCGGTCACCGTCCAGTGCACCGTGACGTCGTCCTTGTACCACCCGTTCGCGTTCGGCTGCGTCGTCGCGGCGCCGACCACCGAGGGCGCGGTGCGGTCGATCTTCAGGCCCGTGACCGTGCCTGTCGCGCAGTTCCCGTCGCGGTCGCAGACCTCGGGCGACGTGGCGGTGAGGTCGTCGCCCTCGCCGGTCACGACAGTGTCCACCGGCTGCGTCTCGACACCCGAACCCTCATCGGTGGCGGTCCAGTGGATCGTCACGTCACCGTCGTACCAGCCGGCGGCGTTCGGGTCGGTCGTCGCGGTACCCGTCACCGTGGGCGGCGTCGTGTCCGCGGGCGCCGACGCGACGACGGCGGGGCCGCCCGGGTCGACGATCGTGCCGTTGGCCACGCTGTCGGCGTCACCCGGACCGCCGTCGGTCAGGACCACTGTCATCCGGCCGTACGAAGGGTCCACCGTCACCCGCCCGGCCGGCAGCAGCGACCATGTGCCCGAGTCAGAGTCGTACTTCGCATAGCCGTTCACATTGGTCACGTCGCCGACGTAGAAGGCCACCGGCACGTCCGCCCCCGGGTCGACCCCGGTCAGGGTGTAGGAGACCAACCCGGCCGGCAGCGAGACCCCGGCCGGCGGAGGCGTGGCGACACCACTGGTGGGCAGGGTCCGCACGTCCGCGAGGGTGGTGCCCTCCGGCGCCGAGACGCTCATCCAGCTGTACGGGTTGCTGCTGCCCGCTGCCGCTCCCTCGCGCGGGAGCGTGGCGACGTTGGCCTGCGCGTAGTCGGCCACGCCGTCGTAGTTGGCGTCGCCGCCGTTGGGGCCACTGGCCTCCACCAGCTCGGCGCTGTGGTCCCCGGGCGGGCCCTCGAACACGGTGGAGGTGCGGGCCAGGAAGGTCAGCTCGTGGTGTGCGGCGTCGAGGACGAAGGACCGCTGAGCGACTGTCCCGGACCCGTCGGGAAGGATGGCCCTCGGCCTGCACGACCACCCGTCGTCCGAGGGGACCGCGATCTGCGCGTCGGGGCCTGCGGCGCGCATCACCCACTGACCGTTGAACTGCGCGGTGGTCAGGCCGCCTCCCTCGCAGGAGAGCTGCACTGTGCCCGCCACGGGGTCACCGGAACCGTCGACCAGGTGCACGGTCGCCATCAGCGTGGGCATCGCGAAGTCGAGGGTGGTCGCGTCGGGGACAGTGACGACCCGGGTCAGGAAGTAGCTCTCCTCGTTGTCCACGGCGTGCGATTCTGCGCTCACCGAGTAGGTGCCTCCGGTGACCTGGAAGGAGTAGTCCCCCGCTGCATCCGGGGTGACGGTGGCCAAGGTGCGGCCCCCCGTCCGGACCCTCACCGTGGACTGCACCGAGCCACCGGCGAACGGGTCGACGAGGTGGCCGCTGACCGTGGTGAGGGCCGGGACAATCACGGTGATCTCGTCTTCGTCAGCGCCGGTGAAGGTCACGGGCATCGACGGGAGCGCCGCGCCGAGCCTGGGGGTCACCTCGAGGGAGCAGCCGCTGTTTCCACCCGCGCCGGGGTCGAGGACGAAGCCCCGTGCTGTGGGGTCGGTCCCGACCGACGACGGGGTGGTGTAGAGGCTCCGGGCGAGGATCCCGGCCGCCGCGTTGGCCTGCTGGGTGCACCTCGTCCGGACAAAGCCTTCCACCGGGTTGCCGTCGGGGTCGACGAGGTGGACCTGCAGGTCCACCTCGGGCGCGGAGAGCGAGAGGTTCGTCGACGGACCGTTGACCGTCAGGCCCTGCACCGTGAAGGTGGCACCTCCACCGATGTTCCCGTACAAGGCTCCCCCGTTCGCGGTACCAGACGCGTTCACCGCGAAGTCGTAGGTGCCGGGTCCCGGCAGCGTCAGGATGTAGTGGCCGTTGGCATCGGTCCGGCTGAAGCTGGCCACCGGCGTGCCGGTGGCCGAGACCCTCGCGACAACGCTGACACTGTTGCGGAACGTGGTGGCGCCGATGGAGCCGCTGACGACGAAGCTGGCTGCCGAGGCGGGCAGGGCGAGGCCGGCGAGCGCAAGGCCCGCGACGAGGACGGACACACACGCGCGAACGATCGCACGATGGACAGCACGCACGGTGACTCCCGGAGACCTTGGTGCAGTGGTGTGCGCGACGCCCATCGAACTGCCCCTTTGAGTAGCTTGCGGGCGAGGCTGCCACTGCCCGACGGCGAAGTTCCAACCCTGGCGGCGCACTACCTACTTCGGTGTATCAGCTCGCCCTTTTGTTCGTTACATGCGTGGCGCCGCTCGTCGCATCCACGGTCGTGAGCTCGATCTGGGCTTGCGCGCTGACAGCCGCCCCGGCTTCCCCTGAAAGAAGTTACCCATCCGACCTTCGGCAGGACTGAGGGCCTGACTGGCACCGACACGCGGCGGACTGGGCTACACC
>CAVYMJ010000005.1:0-41539 GCA_963769585.1 uncultured Actinomycetota bacterium
AGGAGGGCGAGGACGACAAGGTCCGCCTCGAGTCCCGACCGGGTCTGGATCGTCGACCCGCTCGACGGCACCCGGGAGTTCTCCGAGCCCCCCCGCGACGACTGGGCGGTGCGCGTGGCGCTCTGGGAGCGCGGCGAGCTCGTCGCCGGGGCAGTGGCACAGCCCGGGATCGGCATCACGTTCCACACCGGCCGCCCTCCCGTCGTCCCTCCCTCGACGGCGAGCCGGCCGCGCATCGTGGTCTCGCGGACGCGGCCGCCGGCGTTCGTGCAGGCGATGGCCGAGGCGATGGGTGCCGAGCTGGTCCCCATGGGTTCGGCCGGGGCGAAGGTGATGTCGGTGATCCGTGACCTGAGCGACGCCTACGTGCATGCAGGCGGCCAGTACGAGTGGGACTCCGCGGCTCCGGTGGCGGTGGCGCGCGCGGCCGGGCTGTTCACCAGCCGCGTCGACGGCACGCCGCTGGTCTACAACCAGGACGACGTCCTGCTGCCGGACCTCGTCGTGTGTCGTCCCGAGCTGGCCGAGCCGATACTGGCCTTCATCCGCGGGCACGGCACCGACTAGCCACCAGCCATGCCCTCGCCCGCCATCGAGATCGAGGTCGACGACCGCGTCGTCCGCGTCTCGAACCCCGACCGCGTCTACTTCCCTCGCGGGCGGGGCCGAGAGCTCGATCTGGTGGATCTTTACCTCGCCGTCGGCGACGGCATCGTGAACGCGCTGCGCGAGCGCCCCTGCATGCTGCACCGGTTCCCGACCGGGGTCACGGGGGAGAAGGTGCACCAGAAGCGCCTGCCCAAGGGGGCGCCGCCGTGGATGGAGACCGTCCGGGTGCACTTCCCGCGTTGGAACCGCACGGCCGACGAGCTGTGCGTGACCGAGCTGGCCCAGGTGATCTGGGCCGTGCAGATGAGCACGGTCGAGTTCCACCCGTGGAACAGCCGGCGCACCGACGCCGAGAAGCCGGACGAGTGGCGCATCGACCTCGATCCGGGGCCGGGGTGTCCCTGGGCGACCGTGCAGCGGGTGGCGCACGTCGCCCACGAGGTCCTCGACGAGCTCGGTGCCACCGGGTTCCCCAAGACCAGCGGCGGCTCCGGGATGCACATCTACGTGCGGATCGCCGCTGACCACGGCTTCACCGACGTACGCCGTGCCGCACTGGCTTTCGCCCGGGAGGTTGAGCGCCGCACCGACGAGGTGACCACGGCGTGGTGGCGCAAGGACCGGGATCCGGCGCAGCTCTTCGTGGACTACAACCAGAACGCCCGTGACCACACCATCGCTGCGGCCTACTCCGTGCGGGGCAACCCCGAGGCCACCGTGAGCGCACCCCTGCGTTGGAGTGAGATCGACGACTGCGAGCCGGGTGACTTCACCATCGCCACCGTTCCTGGCAGGTACGCCGAGCTGGGGGACCTGCACGCTGGGATCGACGGTGAGGTCTTCGAGCTGGCTCCGCTGCTCGCATGGGCCGAGCGGGACGAGGCGCAGGGTGCGGAGCCGCCGGTCGACCCGGCTGAGTAGAGGTCGCCGCACTGCGCCACCTGAACGTGGCGACGTTGCGCAACCGCACATGCAGGTCAGACCGCGGTCGGGCCCGATATGGGCTCGCAGCAGGGTGCTCGATGTCCGCTTGGTGTACGGGGAAGTACACGACGGCGACACCCAGCGTCTGCATGTCGGCCTCGAGGCGACTGCCCTTGGTGAGCCCCGCCAGTCGTCACCCTTGAAGATCACATCGAACTGGTTTTCACGCCAGGCATGGGTCTTGTCCTCGGAGTGGTCGATGAGGACCTCGTCAACCACCCGGAGCGCGGAGATGATCTCCAGCCGTTCATCCAGCGGTACCACCGGCGCAGTGCCCTTGAGGGCTTCGACGTACTCGTCAGAGCCGACGCCGACCACGAGCGTCGTGCAGTGCTCGCGCGCACGCTTCAGAATGTTGAGATGGCCGACGTGGAACATGTCGAAGACCCCGCTGGCGTAGCCGACGGGGTAGATCATGGGTTGGTCACTCATGTGGCTCGTCCGGTTCTCTCGCGAGGTCAGGCAGGGCGGGCAGGTCGCAACACACTATGTCTTGAATGGCCCAGCCCGGCAGTCGCTTCGTCGACTTCAGCGAATCGGCGGACATGAGAAGCGGCCACGGCAGCCCGGCCGTGCCGCGCGCGGCCGCCCGCGGGGAGTGCAGGGTTAGACTCCGGAGCCCCACCAGAGCGAACGGAAGCCACCACTGCGATGAACAGCGTCCCGGGATCCGTAGCTACGCCGTTGCGGATCGACATGGTGGGCACCCGTGGGGTCCCTGCGAGCTATGGCGGCTTCGAAACGGCAATTGAGGAGGTGGGCAAACGACTGGTGGTCCGCGGACATCATGTGCGTGTCTACTCACGCGGGGAATCCGGCCCGTCACGTCACCTGGGCATGGAGCGCGTGGCGTTGCCGGCGCTTCGCCGCAAGCAGCTCGAGACACTCAGCCACTCAGCGCTCTCGGTCCTGCACAGTGTGGTTGGCCGCGGAGCAGACGTCGCCTTCGTCTTCAACGCTGCCAACTCTCCGTTTCTGCCCATCCTGCGCGCACGGGGGGTACCGACAGCCCTGCACATGGACGGCCTCGAGTGGCAGCGCGACAAATGGGGCCCCCGCGGAAAGCGCTACTACCGCTGGGCCGAGGGATTCGGGGTACGGCACGCGGATGCGCTCATCGCCGACGCACCAGGCATCGGGGAGTACTACCGGACTGAGTTCGGTGTCCCGACCGAGCTGATCAGGTACGGCGCCAAGATTCTCGAGTCCGCTCCGACCGACGGCGTGTGCGGACTCGGCCTCGAACCCGGGAACTACCACCTGGTGGTGGCCGAGGTTCGAGCCCGAGAACCACGTGCTCGAGATAGTGGAGGGATATCGCCGCAGCAGTGCCCGGTTGCCCCTGGCGATCGTCGGGTCCGCACCCTACGCGGCCGCGTACACCGAGCAGATTCAGCGGATCGCTGACGGCGACGACCGGATCCACCTCCTCGGCGGCGTCTGGGACCAGGAGCTCCTCGACGCGTTGTACTTCCATGCGCTGACCTATGTCCACGGAGATTCGGTCGGTGGAACCAACCCGTCCTTGCTGCGTGCCATCGGCGCGGGCACGGGCGTGATCGCGTACGACGTGACGTTCAACCGAGAGATCCTGGGTGAGCGGGGCTCCTACTTCTCGGGTGCGTCCGAAGTCGCTCGAGCCGTGGTGGAGGCGGAAGCCAGCACAGAAGTGGTGGCCGAGAACGGTGCCCTGCTGCAAGCACTGGCCGAGAGCGAGTTCGACTGGGATCGCGTAGCCGAGGGATACGAGCAGCTGGCCCTTCGTCTGAAGTCAGGCTACTCCGTGCACGACCAGGCCCGAAGGGCACATCGCGCACGCCCACAGGATCGCGGCCGCGCGGTCGACGGATCGTCTTCCGACCGTCCTCGGTGACTACTGGGCCGGGCTGGCTCGTTCAGGCCGTCACGCGGGAGAGCTGCGCCAGAGCTGCCGACAGGTGTTCGCCGGCCCAGTGCAGATCCTGGAGGACGGTGTCGTGATGTTTCACCAGCCCGGCGTGGACATCAGCGATCTCGAGGCGACGTGGCTGGCGGCGGCGTCCCCACCATCCGCCCTGTGCAACTTCGAGCATCCCACGGTGCTGATGCATCAGCTCGGCCAGCTCGGTGAGCATCGGCTGTCCGGCGTCACGGGACGAGGCCTTCCCCAAGGGCGAGGCGCCGCGCTCGACGGCCTTCTCCGCGAGCAGGGTCGCCTCGATCATCGTGAACGTGCGTGAGCGCGCAGCGGGCGACAGCCGGGCCACCACGGACTGCTCCGCCCTTGAAGTCACCAGGATGAACGCGGAACGGTCCACCAGGCTGCGACTCAGTCCTCGTGACCGATGTGCCCGCGCGAACTCTGCACCGTACGTGAGGCCCTCGAGGGACGCGGCGCTGCTCGCGCACATCATCTGACCCTCGACGGCGGAGGTCCCCGCGCTTGCCACCGACCACGACGGTTCGGGTCCTAGCGTGAGGAGTCCTCTGGCGACGAGGAATTCCATGACGGGGGATCGGCACACGTTGGCAGCACAGACGCACAGGACCAGAGAGCGGTGATCGCTGTGGGCGTCGAGAGCGGCATGCTCGGCATGCTCGTCATACTCGTCATCGACGGCCAGGTGGCTCACGGGCCCAAATATAGAGGAGTGATCCAACGCGTGCGGGCGCAATGACAAAGGCGATATACCGAGCCCTGCGGGATGCGTACACTGCCCTGACGGGTGCGCTCCGCGCGTCCACTGGGCAGCGGCGGAGGGTTGAGAAAGGTGAACAACGAGATGACGTTGCTCGACTACGTCGTGACCCTGAGACGAAAGTTCTTGGCGATCCTGGTCCTCGGCGTCTTGGGAGCGACCGGGGCATACTCGTTTGCAGCGGCAACGCCAAGCGTCTACGAAGCCTCGACGAGCGTCCTCGTCACCAGCGAGCTCGGCAGCAGCGGCTCAGATCTGGTCCAGGGGTCGACGTACGTGGAGAATCTCGTCTCGTCGTACGTTCTGCTCGCGCGTTCGGAGAAGGTCCTCCAGCCCGTGATCGATCAGCTGAACCTCGACGCGAGTCCTCGTCAGCTGGCCCGGGTCGTTTCCGCGGAATCCCCGCTCAACACCGTGCTGATCAACGTCTCGGTGAAGGGACGCGATCCCAAGCAAGCAGCGAATCTCGCCGACGCTGTCACCGACAGCCTTGCGAGGGCAGTCGCTGACGTGTCGCCCGTCGTGGGTGGCAAGCCTGCCATCCGTCTGACCACGACACAGTCCGCGGACGTTCCGCGGAACCCGGTGGAGCCGAACAGGTACCGGTGGACGGCCCTCGGGGCGCTGGCCGGTCTGTTGCTCGGCGTCGGGTATGCCCTGCTGCGCAGAACTCTGGGCTCTGCGATCGCCGATGCCGCTGACGTCGCCCGAGTCACCCGTGTGCCGGTCGTCGGTGAGATCGTCGAAGCACGCAAGGGAATGACGCTCCCCGCCAGTGTGCTGCAGGATCCGTCCGGGATCGAGGCAGAGTCTCTCCGTGGGCTAGCCGCCAACCTGAGCTTCCTGGGCGTCGACAAGGGCTTGCGGTCGCTGGTGATGACGTCTGGATCTCCCGGCGAGTCGAAGAGCTCGATCGCCGCTGCGACCGCGCTGGTTCTCGCCGAAGCGGCCAAGCGCGTCCTGCTCATCGATGCAGACATGCGGGCACCGTCTCTGCATCTGCTCGCGAACCTCGACAACTCCATCGGATTGTCGACAGTGCTCATCGGTGGCCACAAGCTTGAGGTAGCGGCCCAGCCCTGGGGAGCGGACGGTCTGCACGTGCTCACCAGCGGTCCATTGGTCCCCAACCCGGGGCAGCTGCTGAGCAGTGACGCCATGCGCTCGCTCATTGCCAGGGCCGAGGAGTCCTACGACGTGGTCGTGGTGGACAGCGGCCCACTGCTCTCGGTTGTTGATGCCGTGTGGTTGGGCCACATGGTGGACGGTGTCCTCGTCGTCGTCCGCCGCGGACGCACGAGCACGCGGACGCTCCTGAAGACCCTCGACACCCTGGAGTCAGCCAACACCCCCATCTCCGGCGTCGTCATCAGCCGAGTCGCCCGGGCCACGCGCACCGAGTACGTCTACTCAGCCACTGCTCCACCCGCCTGACAACCTCCCTCGTGGACGCAGGAACGGTCGCCGTCCGCGATGGCCTCAGGAGCTGGAGAGCGATTGGGCGCCAATCCACTGCCAGCCACCTGCTTGTGTCGTCGTGAGAGGCGCTCAGCCAGCTCGCGGGGGGTGGCGAACGCCTCCGTGTCGAGGACGGCGATAGCCCCACCGACAGTGCACGGCGGGACGGGGACCTCTCCGGGTGTGTGGGCCGTCGTCGAACGCCGCCGAAGCGGTCCCTGAACGTCAGTCACGCGCTTCGCCGGCGGGCGTCGTCCTGCCGTGGTCCCGGCGAGTGCCGCCAGGACGGAGTCGCGGGGCGGAGAACCTCGAGCGGACTGGGCTACGTGCCGATCTAGGCGCTGACGACTTGGTTATATAAGAGACAAAACGGACATTCCATCCTAAACTAGGGCTATCTCGCCGAACGTCCGAATGGATGCCCCATGCTGCGCCGTCTCCTGGCTCCGATGATCTGCGTCGCCCTTCTTCTGGGTGCGGCCGCCACCACCGCGGAGGCTCGGGGGCTGCCTCGGGTGACAGGAGTGGCGAAGGAGGGCCAAGACTGGCGCAACGCCAGGCTCAAGATCGGTTGGCGCCATCACTCGGCGACTCTCTACATGGTCCGCGTGGCATCGACACGCCAAGGACTCCAGCACGCCCGGGTGATCTGGAGCCGCACCCCTGGGGGCGTGTACACACCTGAGCTGAACCGCAACAAGGCGTACTTCGTCCAGGTGCGCGCCGTCCGCGGTGGAGCGAGGAGCAGCTGGTCGCGGATCAAGAGGGTTCGTTTCCAGCCGCCCACGGCTGCAGTGACGGTGCCGGTGGCGAAGCCGGCGCCGGCACCCATCTCAACCCCACCGCCAGCCCCCGTCTCAACCCCACCGCCGAAGCCTGTCCCGGCTCCGGCCCCCGCCCCACCCGTGCCGACCCCGGCCTCACCTGTGCCGATCCCGGTCCCGACCCCCGCACCGGTCCCGGCACCAGCTCCGGCGCCGATTCCGATCCCGGTCCCGGCGCCGACCCCGGACCCGATCACGATCCCGACGCCGACGCCGACGCCGACGCCGACCCCGATCCCGACGCCGACGCCGACGCCGACGCCGACGCCGATCCCGACGCCGACGCCGACCCCGACCCCGACGCCGATCCCGACGCCGACGCCGACGCCGACCCCGACGCCGACGCCCACGCCGACGGTGGACACGCTCATCCGGGCGACGTTCGACAACCTGCCCACGGGCCTGATCAGCCCGGCGAACTTCAAGGCCACCCTGGGTGGCACGTACGGTTCGACGTCCTACTACGACGACACCTCGATCGTCGCTGTGTCGGGACGTGGCAACGTGATCCGCACCAAGCTCGACGCGGGAACGATGAAGTCGAGTCCTGCCGGCAACAACGGAGCGACCATGTTCATCCCGCTCGCCAAGACGGTGGAGCAGGCGTGCGTCTCCTACGACATCCGCTTCTCGGACGGCTTCGACTGGTCACTCGGTGGCAAGCTCCCGGGCCTGGAGGGCGTTGCCCCGGGAACGAGCGCGGGCTATCCGACAGGCGGGACCGTGGCAGGGGACCTGGGCTGGTCTGGTCGCATGATGTGGCTGGGCCCGAAGGCCTACAGCTGGGCCGGACCGACGAACATGGCTGTGACGTACATGTACAACCCCTCGCAGGCGGGCACCTACGGTGACAACGTGCGGTGGAACAAGCCCTTCGTCGCCGGCACCTGGCACACCATCAAGGTCTGCTACACGATGAACGACGTCGGCCGATCCAACGGTTCGCTCGTGGCCTGGATGGACGGGCAGCAGGTCATCAATGACACCGCCTACAAGTACCGCACCAGGTCCGACGTGGCGGTGAGCCACCTGCTGTGGCACATCTTCCGCGGTGGCAGCACCAGCAACTGGGCGGGTGCGACAGCGGGCTACGTCGACCTGGACAACTTCACCGTCACAGCCGCGCGCTGACGCCTCCTGAGCTCGGCAGTGAGAACCGTCGCCAGGCGGCCTGGAACCCTCCAGGCCGGCTGGCGACCTGGCTCCGCGGCAGGAACGCGAAGCGCCGTTGTCGTCCGTAGGGATCGACTTCGTTCCCTGGTTGCGGGCCGCCCGGTTGGACTTGCCCTTGTTGGTGACCCATGCGATCGGGTGCCGCGTTCGGGTCTGTTGGTCTCCCTGCGGCTCGGCGCTGTCCTCGGTGGGACCGCGATGTCGGTCTTCAGGACAAAACAGACATATCATTCTAAAGTACGGATATCCGCCAGCAGCGCCACCTGAAATGGATGTCCGCCATGTTGTACCGCCCGTCCAGAGTCCTCATCGCAGTCATCTGCGCCACGCTGCTTCTCGGAGCGGGTGTCGGCACCGCCGACGCGCGCGGGGTTCCTCGAGTCTCCGGAGTGGTGAAGGGCGGTCAGGACTGGCGGCACGCCAAGCTGAAGATCCGCTGGAACCATGTGCGAGGTGCGCGCTACGTGATGCGGGTGGCGACCACCGCCAAGGGCCTCAAGCACGGTCGGATTGTCAGAACCGGGCGTGCCACGGTGACCTACACCCCGACCTTGCGCCGCGACGCGACGTACTTCGTCCAGGTCCGCGCCCTTCGGGGAGGCGCGAAGAGCCGTTGGTCGCGCGCTCAGAGGGTGCGCTTGGTCAAGCCCCGCGTCACCAGCGCTGTGACGGTGCCGACGCCGGGGCCGACGGCTGTGCCCGCGCCTGGGCCCGGGCCTGGGCCCGGGCCTGGCCGGACGCCGACGGGGGTGGACACGCTCATCCGGGCGACGTTCGACAACCTGCCCACGGGCCTGATCAGCCCGGCGAACTTCAAGGCCACCCTGGGTGGCACGTACGGTTCGAAGTCCTACTACGACGACACCTCGATCGTCGCTGTGTCGGGACGTGGCAACGTGATCCGCACCAAGCTCGACGCGGGAACGATGAAGTCGAGTCCTGCCGGCAACAACGGAGCGACCATGTTCATCCCGCTCGCCAAGACGGTGGAGCAGGCGTGCGTCTCCTACGACATCCGCTTCTCGGACGGCTTCGACTGGTCACTCGGTGGCAAGCTCCCGGGCCTGGAGGGCGTTGCCCCGGGAACGAGCGCGGGCTATCCGACAGGCGGGACGATGGCGGGCGACCTGGGCTGGTCTGGTCGCATGATGTGGCTGGGCCCGAAGGCCTACAGCTGGGCCGGACCGACGAACATGGCTGTGACGTACATGTACAACCCCTCGCAGGCGGGCACCTACGGTGACAACGTGCGGTGGAGCAAGCCCTTCGTCGCCGGCACCTGGCACACCATCAAGGTCTGCTACACGATGAACGACGTCGGCCGATCCAACGGTTCGCTCGTGGCCTGGATGGACGGGCAGCAGGTCATCAATGACACCGCCTACAAGTACCGCACCAGGTCCGACGTGGCGGTGAGCCACCTGCTGTGGCACATCTTCCGCGGTGGCAACAACAGCAAGTGGGCGGGTGCGACAGCGGGCTACGTCGACCTGGACAACTTCACCGTCACTGCCGCGCGCTGACGCCTCCTGAGGGAGCAGACGAAACTGTCGCGGCCGGCCGGAAAACTACCGGGCCGGCCGCGACGTTCGTGCGATCGTCGGGAGCGGTCGTCAGCGCACGCCGTTGTAGAGCCGCAGGGCGTCGACGGTGAAGCTGGTCGGCGCGTTGGTCGCGGCACTCGACACGTAGGTGGCCACACCCACACCACCGGCCGCCTGCAGCGCCGCGGTCCTGTCGGTAGCTGTCGCGGTCCACCCGGTCGGCTCGGTCGTGCCGACCTTCCACACCTTGGTCTTCAACGTCGTGGGCGAGGAGCCCGTGACCTGGAACCGCATGTTCAACCGGTCACCGGCGGTGAAGGTGAAGCCCGACACCGGCTTTCGCGGCGAGATTCGCGTCTCCCCGCGGCCGACCTTCGAGATCCCCAGCGTCGCGGACCGGTCACGTTTCAGAACCAACGTCGTCCGATAGGACTCCCGCCCGATCTTCCGCCCGATCAGCGTCACGTAGGTCCCGCCACCGGTCGCCTTCTTCTGCGGGGTCACGGTCACCCTCAGGTCCTGGTCGCGGGTCGAGACTCTGTCCAGGGTGGCCGTTCGCGTGGTCCCCGAGCTCGGCACAGTCATCGTGCCGACCCCGCCGCGGACCCGGTAGTTGGCCTGGGTACCGGCCACCGTCCACGCTCCGCCCTTGTCGGCGGACCCCCACACCTTGCTGGAGGTGCGACCGAAGTCGTCCGAAGCCACCAGCTGGGGTCCGCTGGGTGCCGGCTTCTTGGACGCCTGCGTCGAGCCCTGGCTTGCCGGGGGAGTTCCGCTGCCACCTGTCGTGCTGGTGATCAGCACGTTGTCCATGTCCACATAGCTCGTGCGCGAGCCAGCCCACTTGCTGGTGTTCCCGCCCCGGAAGTTGTGCCACAAGATGTGGCTGATGCCGACGTTCGTGCGCTTGCGGAAGGTGTAGGCGTTGTTGGCCAGGACCTGGACACCGTCGAACCACGCGTGCAGCTTGCCGTCGGCCTTGCCGACCGTGTTCATCGTGAAGCACTGCTTGACGGTGTGCCACTTGTTGGCGCCGAAGCGCTTGTGCCAGCGCACGTTCTCGCCGTACTTCGCCTTCTGCTTGGGGTTGTACATGTAGCTGACGACCTCGTTGACAGGACCGGCCCAGCCGTAGGACTTCGGGGTCAGCCACATGAGGCGCGCAGACCACCCCTTGTCGCCCGGCGAGTTGCCTCCCGTGGGGTAGCCCGGCGAGACCCCCGGCGCAACTCCCTCGAGGCCCGGGAGCTTTCCGCCGAGAGACCAGTCGAAGTTGCCGTCGAAGCGGATGTCGTATGACATGCACGCCTGGTTGACGACCTTGTTGAGAGGCAGGAACAGGGACGAGCCGTTGTTGCCTGAGGGCTTCGACTTCATCGTCCCCTTGACGAAGGTCGTCCGGATGACCTTGCCCTTGCCGGGGACCTCCACGATCGAGGTGTCGTCGTAGGGCGTCGTGGACTTGTTGGTCCCGCCGAGCGTCTTCATGAAGTTCTGTGGACTGATGCGTCCGTTGGGGAGATTGTCGAAGTTGGCCGAGACCATCACCTGCGGTGCAGGCGCGGGGGCCGCAGAGGCGACGCCGGCCCCGGCGGTGGCGACCAGTGCAGTGCTCACGGCGAGGGCGGTTCGTTTTCTTGCATGCATGCCAAACGGCTTCATGGTTCTCCAGATTTCGTACTTCCCAGGCCTCGGGGGGCGGCATCTCGTACGGCGCCACCCCCGTGGCCGTTACGACGCTTCGTCATGAAGGTCCGCCTGGAATTCCGATCCCGGCTGATGCGGGGACGTTAACTAATTGCCGTCTCCCTGCCCGCCCGATTTCGTAGGATATGTCGGGATAGGAGGCTTAGAAGTGACTTGAGTCACTCGATGACATGCGTTAGTTACCGCTGGGTGTGACGCACGTCACACGATCGGTCTAGACCGAATGACGGTGGGCGGCGAGTCGCCGTTCTGCCCGGATCGAGGCCTGAATGACGACGTGGCCGTTCGTGCTCGAGCCTGGCCGGTGAGCGCGCCAGGGTTTCGTGCCGCGACGCCTGTTGTGCTGGTGATCAGCACGTTGTCGATGTCGACATAGCTCGTGCGTGAGCCGGCCCAGTTGCCGGTGTTGCCGCCTCGGAAGAGGTGCCACACGATGTGGCTGATGCCGACGTCTTGGCGCATGCGGAAGATGTAGGCGTCCTCGGAGAGGACCTGGACGCCGTCAAGCCACGCGTGCAGCTTGCCGTCGGCCCTGCCGACGGTGTTCATCGTGAAGCACTGCTTGACCGTGTGCCACTTGTTGGCACTGAAGCGCTCGTGCCAGCGAACGTTCTCGCCGTATCTCGTCGTCTGGGTGGGGGTGTACATGTAGCTGACCACCTCGTTGACAGGACCGGCCCAACCGTAGGACTTCGGGGTCAGCCACATGATCCGGGCAGACCAACCCTGGCGCCCCGGTGTCGTACCTCCCGTGGGGTAGCCCGGTGAGACCTCAGGGGCCACGCCTTCGAGGCCCGGGAGCTTGCCGCCGAGAGACCAGTCGAAGTTGCCGTCGAAGCGGATGTCGTACGACATGCAGGCCTGGTCGACGACCTTGCTGAGCGGCAGGAACAGGGAAGAGCCGTTGTTGCCCGAAGGGATGGACTTCATGGTGCCCGCGACGAAGGTCGTCCGGATGACCTTGCCCTTGCCGGGGACCTCAACGATCGACGTGTCGTCGTAGGGCGTCGGGGATGTGTTGGTCCCGCCGAGCGTCTTCATGAAGTTCTCCGGGCTGATGCGCCCAGTCGGGAGACTGTCGAAGTCGGCGGAGACCATCACGTGCGCTGTGGGGGTAGAGGCCACCTGAGCTGCGACAACCATCGCGGCGACGACGAGAGCCGAGCTCAGGGCGATGGCGGTTCGCCTCCGGGACCGGAGCCTGCCCAACGCCTTCATGCTTCTCCAGACTTCGTGCCTCGACCTCGGTGCCCGGCGAGCGTCACTCCGGCTGGCTGGGGGTCGTCTCGAGTGCACCGCTCATCAACGTCGTGGTCCGCGCGCCCGTGCCGATGGCGGGACGCTCCTCGCGGCTCGCTGGTACTCCGTGACCTGGTGCCCCCAGACGCTGCGGAGCACCCCGAGACCCTTCGCGACCTCCAGTTCGCCGCCCGAGCGCTTGACCAGGTCATGGGTGAACCGTCCCGTCGCAGCAGCCAGTGCGCCGGCCACCAGCCGGTAGGAGGCGCGAGCGGTCAGCGACACCCTGGTGCGGAGCCGGGCGGACCGAGACCCGGCCAGGGCAAGCTGGACACGGCCCCACACGTTGCCCGTGCGCATCGTGCGTCGGAGCGCCCAGACTCGCGTTGCCCGCTCTGCTGGCACCGTCTCGTGCATGAGCGCCTCGTCGCACCAACGGATCTCACCACCACGCCGGATGAGATCGCGAGTGAGCATCGAGTCGCTGCCTCCCGTGAGCCCGAACCTGTCGTCGAAACGGAGGCCGAGCTGATGAAGCTGCCCGAGATCCAGCAGAAGGTTGTTGGTCGCGGCACCGTCCCTCAGTGCACCGCTGCGGTGGCGGGGGCGCCGGAAGGTCGAGCAGTTCCGCACCCATGCGTCGACGGGACCGTCGAAGTGCGACACGACCGGCCCGACGACGGCTGCGCACTGCCAGGCGGTCCAGGCCTCGACAAGTGCCTCCAACCACCCAGCTCCGGGCTCCTCGTCATCGTCGAGGAAGACGAGCACGTCGGCCGCACCGGCTTCGTCGAGAGCCCGGTTGCGTGCGGCTGCAATGCCTGGCCTCGGCTCGCAGTGATACTCGACGTCGTCGTAATCAGCCGCATCCACCACCGGTCTCGCGGAGGCGAGCGGATCGTTGTCCACCACCATGACGCGTGCGCGGCAGGGCAGGGCGCGTGCCTGCTCCACGACGAGCGGCAGCAACGTAGTCACCAGCTCGGGGCGTCGGTAGGTCGCGAACGCCACGACCACCTCGAGAGCGGAATCGACCGGAGATGGGCCTGACACGCATCCTCCGAATCATGAGTCGGTTCCTGGCACAACCGTAGCGTGATCGCTAGAGCTGACCACAACGTACCGTCGCAGTCCCAGAGCCAGATCCGTCTGGCCCGACCAGGCCAGCTGGTGTCGGATCCTGACCGACTTGCTGCACGGCCCGGGGCGGGGCTCACCGCGGAGGTGCAAGTGCGTGCTGGGACCAGACGCTGGACCAATCCATGCCGAGCCGGAGGTCCTGCTCCGCGAGCCACTCCGACACTGCAGACGTAGCGGCCGCCGCGGCCTCGTCCACGCGGGCGCGCTGGCCCGCGGACAGGCTCGCGAGCTCCTGCTCACGGCTCGGCAGCGTGCTCGGCCGGGTCACAGCCTGACGGAGGCGGCGGAGCCGGTCGGGTCCGAGTCGCGACCTGAGTGCCGGGTAGACGGGGCTGCGCTGCAGGCGCTTGTGCAACGAGCGAAGCCCGGGCATCCGGAAGTCGCGGACCTCGTTGCGGAAGGTGGGTGCCTCCAGGACGGACGTAGCCGGCGGGAGCCCTAGCCGCTCGAGCAGCAGGGCCGTGGTGCTGCCGACCTCCTTGGTCGTGGCGGGGAAGGGCACCACCAGCACGTTCTCGATCGGGAACAGGTCACGCAGGCGGGTCAACCAGTGACCGTAGTCACCGGAGCCGAGGAACATGGGGGAGCGTTCGATCCCTTCGGCCAGCGTGGCCCAGTCCGTGCGGTCGTAGTAGTGACGGAAGAGCTGGTAGTGCGAGACCAGCCTGGCGATCGGCTCACGCACGGTGTACACCACCTGGACGCGCGGGTTCGCTTCCCGGACCCGCTCGAGTGCGTGCTGGTGCTGGGGGTAGGTGTAGGACACACTCCCGTCGACCCGAAGCAGGCCGCGGTCGCGCGGCTCGAAGAGTGCGTCGTACCACTCCGGGCCCATGTCCCAGCGCGAGCTGTAGTAGTTCGGCTCCTTGACCGAGCCGGCGTCGATGAGCGGGTGGTGCGCCAGCGTGGCACTCAGGAACGAGGTACCCGAGCGTGCCGCGCCGGCGATGACCAGATCGGGAGCCACGCTGTTGTGCCGGCCGTCCCCGCTGGCGTGCATGTTCCTTGTCACGTCCCTGCTCCGGGTCGACTCGGTCGGTGTTCCAGCTGGAGGGGTTGGTCACCCAGGTCGCGCGCGTGCACGGCAATGGCCGTCCTCGTCATGGTCACGTTCTCAGCATCGCTTGAACACCGGCGCGAACGTCCGACCGACCGGCCGTCCCGTCGATCTGGTCGGTCGGCTGATGCAGCAAGGGATTCGGCAGCTCGACGCCCTGCTGGCATGCATGGTCCGGGACAGTTGTTCTGGCGATGCGAGGGGTCGCTGTGGCTGCACCTCAGAGGAGGTCCACCTGCAGGTCGTCCCAGCTCGCCACGATCGCGTTGGTGGTCGTGGACGGGGAGAAGGCCGACAGGTAGACGCCGCCTGCGCCCTGCAGCGCGGCCGTCGTGTCGGTGCCGGTGAGCTGCCAGGTGGTGGGCTCCGTCGTGCCGGCCAGCCAGACCCTGCTGCGCAGGGTGGTGGTGCCGGTGCCCTCGGTCTGCAGCCTGATGTTCAGCTGCGCCCCCGCGGTCACGGTGACCCCACTCACCGTCGTCAGGTTCGCCACCGTGGACTTGACGCAGGTGCCCCCGGTCACGGCCTGGCACTGCAGTGTCAGGCCGACGGTGCCGTCAGAGTTGAGCTTGACCCGCGCTCGGTAGCCGCCGCCGTCCTGCTGGCGGGCGCCGACGATGGCGTACTCGTAGCCCCCGGTGGTCGGCATCTGGTCGAGCGAGACCTTCACCACGGTGTCGGTGTCGGTCGCTGCAACGTCGTTGAGGGCGATGGCGCGGGTTGCGTTCGTCGCGACCATCATCTGACCCGCGCCGCCTCCTACGGAGTAGTTCGAGGCGGCGCCGATGAGCGGCGTCCACGCACCGCCCGCATTCGCCGAGCCCCAACCGCTGGCCGAGGTGCGAGTGAAGCTGTCCACGGCGATCGGACCGGCCAGCGTGACAGCATTCGTGGTCGTGCCGATGTCGCCCAGGTTGTCGGTCACGGTGAGCGTCACCTGGTAGGTGCCGGGTGCGCCGTACGGGTGGGTCGGGCTCTGACCGCCGCCGTGAGTCGTGCCGTCGCCGAAGTCCCAGTCGTACGACGCGATCGTGCCGTCAGTGTCTGCTGAGCCCGAACCATCGAAGGCGGCCGTCAGTCCGGTCGAGCTGGACGTGAACGCTGCGGTCGGCTTCTGGTTGGGCGGCGGGTTGGTCACAGTGACGTTCTGCGCGACCGAGCTCGTCGCGCCCAGGTCGTCGGTGACCGTCAAGGTGACGGGATAGGTGCCCGCGGCCGTGTAGTTGTGGCTGGTGGTCTTGCCACTTCCTTGCGGGGTGCCGTCACCGAAGTCCCACGCGTACGCGGCGATGCTGCCGTCGGGGTCCGTCGAGCCGGAGGCGTCGAACGACGCTGCCAGGAACGTGTTGCTCGAGGAGAACGCTGCCACCGGCTTCTGGTTCTGGGTCGTGCCTCCCGCCTTGCTGAAGTGCGACGCGACCTCCGAGGCGCTCAGCACCTTGGGGTACACCGCGACCTCGTCGACCGAGCCCGCGAAGTAGGTGCTGGTCGGCTTGGACGACCGCCCGGTGAGGTTGTCGCCACCAACGCGCCAGTAGCCGTTGTAGCTCAGGGAGTTGACCGTCGAACCACTCGCCACAGCCGTGCCGTCGACGTAGAGCTTCATGCCGCCCGGTCCCTGGGTCGCGACCACGTGGTGCCACTTGCCGTCGTTGTAGGGCTGCCCGGCCGGCGACGTGATCGATGTGTCGACGTTGGACGGGGACACCGCGAACTTCAGCGTCCCGGCGTTCGTCATGTAGACCTGCCGGTCGTAGGTCGTCGAGCTTCCGGTCTTGGAGGACCCGAACCCCATGATCTGACCACCGGTGGTCGTGGTCGTCTTGATCCACGCCTCCTCGCTGTACACCTGCGGTGAGGTCAGCGAGGTGTTGTTGCTCGCGACGTTGCCGGTGGTGCCGTTCAGCGTGATCGACTTGTCGGCCACGTCGTTCACCGCGGATGCGCCGCCGAGAGTCGGACTGCCGGCGTAGGTGCCCGTCTGGCCGTTGAGCGAGCTGTCCGCGGCACTGGTGCCGGACGACTCGCGGAAGCGCCAGTACAGGTCCGGGCCGCTGTCGTAGACGGCCTTGCCGTATGAGTCGGACGGCACCGCGAGGGCGGCACCGGCGGCAAGGTAGTGCGCGCGGACCTGGTTTCCGGCCAGCGCCTGCCGGTAGACCGCGACGTCGTCGATGCTCCCGTTGAAGTAGTCGCTGGTCGGACGGCTGCTCCAGCCGCTGAGGGTGTCCCCGCCCAGACGCCAGTAGCCGTTGTAGGACTTGCCGGTGCGAGCATCAGGGCGCGTGCCCACGTTGGCGCCGTCGACGTAGAGGGACATGCCGGTGTCACCGACGACGCCGACCACGTGGTGCCACTGGTTGTTGTTGTAGGTCGCGGAGCTGGTCACGGTCGCGCGGGTGCTTCCTTGGTGAACTCCGAAGCTGAGCTGTCCCGAGTTGCTCATGTAGATGTTCCGGTCGTACTGGTTCGTGCCGCTGGTGGCGGTCCGCGAACCGCTGAAGCCGACGATCCGCCCCCCCGTTGTCGTGCTGGTGCGGAACCATGCCTCGACACTGAACCAGAAGGGACCGTGTTGCGACTGCGTCGAGGCCGCAGTCGAGCTGGCATTGCCCGCGAAGGTAGCAGCGCCATTGCCGCTGATCGCGCCTGCGGCGGTGCGGGTGACCGTGCCGTTGGTCGTCATCGGATCACGCCCCGTGAGGTCCGCCACGTCGGTGCCGGAAGACTCGCCGAGTCTCCAGTAGCTCTGTGGGCCGTCGGCCAGCACCGACCGTGCGTACGGGTCGGTCGCAGTGCCGGTGCCCGAGACCACGACGCTGACTGCGTTGGACCGGGACTCGTTGCCGTGCGCGTCGGTGGCGAAGATGCGGTAGCTCTCCGTCGTCCCCGGGGTACGGCCGGTGTCGACGAAGCTGAGGTACGGGCGGTCCCACACAGTGGATTCGCGGGTCGTGGTGTACACAGGGTTGTTCACGTCGGAACCGCGGATCACCTTGTAGGTCAGGGCGCGGTTGTCCAGGTCGGAGTTGGTCTGCCAGGAGACCAGCACCTCACCAGTGGCCGGTGACGTCACGATCGGTGTTGACTGGCTGCCGGAGAACTCAGGTCGCTCCTGGGCCGGTGTCTGCGGCGTGTTGCGTGCGTATCGAACGAGGCCCTGCTGGTTCATCCCCTCGGCCTTGGGGAACTCCCCACCCGCGACCACGTAGTCGTCGTTGCCGGAAAGGCTCCACGCTGCTTGCGTCTGACCCGTGAACGTGCCCGCGTCGAGCTGCGGGAGCCACTGCAGGATCGAAGGGGACTTCGTGCCGGCCCAGTTGAAGTAGTTGAGGTACTCGGTGCGCAGCACTCCAGTCGCCTGCTTGCTGAAGGCCATGCCGCGCTGGTACTTCCACGGAGCTGACTGGGCGAACCCACCGGGCACGTTCCCGCAGTAGTGCGCGTGGCCCACCTTGTACACCGAGCCACGGGCGGCGAAGACGCTGTAGGTGTCCCCGTGGCAGTCCTCGAGCCAGTTGAGGGTGCCGTTCAGGTTGATGCGGGCGGTCCCCTCGAGGTTGCCTCCCGCACCGAAGTGGTAGCCGGTCACGTAGATCGAGTCCTCGTCGACGAAGGCCGAGGTGATTCCGGAGTTCGGCCCGCCGTTGCGGATGATTCCGGCTGCGGCGAACGGCGTCAGGGCCCCCGTCGTGCCGTCGATGGCGGCGAGGCCGTAGCCAGGGTTGCCAGAGCCGTTGACGGTGGTGAACTGACCGCCGATGATGACCCGTCCGTCGTCCGGGGTCGTGACCATGGCCGCGACCTGTCCGCCTGCGGCTGCGGGCGCCCAGGGCAGCAGCGTGCCGTTGACGTCCACTGCGGCGAGACGGGTCCGCGGCTGGCCGCCGGCAGTGCCGAAGAGACCCCCGAAGTAGACCTTGGTGGGCGTGACCGCGATCGCGCGCACCGAGGCGTCGGGGTTCGGGTTGAAGGCACCGATCAGCGCGCCGCTGCTGGGGTCGAGGGCGGCGATCCGGCGACGGGTCTGACCGTTGACGGTGGTGAAGGCGCCACCGACGTAGATCCGGGAACCGTCAGGTGCGGCGGTGACCACGTTGACGACACCGTTGGTCGAGGGCGCCCACGAGCTGAGGAGCGCACCGGTCCGGATGTCGTAGGCAAGCAGGTTGGAGCGCGTCACCTCGTTGGTGCCAGGCGCTGAGCCCGCCGGACGGGCCGTGGAGAACTGGCCACCGACGTAGACCGTGTTGCCGACCACCGCCTGGGACCACACCACGCCGGTCCCGATCTGGACGGTTGGCAACGGCTGCGCCGAGACCGTCTCCGGGTTGGACGGGTCGTTGGGGACGGGCGGTGCCGTGTCCGCCTGAGCCATCGGTGCCTGCAGGACGCCGAGCGCCATCACGGTGCTGAGAACCAACCCAGTGGCCAACCGGCCCCAGTTGCGTGTGCGCATCGAACATCCCCAAAGTCATGCGGCAGGAGAGAAGACACGCCTTCGCGTGGCCGGCCCCTGACACCCCCCGACAGTTTCTGCCCCGCCAGCACGAAACCCTGCATGCTGACGGCTAGGTCACAGGCGGAACAAGCACCTGCAACTCGTGGAGTGTGACAGACGAGAGCCCCCCGACGACATCGCGAGATTCTGCTGGTCTGGACCGGGAGGTGTAGCCACGTTTGTCACTAAGCGGAAATCACGCTTATTTGGGATATACGCGGCACGGTGCTCGCAGACCCTGCTTCACGGTCGGGTGATGGCTCAGGCTGGGTGGCCACCCAGGTCAGCGCGAGCGCTTGGACTTGAATCCACCAGCGAGAGCCCGGCGCACGAAGCTGAGAAGGATCTTGACGTCGGCTCGCACCGAGCGGTTCACCAGCGTGATCAGGCCGAGGTAGAGCAGCGCGGCGCCGACCCCGAGGCCGAGCTGGCCGATCGGCTCGAGTGGCAACCGGCTGGCGGCGAACGCGAGTACCCCCGCGGGGAGGCTGACCACCAGCACGGGCCGGATCGCGTTTCGGATCAGCGACCTGCTGTCCACGCCGGTGACCCGGCCGACATGGATCGTCGAGACGAGCCAGAACAGGAAGTAGGCCACGCTGTGACCGACCGCGACCCCCAACGGTCCCCACGGCAGGCCCGCCAGGATGATCGCGATCATGATCGGGCGCGTCACCATGATCATGTGCAGCTGGGCGGCGGTCTTGCCTCGGGCCAAGTAGGTCCAGAACGCGATCTGCTGGATGGAGCGGAACACCCCGCCCACGGCCAGCACCGCGAAGATCGCGGCGACCGGGTGCCACACCTCGCCGAACAGCAGAGTGACGAGCGGATCCGCGACGCCGGCGGAGACGGCGAACACGGAGGCCGTCAGGTAGCAGGCGATCAGCTGGGCACGGGACAGGTAGCTGGCGAACCGCGCGTCGTCGTCCTGGACGCGGGACAGGACTGGGAGGGCGACACCGGTCATCGGTGCGTTGATCTGGTTCAGGGGGGCCATCAGCAGCTGGTACGCGCGGCTGTAGAAGCCGAGCTGGGCCGGCCCGACCACGATGCCCAGAGCGACGTTGTCGACGTTCTTGGTGAAGAAGGTGAGGGCCTGGGTCGCGAACAGGTTGCCGCCGAACCGGAAGAACCGGCGCAGCGAGACCCCGCGCTTGGGCCAGCCCGGGACCCACCTCGTGGAGATGATGTTGATGACGAGACCGAGCAGCGCCGAGCTCACCTGCTGGGCGACGATCGCCCAGACCCCGAAGCCGTTGACCGCCAGCAGCACCGCGATGCCGAGTGCGACTGCCTGGGAGACGACGTCCGACATGGCCAGTGCGGCGTAGCGCATGGACCTGGTCAGGTCCGCCCGGAACTGTGTGTTGATCCCGCTGAGCAGGAACACCCACGCCAACGACAGGGCGATCGGGGCGAGCTGGGCCTCTCCGTACAGGGCCACGATCAACGGCGTACAGGCGGAGACCAGCAGTGTGCACAGGGCTCCGAGGGCGCAGTTGGCCCAGAACAGGTTGGTGCGCTCGTCGTTCGACAGGGTCTTGGCCTGGACCGCGGCCGAGGAGAGCCCGAAGTCGCGCAGCAGGTCAGCGATGCCGACCACCGCGACCACCATGGCCACCAGGCCGAAGTCCGCCGGTGTCAGCAGGCGGGCGAGCAGGATCAAGGAGACGAACTGGAGGAACGCCTTCAGGGTCTGGCTACCGAGCACGATGGAGGAACCGCGCGCGGCGCGATCGCCGAGACTCGGGGTGCGCACTGGGGCATCAGTCATGTGTGTCTCGTTCGCGTGGCCGTTGCGATCCGACTGCATGCTCGAAGTGCGGGAGCGACCTCACAAGTCACACCCACGACGGCCGAGCCGGGTCACTTCGAGCAGACGAACAGCTCTTCGTCGGGGTTGACCCCGTAGCGGGCGTACTTCTCCGAGAGGTTCACCCGGTCGACGGTGAAACCGCCGCGCTCCAGTCGGGCAACGTAGTCCTGCCCGTAGATGCGCACGTGGTCGAACTGGCCGAAGGTCTGCTCGCGCTCCTTGGGGTCGGTGACGGTGAGGTCCTCGAACGTCTCGGCCGAGTTGGCCGAGATCGGCACCTGGAGGATCGCCGTGCCCCCGGGCTTGAGGACCCTGGCGAGCTCCTTCATCGCGACGTCGTCCGTCGGGATGTGCTCGAGCACGTGGTTGCACAGGATCAGGTCGAAGGTGTCGTCCTCGAACGGGATCTCGTTCACGTCGATGTTCCGGACGTGCGCAGCGTGGTTGTAGCCCTCGGTGAACAGGTCCCCGCAGACGTACTCGCCGAAGCCCACCCCCTGCATGAAGCGGGAGAGCCGCTTCTCGGGCGCGATGTGCAGCACCTTCTTGTGCTGCGGCTCGGTGAAGAACCCGCGCTCGTGGAGGTAGAGGTAGATGAGGCGCTCGCGGTCGGAGCTGCCGCAGCTGTAGCACGCAGACGGTCGTACGCCGCCGCCGACGACCTGTCGCTCATCGAGCACCGCGAAGTCGTGGCCGTGTGGCCGGAGGTCCTTCGCGCTGTACTGGCAGAACGGGCAGGTGTAGGTGCTCCCCTGATGAAGCCTGAGCTTGATCCGGCGTCTGAGGCCGGCGGGCGCGATGCTGGTGAGCTTGCTCATGGATGATTGCCTTGTTTCCCCGTGAACCTGACGGAAGCGTGAGTATGGCGCAGCCGTCCGCTCACCGGCAAGCCACCGCCCGCACCTGCCGCTGGTTGCGTCTGCCGGTTCCCGCGTGTTCTCGCCACGTGCCCCTGGTCGCTCGTGGTGGTGACCCAGGCACTGGTAGCGCCGGCCGTGCAGGTGTTCGACGGCCCTCGAGTACTTCCCTGAATCGCCCTTCGCCGGGCAGGTCTGCGCAGGTCGTCCGAGGCTGCGACCTCGTCCGAACCGGGGCCGCGCCCGACGCCGAGTCCCGCTCGTCGACGCTCCTCCCGGCGCTCTCGTGCCGCCGGACTAGTCCATAAGCACTCAGTACGGACGCACACGGCGAAGGCTTGATGACTTGTGATTGAGTCAGGTGGAGTTGCCCAGGGAGGCACTGTGAGCGCTTCGCACGTGCCCGACGTGCGTGCGGCATTGGGGGGTTTGAGTTGAGGAACGTCTCGCGAGCTTTTGTCCGTCTTGCGGCCGGTGTCTCAGGCGCGCTGGTCGCTGCCACCATGGTCCTGCTGCCGGTGCCGCCGGCCCTGGCGGACACGGCCCCGGCGGACCCGACCGATCCGTCCACGCCGCGAACCGTGGCGGCCGACGCCTTGCCGACAGTGCAGATCAACGGCGTCGTCTGGGCGCAGGTGGTCGTGGGCAACACCGTCTACGTCGGGGGGCAGTTCACCCAGGCGCGACCCGCAGGGGCGGCGCCAGGCACGAACCAGACTCCGCGGTCCAACCTGCTCGCCTACGACGTCCGCACCGGTCAGATGCTGCCCAACTGGGTGGCCAACACCAACGGCGTCGTCGAGGACATCACGGCCTCGCCCGACGGCTCCCGGGTCTACGCGGTCGGCTCGTTCACCTCGGTCAACGGGGAGACCCGTCGACGCATCGTCGCCCTGGACCCCACCACCGGTGCGGTCGTCCAGGGCTTCAACCCGAATCCCGACGCCCGGGTGCGTGCTGTGGCCGTGACCGACGACACCGTGTACTTCGGAGGCATCTTCGGCACGGTCAGCGGCAACACGCGCAGCCGGCTGGCCGCCGTCCAGGCGTCCAACGGCGCGGTTCTCGGCTGGGCCCCCGTCGCCAACGGCGCGGTGTCGGCCCTGGCCATCTCACCGGACCGGTCCCAGGTGCTGATCGGTGGCGAGTTCACCCAGCTCAACGGGTCGAGCAATCCGGGCTACGGCCTGGGTTCGGTCAACCCCGTCACCGGCGCCCTGCTTCCGTGGGCCGCGAACGACATCATCCGCAACGGCATACCCGCGACGGGGTCAGCGACCGGCGCCATCAATGCGTTCTCCCAGCAGGGTGACCACGTCTACGCCACCGGCTACACCTACGGTCGGGCGGGCGGCACCCTCGAAGGGGTCGCCAAGATGTCGTGGGACGGCGGCACCCTGGACTGGGTGGCGGACTGCCACGGCGACTCGTACGGCACCTACCCGATGGGCGACGCCGTCTATGTCGTCGGCCACGCGCACTACTGCGGGAACCTGCCCGACGGGTTCCACCAGCCCCGGCCGTGGAAGTACTTCCGCGGCCTCGCGCTCTCGGACAAGACCACCCAGACGCTGCGCACGGAGTACCTCAACTACTCCAACTTCGCCGGGACACCCGCCCCCTCTCTCTTGCACTGGTATCCCCGCATCGACTCCGGCAGCTTCACGGGTCAGACCCAGGGCGCCTGGGCGGTCACGGGCAACGACGACTACGTCGTGGCCGGTGGTGAGTTCCCACGCGTGAACGGCACCAACCAGCAGGGGCTGGTGCGCTTCGCAGTCACCGACATCGCCCCGAACGACCAGGGCACCGAGCTCAACGGCGCCTCGACCAACCCGACCGTCCGGTCGGTCGGTGCCGGGCAGGTGCTGGTCAGCTGGGAGGCCAACTGGGACAGGGACAACCGGGAGCTCACCTACGAGGTCGTCCGCAACAACAACCTCGCCAACCCCGTCGCGGCCCGGACCTTCGCCTCGGCCGACTGGGACCTGCGGCACCAGAGCTTCCTCGACACCGGCCTGACGCCGGGGTCCACCGTGACCTACCGCATCGTGACGCGTGACCCGATGGGGAACGAGACCCGCAGCGACCTGATCGAGGTCCAGGTGGCCGGGAGCGGGTCTGTGGACGACTACGCCCGGGCAGTGGCGGAGGACGGCCCGCAGCACTACTGGCGGCTCGACGAGTCGTCGGGGACCGACGTCGCCGGCTTCACGGGCAACGAGGACGCCACCACCTACGGCGGCGTGAATCGCGGAGTTCCGGGGGCCATCTCCGGCAACAGAGCGGCGGCATTCAACGGGACGAGCAGCCAGACCGCGTCCAACGCCGTTGCTGAGCACGGTCGCTTCTGGTACACGGTCGAGGCCTGGTTCAACACGACCACCAACAGGGGTGGCAAGATCGTCGGCTTCGGCAGCGAGCGGACCGGCAACAGCTCGAGCCACGACCGACACCTCTACATGGACAACAACGGGCGCCTGAACTTCGGGTCGCGGCAGAACGGCCAACGCCGGATCGTGACCAGTCCGGGCGGGCTCAACAACGGCCAGTGGCACCACGCGGTCGGTGTCCAGTCCCCGGACGAGATGTTGCTCTACGTCGACGGCCGCCTGGTCGGCACCCGCAACGACACGCGCACCGGCCACAGCTACGACGGCTACTGGCGCATCGGCGGCGACAACCTCAGCGGGTGGAACAACCGGCCCACCAGCGACTACTTCCAGGGGAGCATCGACGAGGTCGCCGTCTACTCCCACGCCCTCACGGGCAACGACGTGCGCGACCACTACATTGCGAGCGGACTGAGCGCACCGCAGCCTCCATCGGATGCCTACGGACAGGCGGTCTACCAAGACGGTCCAGACTCGTACTGGCGTCTGGCGGAGACCGGAGGCACCGACGCCGCCGACGCCAGCCTCAACGACCGCGGGGCCGACTACGTCGGTGGTCCGACCCTGGGGCAGCCCAGTGGCATCGGGCTCGCCGGTGACCGTTCGGTCGGCTTCGACGGGGCCAACGACGTCGTCGCCGCCGACAGCAACTCAACGGCTCCGGAGCGGTTCTCCGCGGAGACCTGGTTCCGAACGACGACCGGCGACGGTGGGCGGCTGATCGGCTTCGGGTCCAGCCGGACGGGCACGAGCAGCAACGCGGACCGGCACGTGTACATGACCGATACCGGGCGGCTCCGGTTCGGCACCGTGCGGGGCGGGGTGCGCTCGGTGATCGAGTCACCGCAGGCGTACAACGACGGCGACTGGCACCACCTGGTGGCCACCCAGGGGACCGCTGGCATGCAGCTCCACGTGGACGGGGTCCGTGTCGCCGAGAACGGCCAGTCCCTGGCTGCCGACTACAGCGGCTACTGGCGACTGGGTGGGGACAACCTGTCGGGGTGGGACGCCCGCCCGTCCAGCGACTACTTCGCCGGCTCCCTCGACGAGGCCGCGGTGTACAGCCGGGTGCTGGGAGCTGCAGAGATCAGCGAGCACTTCACCAAGGGGGCCGGGGTCGCAGCGAACCAGCCGCCCACGGCGAACTTCACCTGGGAGGTCACCTCCGACCTGGAGGTGTCCTTCAATGACGACTCCTCCGACGCAGACGGCTCGATCGTGTCGCGGGAGTGGACCTTCGGTGATGGGGCGACCAGCTCGGCCACCAACCCGACGCACACCTACGCCTCGGGCGGCGAGTACACGGTGACCCTCACCGTGAACGACGACGAGGGTGCCACCGACTCCACGAGCGACACCGTGACGGTGACCGAGGCGCCCAACCAGCCGCCGTCGGCGGAGTTCTCGGTTGATGTGGTGGGGCAGGAGGTGTCGGTGGATGCGTCGGGTTCCTCTGATGACGGGTCGATCGTGAGCTATGTGTGGGGCTGGGGTGACGGGTCTGCGGATGGTTCGGGGGTGGAGGCGTCGCACACCTATGCGGATGGTTCCTACACGGTGACGCTGACGGTGACCGATGATGAGGGTGAGACGGACACGGCGTCGCAGCTGGTGTCGGTGGGGACGGCGCCGGGTCCGTTCGCGGCGGATGCGTTCGCTCGTAACGTCAGTGGCGGTTGGGGTAGTGCTGATGTCGGTGGTGCCTGGGCGACCTCGGGGCCGGGATCGCGGTGGTCGGTCTCGGGTGGGGCCGCGTCCTACACCGCGCCGTCGGCGGGGACGGGGCACTGGGCGTTCCTGAACTCGGTGTCGCAGGCTGATGTCGAAGGCACGGTGGACGTGTCGATGGACAAGCCCATCACCGGCACCGGGATCTCGTGGGCGGTGGGGGCTCGTCGCAACGGGGAGACGCGTTACCAGTTCATCACGAGGATCCAGAACGATCGTGACGTGCGGGCGTGGATCGTGCGCCGGGTCTCCGGGGCGGAGACCCAGCTGGGCGCGCGGGTGACGGTGCCGATCGGCACCTTCAACGACGGTGACGTGCTGCGCACCCGGTTCCGGGTCGTCGGGAGCTCGCCGGCGGCGTTGGCGGTGAAGGTGTGGAAGGCAGGCACGCCTGAGCCTGCTGAGTGGCACATCGAACGCACCGACACCGGGTCGGCATTGCCGGCTGGGTCGGTGGGTCTGTACTCCTACCTCTACGGCAGTGCGACCAACGCGCCCGTGGCCTCGTCCTGGGACAACCTCTCCGTCACTGCTCCTGGCGGCGGTGGTGGGGATCCGGAACCTCCGGCCAACCAGCCGCCGTCGGCGGAGTTCTCGGTTGATGTGGTGGGGCAGGAGGT
This sequence comes from uncultured Actinomycetota bacterium, assembly GCA_963769585.1. Classification (GTDB taxonomy): domain Bacteria; phylum Actinomycetota; class Actinomycetes; order Propionibacteriales; family Nocardioidaceae; genus SSC3. The sequence goes on from CAVYMJ010000005.1 coordinate 26,335, forward strand.
GTCGGTGGATGCGTCGGGTTCCTCTGATGACGGGTCGATCGTGAGCTATGTGTGGGGCTGGGGTGACGGGTCTGCGGATGGTTCGGGGGTGGAGGCGTCGCACACCTATGCGGATGGTTCCTACACGGTGACGCTGACGGTGACCGATGATGAGGGTGAGACGGACACGGCGTCGCAGCTGGTGTCGGTGGGGACGGCGCCGGGTCCGTTCGCGGCGGATGCGTTCGCTCGTAACGTCAGTGGCGGTTGGGGTAGTGCTGATGTCGGTGGTGCCTGGGCGACCTCGGGGCCGGGATCGCGGTGGTCGGTCTCGGGTGGGGCCGCGTCCTACACCGCGCCGTCGGCGGGGACGGGGCACTGGGCGTTCCTGAACTCGGTGTCGCAGGCTGATGTCGAAGGCACGGTGGACGTGTCGATGGACAAGCCCATCACCGGCACCGGGATCTCGTGGGCGGTGGGGGCTCGTCGCAACGGGGAGACGCGTTACCAGTTCATCACGAGGATCCAGAACGATCGTGACGTGCGGGCGTGGATCGTGCGCCGGGTCTCCGGGGCGGAGACCCAGCTGGGCGCGCGGGTGACGGTGCCGATCGGCACCTTCAACGACGGTGACGTGCTGCGCACCCGGTTCCGGGTCGTCGGGAGCTCGCCGGCGGCGTTGGCGGTGAAGGTGTGGAAGGCAGGCACGCCTGAGCCTGCTGAGTGGCACATCGAACGCACCGACACCGGGTCGGCATTGCCGGCTGGGTCGGTGGGTCTGTACTCCTACCTCTACGGCAGTGCAACCAACGCGCCCGTGGCCTCGTCCTGGGACAACCTCTCCGTCAGTCCGGTGGGGTGACTGGCGCGGCCGGCTACTCCTGCCAGCTAGGTCGGGAGACCCCGGTCCAGCACACCCACGTGACGTTCTTCCCCCACGCCCCCGATCGGTGCGACCTCCTCACCGCTCGCGGGGGACGACATCGGGCAGCAAGCAGCGCGTCGACTCATCCGCCCGGCTCCTGAACAGCGAGCGACGGGCCGATCCGGTAGTGGCCGCGACCGGGCTGGTGCTCGCGCCGAGCAGGGTCAGGCAGATCGAGCTGGAGGTCGCCAAGGGACCTGGGGTGCGCCGCAGCGTCCGGGGAGTCAGGTCACGGAGTGCCGGCGGCCCGGGAGGAGCGGCGCTCAGGGCTGAGCTCCGGTCCCGTCGTGTCCTCGCGTGAGGAGCGGGTCAGCTCGCCGCAGATCAGCACCGTGAGGGGGACCACCACCACGGGCATCATCGGGGCGTTGTCGACGATCGCGAACGCCTTCTCCAGCAGGCATGCACCGGCGAGCGTGCCGAGATAACCGACCGCGACCAGACGCCCCGACGCGGCGATCTCACCGCTTCTGACCGCCGCCACGACCAGCAGCAACGCCACCATCACCGCGAGCAGGATCCCGCCCGTGACCAGCAGGTGGACCAGCTGGTTGTGTCCGTTGAACACGCTGGCTGCCAACCGCTCGGACGTCTGACCCACGCGGGCGTACCAGTCGGATCCGAGGCCCGTGACTGGGCTTCGATGCCACCAGTCGAGGCTGGTTGCCCAGATCAACCCGCGGTTGGTGAATGCGCTCGGGTTCGTCACGAGGAATGGCAGCACCCCGCCGGCGACGAACGGAACCAGCGTGACCACGGGAGCCACCCAGCGTCGGCTGGCACGGTCCATCGCCGCGGTCACCGCCACTGCAACAATTCCGATCACGACCGCCCCCAGCATTGACCGGGCTGCGGTCCAGAGCAGGGCGTACGCCGTGATCGCGAGCAGCAACCACCGAAGCCGCCGGTGCGGTACCACTGCGACGAACGGCAGTCCCAGTGCCAGGAACTGACCGAGGCTGTTGCCGTGGGTGAGGAAGCCGACGAGGATACCCGACGGGATGATCGCCTTGCTCTCGGTGATCAGGCCGCCCGACGATGAGGTCAGGAGTCCCTTGCTCGGCAGCACGAGCGCCAAGGCGATGCTGATCGCGGCCGCTGCGCCCACGACGTACCCGAGGTAGCGCAACACCTCTATCCGTGGCCTCAGCAACCACAGGGTCCCCACGACCAACGGGTACATGATCGAGGCCCTGTCGGGCTGATTGTCGACGAAGATGTCTCGCATGGACAGGTAGATCCACGGGGCGAGCATGACCGCCAGCCCGCCGAGCCGCCCAGGGCGGGAGTCCTTGGCGATGTCGAGGACGATGAGCAGGCAGAGCCCGGCCAGGGCGAGCGCCAAGACGGTCGAGGACAGGGCGGCCAGCGCGCTGAGCGGCGGCGTCTCGACGCCCACGCTCGAGGCGTACTTCGGCGCGGTGACGCTCTGGATCAGACGGGGCAGCACCACCCACACCGCCATGGTCACGATGAGCAGCGCAGCCCACCGGTCGTGCACCGTCTCTCGGTCGGTCGCAGAACGGCCCGCGGTCCGCCCGGGCGAGAGCCCGTGCGAGTTGTCGGTCGATCCAGACTCGCGAGACAGGTGCATGGGCCAAGTATGGGCGACGGCGACGCCAGGGATCTACGGCCGCCGCATGTCGCGCTGTCCAGAGGCGTCCTGACCTCGCTGGTGCTGTCGGTCGAGGCGAGAAGCCAGGTGTGGCGGAGATCGCACACGCTGCCTCAGGGGTGACCGAGCGCTGCTCAGACGGCGTCGCGACCCTTGCGGCGGTACTCGACGTAGACGCGGCCCCAAGCCCCCAGGGTCATGCCCATCCCGCGGGCAGCGGTGCGACTCCCACGCGCCTGATGCCTCGAAGAGCGAGCCACCGTGCCGAACGTCGAGCGAGCGGTACCGAGGACGATCCGGGCAACCCCTGCCAAGGTGAGTCGCAGGCGCATCAACAGGGTTGCCCCGCCGTTCTTGCTGAGCTCGACGGACGTGCGAGCCCATGAGTTCCCGCTGCGGAAGTGCCTCTGCAGTACCCACGCCCGGTTCGCTCTGAAGGTGCGGATGTGGTCGGTCACGACCGCCTCGTCACACCACACGATCCGACCGCCGCGAGCAATCAGCTCCCTGCTGAACATCGTGTCGGACCCTCCACTGAGTCCGAACCGGTCGTCGAAGCGGACCGAGCCGAGCGACTCCAGCCTACGTAGGTCGATCAGCAGGTTGGCGGTGCTCGCAGCCTCCAGCTCTGACCCTGTGCTGTGGCGCGGCCGGACGAAGAATCCACCCGCCTCGATCCACGGGTCGTCGATCCGGCCCACATCCGGGATGACCGCGCCGGCGACGGCCACGCACTGCTCACGTTGGTAGCAGGCCAAGAGGCTGGTGAGCCACCTCGCATCCGGCCTCTCGTCGTCGTCGATGAACACGAGGACATGCGCGTCCCCTGCTTCGTCGAGCGCGCGGTTGCGGGCGTGCGCGATGCCGGGCCGCTCCTCGTGGACGTAGCGCACTCTCGCCAGATCCAGCTCCGCCACCGTGCTTGCCGCCGACCCTCCTGGGTCGTTGTCGACCACCAGCACTTCACCGGTGCGCCCGCCGAGCTGTGCGACGAGCAGCGGTAGGAGCTCGACGAGATCGTCGTTGCGCTGGTAGGTCAGTACAGCGATCAGGACGTCCCCGAGCTGGTCCCTGCTGGTATTGGGCACGTTCGTCCCTTTCATTTCTGGTTCGCCGCTGCTTAGTGACCTGTTGTGGTCGCCCAATGCTCACATGGGGCTATTGCTATGTCCTCGGTCGCTGCCGATGCTGGGACGACTTGGCGTTCGACAACTGTCTGGGGTGAGTCCGGTGGGGCGCTGTGAGTCTGTCCGTGTTCGAGCGGCTTGGTCGGTCACATGCATGACGATGGCGATCGCAGCCCTGGCCAGCGTTCCAGGGCAGGCGGAGGCAGACACGGCCCCACCGCCGGGGGATCCGCGCAACCCGGCAACGGCCTCGGTCAATGCCCTGCCGACGGTGCAGATCGGTCAGGGCGTCGTGTGGTCGCAAGCGATCATCGGCAACACGGTCTATGTCGGAGGACAGTTCTCCACGGCCCGGCCCGCCGGCTCACCAGCAGGCACGAACCAAGTGACGCGGTCGAACCTGCTGGCCTACGACATCCGCACCGGCGTGCTGTCGACCGCTTGGGCGCCTTCCGCGAACGGTGCCGTCGACGAGGTGGTCCCTTCACCGGACGGCAAGCGCGTCTACGTCGGCGGCTCTTTCACGACCATCAACGGCACGACCCGTCGTCGCATCGCAGCGCTCGACGCCGTCACAGGCGCACTCATCGCCAACTTCAACCCCAACGCCGACTCGCGCGTGCGCGACATCGCGGTCACCGGCACCGCGGTCTACTTCGGCGGCCACTTCGGGTCCGTGGGCGGCCAGACTCGCTCGCGTCTGGCCGCCACCCGTGTCTCCGACGGAGCACTGCTCCCCTGGGCGCCGAACGCTCAGGGTGGAAGTGTCCGGTCGATGGAGGCTTCGCCGGACGGGTCGCAGATCCTGGTCGCGGGGCAGTTCACCACGATGAACGGCTCGGGCAACCCGGGCTATGGTCTCGCGTCGCTCCATCCGGTCAGCGGCGCCAACCTCCCGTGGGCAGCCAATGCGAGCTTGATCCGCAACGCAGGCCCCAACTCGGCCCTGACTGACCTCACCTCCGACGGAGCGAGCGTCTACGGCACTGGCTTCCATTTCGGCTCGGGCGGCACGCTCGAGGGCACTGTCAAGATGTCCTGGAACGGAGGCACTGTCGAGTGGATCGAGGACTGCCACGGCGACGTGTACGGCGTGGCGCCGATCGGGGAGGTGATCTACACCGTTGGCCATGCGCACTACTGCGGCAACGTCCCCGGCGGCTTCAGCCAGCCCACCCCCTGGAAGCACTACCGGGCCTTGGCGTACTCACGGCAAACCACCGGTGTGCTGCGTCCGGACTATCTCGGCTACCCGAGCTTCGCTGGGCAGCCGGCACCGGCGATCCTGCACTGGTTCCCCGACCTCTCCGCAGGCTCTTTCACCGGACAGACCCAGGCTGCCTGGACGATCAGCGGTAACGCCGACTACGTCGTGGCCGGAGGCGAGTTCCCGCGGGTCAACGGCGTGAACCAGCAGGGTCTGGTCCGCTTCGCGCGCGTCGGCGTGGCCAACAATCCGAACAACCGCGGGCCGGACCTGAGCGGCGCGAACGCGAACCCGACCGTCACCTCCCATGGAGCGGGAGAGGCACTCATCAGCTGGCGCACGAACGTGGATCGCGACAACCGGAACCTGACCTACAAGGTGATCCGTGGTTCGGCGGTCAACAGTCCGATTCACACAACGACTGCGGGCAGCAACGAGTGGGACAAGCGGCACCTCAGCTTCCTCGACACGGGACAGACCCCGGGGTCTACGCAGAGCTACCGCATCTTTGCCACGGACCCCTTCGGCAACGAGTCTCGCTCGAACGCGGTCTCTGTCACGATCTCCGCGGGCAGCGCCACGGACGCCTACGCCCGCGCCGTCATGGAGGACGGGCCGATGCACTACTGGCGGCTGGGGGAGAGCTCTGGCGCCACGGCAAGGGACTGGACAGGTCGAGACGCCCTGACGCTGACCGGCGGCGTGACCCGCAACGCCGCGGGCGCCATCCCGGGCAACGCAGCAGCGACGTGGAACGGAACGTCGGCACAAACGGCCTACAACTCCACTGCTGCGCACGGGCCGTTCTGGTTCTCCGTGGAGACCTGGTTCAGGACCACCAGCTCCGCCGGCGGCAAGATCGTCGGCTTCGGGGATCTCCAGACCGGGTCAAGCGGCACGAACACCCACGACAGGCACCTGTACATGGACGGCCTCGGCCGGATCAACTTCGGGACGCGACAGTCGACCTATCGCACGGTCAGGAGCCCGGCCTCCTACCGCGACGGACAATGGCACCACGCCGTGGGAGTCGTCGGCGATGACGGGATGTCCCTGTATCTAGACGGTGTCCGGGTCGCCAACCGCACAGACACACAGACCGCCCGCTCCTTCACCGGTTACTGGCGCGTCGGCGGGGACAGCATCGGTACCGGCTGGCCCAACCGGCCGACCAGCAGCTACTTCGCCGGCTCGATCGACGAGGTCGCCGTCTACACCCACGTGCTCACCGGCAACGACGTGCGCGAGCACTTTCTGGCCAGGAGCGGCACGGTTCTCAACTCTCCGCCCACGGCGGCGTTCACGGCCAGTGCGAACGGCCTGTCCGTGAGGTTCGACAGTGCGGCCTCCGGTGACGTCGACGGCACGGTCGAGTCGTTCGACTGGGACTTCGGTGACGGGGGTTCGAGCGCAGCGGCAAACCCGACGCACGGGTATGCCCTTCCGGGGACCTACCCCGTGACGTTGACCGTGACCGACGACGACGGGGCCGCGGGCTCGGTGACCCGTCAGGTCACCACGACCGTGCCGTCCTCGGAGGCTGTCCTGGACACCTTCAATCGCAGCGTCGCCAATGGGTGGGGTGCAGCAGACGTCGGCGGTGGCTGGACGACTACTGGGCCCGCCAGCAGGTTCGCGGTGAGCGGAGGCCGGGGCAAGATCACGTTGACCACAGCAGGAGCCGGCCCGTGGGTGTATCTCAACGGCGTGTCGGAGATGAACACCAACGCGGTCCTCGACGTGGCCACCAATGTGGCGCCGACAGGGTCCGGAATCGTGCACTCGCTCGCAGTCCGCAGGGTGGGAACGACCGACTACCGCAGCGCCGTACGCCTGCTCGGCAACGGTTCGGTGCAAGTGTCGATCAGCCGCGTGGTGGGTGGAGCTGAGACGAAGCTGGGCACGGCGACGGTGCCAGGACTGACCTACGCTGCCGGCGATGACCTCAGGGCGCGGTTCACGGCCTCGGGTGCCTCGCCCACCACGTTGACCGCCAAGGTGTGGAGGGTCGGGGCCCCGGAGCCGGCAGCAACACATCTGTCTCGCACCGACAGCACCGCCGGCCTCCAGGGTGCCGGCTCCATCGGGATGCAGACCTATGTGTTCAGCAGCGTCACCACGCTCCCGGTCGTGGCCTCCTTCGACAATCTGAGCATCAGCTGAGGAGTCGCCCGTCATCTGGCTCCGACTCGTCTGAGCAGGTTGCTGCGGCCACCGGCCGCAAGACGGGGCACCCATGCGGTATAGACCGATCTGTTCCTCGCCTGTCTACGCTGAGCCACATGCGTTGGCGCAGAGCATCCCTGCTTGCCCTGATTGCCTGCGTCCTCGCGGCCGGAGCGACTTCGGCGGCACCGACGTCCGAGCGGGTGCACTTCACCGCGGTGGGCGACTACGCCGCAAACACGGCGACCACCGCAGGCGTCCTCGATGCCCTGGCTGATGGCGGGTCGGACGCGCACTTCGCGCTCGGTGATCTGTCGTACGGCACGACCGGAGCCGAGGAGACCTGGTGCGACTTCGTGAAGGCAAGAGTGGGGGACAAGTTCCCCTTCGAGCTCCTGGCCGGAAACCATGAGGGGAACGGACAGAACGGGAACATCAACGACTTCTCCGCATGTCTGCCCAACCAGCTACCGGGGGTGGTCGGGACCTACGGTCGCAAGTACCACGTGGACGTACCGCAGGAGAATCCGCTCGTTCGCTTCGTGATGATCTCGCCGAACATCACGTTCCCCGGAGGGGTGACCAACTACACCGCCGGTTCAGCCAACTACAACTGGACGGCTGCGGCGATCGACGGTGCCCGCGCGGCGGACATCCCTTGGGTCGTGGTGGGCATGCACAAGCCGTGTCTGTCCATGGGCCAGTACGAGTGTGAGGTGGGCGCTGACCTGGTGGACATGCTCATCTCGCGGAAGGTGGACCTCGTCCTCTCAGGTCACGAGCATCTCTACCAGCGAACCAAGCAGCTGTCGCTCGGCGCGGGGTGCGCAACGCTCACCATCGGCTCCTACAACCCGAACTGTGTCGTTGATTCCGATGACGCCCTCACCAAGGGGGCCGGTACCGTCCTCGCCACGATCGGAACGGGCGGTGTTGGGCTGCGTGATGTCGATCTGTCGGATCCGGAAGCCGGATACTTCGCCGCGTCCTCGGGGGCCAACCGCAACCCCACGCATGGTTTTGCCGACTTCGACGTCACACCCGACCTGCTGACGATGCGGTTCGTCCGGGGAGCTGGCGGGGACTTCACCGACTCCGTCACCCTGTCCAGGGAGGCGGGCCCGCCAGCCCCGAACACGCCACCGACTGCGGAGTTCACCGCCAACGTGGCCAACCTCTCGGTGGTGTTCAACAGCGCGGGCTCCTTCGACATCGACGGCACGGTTGAGTCGTTCGCGTGGGACTTCGGTGACGGGGGCGCGAGCACAGCGGCGAACCCGACGCACGTGTACGCCCTGCCCGGGACCTACGACGTGACGTTGACGGTGACCGACGACGATGGTGCTGAACACTCGGTGACCCATCAGGTCGCCGCCACGGCACCCGCCGGTGCCGAGCTCGTGGCTTCGGACGACTTCGGCCGAACCGTGGGCAGTGGGTGGGGCTCTGCTGAGCAGGGCGGGCCGTGGAGCTTGAGCGGTTCTCAGGCCAACTACCGGGTCGGCGGCGGGGTCGGCACGATGACCGTGCCGAGCTCGGGGACGACGCGGCTGGCCGCCTTGGACGGCGTCTCGACGCGTGACCAGGATCTGCAGGTGACGGTGACCCCGCAGAAGGTGGCGACCGGTGGCGGCACGTTCTTGACGCTGATCGGGCGGAAGATCGGTGGGGTGTCCTATCGCACGACGATGGTGGTCAAGAGTGACGGGTCCGCGACGCTGGGGATCTCGAAGGTCGACGGTGGGGAGACGCGGATCTCGCCGCGGGAGCCGGTGGCGGGCTTCGCCTTCGCCGCCGGTGACGCGTTGAACATGCGGTTCCAGACCGTAGGTGCCTCGCCGACGACGTTGAAGGCCAAGGTGTGGAAGGTCGGCGCGTCCGAGCCGACCGGGTGGACCGCGACGGCTACCGACGCGACCGCGTCGCTGCAGGCAGCCGGCGGTGTCGGTGTGGCGACCTACGTGTCGAGCTCCGCGACCAACGCTCCGACCGACTTCACCTTCGACACCCTGCGGCTCTACAACGGTGCGAACGGGGGCGGTGGGGCTCCGCCGCCGGCCAACCAGAGCCCGACGGCGCTGTTCACCAAGACGGTCGACGGTCCGGACGTGTCGTTCGATGCCTCGACGTCAGAGGATCCGGATGGTGACCCGTTGTCGTACGCATGGGACTTCGGTGACGGGACGACGGGGTCGGGCGAGACAGTCACCCATCAGTATGCAGCCGGGACTCGCACTGTGATGTTGACCGTGTCGGACGGAAAGGGGGGAACCGCCACGGCGACCGACACCGTCACCACAACGGCACCTCCGGGTGGTGCGCAGCTCGTGGCTTCGGACGACTTCGGTCGAACCGTGGGCAGCGGGTGGGGCTCTGCTGAGCAGGGCGGGCCGTGGAGCTTGAGCGGTTCTCAGGCCAACTACCGGGTCGGCGGCGGGGTCGGCACGATGACCGTGCCGAGCTCGGGGACGACGCGGCTGGCCGCCTTGGACGGCGTCTCGACGCGTGACCAGGATCTGCAGGTGACGGTGACCCCGCAGAAGGTGCGCGAGCGGTGGCGGCACGTTCGTGCCACTGCTCGGGCGGAAGATCGGTGGGGTGTCCTATTGCACGACGATGGTGGTCAAGAGTGACGGGTCCGCGACGCTGGGGATCTCGAAGGTCGACGGTAGGGAGACGCGGATCTCGTCGCGGGAGCCGGTGGCGGACTTCGCCTTCGCCGCCGGTGACGCGTTGAACATGCGGTTCCAGACCAATGGGCGCCTCGCTGACGACGTTGAAGGCCAAGGTGGAAGGTCGGCGCGTCGTAGCCGTACCGGGTGGACCGCGACGGTGACCGACGCGACCGCGTCGCTGCGGGCAGCCGGCGGTGTTGGTGTGGCGACGACGGGTCCAGTTCGCGACTAACGCTCCGACTGACTTCACCTTCGAGACCCCGCGGCTCAACAACGGACAGTAGGTCGATCATGGTCGATGCTGCAGGTAGAGAACCTTCGCCCCACCCAGAACGTTGCCGGCCGTGCAGGATCGTTGGGGCTGGGAGTGTCCTGGTCAGGAGCGGAGCGCTCAGGTCATGGCCGTGGCGCGATCGTAGCGATCTGCGTCGCCCTTCGCCGCGTACAGGCGCTGCGTCGCGCGACGCAGCGTCAGCGGCGCGCCAGCGCGCCTCGCGCAGCTTGGCGCCGGTTCACTCGCGAGTACATGGTGACGAGCTCTTGACGAACAGCTCCGCAGCCAACCGATCCGGGAAGAGCCCGACCGAGACCCAGAAGTCGGCAAGGGCCTCGGTCGCCGGTTGGTCCAGCTTGACCAGTGCCCGACGGTGCACGGCGAAGAGCGGCGCATCTCGCGCTGTGGCGTCGCCACGGCTTCATCGACGCCGGCTTGATAAGCGCGTCCGGGCGAGACAATCGGGTAGCGCGGTGATGCAGGTGGCAGAACTCTTCGAGGGCAGCGCTGCGCGCCACGTCGAGCCGGCGTACAGAAAGAACTCTGTGAGCTGCTGCTCGACGAACACTTCCGGAAGGGGCGATCTTCGCGCACCTCGAGATCGGCCACGAGGTCGCGGACCACAGGAGCATCCAGGACGAATGGCGTGACGGTGGCAGTGAAATGGCGTAAGTGGTCGTCGGGCTGACGTCCAGGTAGCGCAAGTGCGCTGAGCTCTGACGCAGGGGATGCTTCTCTAGGAGCAGGCGTTCGCAGTAGGCCGCCGGTCGCGGACCGAGAGTGATGATCGGCAGGGCCGGTGAGTGGTTCTTGGCGGCCACCACCACGTAGCGATTCGTCGCGACGCGGTCCGAGATGCACAGCTTGAGGACTTGCTGGCCGCGCTAACGCGGGCTGCTGGAACCGACACATATCGTCGGGCTGGAACACATGCACTCTGTCAGCGAGGTGGGCGTACTCGTGCTGGAGCTCAGCGAGCGTTGCGGCAGGAATACCGAGGGTGGAGTTGTCGATGACCAGGACCTCATGGACGAGGGCCTCGTCGAGGAACCGGGCGATGGAACGTGCCTGGAGCAGCAGCAGGGGGAACTCGGTCTCCAACACGACACTGACGAACGTGAGTTGGCCGTTGAGTGGGGTCTGGATGTAGGACCAGTGCTTGTGACGAAGAGGTCACTGCTCGGTGACCGAAGGCGGAACGATCATCATTCGCCCGGCTGGTGCGATTCCTAATGCAGAGTGTTGGACACAGGCAGCCGACGTTCTCGGTTGTTTGTTATTGGTCCTCATCATAGTGTTCCGGCCGAAGTGAGTCGCATACCGGCCGCCCGACGAGCGGCCGCCATTGCGTTCTTCCTGGGTTCGGTAGGCTTTGGGCATGCGGGTTTCTGTTTCGGCTGTGGGGACTCCTACCGGTTGTGGCCGCGCTATGGGTCCCGACGGGTCCACTGCGCCCGACGCCACGATCTGGCGCGCCACCGGCCGGACCCACCGCGCGCTGGGTCGCTCTTGAGCGCCGGGCTGGTCGTGCCCGACGGGCCGACCAAGCCCACTCAGGGCAAATGGATCGCGCTCGGCAGCGCCGCCGCGGCGGCTCTGGCCCTGGTGGTGCTGGTGGTCGTGCTTCAGAACCGCGCTGACGACGATCGCCCCCGAACTCCTCGACGACACCGACCTCAACCGCCCAGGCTTCGCCGGGATCGGACACGGAACCCACCAAGCCCGCAAGACCGGCTCTTCCGCCAGCGCGTACCCCGTTCCGTCGGTTCGACCGGTCGTGACCAAGCTACTCAAACCCATTCCGGCAAGGTTCGAGGACGACGTCGTGCTGGACAACGGGGTCGCGGTCGAGGTCACTGACATCGAGGCCGTCAAGGGCGAGGCGCGGGGGCCGGGGCAAGTTGCCGGCCCTGCTTGCGTTTCACCATCACGGTGAGCAACGAGAGCAAGAAGACGATCGACCTCGACCTCGCCATCGTCACGGCGTACTCCGGGGAGGCGGGACGATCCGCGATCGACCTGGCCGGGCCGGGCGCCTCGCCGTTGCCCGCCAAGCTGAAGGCCGGAGCGACGGCGAGCGGGAGGGACGTGTTCGCGATCCCCAAGAAGCAGCGCGGGCGTGTCCGTGTCTATTTCAGCTACACCATCGACCAGTCGCGGGTCATCTTCCGCGGGCCTGGAAGCTGATCCTCATCCGGATCGACGTCCACGATCGGCGCGTCTCGTGGGACTGGCTCGGCGACGGGTGGTGGTAGGCGACCGGGCTCGACGGTTCAGCTGGCGGTGGCCCTGCTGAGCTGGCCGAAGTAGCGCGGCAAGGCAAGCAACAGGAAACGAGTATCGCCAGCGCCACGGAGGAGTAGAGCGTCACGAATACGCTCTGGTCGCCGAGGAAGAGGAAGGCCACGCAGCTACGCTGGAGTTGACGGGGAGTTGAAGGACTGAAGAGCATCGGGTGCTTGCTGCGTGGAGGGCAGGGGACGTACTTGTCGCCGGGACGAGCGTTGGCCGACCGACGCGGGCATCAGCTCGGTCAACAAGATGCCAGAAGGTGATGATCAGAGCGATCGAGAAGGTGAGTGGATCCAGCAGGTAGATGTCGGGCAAGTTGTAGGGCCGCGCCAGGTGATCGCGATGGCCAGGTGATGTCCCCAGCTGCGGTGTCGAAGATGTGGTCGAGCCATTCCCCGTCGAGTGACCCCGATCACGCAGTTGCGACTGACCGTCCGCCGAACCCAGGGGATATCCGAGAATCAGCAGCACGGCAACTCCAGCGCCGGTGACGTAGGTGGCGTCGGCCGTCGCGAGCAAGATGATGCCGGCGAACGTGGTGGGTCCGCTGATCAGCGTCACCTGGTTGGGCGTCAGGCCGATCCGGAAGGATAGGCAGCAAGGACCCGCCCGAGGGGACGGTTGATGAACCGGGAGTAGGGGGGACCTCCGCTCCCATCGTCCTGCGGCGCGCGGCCAGTGGGCGTAGGCCTTACGGCAGGCGTTGATCCGCGTCCCTGTCCATCGGCTCCGGGCTCCGGTGAGTTTCATGTGGGTTCCTGCATGCTCGGCTGATTCAGACGCAGTCGTGGGCGACGCGGCCGGCGGCGCCGAGGCGCCGACGGATTCGTTGGCACTGGACGGCGATCAGCGATCTTGGCGGTGGCACTGCCCACTTGCTCCAGCTTGACGGCATAGTGTTGCAGCGCCGCGAGCCACTTCTTCAAGGCGCTGCCCTCCGGGCGACCACCCGCGGTGCGGGCGACGTGGCTGCCGGCCTCGACCTTCTCGTAGGCGTAGGTGGCAATGGACTTGCGGGTCACGCCCGGGAAGAGACATCTGTGGAAGGTGTGGTCGTCGGTAACCATGATCACGCCCCTGTTGAACAGTGGTTTGATCTGCATGAGGCTTATTGTTGGGCTTCGCCTATCGGCAGCGGCCGTCGCAACTGTCCTTCCAGTCCTTGTTCAGGTACAGCAGGACATTGAGAGTGCGCAGCCAGTCGCCATGGAGCGGGTGCATGTTGAAGTCGACGTGCGTGTCGAGGAAGCCTCCGTCGCCGCTCTGGTGGAAGCCGCCGCCGTGGAACGCGGGATCAGAGGTCCTTGCCTGACAGCTGGCCGAGGAACCTCTTGAACTCCGGGCCGACCAGGGCGTCGTAGAACGCTTTCGACACTGGTCCCTGCTCGGCGACGCTGGACAGCTCGTGCTTGTCACCGAAGACGTAGTCCCGTGACTTGGGCATCGCGTCCGGCGCAGGGAACTCGGCGAGCAACCCCTCTGCGGTCTCCTCGTCCAGGAAGTCGTCGATCACGAGCAGCGGAAACGGGTCACCGGCCTGGAACTCGCTCGCGAGTTCATCCCCGCGATCGATCCATGAGTTGAACATCGACAGCCCCCCGCTGGAAGACGTGACCGGCCCGCCGGTCATCGGCAGCCCCCGTGGGCCAGACCAGCCCAGAAGTGGGCATGCACCTCGCGATATCCGTGGCGAGTTCGAGCCGGCAAGACCCATGCCCGAGGAGTTCTTCTCGCGAAGCGTGCGCTGGTGAACCGGTTCAGGCAGTTCGCGAGTTGTGGATCTCGTCGTGGGCGATCTCCGCCGCGACGGACCCGCCGAGCACAGTGGCCGATGAACCGCGTCGACCGCTGCGGCGGGTAGAGCCAACCGGTCACCCCCTCAGCGATGATGTCGGCGAGGCCGCCGGCGTCACTGCCAACTACCGCTCGACCTCTCGCGGAGGCCTCAGCCGCAACCAGTCCGAACGGCTCGGGGTCTACGACGGCACGAACTATCATGTCAGTCATCTGCAAAAGCAGAGGAGTGCGGATCGTCGGTCTGGCCCACTACGCGGACGGTTTCGTGGTCGGGCCAGCCAACTCTACCAGGATGTCCACGCTATTCCCCGCTGGTACTGGCCGAACAGCTACGACCTTCCAGCTCGTCGAGCATGTCCGGGTCGTAGGCATAGCCTTGCACCTTTCACCTGTTCCACCGGCTGGCCATACAAACCCAGTGGACCGGTTCGCCGACGGACGTCCACTTGCAGCGTTTCTCGGTTTCTCGGCCAGGTCGAGGATAACCGTGGCGGTCTGCGCACTTGCTCGGGAAGCTGTTGCTTTACCGGCTTGAGATCGCCAGCACCCGATCGGTCGACCGCGCGAGCAGCCCCAGCAGCTTCTGATCGCCACGCGACCAGAACTCCTGGACGTGACCCACCACTGTCGGAACGCGAGCGGCCCGAGCGACGGAAGCCGCGAGGTAGGTAGCGCTGGTCGTGCAGTAGACGAGCTCTGGTCGGAGGCGTCGTAGCTCCCGAAAGAGGCGCACGGAACGGCCGGCGAGGCGACGAAGCCCTCGCGGGGTGCGATCGGCGCGTCGCAGAATCGGGAGGTCGACGTGCCTGACGGTGCCTCCCCGTCGTTCGAGCTCCGCGCACAGTGGCGTGCTTCCGTGCGGGAGGTCGGTCGGAAGCCAGAACTGGGCCCGGCCCCTCAGATCCTTCGGAAGGGCGGCCTGAGCAGCATCCGGTCGGCCCCGTAAAGCTCATCCGACGGGTGGATGAACACGATCGGGCCCTGGGTCATGAGCGTCGGTGGGCCAGGGGGTCGCGCTGAACGCGACGAGCCGAGGTCCTGGGGGCACGCATCGCGATGTGCTGCCCGCAGGCAGGCGGGAGGCGGGGCGTTGAGAGATGCACGAGAGGAAGTTATCAGCCACCCTCGGGCCCTTGACGGGCCTGTTC